>JALYSG010000017.1:0-31754 GCA_030854945.1 Armatimonadota bacterium
CCGACCAGACGGTGCCGTTCTGCCAAAGGTACGTCGTTATGAATTTGCCTTCGATCACCTCGTCCTCGCCTTCGCCTTTTTTCAGCTCCAGATAAAGAGCGGGCAAGATCCGGTTGAATGCTTGCTCTCCCAGCCGGTATTTGGTTTCGACTTTCCAACCGGCGTAGTCGAAGTCGCCCTCCGAGTTGTCGAACACGAGGTATGGGGCGACCATCCAGCGGTCGGTAATTCCGTACTCAAGCTCGAGTTGAATCTGAGCAGGGTGACCCTCTGTGTCCGTCCAATAGACTTCGAACTCTTTCTCTCCTTGGTGCGGCGTAAACCAGTCGTAGGTATACGCGAAATGACGTCGATGTGCAGACGCGGTCAGTGTCAGGCATGCGAGCGCGATGACCGCAAAAATGTAAGAAAACTTCACGGCGCGAAGTTTAGCATAACTAATTAGCCATGCTAAGGATAATTTGCAAGATTCTGAAGCAGAGGCACTAGACTTGCGGCACGCTTCGATAATCTGTATTCGGCTGCGGGTGGATAGTCGGAGATCACATTGCGAACCACGACTCCGGCGGCCTCACCCTCTTTGAGAAATAGGGTCAAGGCCCGCGCCGTGATAGACGACAGGGAAGCGCGCAGCTCGGAGAACTTCCGGTTACCCTTCGAGATTGAAAGAAGGGTCGGCAATGCCCATTTCATGAGCAGCAGGCGAATGACCTTCTTGTCATCCACCGCGTCGATCAGAGTCTTGCATTTGGCACCGAGGGGCTTGCCCTGATCGGTTAGCACGTACTCGGGCCGCATGGGATGACCATAGCCCGGATTGCTCACAACGACTTCTTGCTCGACGAGAAAGGCAAGTGTTTGCCGCAGCGCTGAGGGGCCGACGCCAAGCCGGTTCTGCAGCGTAACGAACTTGGATCCGCCCTGGCGATAGAGCTCTGCCAAGATGAGAATCGACCACTTTCTATGGAAGAGGGCTCCGAAATCGCCCCTCACGATGTGCATTCTGTTGATGCATATAGTATACTTGGTATACTTTGTAAACGCAAGCCGCGAACGCGACTGCAAGGAGAAAGAACGAAAATGGCAACACTAACATTGCAAGCATTGGGAAGCCGCGCCGGGCAACTCGGCTACGACGGGGGCCTTACGTGCACTCTCGGGGTCACCAACCTCAACGCGTCGATCGCATGGTTCGAGGACGTGCTCGGATTCGAGCTGGAATACAAACTCGAGGAAATGGGTTGGTGCGAATTGAAAACACCCACCAGCGGTGTAGGCATCGGGCTCTCGCAGGTCGAGGCCGTGAAGGTAGGCGGAGGATCGACGATGGTCTTTGGCGTGAAGGACATCGATCATGCCCGCAAGGAATTAGAGGCGAAAGATGTGAAGTTCGACGGAGAGACCATGACGATTCCTGAGATGGTGAGGCTCTGCACGTTTTTCGATCCGGACGGCAATACGTTCATGTTGTACCAATCGCTGTCCCAGCAGTAAGGCGCGGTAGGGTGAGCCGTCGCATTTCTTGCGACGGCTATTTTTATTTGAAAAATTCCATGTCTGTCAGCTCCTTATAATTGTTCATCGGGTCAGTCAACTCTACGACCGTTTGGCGATCCAGATAAACGGCGTCCCAATCAACCCAATAAGCCGCCGGCGAATTGCGTCGAACGAGCCACCGAACAAGATGCGACCGACCGTACGCTCGCGTGTCCTTTGGCGAGTCGGACATTGCGGCTGCAATCTCAGTATCGCTAATAACTCGTTTTACGGCTTGCGTTTCTACAATGCCTTGGTAAAGGCTCTTTTCAGGGTCGATGTTGTGATACTCCAGGTCGATCGAGTGCAGGGCATCATCACCCCATTCGAGGCCCTCGGCTTCGCGATACATTTCGACGAGCTTTAGTTTCGCCACCCAATCGAGTCGGTCGCCCAACGACATTGGGTCTTTCTCAAGGGCGTCCAACGTTGCCTCCCATTCGCGGAGCGTCCAATCCGTTTCCTCATCTCGTCCCTCGAAGGTGTGCGCAAGCGTAAGGTACTCGCGATGCAAATCGACCGATCGAATTGTCTTCCCAGTTTCGAGGGTCACTACCCATTGATAGGTTTCATCTCGGCTCACTTCTCGGAGGGCAACGAGCGGGTCGTCGAGACGAAGCCTCGCCGGGATCAGGCCCTCTTCTGCAAGATCAAGGACCAAGCATGTGGTACCCACTTTGAGAGCATAGGCATACTCCATCTGGTTCGATTCGCCGAACAATAAGTGTAAACGCGTCGTATTCTGATTACCGTAGAATGCCTCCCATTTAGGATTAATAAGGGCACGATTGAATCGCACGCGGCTCGCGATCGCTTTAATGATGTGGTCGGCGCGCTGACTTAATTGGTAGCGCTGCGTGGCGTCTGGGCTGACGGCATAGATGTTGCTTACCCAAATGTAGTCGACTGGATTGCGCGTCATGTCCCTGTGATTCGGGCGCGCTCCGGCATAATCGATAACGTGCCCTCCCACACGGCCGACTCCTGCGTAAATCTGGCGTGTCACTAAAAAAGGATAAATATCCTGCACGGATTCATTCAAGAAGTTATCGTTCGAACGAATCATATAGTTTTCATGACAGCCGAAGGTATGGCCGCCAAAATGGTCTACAGAGTTGTTGTAAAAGCTACATGACTCGGCAAGGTCGAGTTCATGGAGTGCGCGCATGAGGATTCGTTGGCCCGCGCGGTCGTTAGCGATTAGATCGCGGAAGCTGCGGCATTCTGCGGTCGCGTATTCCTCATGGCTGCCGACGGCGTCCACATAGAGCCTCCCGCCATTAATGAGGAAGCCGCCGCTGTAGGCGGGCTCGAACGCCTCGTCGCGAGGATGACGGTCGATCGCGCCGAGCTTCATTTTGTAGAATACGTGGTCCTTTGCACGCTCTACGATTTCTTCGTAGCCGACCGCGTCGGGGTCGGTAGTCAAGCACCCGAACTCGGTTTCGATTCCAAAAATGCGGTTGCCGATTCCGCTCATGCGCTCCTATTCTACGTGACGTGTAATATCTGGCCATGCAGCGATGGGCGTGGCCGGCATTGGGATTGTTCGTCCTCGCGTGTTTTTGGGGGTTTTGGAGCTACGGGCCGTTCGACCTGGACGAGGGTCTGTACGCGGTTGCGCTGATGGAGATGCAGGAGCGGGGCGACTGGGTCGTGCCGACGTATCGAGGCGTGCCGTTCTTCGAGAAACCGATCCTTTTCTACTGGACTGCGTGGCTGGCCGATCTCGCGGGAGCTGAGGGTGTGGTTGCGTTACGATTGCCGAGCATCTTGGCAACCATCGGCACCCTGGCCCTCGTGGCCCTGTTCACCAAGCGGATCGGCCCCGTGATGATCCTATCTGTCTCGGTGCTGTTTATGGGAGTTGGGCGGATGTTCATGCCGGATCCGTTCCTTGTGTTCGGAATGACCGCCGCGCTCTTCGCATTTTGGAAGAGTAGGGAAGACCCGCGTTGGTTTGTCGCGGCCGGGGTTGGGTTGGCGGTTGCGGTGCTTGCAAAGGGGCCGATGCCGCTCGTCGTTTTCGGGTTGTTGGGCGTTTACTGCCGGTGGCGTACGGAATGGCCCCCCGATCATGAGCGGAGTAAACCCATGGTCCACGCCTGGAAGTTGGCAGGTGTTGCGCTGTTCCTGGTGATCGCGGCACCCTGGTACGTGCTGGCAGCGATGCGGTCGCCAGCGTTTGTCGACGAGTTTCTGATCAAGCAGAACCTCGGGAGGCTCGCCGGCGCCGACGTCGTTCACGCCGGGCCATTTTGGCTTTACATCCCAGTCGTTTTGGTCGGTCTGTTGCCGTTTTCGCTCTCACTTGTGGGCGCATGGCGCGGGCGCGAGGGCGAACTCGAGCAATACCTGTGGGCTTTCGCGCTGATCGTGTTCGTTCTTTTCAGCGTCGCGGGCACGAAGCTGCCGCACTACATCCTGCCGATCTTCCCCGCGTTGGCGATCCTAATCGACAACTACCTGGAGCGCGAGCGGCCGAGAGTCATTGCGGCCTGCTTCGTCTGCATGCTTGCACTTACGGTGTTGCTCGTCGGCTTGGGTTTCGCCGATGATCGATATCGAATTCTCGTTGTATTCGGAGGTATGGCGCTCGGGGGAGCAACCACATGTGTCAATGGGAGACTGCAAGGCTGGCATCCAACAACAATCGGGTTCGCAGCAATAGGTGCGTTGGCGTCGGGCCTGGTGGCCGCCGGGCCGCGGATCTACTGGTCGGCCACTCACGAGGATTCCTATACCGTTGCACGAAGCTTGGTCAACGACAAGCGCAGGATTGTCGAGTACCGCACCGGGGGTGAGAGGGCGAGAGGCAAGACCTCCCATCCCAGCATGCAGTGGATGATTGGCCGGAACACTGAGGCCGTCGAGGATCTGTTCGGTCTCCGGGCCGTCATCAGCCGCGAACCGGTAATAGTGATCACCCGCGACAATCGATTGGAGCAGGATCTGCGCGGCCTTCCAAGCTCCTTCGGCGATTTCCAGAGATTGTTCCAGGTCGGCGAATTTGAGGTTTTCATCGCCTCACCCATAAATCATTCCAACGGCCGTAGATAGACGTCTACGTACTTGTCTCACTATATGTGAACAAGCGCGACGATTTCCGAATTTATCCCATATTTGTCCCAAAATTTGATCCCTTTTCTCGTCGTTTCGTTTATATAATGGACATCGGGTGGATGATTCAGACCACGGAGGGTTTGATACCCGTTTTGGCGGCCGGTGAGGCATGGAAGCTTTGCCGGCCGGATTTATCCCAATGATGGAGACGGCGCAAATGACGGCCAGCTTACGTATGGCCTACTCGCCTCTTGTAGGGACCGAGGATGCAACGGTCGATGACAAGGGGAGGCTAAGGCTTAGCCAAAAAAAGCAGGACCGTCTGGGGATGAAATTCGTCGCTTACCAGAACCCGCTCGGATGCCTCGTGCTATTTCCGTCGGCGGTCTGGGAGGAGCGGCTAGCGGAAATGCTGGCGAAGCCGGCAGGAGATCTGGATCGCGTGATTGCCACGAGGCAATCGGGCGCGATGGCAGAAGACGACATGCGTTGTGATGCCCAGGGGCGATTCGTGATTCCTCAGAGGTTTCGCGACGAACTGCAGCTGAAGGGCGAAGTCGTGGTTGTGGGCGGAGTGGATCGGGTCGAGATCTGGCCCAAGAAAGCGCACCAGAAGTTTGCGGCCGACGTGAAAGCGAAAGCCGAAGAAATGCGAGAGATGGCGATCAACGCCACCGTAAACTCGCAGTTGCTCTAAGAAGCGTGGAATCGTGAGACGTCATCGTCCCGCGATGCTCGCTGAAGTTTTGCAACTTCTCGATGTGCAAAAAGGCGACACGGTCGTCGATGGGACGGTGGGCCACGGAGGGCATGCGGAAGCAATGGCCGAAGCGGCGGGAACAGAAGGCGAATTAATCGCTTTCGACTGGGATGAAGAGATGCTAAGGATGGCAGAAAAGAATTTGGAAAGCGTCGTAATCGGCAAAACATTTGTAAATGCCGATTATCGGAGCGTGTCGAATTGGGTCGGTGAGCATCGACCGAAAGGTGTCGACAAGGTGCTCCTTGATTTCGGAGTCAACCTTCAGCATTTCGAAGACGCTTCGCGCGGCTTTTCCTTTCAAGGCGATGCGCCGCTGGACATGCGGATGGATCGCTCGACGAAAGAGACGGCGGCAGCATGGCTGAACCGCGCATCCGAGGGCGAGATAACCCGAGTGATTCGCGAGTTCGGCGGGGAACTTTGGTCGGGACCGATCGCAAAACGCATCGTTGCCCGAAGAAAAGAGGGAAGGATGAAAACAACTTCAGATTTAGTAGATGCCGTGTATTCGGCCATTCCAGCGGCAAAGCGCGATAAACGCGTTCATCCGGCTACGCGCACATTTCAGGCAGTTCGAATTGCCGTTAACCGTGAGTTGGAAGATTTGGAGGAAACCGTAGCCGAAATTGCAGGCTGCCTTGCGCCTGGTGGGCGCATTGCAACGCTTTCGTATCACTCGGGCGAGGACGCCGCTGCCAAAAATGCTTTTCGCAATTTAGCAAAGGGCGGCGATTTTATAATTCTTACGAAGAAGCCACTCCGCCCCACCGATCAAGAAATTCAAACCAACCCGAATGCCCGCAGTGCGCGCCTTCGGACTTTAGAGAGAGGTAAATCATGAGCGCAATCTTAGAACCGCGTAGCCGGATCGCGCTGCGAGAACGAACGCTTCCGGACTTCGACCCGGTTGTGGATTCACCGCAGCCCCGAACAAAGCAGCGGACGAGGCCACGGCAAAGAGTTTCACGGCTTGCTCTTGCCGCCCGCTTCACCACCAACCTAGCGCTCATCTCTTTTGTTTCGTTTGGTGTGTCGGCGGGTGTGTGTCAATACATGTTCGAAGAGGCACGCCGAGACGCAAACACCGCAACCACGAGGGCGCAAAAAGCTCAAACGGACCTTGCGGGGTTAAGGAGAGTAGTCGATCGGCTTCAAAGCGCAGAACGTGTTCAAACGTGGGCGGCACTGAACGGGTTCGTACCGTCTTATCTTGCATCCGATGAAAGGCACGACTAAGCACGGCAGACCGAGGTCAGAGGAAGGATCCGCCGGGTTTTGGATCCCGGCGATCTTTCTCGCGTTTGCGTTTGCGGCGGTCGTCGCCAATCAGTTTCGCGTGCAATGGTTCGGGCGCGGCGCCATCTTGGCCAGGGCGGCTGAGGTAGACCGGCTCTGGGCTGAAGACGTTGTCCGCGCACGTCGGGGTGACATCTTTGATGCGAACCTTCGGCTTTTGGCCGAATCGGTCGACGCGGTTGTATTGGGAATCGACGGCAGAACCAAGGGCCCTCCCGATAATCCGGCGTTTTGGGCCGAGCTGGGCGCAGCAGCGGGGGTTTCGGGTGCTGAGCTTCGCGACTATGCGATGCGTAAGGGTGCCCCTAACGACTTTGATTTCATTCTCACGCGGCACCAAGCGAAGCGGGTGGGCGCAGTCAGGTCACGTTACGGGGCCAACGGAGTTTGGACGCGACCAGTGGAAACGCGTGAATACCCGCTTGGCCGATACACGGCGCCTATCATCGGCTTCCTCGACTCGAGCGGTGCCGGACAAACGGGGTTGGAAAAGTCATTCTCAGAACAACTGAAAGGCACTCCAGGCGAGAAAAAGGGCATTACCGATGATGATGGGCACTTCCTTCCGTGGTTGAACCAAGAGGAGAGGGAGGCAATCGCGGGCAAGGACGTTCAACTCACGATTGACGCCGACCTGCAAATTTCAGTGATGAACGCGCTGGCGGCAGCTTGCGAAAAGCACGGAGCAACCCGTGGAAGTGCCATTGTGTTGGAGCCCAAAACGGGCGATGTGCTCGCTCTTGCAACTTGGCCAACCTACGATCCTGACAAAATTGCGGAAGCAAAGCGTGACGCGGGCGCAGGCGGTGGCGTGAGCCCGGAGGTCAATCCCGCAATCGAACTCAGATTTGAGCCGGGTTCGACTTTTAAGGTGTTTACGTTAGCATTGGGCTTAGAAACAGGAGCTATCGAAGCAAACACAACGATGCAGTGCGCGGGAACCAAGTCATTCGACGGAACGCCGATGAGCTGCGCCGGCGATCATGGCGGGCGCGCTCACGGCACGGTCAGCCCCGCGAAGTGCATGGAGGTCAGTTGTAATTTGGCCGCCGCGACATGGGCGGTCAAAATGGGATTCAAGACCTACACGGACATGATCCGCGACCTTGGACTCCTAGCACCGCAAAACGTGGGCCTGCCGAACGAGAATCGAACGCGCATCGATTGGGAAGACTTCAATAAGACTATTCAGACCGCCAACCTCGGCTTCGGCCAAGCGATGGGAACGACGCCGATCGGCTTGGCGAGCGCATTTACTGTTTTTGGGAACGATGGCGTTCGGTCGATACCTCGTTTGGTTAAGAGCATTAATGGCAAGGAGCAGCCGGTTCGCCATGGCAAACGAGTATTTTCCGCAAAGACATCTCGCGAGGTTCTTCACATGATGGACGCGGTTATCCAAGGCGACCGCGGCACCGGCAAGAGGATGCGTATCAATGGCTACCGTTTGGCGGGCAAAACTGGTACAGCCCAGAAAATCGGTTCGTCGCCGCTTCCCGGCAGCCAATACGTGAGCAACTTTGTGGGATACGTGCCGGCAAAAAATCCTCGAGCGGTTGTATTGGTCATGATCGATGAACCGCAAAAGGGCGGTTACTATGGTGGGGTAGTCGCGGGGCCGGTCTTTCAGGAAACCGCACGCCAACTAATTCGCAAATTCAGGATATCGCCGTCCGAGGGTGGCGCCGTTGCGCCTCACTGAGTTGGCTTCGATCCCGGGCGTGTTGGCCATCTCGGGAGACGCTCCCGTCGATTCCGTAACTCTCGATTCCCGCAGTGCATGCCCCGGTTCCATATTTGTCGCCTCGAAGGGTACTTCATTGGATGGCCATGATTTCATCGGAGATGCGCTGGCTTCTGGAGCGTCGATCGCTGTTTCGCGGTTAGACGTTTTTGAGGGCCGCTCGCCTGCCGTCCTCGTTGAGAATTCGAACGAAGCGACGTGGCGATTTAGTAAGCAGGTGTATGGCGATCCGAGTGCAAAGCTCAAGGTGATTGGTGTGACCGGAACGAACGGCAAGACAACGGTTGCCTGGGTTTTGCGACAAGCGCTCGAATCTCTAGGACAGCGCACCGCCTACATGGGCACGTTAGGCGCATTTGTCGGCCAAGAGTGTATCGACACGGGCTTGACCACGCCATTTTCGCCGGAGATAAATGAGTTCCTCGCCCGTTGCGCAAACGATGGGGTCGATGCCTTAACGATGGAGGTTTCGTCGCATGCACTCGCGCAAAAACGTGTTGACGGCGTGGAATTCGACGTTGCCGTGTTTACCAACCTCAGTCATGACCACTTGGATTTTCACACCGATTTTGCGGATTACTTTGCTGCCAAGGAGCGGCTGTTTTTCGACCTTCCGTCGCGAAAGGAATTGAAAAGCGTACTCAACGTTGACGACCCCTTCGGCGCCCAAATAGCCCGGAAGATAGGCGGGGCGATCACGTTTGGCGATACCGGCGCTGTGAAGTTGATGGAAGCTCACCCGGGTTTAGACTCGCTAAGAATGCAGGTTGCCTACTCCGGCCAAAAGTGGGAAATCACGGCGCCTCTTGGCGCGCGCTTCAACGTTTCCAACAGCATGGCAGTGTTATCAGCTCTGTTGGCGCTAGGCTATTCGCCAGCAGATTCGAGTCGGGCGCTGGCATCCGTTAGCGCAGCGCCCGGTAGGTTCGAGCCGGTCGAAAACGGTCGGGGCGTCAGCGTGATCGTAGATTACGCGCATACTCCTGATGCATTGGAAAAGGTTTTGCTTTCCGCAAGCGAGTTGACAGGTGGACGGTTGATCTGCGTTTTCGGCTGCGGTGGCGATCGTGACAAGGACAAACGACCCAAGATGGCATCGGCTGCGTCCTCCATTGCAAGCATTGTCTGGGTAACAAGCGACAATCCCCGGACAGAGGATCCGGAATCGATAATTGCGGATATTCTTCCGGGCCTTGTGCCAGCGACCGAATCGCGCGTCGAGCCCGACCGTCGCAAGGCGATCTTCGGTGCCATTGCGGAAGCCCGCCCAGGCGATTGCGTTGTGGTCGCCGGAAAGGGCCACGAGGATTACCAAATCATCGGCAAGGAAAAGACGCATTTTGACGATCGCGAGGTGGCTGCGGAGGCGTTGGCGTGAAACTGCAACTTTCCCAGGTCGCTGCCTTGACCGGCGGGACCCTGATTGGCAAGGACGCTACGTTCGATGGGCTTGAGGTTGATAGCCGAGAAATAAAAGCAGGCGAGTTATTCTGCGCTGTGAAAGGCGAGCATGACGATGGGCACAACTTTGTCGCCAGCGCAATGACTAACGGCGCGGCAGGCGCCATCGTCCAGCACAATCCAAGCGCAATGGCGCCAGTGATCGTCGTTCGATCTGTAGCCGGAGCCATGGCGGCGATCGCACTGCATTTTCGCAGAATGCTGAAGGGGCCGGTGATAGGCGTGACCGGTAGTGCGGGAAAAACTACAGTTAAAGAAATGATTGCTGCGGCATTGTTATCGCTCGGCGACGTCCTCAAATCTGAGGGCAACCTAAACACAGAGTTTGGAGTGCCCATGACATGGTCACGACTTCAACCACATCATAAGTCGGCTGTAATCGAAATGGCGATGCGCGGACCGGGACAGATCGCACACCTCGCGCGAATGAGCGCGCCGGATATAGGCGTGATTACGTCGGTCGGTTCAGCGCACATCGGAGAATTAGGCAGCCGGGATGCAATCGCGGCGGCGAAAGCAGAGCTATTGGAGAGCCTGCCCGTTGGCGGAGTCGCGATCATTCCAGCGGATTCGGAATTTACGGACCTATTGCGCGAACGCGCAACTTGCACGGTGACGACGGTGGGTTACGGCGGAGACTACGAAGTCTTGGAGTGGCGCCAATCCGGTGATCTAGTGGAATTTGCAGTTCGAACCCCGGATGGAGATGTCGCGGGCAGCGTGCCTGGCATAGGCGAAGTACAAGCGCGAAACGCCGCGATGGCGATTGCAGCCGCGGGAGCGGTCCATGTTCGAGCTCAAGAGGCGGCCACGGCATTACGACACGTAGTGTTTCCTTCGAAGCGCATGGAAATCATCGATCGTGGCGGAGTCACGATTTGGTTGGACGCCTACAATTCCAGCCCGGAATCCTGCCGGCTTGCCCTCTTTGCCTTTAAGGATCACGTGGGGCGCGGCAGAAAAATTGCAATTCTTGGTGACATGTTGGAGTTGGGTGAGTTTGCGGAGGCCGCACACCGAAAAATCGGCGCAATAGCAGCAACCGTCGGGCTCGCAGAGCTTGCCTTGGTCGGAATTCTTGCAAAATACATTGACGAGGGGGCGCAAGACGCAGGTTTCGTGGGGACGATTTCTCACTTCGAAGACGCCGAGTCGGCGCGCGCGGTCATCGATCGCGCGCTTCCCGGCGATGCGATCCTAATAAAGGCATCGCGAGGCATTGCGTTGGAGAAAGCGTTGGGATGATCAACGCTCCGTTCGGCCCGTTTTGGATGGCACTGCTGATCTCGGCACTTCTCGGCTGGCCGATGCTGCTCGTGTTGAGGCGATTGAGAGCGCACGCGTCGATCAGCCAATACACGCCCGAGCACGCCGGCAAGGCAGGCACTCCGAGCATGGGCGGAATCGCGCCGCTGCTGGCGATGATCGTGACAGTTTGGCTCGTTTCTATTACCTCGAATGCTTATTTAGAAACCGTAGAGGTCGGCCCGGATTTCCACTGGCCCATCGAGCAGTTCAGGGCCATCTTGATTGGGCTATTCGGTTTTGGTCTATTGGGGTTTGTAGACGATTTCCTGATTCCTCGGTTCCTTTCTGGAAAAAGAGGTTTAGGCTGGACTCAAAAGCTATTAGCTCAGTTAGCCGTTGTTTCATTAATGGTTGGCGCGCTTGGGCTAGGTTCAATACAGCTCTCGTTGACCGTCGGATTTATCATCCTGTTCTTTGCGAATGCTGTGAACTTTTCCGATGGGCTCGATGGACTATGCGGCGGGCTCTTAATCCTTTCAACTGTCTTCTATATGACTGGCATTGTAGGCTTTGCCGCCATGGCGATGGTCGGCGCCCTCGTGCCGTTCATGTTTCTTAACGCGCCACCGGCGAAGATATTCATGGGCGACGTGGGCGCACTGCCCTTTGGTGCAACCTACGGCGTTATGTTTGCCACTGCCCTAATCGATCAAAGCGAAATCCATAGCCTCACGTATGTAATCTGTGTTTTGGTAACGATTTCGCTTATATTCATTCTTGAATTAGCGCTTGTTCCCATCCAACTTTTTTGGGTGAAGGTTTTCAAGCGTAGGCTTATACCCGCCAGCCCAGTGCATCACTCGTTCGAGAAGCTTGGCTGGCCCGAAACTCGCATAACAGCGATTTTTCTCCTTATCCAGTTCATCTTGACGATGATCGCCATGAGTTCCGCATTGGGCACTTGGAGGATGCTCTGATGCACCGCAGATTTCTGGTTATCGGCCTCGCACGAGCAGGTACCGCCATGGCAATCGCACTCGCTAAGAGCGGAGCAAAAGTTCACGTCGTGGACCAAAAAGCACCCGATCAACTTTCGATGCTCAAGGAAATGGACAGCTTAGAGGCCCTAGGCATCGAGGTCAGAACGGCCTGGTCCGGCGAAGTGGACTGGAGCGAGATCGACGTTATCGCAGCCTCCCCTGGCGTACCGCCCCGGCATCCAACACTGCGTGAGGCACAAGCTAAGGGCATCCCAATTTGGAGTGAGATCGAGGTCGCACATCGGATTTCTAAGGCGCCGATCGTTGCGATTACGGGCACTAATGGGAAGAGTACAGTAACCGCCCTCACATATTTCATTTTGAAAAACTGTGGAAGGAACGCTGTTTTGTGCGGCAATATCGCCGGAAGCGGATACCAAGAAATACCAATCACCACGGCCGCGTTGAAGAGCACTCCCGACGAAATTCTTGTTGCTGAAGTGTCCTCCTATCAACTTGAATTTATCGATGAATTTCGACCTCGCGCTTGCACAATCACAAATATTGGTGAGGATCACATCGACCGCCACGGAAGCATTGACATTTACAAGGCAACGAAGAAGCGCATTTACGAGAACCAGACACCAGAAGACTTCTCCGTTGTCAATAAGTTGCGGCCCGAAACGATTGCATCGGAAATGCGAGCACGGATACTCTTCTATAACGGCGCCGACGCAGATATTGAAGTGACGGAAACGCATGTGGGTGGGATTCACGTCGATGATCTGTGGCTCCCTGGGCGGCATACGCTGGACAACGCAGCAGCGGCGTGGCTCTTGGCGAGATCAATGGGTGCTCAAGACGAAGAGATTGCGGGCGCTGTTCGCGAATTCAAGGGCATCAGAAATCGAATGGAGTTACTCGCCGTCCATAACGGCATTCGATTCGTAAACAACACGATGTGCACGAACCCTGAAGCGTTGCGAGCTTCCATTGAATCGTGTCGCGGAATGATCGTCCTAATCGCTGGGGGTGCGCTGGAAGCGCGAAACCTCTCACCCCTCGATCGAATAGACCTCGACAGGGTGCGAGCAACCTTTTTGATTGGCAAAGATGCCCAGGCGCTCGCACCGCACTTTCCCGAAGGCAGCAGGATCCTCGAAGACATTCCACAGGCGTTCGCAGCGGCCATGGAAGTCGCTCAACCGGGCGATTCCGTTCTGCTTGCGCCGGGCTGCAAGAGTTTTGATCAGTTCGAAGATTTCATCGCGCGCGGCGAAACTTTCCGCACGCTCGTCCACAAGTATATAGGGGCTTAACGTTAGCTATGGATGGCACAACACCCGCTAAATCAAAACTTAGAAAGTACGTCACCAGTCGCGGAGTCGATCCGTGGGTTGCTGGGGCGGCCTTTTTGCTTGCGATCTTCGGAGTCTTCGCTGTCTTCGACGCGTCGTTTGCGTCCGACCTTTCCTCAGGAGCGAGGGTTTGGCAAAAGCCGTTCGAACATTTCCTGGGAATTCTTGCCGGGCTCGTCGCCTATGGAGTCGCCGTCAAAATGGGTTCTGCCAGGCTGAGAGCATGGGCTTTCCCAATCTTTCTTACTGTGCTGGGCCTTTGCTTTGCCGTTCTGCTCTTCGGAACGGATGCTTGGGGAGCCAGGCGGCGCCTGTGGTTTTTTCAGCCTGCGGAGTTCATGAAGCCGGCGATGATCCTATTCTGCGCATATTTCGCGAGCCTGACGCTGCCCGCATTTAGAAGGAAGTGTCGCGGATTTCTGGCACGGCTCGACGGTAAGGTCGTGCCCATTGTCGTGCGGTTGCTGCCCTTGCTGCTCATTGGAGCCGCATTCATTCTTATTGAAAGGGAGCCTGATCTCGGAACGGCGATGATCGTCGCCGGTATTTTCGGAGGCATGCTTTTTTTGGGTCTAGGAAAAACCCTATTCGGCCGCAGGCATCTTTGGGTTACGTGGGGGCTGTTGGTCGCAGGTTTGGCCCTCGTGGTCGTCTTAGCCTTCGGTAAAGGCTACCGAGCCGAGAGGCTGAACAGCTTTCTGCACCGATGGGAGCGGCCGTACGTGGACGGGGCGGGGCATCAATCCGCGCTCGCAGAGAAAGCCTACGCGATGTCCGGGCCGGCAGGTGTCGGCCCGCTGAAGGGCATCGCGAAGCAAAAGTTGCCGGCTGCCGACACCGACTTCATTTTTGTTACAATCGCAGAAGAGTTCGGCCTCGTCGGCGGGCTTATAGTGATCGCCGGGCTGGCGGTAATATCTTTTCGGTTGATTTTCTTGAGCGCATTATGTACAGGTCTATTCCCCAAACTTATTCTCGCGGGCGCCGGTTGGTGGATTGGCCTGCAATCGGCCTTCAACCTAGCGGTAGCGGGAGTGCTCATACCTTCAGTGGGGATTCCGTTGCCCCTCCTGAGCGATGGCAGCAGCAGCCTTGTGGCCATTGGGATCGCCCTGGGAATGTGCCAGGCGGTTCTGGCCAAAGAGGTTGTGCGCAAGGTGTCCCGTGCGCCTAGCGTTGACCGGGGGCGGGACAGGTGGGCACGTATTTCCGGCGCTTGAGGTGGGCCGCTTAGCGGCGGAAGCAGGAGACGATGTCCGTTTCTTTGGAAGTGTTCGAGGTATCGAAAGCACAGCTGCTCAGGCAGCGGGATTCGAATTCCATTCGACCCCTGCGACGCCGATCCCCAAGGTCGCCTCACTTGCCGGCCTGAGAGCCGTCATGGGCCTTCTCCGGAATGCGCGGCGGGTGGCCTCTGATTTCAAGGAATGGAGACCAGACGCGTTGCTTGCGACCGGAGGATATTCGTCGGGACCCTCATTGAGGGCTGCGAAGTCTCTCGGCATCCCCATTGTTC
Source organism: Armatimonadota bacterium (assembly GCA_030854945.1). Lineage (GTDB taxonomy): Bacteria > Armatimonadota > Fimbriimonadia > Fimbriimonadales > ATM1 > JACDEQ01. The sequence continues at coordinate 14,966 of JALYSG010000017.1, forward strand.
TACACGAGCAGAACTCGATTCCCGGTCGCAATACCAAAATGATGGGCTCGACTGCCCGCCGTGTTTGCACAGTCTTCCAGGCAACTGCTGCACACTTTCCCAGCCAAAAGGTCGTCCTCACCGGAATGCCGGTCCGTTCAGACATCGTCGTGGCGGCTCATAACCCGCGCACGCTGGCGAAGTGCTATACCACTTTGGCGGCCGGGGGCTCGCAGGGTGCGAGAGCACTCAACGAGATCGTTACTCGGCTGGCCAAAGCATCCGGCGCTGGCCACTGCTGGATCCATGTCGCTGGTCCCAAGCTTTTCGATGAGGTACGTGATTCCAATAAATCTATGCCTGTAGGTTATAAACTTGCTTCTTTCCTCGATACAAGCGAGATGGCTTCTGCACTCTCGACGATTGACTTTGCTATTGTTCGTGCAGGGTGTGGGACGATTGCCGAGCTCGCGATTTTCGGCGTGCCAGCGATCTTTGTCCCCCTGCCGACCTCGTTCGCCAATCACCAGTTAAACAATGCCAAGGAAATCGAGAATCTAGGGGGCGGCACCGTAATGGAACAGGCCGATGCAACTCCTGACCGTCTGAAGGAAGCCTGGAGCCAGTGGCGTGAGGATGGGGCCCGGCGGGCCAGTGCATCCGAAGCGCTGAGGGCATGGTCAAAGCCAGACGCGGCTGAGCGCGTCCTCGCCGAGGTAAAAGGAGCCGTCCAATGAGAACGCGCCAGGAAACTGCGCAATGGTTTCCCCTTAGCTCCTTACCAGCTGGCTCTATTCATTTCATTGGGATCGGCGGCGCAGGAATGAGTGGTATTGCGCGAGTACTCTTACACCAAGGGCGCGAAGTTTCTGGCTCGGATATTGTTGATTCCGAATCACTCGATGACCTGCGCGAACGAGGCGCAGAAATTTTTGTCGGGCATGCCGCGGAAAATGTCGGGACCGCCGATGTCGTCGTAGTCAGCGACGCTGTCACCCTAAAGACCAATCCCGAATTCATTGAAGCAGCAAGGCGAAAACTGCATTTAGTTAAGCGGTCTCAGGCGTTAGGATCAATTGTCAGTGATAAACGTGTGATTGCCGTAACCGGCTCGCATGGTAAAAGTTCGACCACTGCGATGCTTGGGCAGATCTTAATTGAATCCGGTCTAGACCCGCTTGTCGTCGTGGGCGCGGATGTATCTGCTTTTCCTGATCGAAACGTTCGGTTTGGAGATGGAGAGTTTGCAGTTGTCGAAGCTTGCGAAGCCTATTCGGGAGTTAGCGATTTGGCCGCTGAAATTGTTTTGCTTCCAAATCTGGAGCCCGAACACCTGGACTTTCACCTTTCTTGGGAGGGCCTGCGCGACGACGTAGCGGCGTTCGCAACGCGAGCCGGAACGCTGGTCTACTGCGCGACGGACGCCGGCGCCACAGAGGTCGCCGCACTAGCGACGGGTGAAAAGCGAGCCTATGAGATGTTGGATGAATTGAAATCGGGGACGATGAAAGTGATCGGGGAACATAACCGCCTGAACGCAAGCGGAGCCGTGACAATGGCTGTGGAAATTGGAGTTGATCGCACTCTTGCGATCGGTGCCGCGCGCAATGCGGTGGGCTGCGCGCGTCGGCTGGAATACATCGGCAAAGTCGACGATGTCACAGTGTTCGACGACTATGCCCACCACCCGACGGAAATTCGTGCATCCGTCCAAGCGCTTAAAAAGGAGTATGCCGACTCGAAGTTAATTGTAGTGTATCAACCGCACCTCTACACGCGAACTCTCAAGCATCTCAATGAGTTTTCCGAGGCATTTACGGGCGCCGATCATGTCGTGATGACCGACATTTATCCGGCGCGAGAGGAACAGATAACGGGGGTGTCCGCGGCGCTAATTGTAGAACGACTGGAGGCGAGCGGGAAGTCCTGTGACTACATACCGTCTCGCCATTTGTTGCCTCGCTTTGTGGATTCGATTGCGGAGTCGGGTGACGTCGTTGTCGGGATGGGTGCCGGGAATATCGAATTCTTTGTGCGAGATTTTGTCGCCGAGCTTGAGCGGCGGAAGGCGCTTCGCGTTTGCGTGATGCTTGGCGGCGAGTCTGCAGAGCGCGAAGTGTCTCTTACAAGCGGACGGATGGCAATCGCCGCGCTGCGCGCAAGAACCTACAATGTTGTCGAGTTCGACCCAGCTGAGGCTCTATTGGCCGCGGGAGACGTTGGATCGCTGATTGGACCTGGCCGACCGGACATTGTCTTTCTTGCGCTTCACGGAACAGGCGCGGAAGACGGTCGGATCCAAGGCTTGCTCGACCTCCTTCACATCCCGTACACCGGCTCCGGCATCGAAGCCAGCTCGTTGGCAATGAATAAGCATGCGTCGAAAAAGCTGTTTGCTAGTGCTGGCCTGCCGGTTCCCGACGGAATTGTGCTCAAGGAAGGAGACGAACTTCCCCACTTTCCAACTCCGTGCGTTGTAAAGCCTAATGCGCAGGGATCGACAATCGGGCTGACCATTGTTCGCGATCCAGCACAACTTGGGTTTGCGGTCCGTAAAGCCTTGAAATACGATCGCGAGGCGGTTATCGAGGAATTCGTGGAAGGTGTCGAAATAAGCGTTCCCGTACTGTGCGAGCAAGCGTTACCAGTCGTTGAAATATGTCCAAAGACCGGCAGCTACGACTATGTGTCCAAATACACGGAAGGGGCAACCGACGAGATCATCCCGGCAAGAATCGCTCAAGAAGCGGCCAAGAGAGCGCAGGAGTATGCCATTGCTGCCCATCGATTAGTCGGAGCTGCCGACTTCAGCCGAACCGACATGATCGTCGCCCGTGACCGCATCGTCGTCCTCGAGATTAACACGATCCCGGGATTGACCAATACGTCCTTATTGCCGAATTCTGCGGTGGCTGCTGGCATTTCGTATGAGGACCTTTGCGAGCGCATATTATTAAGCGCTATGGAGCGATATGGCGTCAAAAAGGCTCGCTAAGAAAAAGGCCTTTAGAAGGAGGTCGCGGGCCACCGAGTCGATGTGGTTCTGGGGGGTAGCCCTCGTAGCTACTTTGATTTCTGCGTTGTTTTCGAGCCCCCTCACGAGACCTTCCGCGATACGTGTAAGTGGTGCTGCAAAGCAAGACCAAGTTCGCATAAGCAACGTACTCTCTGCGGTAGCCCACCGCCCCGGCCTACTTATCGAAGCAGGTTCGCTCGAAGCCGAGTTGCTCGAGAACGCCGGATTGGCATCAGCCTCGTTCAAATCCAACGTCTTTGGCAGGGCTCGCCTGCAGTTGAAGTACAGGGTGGCAGTGGCTACGCTGCTCGGAGGAAGGGCAACTGACGCCACCGGAAATGTTTTTTCTCTTGGGGCACGAAAGCCTCCAAACCTGCAAATTTCTCACAAAGTCGAGGATTTCAATACAATCCTTACAATATCCGATCCATCACCCCTGAGGCGTCTTGCCCGGACTGCAAACAAACTTCAAGTTTTCTTGCCGAAACTTGTCGGAACACTGGACATCGACGACCGAGAAGGTATATCCTTACGGTTAGAAGGCTTGGTCGTCGAATTCGGTGATACGTCGCGCTTGGACCAAAAAGTACAAGTTTTAGCGAAGTTGCTCGAAGAGGATCCGCAACGGCCCCCACAGATGGGTCGAATCGTCCTCGTTGACCCCGATAATCCCGTCCGGGCCCGCTAAGGGACTAGGATGGCTAAGCTAACGAACACTAATTTGCCGCAATGGATTGCTCCGGTAAGCTCCATCGCCCTCGTGTTCGGGTTTCTCATTGCTGCGGCGATGCAACTGCCTGCGGACCCGGCAGTCAGTTCGCTTTACGGCGTGCGGGCCAGCGCACCGCCTCCCCAACCGATAGGCTCCGGTATCGATGAGCGTGATTCTGAAATTAAGCGCCTTCGGGACCAAATTACCGAACTGCAGGATGCGATGTCCAACAAGTCGAAACAGACAGAGGTCCTAAATAACAATTTGCAAGAAGTGAAGCTCTTTGCCGGTTTAACCGAGGTTTCAGGCCCTGGAATCGAGATTTTCATGCGAGACAGTAAACAAAAGAGCGACGACCCCGAGGTTGTAAATCAATTTAATGTTCACGATCGAGACGTGCTCGTAGTCGTCAACGATTTATGGATGAGCGGCGCGGAGGCCATCTCTGTAAACGGCCATCGATTGGCGAAGAATACCAACTTCAGGTGCGAGGGTCCAGTGATCTACGTGGGGCGTGTGCCCATCGCCTCGCCTGTGAAAATTTCCGCAATTGGCGACGCTGACACCCTTTATGGCGCAATGACCATGCAGGGACGCTACCTTGACAATATCAAGAAAACTGACCCGTACATGGTGGAAGTTAACAAGAAAGACAAGGTCACCCTGCAGGGCTACACAGGATCCACAGAGTCTAGTTTTGCGAAGACGGTAGCAGCAAAACAATGAAATTTGTCATTCCGTTTGCGGCTCTACTCATGGGAATGATGGCGGCGATGTATGTGAGGTTTCCGGTCTATTCCGTCCCAAGGGAGTATGTGGGAGTTGCGGCATTGGCGGGGTTAGATACGCTATTAGGTGGCGTCAGGGCGGGTTTAGAGGCACGCTTTAAAAGCGATCTTTTTGTTACCGGATTCATTTTCAATATCCTCTTAGGAATGGGACTTGTCTACCTTGGTACGAAATTGGGTATCGAGGTGTACTTGGCTGCGGTCGTCGCCCTCGGAGGAAGAGTGTTTGCAAACCTGTCGATTATTCGGCGTCATTATTTGGCGCGGTGGTCAGATGCCAGGGATAAAAGAAATATGGAGGTTAGTCAACTATGAGTACATTTGCGGCGATCGATATCGGCGCAACCAAAGTCGCCGTCGTGGTAGCTGAAATCGAAGATGCCGACGGTCCACGACTTATCGGGTTCGGTGTAGCGCCGAATTCCGGTGTAAAGCGAGGACACGTCGTGGATATCGAAAGAACGGCGCGAGCTGTTTCCGACGCCATTCGAAAAGCCGAATCCATGTCTGGCCGGACCATTCGAGAGGTGACCGTCGCGATTTCTGGAGACGCAATTCAAAGCGCTCCGAGCCGCGGCTTAGTTCCCATTCTCAACCCGTCGCGTACCATCACGCGGGAAGACGTACATCGTGTGATAAATCACAGCAAGCAAACGCCACTTGCGGAAGACCGTGAACTGATTCTCGCAGTTCCGCGCTCCTATAGAGTCGACGGGCAAGGCGGGGTGGTTCGTCCGGTTGGCATGAGCGGTCAGCGTCTCGAAGCCGAAACTCTGTTGGTTACCGCACCTACAACGCAACTTGAGAATTTCTCGAAGAGCGTTCAAGAGGCGAATGCGTCCATTGAGAGTTGGGTCCCGAAAGCGCTTGCAAGTGGGGAAGCCGTCACGACCGCGGGCGAGAGAGAAGCGGGCGTCGCTGTGATCGATTTGGGTGGCGACTCGACCGATGTTGCCGTTTATATCGATGGCAGTGTGGTTTTTCTAAAAACGCTTCCGGTAGGGGCACACCATATCACCAGCGACATTTCGGTGCTCCTAAAAACTACGGTTGCCGAAGCAGAGCGGCTGAAAATCGATGCCGGCGCTTGCGGCGAGGTCGAGAATGACGAAGCAGTCTACGTCGAACAGTCCGGCACCTCCCAGAGGCGGCCGTTCGAGCGCCGCGTGTTGGCAGAAATCATTACTGCGCGGGCCAGGGAAATTCTTTTCCTGGCTATCGACGCAATTGAAGAAGCCGTCCCGACTGCCAGCTTAGGATCCGGCCTTGTGATAACCGGTGGCGGATCGAAACTTTCAGGCTTGAGCGAACTCGCGAAAAGCCTTACGGCGAGAACACCCGTGAGACTTGGTGTTCCGGAGCCGTTCCCCGGGCTGGGCGATTTACTCGCCGAACCCGAGTTCGCGACATCTGCAGGTTTGCTCCGATTTGGAGTTCGCCTGCGTGACCAGGAGGGCGTCGCCGCCGAAACCGGCGACCTTCGGAGGCTCATCAAGAGCTTCGGATCAATTTTCTCGACCAAGGGCCGAGACGACGGAAACTAAATAAGGAGTGACTATAAAAATGGCTAACAATGGTGGACCGCAACACGCGGTAATCAAAGTAATCGGCGTTGGCGGGGGCGGTTCCAATGCCGTTAACCGCATGATCGAAGCCGGCATTCATGGTGTGGATTTCATCGCCATGAATACGGATATTCAGGTGCTCGACCTGGCGAAGGCTCCGAGCAAATTGCAGCTCGGAACGAATGTAACGCGAGGTTTGGGCGCGGGTGGGAATCCAGAGGTCGGCAAAGTTGCCGCCGAAGAAAGCCGCAACCAAATTCGCGAACTGCTCAATGGTTCCGATATGGTGTTCGTAACCGCCGGAATGGGCGGCGGAACCGGAACCGGCGCTGCGCCCGTGATCGCGGAGCTTGCCAAGGAAGTTGGCGCGCTTACGATCGGCGTGGTGACGAAGCCATTTGGCTGGGAAGGCCCACGGCGACATCGCCTTGCCGACCAGGGGATCCGCGAGCTTAGCCGCATCGTGGATACGATTATTTCGATCCCTAACGATAGATTGCTTCCCGTGGTCGAACGAAGAACAACGCTGCAAGAAGCGTTCAGAGTGGCGGACGACGTTCTCCGCCAAGGCGTCCAAGCCATCTCCGACATCATCACCGTGCCCGGCCAGATCAACGTTGATTTTGCCGACGTGCGGTCGATCATGTCCAACGCCGGTCCTGCCCTAATGGGGATCGGTTACGGCGCTGGTGAGCACCGAGCACAGCAAGCCGCACAAAGCGCGGTCAGCAACCCACTGCTCGAGACGAACATCGACGGTGCCAGTCGCCTTCTCGTGACGATGACTGCATCAGACGATCTCACTCTCGCCGAGGCGAACGAAGCGATGTCGTACATCCAGAACCTCGCCTCGAACGAAGATGCGAACATCATCTTCGGCACCGTAATCGATGAGCGGCTTCAGGACGAAGTGCGGATTACCGTACTGGCATCCGGCTTCGATATGGCTGCAGAGAGCGGCCAGCGCGTTGCCGAAGCGACGATCGGCGTAGCCAACGGCACGGCTCAGCCACGCACCAACACGGGCGTGCCGTTTGTCGAAAAGCGAGGCGGTCCCACCTATCAGCCGGTTCCTGCGTCACGCATGGAAACGCCGACAGATGCGCCGAGAGGCGCCTCGACACTGCCCCCGGGTGTCGGCGCGGCGACGGGAGTGCCACGGCCCGTGCCCAACGCCCAACCTGCCGTTGCGGCCGCTGCTTCGACTGAACAGCCTAAGCGCGAAAAGCCGGCGGAGGAAGCTGACCTAGACATTCCGGCGTTCATCCGCGAGTTCAAGCGCAACCAGGGCGAGTAGTTTCCGCCGTCGTCTCGGCGATCCGCGGCTCCGATGTAAGTCGGGGCCGCTTTTTTTGGTTCCCTTCGTGGACTTAGAAACCGTTCACAGAACCATTCACAATGTGGGATTGTGAATGGTTTGGGGTTGTATGCCGTTCCAAGGCGCGTATAAATACCTGAGTCACTTTTCTGCCTGGCTTTCTTTTGTTTGCAATCGCGCATAGCGGCGCATATCAATTAGGACCAGCGCGAAGGCAGTTGTCAACCTATCCGGAGGTCCTTGGGACTAGGTTCGCACGCCGGACGGTGGAACTTTGGACCAGAGAAGGCGGGAAGTGCCTAGGGCACCGGGCATGCTTGCGGAAGCCGGTTTTGTCTCAAGGACATGTGACGCATATCCCGGGCACCCAGCTCGTTACCACTACCATTGAAAAACGTAGACGAATGTCGTATACTTTCTCAGGAGGTGGTTGGAAATGTCACAGACCAAGCCGCAACAACTGACTGCTCGCCTAAGCAGCGGGGCGCATCATTACTTCTTCGACCTCAAGCGTGCCGATCATAACGGTTACCTGATGATCACGGAGAGCCGGGCGATTAACGGAGTGTTCGAGCGCCAGCGAATCCGTGTGGAGGAGAAAGATTTCGGGTCATTTCTCAGCCTAATTGCCCATCTGGTCGCGGAGCCGGTTAGCCTGAACGGAAGGCGGCCAGCTCGCAGCTACGAGCCGTGGACTCGCGCCGAGGATGATCTGCTGCGGGCGGGCATTCGCGCCAAACGCGGGATCGCCGACATGGCACGTATCCACGAACGTGATCCGGGTGCGATACGATCCCGACTGGGGCGCCTCAACCTCGATAGGTAGCGAACCAGCTGAAGGCTGTGGGTGGTAGACCGAAACTCACAGCCTGCGGCATGTCAGAAGCTTCACGCCCGATACGCTTTCAGCACTCCGCTGGAAGTGACCGAGCGTTTCGCCACCGAATTCACGTCTTTCGGGTAAGGAGTTGTAGGCAATGACAATTTTGATTTGTTTGGCGATGCTTTCGACACAGGGCGCGCCCTTGGATGCAAACGCCGACTATTTGCGCGCGGCGCAGATAGTCGCCAATGCGGGCGATGACCTGAAACCTCCGACCGGGGACGACGTGCTGGAATGGGCGCGGAACGCCACCAAGAAGTACGGGTCTGCGTGTGACTTGGTCGCTACCGGAAACAAGAAGCCGTTCGCCCCGTTGGAGCGGCGTGCGCTGAATGCCGCGTTTCCGGAATTCACCGGATTTCGCGCCCTGGGATTTTTGTATGAGGCACGTCTGTTCGAGCAGATTGCGGACGGTAAGCCAAACCAAGCCGCCGACTCGTTGATCGAGGCGCTGACATTTGGCCGGCGTGTGCAGTCCATTGCCATGATCGGCCACGTCATCGGCTCGCAGATTATCGAGCGCAATTTGCGAATGTTCGATCTCAATCGCCGGGCGTTTGCAGAGGAGGGTTTGGAGAAGCTTGCGAAACTGGAGTTGATTGCATCGATTCCGGCTGACAAATCGGCGATGCAGCTAGACTTCCTGGCGGTAGAGAGTTCTGGGGATCTTGACAAATTGCCGAGCGAAGACCGAACGCGAATACTGGCGCGTATCCAGCAACTGAAAGCGTCGACCACGTTGCAATTCGACAAGGATGAGGCATTGTGGAAATGGGGAGGAGATAACGAAGAGCACGAAGCGCTGTTTGGCGTCGCAGTCGCGTTGGAAACTACATGGCCACGCGCGCTTGTGATGCGCACCAAGCTTCGATTGTTTACTGCGACGGCTAAGGTATTGCTGTATGAGGTTCGGAATTACAAGTTGCCGGACACGTTTACGGAGGTTCACGATCCTGCTACCGGGAATCCGTTTTTCTATGGGAAGCGTGACGATGCTTTTGTGATGTATAGCGATGGCGTAGAGAAGACGGGACGCATCGAACTGGGTACGCTATGGAATAGGGCGAAGACGCGATGATCGTTGCGCTTGCTGCTATCGCCCTCACGCAACAAGGCTCGTTCTTCGCTCGCACTTTTCCTAACCCCACCGGCAACAACGGATGGGAAGAGTACTTGATGGCGGCGGATATCGCTCGTATTAGGAATTCGACTAGCCTACTAATGGGCAACGCCGAACTCAGTCGGTTGAAAAACGATCAGGCATTGGTTCGAGAATTGAAGCGGGCTTTAGACCTAGTTCGCATCGGTAATAGGAAACCCTTATCGTATCCATTTACCTACGCGGATTTTTCCATCGGTCCATTCGTAGAGTTAGCACAGATTAAGCAACTTGGCCAAGCGCTTGTGGCGGAAGCGCTCGTGAAGTCAGCGGATGGTGAGCCGAAAGCTGCAACGCGGGCGATTTCCGATGCTTTCGTTCTTAGCAGACGAATAGCCGTGGGCCCGCGCACTTCGGGCATGGTGTCCATCGCAATGCAAGCGATAGCCCTTAGCGCTTTATCCATGAACCTAAACCGGTTAGATGAGGAGTCATTAGAGACCCTGGCCGAGCTATTCGGGAAGACTGCGCTCGAGCCGAGCCCGATGATTGAGATGTATTTCCAAGAGTTTGAGGAATGGTCTCGCATTGTGCCGGACATGCTTTCGCAGCCCGAGGAATTCGCAATGGTAGATCAGGTGCCCCCGGCCGTTCTTAATTTGAAGGCAGCTGAAATCGAGGCAGTTACGCAAAAAGTTCTGGTTGCAATGAAAACAATACGAGAAAGTGCGCGCGCGATGTTTTCGCGGCAGGAGCGGTTTTGGTTAGAGCCGAAACGCGAACACGAAGATGCGGCCGTCGCGTTCGTGCTGGACAATTTGCCCGGTGCCTTCATCCATATTATTGTCCGTAACCTGACGCAGCTGAGGCTCGCCGAAGTGCATTGCCGATTGATGCTCTATAAGCGACGCTCAAATAATTATCCTGCGAGGCTCTTCGACTTGGGCGATGAGCGGCTGGCTTACGACCGGACCACGGGCGGGCCCTACTACTATGCGCGGCTGTCTGATCAAAGTTACACACTTTATAGTTTGGGAACTTCTGAAACGGGCCGAATCGACCTTATTTACCGTCCGGAGAGGGATGGAAATTGATTGTCGTTACTATGGCTCTGTGTTTCATCGCCCAGCAAGGCTCGTTCTTCGCCCGCACTTTTCCTAGCCCCACCGGGAACAACGGCTGGGAGGAGTACATGATGGCGGTCGACATCGTGAAAGCGCCGGGCGCAGATCGGTTGGTCAATTACTATTATTACAATGATTGGAAAGAGAGCCTGGATGCCGACCGGCTTGCGCTCAAACAGCTTGCTCGCGCCTGCGACTTAGTGCGAACGGGAAACCGGAAACGACTTGTTAACCGCCCACCTATTGTCGAAAGTATCGAGTTCAGACGCGAGTTGTCTAACGTCGTGAGGCTGCTGCACCTCGAAGCTCGTGTGGATTTTGCGGAGGGAAAATCGGAATTAGGGTCGGAAAGTATCATTGCCGCCATCGATTTTGCGGATAGAGTATCAGATGGTGGTTGGATCGATGTTATGAGCGCGCATGCTAAGCATCAAATTGCATTAGGGTCGGTGCGTGATGCCTTGCCCAAGCTGAGCCTAGGATCAGCTCTGAACTTGCGTGCATACTTCGAGCGGAAAACGCGTGCGAGATCGCCATTTGCAGAAGCGATGAAGGCCGAGGTGAGGGAAAAGGTGAACGATCCTGCAACTTATCTCGACGACATTTCCGAAGAGACGGAGTATTGGACTCCTCCCGCGGAACTCACAAGGCTTTCGCCCGCGCGCCGTGCAGAGTATGTGAAGCGGACTCGTGAGGAATTTCAAAAGTTGGAGTCGCAGATCGACCCGGTGTTCGCACGGGAGGAGCGATTTTGGAAATTCGACCCCGCCAACAAAGACCCGATTATTGATTACGCGTTGAGCACATCGATCCTCGACTCGACGCCGCAGATAGCTGCGCGGTGTCGCACACAATTCCGGCTTGCCGCCTTGCATTGTCGAGTAATCGAATTCAAGCGAACACATAACCGTTGGCCCAACGCCTTATCAGAACTAGGCGGTAGGGAAGCCTGGTACGACCCTGCAAGCGGCGGCTCGTTTTTCTATGCGAGATTGTCGGAGCAGTCGTATACGCTATATAGTCTCGGCACCCCGGAAACCGGCCGTATCGATTTAGTTTGGAAACCGGAGAGATGATCGTTTTGGCATTGGCATCGGTTGCGATTTTGCCGCTTAACGGCCGCGCGTTTTCGCAATGCTTCGACGAGTATTCGGGCAAAAATGCCTACGAAGACTATTTGATGGCCGCGGATATTGTTAGCGGATGGCAGCCCGCCCGAGCCATAAGTAACTATTACAAGATCGACCCTATTGAAGCCGATCGAAAGGCGGTGCGCGATTTAGGAAGAGCCTGCGACCTTATCCGGATCGGCAATCGAAAGCCGGCGAATTATCCCTTGGATGACGATCCGTTCACGATGTCGTTCGCCCATGTCGTAGGTTACAAAGAGGCGGCTAAGCTTCTTCTGTGCGAGGCTCGCGTGCGGTTAGCCGACGGCGACAAGGATGGCGCAACTCAATCGTTGATCGACAATATGGCTTTTGCGAATCAGGTCGACGGAGTATATCTCATGGACTACCTGGGTTCTGTGGCGATTTGGGTTCTAACCTTGAGGGAGTTCGACCACCAAAAGGAAGAGCTGACCGGTCCGCATCTTCGCAATCTGAGGACATTCTTGGAGCATCACGCCGAAGAAACACCGGCAGTGCTCGGGCCGATCGAGAAGGAACTCACCGCATATGAAAAGCAACTCCCCCAGTTGTTTCTCGGCCCGCTTTCGGACGATGGCAGCGGAGACGTCCCGAAGGAAGTCGCGAAATTGAATCGCTACACAGCCGCGCCCTATTATCCTAAGGTTGTCGCGGAGCTAAAGAAAGAGCGCAGCGAAATCTCAACCATGTTGGCAGGGCCGGTTTCAAGCTGGAGAGTGCTCCGGCGCGACCATCCGGATCCGGTGATTAGGTACTTCTTGGAACTCGGACCGCCGGGGGAAATTACGACTGTCGCCGCGGCTAAGCACGCGATTCGGGTGCGGCTGGCGATTTTGCACTGCCATGTTATGGAGTTCAAGATCGAGCACGGCCGGCTGCCGGCGCATCTGGCTGAACTTGGGCCTGCGGACCTTAGCTTCGACGAGGCATCGCAAGATCAGTTCGAGTATGTTCGCCGGGGAGGCAACTACGTCCTGTTCAGCAAGGGCAGCGCCGTTACGGGCAAAGTTGAACTTACGCCCCCTCCGAAGCCGGAGGGGGCGTAAGTTCTCGTTTTACGCTTGACATCGTGAGGTCGAGAACCATTGCACGGATCTAATATCTTTGCTAAGTGCGAGACCTGAATTCCTGGGCACCGGCCACTAATGCGAAAACTACCTTCAAAGCTCATTCTCGTTGCGGCAATCGCTCTGGTTGCAGTCGCGTGTTTATACTTCTGGCTCTCGAACCGGGATCAGGACGATCCGCCAGTTGTCGACAGGCGCATAGTCGGAACCTGGCTTAGTTCCGATTACCATGGCTACAGGCTCATCCTGATGGACTCTGGCGACTTCGTGGTTACTTATTACGGATTGCCGCGATACGGCGCAGAAACGTGGAGCGCCCAGAATGGGCGTATGCGCCTCAACGTGATGGGCGAACACGGTGAAGCATTGGAACTAGACCTAACTTACTTGCTCTCGCAAGACGGTCAGCGCATGACCTTATCGCAGAACGTGTTCGGAGTCAATGGGAAAGAATATGTGCGGGCGATGACCAAGCCCTAAGAGGAAGCATCCCAGCCACTTCCAACAACCACGAGTCGCACCCGGCGCCCCTCAAGCCGTTGCATCCGACTGCTGCTCACAATTGCCGCATGTTCTGTCAAATTGTCGGTACGATTTCAGCATGGCGGAACCGTGGGATGTGCCGAGGACGGAAGAGGGCAGAGATCGGCTGATCGAACTGCACGAAGAATATAAGCTCGCCGGCAAGGACCGCGAAGCCGGCATTTGCCTCGCGCAGCTTGCATACGTGATCAAGCACGTCGGCGCGCCGAACGGCGGCAACGCGTTTGCAGAATCCGCAAGGCTTGGCGCAGAAGCGGTGACGCTATTACGGAAGGCAGGCGACAAGAAAGAGCTGTGCAGGGCATTGAGACGCGCTGCGGTCCCATTCCATGCCGACTGCGCCCCGCTCCTGGAGGAGTCGCTCGCACTCGCACGGGAACTCGGAGATATCGAGGAAGAGGCATGGACGACTTTTGCGATGAGGAAGGTCGGCGGTGGCCCGTGCCCCATGACAGAGCGAGCGCTTGCACTATTCGAACAGTGCGGGTCCTTGGAGGGGCAAGCCTGCTGCCTGCTGACAATGGGATTCAAGATCGGCAACCACAACCCTACGCTGCTCAAGCGATCCATCCAGCTCTACGAAGAGGCCGAAAACATCGAGGAGGCCGAACGGGGCCGCAAGTTTCTCGAAGTCGCGCTGATGCCCGACGATCCCAACGAGGAGCCGATTCCAGATGGAGTCCTGGAGAAGTTCGCTCAAATGTTCGCCACCGGATCGTGTGAGGACGACGAGTGCGACCCGGGCGCAAGTCCCCCGGCATTGAGTCGTTGATTCCTGGCCGGCATCACCCGCGTGCTCGCGTGTCCGGTATTCTCGTGTCGCCCGATTCTCCGCAAATCATGGCTTTTCCGAAATGGCAAAACCCGCTTGATTGGCTTACTCAGTGCTGCCACATTGGTTTGGGTCGTAAAGTTAGTCCAGGTATGGATGAATGGTTGGTTGGTCCTGTTGGATTGGCCGGCGAAACGGCGAGTGAGTTCATCGAGCGACTCGCGGCCGAAAAGCGCTTGACGATCAGTAGAAACGCACCCGGTTCAGGATTACTTTCACAATTTGAAAATTGGGGATTCCCTATAGATCCTAATGTCGCAGATTTTTATAACCACACAATCGACTACACATTCGAGGTCAGGTCCACATGGAAACCTCGTTTCGGCGTTCTTGGCAAACTAGTTTCCAAACTGTTTAGCCGGAGGATTCAGCAGTTCAATTTGCCAAACGTAGGGCGAGACGAGACAGCCAGCTTTAAAAGTGACCTGATTCAGCTAATCGATGTCGGTGGAAAGGTCGTCTATACCGTTTGGATTCGATCGATGAAAGAGACCGGCGATATCGTCTTTTACGGAATTTATTCGACTTGCCAACTGCCTTCCGGTGGTTATGGAGTGAAGTCAGTTTTCCCGCTTCCACAAGGGAATGCTACGGTGATCTTTGCCGTTAGAGAGGGTCCGAGGGGACAATTGCAATTGGTTTCATCTGGGAAGGAACATTGCGACACCGGCTTCTACTTCTTTGTGGAAGACCGGCGTGGGATTCTTTGGAAGCGCTATATCCCAGGCTTTCGGCAACAAATCTCTGTTTATAATTGCGAAACCTCTGAATTGGGAGCCGAGCATTCCATGGCGTTTTGGATGTTCAAAGCCTATCACATGAACTATAGGATTCGAAAAATCAACAGTCATGTGGAGGCAAATGAAGTAAGCCGATGATGATTTTCACCTTTGGCCTAGCAAGGACATCGGTCTCGAGGACTCTCGCTACTTTGATTAATCCTCCGACGGGGGTTTCTATTCCAGGGCTTGTTCACGCCGAGTGTATGACGCCAATGCGGCTTGGATCGCCGATTTTTTCGCCCGATAGGATGCAACTGCGAACCCTTGCGATGTTCGCCGCTTGGGAGAGCGAGCAAGCTATCGAGGACTTCCTTTCGAAGACAAGTTTAGGTCATGTGTTATCGAGTGGGTGGCATCTACGAATGTCCTTTCTACGGCGCTGGGGTTCGGTCCGCGAATTCGCGGATCTTCCCGAGGACACGGGGGAATGCGACCCAGGTGCACCCGTAGCAGCCTACACACTTGCTCGATTGAGAATTCCTGAAGTGCCCAGGTTTATTCAGTGGGGGAAACCGGTTGAAGAACTAGTTCGAGATCATCCAGAATCGACACTTGCCTTCGCTTTGATTCGGTATCCGCGTTCGGTCGCAACCTTTTCGATCTGGAATTCGCAACAAGCGATGACAGATATGGTTCAAGGACTTAGCAACGTAGATCGACCCGAGCGTCATGCGGTCGCAATGCAGGAGCGAGACCGCCGCAATTTTCATCGCGAGTTCACGACTCTGCGCTTCAAGCCACTCTCCGAGCATGGTGCTTGGGAAGGGCGCTCTAGCTTCGTACCATGGCGAGGATAGCGGAACCTGATCAAATAGCTCAACGCAAACGCTTAGGCGATCTTGCGCGAGTTCCGAAATTGGCCGCTACCGCAGGCAGAGTAGAACTTACGCCCCCTCCGAAGCCGCGGGGCTGACCGGGCGTGTTGCGCCATACTTGGGGGCATGACTTACCAGTCATTTGCCGATATGGTTGGGTTTCCGGGATGCTTGGGGACGCCGCCGAAAGGAACGCAAGACACACACGGCACGACCGTGCTGGCGCTCAAGTACGACGGAGGGATACTGAACCTGGGCGACCGGCGGGCGACGGCGTCGAATTACGTGATGTACGACCGCGCCGACAAGATCATGCCGCTGGACGACCACACGCTGGTGGCGATTTCTGGCTCGTATGCAAGAAGCATCGAGATTGTTCGGTACTTGAAACACGCGTTCAAGTATTACGCCCGCACCCAATTGCAGGAATTGAGCCTGGAGGGCAAGCTGCAGGAAGTTACGCGGGCTCTTGCGAATAACCTGCCCATGACGATGGAGGGACTCGGCGTTTTCGTTCCGCTGATCAGCGCGTACGATACGAATTCCGACACTTTCGGAATATATTTTTATGATGCGATGGGAGCACGTTTCGAAAGCGGAGAATTCGGTGCCGCGGGGTCAGGGTCAGAGCGCATTCGCGGAGTGTTCGATTACATCACGAGGGCGAAAGGGCTTTTCGAAAAACGACCGCTCGACGAAGTCTTGGTAGACGGATTGACGATGCTGGATATTGCCGCGCAACTGGACTCGGCAACCGGAGGATTCGATAGGATCTTGCCATCGGCAAATGTTCTGAACCGGGATGGGGTGAGCGACGTGCCCAGCGAATTGCTTATGACTGCAGCCGGCAAGGCCGTGAGTTCGGACCGTTTGGAGCACGGTGGCGGCGCCCCGGCAGGCGGAGGTGGACAGTGATATCACCTTATGATTGGCAGCAAAGCGTCGCCCAGCGCGCGCAATACATCGAGACAAGGCTGCGCGGCGGATCGCCGATTGTGGCGCTTGGAATTGCTGAGGGCACGCTCGTGTATACCTATCGGCGCCAGGTGCGAAAAGTATATGAGGTCTACGACTGCCTGATGTTTTCGGCAATGGGGC
This sequence comes from Armatimonadota bacterium, assembly GCA_030854945.1. GTDB lineage: Bacteria > Armatimonadota > Fimbriimonadia > Fimbriimonadales > ATM1 > JACDEQ01. The sequence continues at coordinate 31,738 of JALYSG010000017.1, forward strand.
AGCAAGCGGATGTAGAG
>JALYSG010000017.1:31764-50941 GCA_030854945.1 Armatimonadota bacterium
ACTTGCGCTTAACGGCTGTCGACTTTGCACACCAAGAGGGGTTCTCGCGAAGCGAAGCGGACGTGACCATTGGAAGGGTTGTGGGTTTTGCTCTGAGCAGCCCGATGAAGCGCGCCTTCGGCGACCTGACATCCGCACCGTTTGTCGTCTTAGCTTTGTTTGCAGAGATGCACGACAAGCCAGAAGAAGATTTGTTTTTCAAGCTTCGATACGATGGCGATTTCGAAATCCGGAAACAGTTCGATGCCGCCGCAGGAACGATCGTGAGCGAAAACAGAATGATTGCATTCCTGGAAGAGCGCTATCGGCCGGACTTAACGCTGGATGAAGCACGGGCTTTGGCAGACGAAGCCTGGAAGATTGGGGCGGATGTAGACGGTAACAGCGACCCTGATCCACACTTGACGGAAGGCGCAAGGCCGGAGGCGGGTTTCTTGGACCGAAACTCGTCGCATCAGCGAAAATTCAGGCTCCTAAAATGAGGCCGGCGTTCATACTGTTCACTGCACTGCTTTGCGTAGGTTGCGCGCCGCCCGAGCCGCCGGCAACGCTCGAAGAAGGCACCGAACTCCAACTCATGCTGCTTACGGAACTGGCTTCAGGAGAGGCTAAGCTGGGTGAGGAAATCGCTTTGCTTGTTACAGAAAACGTCACGTCCATCGACAATCGAATACTGATCCCGCGCGGTGCGGTTGCTTACGGGCGGGTTGCTTGGTCTCGAAGCGCTGGGGCACTTTCGAAGTTTGTCAATGAGCCCGCACGGCTTGCGATCAATATCGACCGGACGACTGGAATCGATGGTAAGACTGTTTTCCTGCGTGCGAAGAAAGTCGAAGACGGCGAACCGTTCCATCTTACGGGATCGAATACGGGCACCATTCGGGCAAGTGCTGCATTAACGAAATATCTCGAAGACCCGGAGGCGAGAAAAGCAATCGAGTCTCTGCTGAGCGGATTGAAAGGCGGGGAAATGGGTTCGTCCGAATCTATTGCGAAAATTGCCGAGGACTTAGAGCTGAAAAGCACCGAGCAGCTTGCAAAGCAACACTCGCTGAAAGACCTCGAATACACCATCGGGAGGATTAGTACCGGCGACTTGACACGCGTTGCGACCGGCGATCCAACTGTTGTAATCGAGGCAATTACCGAACTTGCCGGATTACGATTTGCGGTTGGCGACAGAATTTCAGGCATTTTCAAGGGCCGAAACATACGCGCTTATCCCGGCACGCCGCTCCGCGCCTATGTCGCTCAGACGAAAGAAGTCGATGCGCCTGCGGCTAAGTGACGCGAAAGTGCCGCATCATGCCCATATCTTCGTGATCTAGGTTGTGGCAATGATAGAGCGACAGTTGGGGAGTTGTGGCAGTCTTAACGAGAATCTTTGCGCTCTCGCCGGGCATGAGCATGACCGTGTCTTTCCAGCCTTCATCGACGTATCCGTCCCGCACATTTTCCCAAGACTTACGTTGCCCGGCTGCGCAACCGCGATAATAAACTTGGAATGATGGGCCGTGAAGGTGAATGGGATGAGCAACCATCAGCGTGCCCGTATTGTTTGTTAGTTCCCAGCACTCCAAAGTATTTCTGAGGACAGTTTCGTTCTTGCCTACAGTGTACGGCTCGTAGGGAGCGCCGTTGAGCAGAAACATTCCGTCGAAGGTAATCGGAATGCGTCTTGGATTGTTGCCGTTGACCGCGTCTTCGATTCGGTACCTGGGGACCGAAACGAGCGTGGTTGGCAGGACCAGCGATTCCTGTTCTTGGCGGTCGATCCTCACGTCCATAACATCGATAGCTGTACCGTTAGGGATCGAGCCCCCGCCGAAACCGACGTGCGTTCCTGGGAATGCTTCGCTGAGCAGCTTGAACTCTTGCCCCAGAGCGAGGTCGCTGAAGTCTGCCCAGATTTCAACACGCTCGCCGGGAGCGAGCATGATGAACGGCTTTTCAACCGGCTGCGGCAACAAGCCGCCGTCGCTTCCGATTGCAATCATCGGTAGGCCGTTGGACCACTTCAACTTATAGATTCGAGCATTTGAGCCGTTTAGAATTCGGAGTCGGTAGGCCCGCGTTGCCGCAGACAACCGATAGTCCGGCTTGCCATTGATGAGAACGCGATCTCCCAGCGTTCCGAGAAACGGGTTTACCCCGTAAAGAAATTGGTTGTTGGAGTCGAACTTTTTGTCCTGAACAATCAGGACCTTGTCAAATTCACCGCGCGGCAGAGGCAGGGCTTGCTCGATCGGGTCACTTACGATAAATGCACCGGCCATGCCGTAATAAACTTGAAATCCGGTGTAGCCGTCGGGATGTGGATGATACCAATATGTTCCAGCGCGATTTGCAACGAAAAACGAATAGTTATAATTCTCGCCTGGCAGAATCTGGTGCTGCGGCATCCCGTCGTTTCTCTCCGAAACTTCGAGGCCATGCCAGTGGATAATCGAGGGGTCGTATAAATCGTTCGTGAATTGCGCGTACATTAGCTCGCCGCGGTTCGCTCGAATGGTCGGGGCGAGGAACGATCCGGGAAATTCTTCAAGGTGAGATGCGGCGCCCTCTAATAGCTGCACGCGCATCCTTTGGATGAACGTCTCGTCGCCGGGCAGAACGGGCCAGTAAGTGCGTTCGGCGGTGATTCCCAGGCGAAAGGATCGCGCGTCTCTTCGCGACTGTTGAGCGGATGCAATCGCCGGGATCAGCCCCCCGCTTGAGACGGCTGCCGCGGCGCCCAGGCCTGCGCGACGCAGAAATGCGCGACGACTAAGCCCCCCGTTCTCCTTGTGCTTTGACATTCTAATCCCCCTTTCAACCGTAAGGTAGAGGAGATTTTGCCACGAAAACAGCCCGTTTGGCAACCATCGGGCCTAAATACCCAGGCGTATGAGGTCTTTGAGCATCACCATGCCGACGACTCGACCCTCCTCCAGCACGGGCATCTCGCCGATCTTCTTCGGATGGTTTTCGAAGGCTTCGAGGCATTCTATCGCCAGCGCGTCAGCTTCAGTCGATGCTGGGTTGACGGTCATCAGCTCTTCCGCTCGGTCAGTAAGGGCGCCTTCCTTTTCTGAGAGCAAACGCCTTCGAATGTCGCCATCTGCGACAAGACCCAGGAGGCTGCCATCTGGATCGACTACGCAGGCGGCACCGGCACCGGCCTTCGTTATGGCGGCGAGGACATCGAGGAACGGCGTCTCCGGACCGACGAGTGGGAGGTCGTCGCCTTGACGCATTGCGTCGCGCACGCGCATGAGCAACCTGCGGCCAAGTGAGCCGCTCGGATGAACGAGCGCGTACTCGTCCTTCGTGAATTGACGGGCGCGCATGACGGCGATTGCAAGGGCATCCGCGAGCGCCAACATGACCGTCGTGCTTGTGGTCGGTGCGAGGTTATGCGGGCACGCTTCGGTTTCGACGGCGATATCGAGGGCGATATCGGCCTGCTTGGCGGCGGTGCTTTGCCCGCGCCCGGTTATGAGGATCGTGCTGACGCCGATTTGCCTAAGCGGTGCAAACAACCGCAGGACTTCTTCGGTCTCGCCGCTATTCGAAAGCAGGATCACTACGTCTTCTTTTCGGAGCATTCCGAGATCGCCGTGCACGGCGTCCGCAGGGTGGAGAAAGAAACTCGGCGTGCCGGTGCTTGAGAGCGTGCTGCTGAACTTCTTTGCAATGTCGCCCGCCTTCCCGATGCCACAGGTGACAACGCGACCCGTGCACTCGAGAATTCTCTGGGCGGTGTCCTCAAAATCGGTGCCGAGGCGGCGAGAGAGACGCTGGATCGCCTCCGCCTCCTGAAGCAGGGTTTCGCGCATTGAATCAAGCATTGCCTTTTGAGAGGAAGAACGTGCGGGGGGCCAAGTGAGGCTCGAGTGCCATCAAACAAATCGTGATCATGGTCAAGGGCTGGGGACATTCTAGTCCACAAAGGTAGCCTAACGCGGTGCCGGAGCGAATTCCTTACGATGCGATGATCTTGTCGGCGGTGTTGAAAGAGACCGCTGGCCTGGTTGGCAGCTACATCGACCGAATTCGAGCGCTTGACGATTCTACGATCATCGTTCGAACGAGGGAAGTCTCGCTGCTTGTCTCTGCAGACCCGCGTGCGCCACGGTTCTATCCAGTAACTTCCGCGCCAAAATCTGCGGACGTCGGTGGTTTTTTTCGTTTGGCGAAGGATCGTATGGAAAACGGGCGCATCGATGCGCTTGAGCAAATCGGCTTCGATAGGCGGTTCCGGTTGGTTGCCAAAGGGCATGAACTCGTCGTGGATTTGATGGGGACGCGGGCCAACATGACGTTGCTGGGATCGTCGGGCGCTGCTGGCCGGCTCCGGCGTATCACCCCGCCGATGGAGGGTGGGCCCACTTCGCTTTCCGAGGCGGTCACTTTGCGGCAAGGCCTCTCGAAAGTTTTGATGAATGAACTCGATCTCATCGGCGACGACGACCTCATTGCAAAGGCTGAGCATTTGTCCGTTGTCTACTACGCGGGAGTCGGCGCTTATCCGTTTCCATTAGCATCGATAGCAGCGAAGCCTATGCAAATGGCTCACTTGGGGAATGCGCTCGAAAAGTATTACTCAGATGTTATTCCGCAACTCGAGAACGAGGCTCTCGCCAGAACTCTGCGAGGTCAATTGGAAAGCGCTCGCAAAGCGCGAGTGAAATCCCTTGCGCAAATTGATGAGGTTCTGGACACCGCAGGACGTGCGCGCAAGCTGCAAACTTACGGCGAATTGATTTTAGCGTACATGCCGGAAGGCGCTGCTAAATTTGAAACGGTGGACTACGAGGGAAGTGCGATCGAAATTGCGTTGGATTCGGAAAAAACTCCCGTGGAAAATGCGGCTCGATATTTTTCGAAAGCTAAAAAAGCAAAGAATGCGGCTGGTGACCTAGCCCCGAAAGCGGAGAGAACCAGGCGTGAATTGGCCCTGATCGAAGGATGGTTGGCGACGCTCCCCGAGGGCGTTCAATCAGTTGCCGAAAGCGCGAGGGCATCCGGGATGCTGCGCGACCAACAGCCGCCGCCTGAAAAGCGAGAAGTGCGCCATGAAGGCCACCGGGTGCGAGAGACGGAGATCGATGGCTATGTCGTGGTCTGGGGAGAGAATGCGACTGCTAACGACTTCGTTACAACGCGAATTGCGAAGCCGAATGATTATTGGCTACACGTTCGCGGCGCCCACGGCTCACACGTGGTGCTGAAAACCAACAACAAGCCGGAGAGGGTAGCTCAGGAAATTCTTGTCAAGGCCGCCAAGATTGCTGCAAAGACGAGCAATCAGAAACACGCGATGCATGTGCCGGTGACGGTGACCCTCGCAAAGTACGTGCGAAAACCGCGAAAGTCAGCACCTGGTGCAGTGACATTTACGAACGACAAAACACTGTTCGTCGATCCGTGACATTTATTCTCGATTCGATACCATCGGCTCGAGAAGCATTTCCTTAGTGTAAATGAAATCTTCGCGGTCAAAGTCCGACAGCTCGAAGTCGCTGCGTAGCACGATTGCGCCGGTTGGACAAGCCTCCTGACAGAAGCCGCAGAAAATGCAGCGGAGCATGTTTATCTCGTATCGGACGGCGTAGCGTTCGCCTGGGCTGTAGCGTGCCTCATCCGTATTTTCCGCGCCCTCCACGTAAATGCAGCGTGCCGGGCAGGCTCCTGCGCAAAGCGAGCAGCCGATGCACTTCTCCAAACCGTTCTCATAGCGCGCCAGTACATGACGCCATCGAGTACGGGGATATGATTCACGCTTGACCTCGGGGTATTCGAACGTCGACTTGTCGCGCCTGAGACGCTTCAGCGTGAGTGCAAAGCCTGAGACAAGCGGCCGTATTACGTCTTTAAAGACCTCAGGCACTCGATTTCACCTTCTCTTGTTCGCGTGCCTTGAGTTCGATGATCGGAAAGCTGCGGTTCGAAATCTTTTCACGCAACTTCAAAATTCCATAGAGAAGGGCGTCCGGCGAAGGCGGGCATCCGGGAACGTAAACGTCGACCGGGACAACTTGATCCACGCCCTGTACAATCGCGTAGTTGTTGTAGACCCCGCCGGAAGAAGCGCACGCGCCCATGCTGATCACCCATTTTGGTTCCGGCATTTGGTCGTAAATCTGTCGAAGCACAGGGGCCATTTTCTTACTGACCCGGCCCGCAACGATCATGACGTCTGCCTGCCTAGGGGTCGCGCGAAAAGCTTCGCTTCCGAAACGAGAGATGTCGAAGCGGCTGGCCACCGTGCTCATCATTTCAATGGCGCAGCATGCGAGGCCAAAAGTGAGGGGCCAGAGCGAGCCAGTTCGCGCCCAGTTGAGAAGATCGGTGCCCTTTGCCAGCATGACGCTGCCACCCTTCTCGATACTTCCAAATTTGGGTGTGGCACTGTCGTGTGCGACGATTTCCTGTATGCGTGTCGGCATGCCGTTTTGGAGTTTACTCACAAACCCTTACGCTCGACGAAGTGTCGACCTGCCCCGGGCACTCGATAACGAGTAAAGTTCGGCAATGGAATTTCGAACTGAAACCGTTGAGCGCAAGCCGTATATCGCGATGCTCCACAAAGGCGCACATCCTTCGATCGGGTCAACTTGGGAACGAGTGTTTCAAGTCGCGGGCCCGAACGGCTGGGCAGGCCCGGACACTAGCATGGTGGCGGTATACAATGACGACCCTTCGGAAGTCGCCGAAGAAGACCTGCGATCCTACGCCTGTATCACAAGGCCGGCAGGTTTTACTGGACACGAAGCCTTCGACGAGAACGAAGTCGGCGGCGGCAGCTACCTCGTAGGTACTTATGTTGGCGCGTATAGCGGACTCGGCGAAGCATGGCAGGAGATCATGACGAAGGGCGGCGATTACGGTCATCGGGATGGAGACCATTTCGAGAAGTACTTGGTACACGACACCGAGAACCCGGAGCGGTGCTTGACCGAGATCTACGTGCCGATTGCAGATGCCTGAGAACTGGTTTGAAGGTGACCTTGCGCCTGACGAGTTTCGAGCTCTTGGCTATCGCGTGATCGACGACATTTCCGCCTACCTGGCTTCGATCCGCGACGTGCCCGTCTTCGCAGCAATGAAACCGGGTGACGTCGAAGCGGTCTTCGACGAGCCAATGCCGGAGAAAGGGCAGGAGGCGATCTGCATCCTCGACGAATGGCGCGAGAAGGTTCTCCCAAACGCCACGCACCTTGGTTCGCCTCGCTACTTCGGCTTTGTCAACGGCTCAGGGTCGCACATGGCGATTCTTGCCGAGGCCCTTGCGGCGTCCGTGAATATGAACGCGGGCGGTTGGAAGCCGGCCCCGTCCGCCACCGAGGTCGAACGGCGAACGCTGGCATGGTTGGCCGAGTTGATCGGTTACGACGCTACGTGCGGGGGCTTGCTGACCAGCGGCGGGATGATGGCGAACTTCACTGCGCTACACACCGCTCTTCGCAATGTCGCACCCTACGACACGACTCCGCGAGGGCTGCAGGATGAGACTCGCTCCGGGAAGTTCCTCGTGTACACCTCGGATCATGAAGGCCATGTTTCGCTCGTTCGAGCGGTAGACATGATGAACCTCGGCAGGGAAGCGCTTCGTCGGGTACCGAGCCACAAGGACTACACGATGGACGTTGGTGCCCTGCGCCAAATGATCAAGGAGGACAAAGCTCGGGGCGACCATCCGTTTTGTGTTGTTGCTCAAGTTGGCTCCATCAATGTCGGTGCGATCGATCCACTTCCGGAGATCGCGGACGTCTGCGCGGAGTTTGGCGTTTGGTTTCACGCCGATGGCGCATGTGGCGCGGTTGGGGCGATGCTTCCCGAATTGCGTCCTTTGTACGCTGGCCTTGAGCGGGCCGATTCGATAACGCTCGACCCGCACAAGTGGCTATACATCCCGTACGAATGCGGATGTGTGCTCTTTCGAAACGCGGAGCAGCAGAGCCGGGCGTTCTCGATGCATGCATCGTATTTGCGAGGAACGCTGCCGGATCAGCACCTCGGGCACGATTACTACGAGCATGGACCACAGATGTCTCGAGGATTCCGGGCATTGAAACTGTGGATGACGCTGAAACACTATGGGGCGGAGGGCTATCGCCGTCTGCTGATGCAAAACGTGGTTTGCGCACGACACCTACACGATCTAGCACGCGCTGACACCGATTTTCAGGTTCAGCACAAGCCAATCATCAATATCTATTGCTTCCGGTTTTGCCCATCGCGGTTGCAAGACGATGAGGGCGCGGCAGAATACGTGGACACGCTGAACCAACAGATCGCGGACTCGATCCAGTTGAGCGGCGTTGCGTTTGTCATGACAACGAAACTGCGGGGCCGCACAGTGCTGCGGCTTTCCATTTGCTCACACCGAACCACGATCCCGGACATAGACTTGGTGTTCGCCGAAGCGCGCCGGTTAGGTCATCAACTGGACAGCAAACGATGATCGGGCTCGTCAAGCGTTCGTGGGGTACCTTTTTGTCGCTATGAAAGATTACGTCGCCGATGCTAAAGAAAGAATGACGCACGCCGTAGAGGCCACTGTGCGCGATTTCCAGACGATCCGCACAGGTCGAGCCTCACCCGCGATGCTCGACCGGATCGAAGTAGATGCCTACGGAAGCGCGATGCCGATCAATCAGCTCGCAAACATCAGCGTGCCGGAGCCTCGGCAGCTGCTGATTCAGCCCTACGACAAGTCTATGACACAGGCCATCGAAAAGGCAATCCAAAAAAGCGACCTGGGGATCAACCCAATTGTGGACGGTAACGGTATTCGGCTAACCATTCAGCAGATGACCGAGGATCGTCGAAAGGAACTCGTGAAGCAAGTCCATGGGCGCGCAGAAGAAGGACGCGTTGCAATCCGCAACGTGCGACGCGACGCCATCGATCATCTGAAGAAAGCGGAGAAAGCCAAAGAAATGAGCGAAGACGAGTTGAAGCGTCACGAGGTGGAAGTGCAAAAGCTGACCGATAAGTATGTGGCAGAAGTAGACGACCACCAAAAGAAAAAAGACGTCGAATTGATGGAGGTGTAACGCGTGATTGCTCTGTTGGCAGCAGTTTGTTTGGCCCGAGCGCCGGATTTGGCTGCAGACAAACGACTGGACGTGACGGTCAGTTATGTAACATCGGGGGAAGCGCTTTCCCGGGCCCTAAACGGAATCTCTAAATCCGGAGCGATTTCGCTTTCGGTGGCGCATCCTTTCGATGGGGATATCGTGGCGTTGCGCCTTTCCAAAGTCTCTCTGCTGGATATCATGGTCCGCCTGTCATCGAAGCTGAAACTTTCTTGGCGCGCGACGGATCAGGGGTACTCCCTTTATCAAACCGCTGAACGCGCGAAAATGGCGGAGAAGGAACTGGACTTTGAACGGATTAACCGGCTGCGAGGTTTGCGTGCAGAGCATCTATCGCGGTTTCGCTTGCCACGACCGGATTTCGACCAAGCGGAAGCACTGCTCAACGCTGAGACCGAAGAGCCCATGCCGGACGTGAACAAGGAAAGGGAACTCTATCTGGAGCGCGGAGAAAAAATACGCAAGCTGCAGCGAAACGCGGATCCTACAACCTGGATAGCTTCGGCCGTTTTTGGCCACTTGTCGGATGGTCAGTACAGAACATTGCAGGATGAAGGCGCGATTACGTTTTCCACGAAGCCAAATCGGCTCCAACAGCCGATTCCTAAAGCCGCCATGGCTGACATTAAAACTTGGGCATCGCGAAAATCCGTCGAAGATTTTGAAGTTTCCATTCAGGTTCGCATGGTTGATCCGCGCCAGCTGATGGCCTACGTCAATTTGCGCCGAGAGGGCCAATATGTGGAGAGGGAAGGACACTTTATCGATTTGCAAGCCGGCCCTCTGCCTGCAAACTCTACGGAGCCAGCGGGGTCGTCGTTAGACAAAACGTTGCAAATCGACGGCTTCTTGGGCTTGGGGTGGCGGCGGCAGAGTTCGCGCCAACCGTCCAAGAAAGCCATGGAATCGCTGCTGGAAGCGATTCAGCACCCCGAGAAGCGCGAGACCTGTGCCGCAGCCGCGGGCGAAGGATTAGTAGAAATCGCAGAGGAAACGGCGAATCAGCTCATTGCCATTCTGAGCGATGATGTGATTGAAAACGGCAGCCGAACCGACCTTCCCACTAACGGCAGAAACATGCTTGCAGAGTTTTGCGACGAAGTCCGCAGCGAATATACGGAAGTATCCGGATGGCTGACGGTCGTTCCAAGAGAGCTCTCGTTGGCGAGGGCGAAGCGGTTCCCCAGGAAGTATTTTTCGCAAGTGGCAAATCTTACAAAAAGCGGAACCGTTTTGGCCCTCAATGATTTGGCGCGCATTGTGTCGTCCTGCAGCGACCTGCAACTCGACGGCGGATTTGCACGGGACTACCTGAATGACGCAACGGGTCAGAGCCAAGATACCGTTTGCGATACGTACTCGAATATTGCGTCGTTGCGTGTTTGGAACAGCCTTGGCTCAAGTGAAATAAACGTGTTGTCTCAGGACAAAGCGATTCCAATTGGATCACTCGATTCAACTTCGCGGAGTTTACTGTGGCGAGCGTGCATGCTCGGAAAGAATTCCAGAATCTATGCCGGCAGTATGGTCTTCAGCGATACGTTTCGAAACCCGCAAGGCGACGACCCAACAAACCTTTACCCAAACGGATTTCCGGCGACGGAACCGCTGGAGATGCAACTTGGAAGCCAGGATATCGTTTTGTCGGCATTTTCCGGTGGTGGGCCGATAACGCAGTGGCTGTCACTACCCATCGACCAGTTCGCCGAAATGAGCAAACACAACACGGTAGACATGGAGAAAGTGCGCATCGGCAAGACTGAGCTTATACGCCTGGTTGTCGACCGAGTCACGTGGTCCGCGTCGTTCCGGTCCGATGAGTACAACTACGGCGCCCCAATGATCCCCTGGTCAATGGCGCCGGAAGCCCTCCGCAAACAATTCGACTACGTCCGATCTCGCGGTGGGGGCGGCTCCAAGAACTAATTGGGTATCCTGTACAGGTTCCCCAGAGCCCGACCTCGGTTGAGCACGTCCGGAGCCGACACAGCATGGCGAGGCACCTGGTTCTAAAGGACGGAACGGTATACAGCGGAGAGCCGCTAGGGGCGGATATTGAAACCGCAGGGGAAGTCGTTTTCAACACCGGGATGACCGGTTACCAGGAAATCCTCACCGACCCAAGCTACGCCGGGCAGATCGTCCTCCTCACTTATCCGCTCATCGGCAATTACGGCGTCAATGACGACGATTTCGAATCCGCGTCAGTACAGTCGGCTGGTCTTATCGTTGGGGAGGCTGAAGACCGACCTTCCAATTGGCGGTCGCAGGGAACGCTACACGGGTTTTTACAAGAGCATAATAAGCCCGGATTACACGGGGTTGACACGCGGGCGATAACAAAGCATTTGCGCTCGGCGGGCGTCGTGATGGGATTGCTGACAGACGACGAGCCTTCCTTAGCCGCGCAGCGACTTAATGCCCTGCCCGACTACGGAGACCGCGATTTCGTTGAATTGGTTTCAACCCCTGGGCCGTATGCATGGGGTTTCGAAGGGCGTGAACCAATCGACTCACCCGCAGGCGGTTACAAGTGCAAATTGGCAGTGCTGGACTTGGGCCTTAAGTACAATATCTTGCGGCGTTTCTCCGCATTGAAATGCCGTTCCGTCGTTCTGCCGCAAACGTCTACAGCGGACGAGATATTGGGGTGGTCACCGGATGGCTTGGTGATTTCTCCGGGCCCGGGCGATCCGAAAAACCTCAAACACGCTATAGAAGTTGTGCACGGGTTGTTGGGCAAAGTGCCGATCTTCGGGATTTGTTTGGGCAATCAAATGCTGTCGTATGCGATGGGCGGAAAAACCTACAAATTAAAGTTCGGACATAGGGGCAGCAACCATCCGGTAAAGGACCTAGTTACGGGACGTGTAACCATTACTTCGCAAAACCACGGCTACGCAGTCGACGGCGAATCGCTTGCCGGAACGGGAGCGGAGATTGACCAGATTAATTTGAATGACGGCACGGTTGAAGGGCTGCGCCACGCGGGCTATCGGGCGCGAAGCATCCAGTATCACCCCGAAGCTGCCCCTGGACCGTGGGACTCCAGACCGTACTTCGCCGAGTTTATAGACGAGATCGGGAAGGCGGGATCATGAATAAGGTAATGGTCATCGGAAGCGGCCCGATCGTGATTGGTCAAGCCGCGGAATTCGATTACGCCGGTTCGCAGGCGTGCAGGTCTCTGCGAGAAGAGGGGCTGAAAGTGGTTCTCATCAACAGCAACCCCGCGACGATCATGACGGACCTAGAAACGGCCGACAAAGTTTATATCGAACCGTTGACGCCAGAGTTTTGCGAGAGGGTGATCGCAAGGGAGCGGCCCGATGGTTTGTTGCCTTCGCTTGGCGGACAAACCGGGTTGAACCTGGCGACGCAATTGGCGGCGAATGGGGTGTTGGATAAATATAATGTTAAGCTCCTCGGAACACCACTGGAGGCGATAAGGAAGGCTGAGGACAGGGAAGAATTCCGCCAACTAATGCGTGAAATTCGCGAGCCCGTCCCGGAGAGCTGGATTGTCGAAACCGTCGAGCAGCTGCGAGAACTGACGAAAGTTGCCCCCTACCCATGCATTATTCGCCCTGCCTACACACTCGGAGGAACCGGAGGCGGAGTGGCGAATACACCGGAAGAATTGCTCGAAATCGGAAAATTGGGCTTGATGCTGAGCATGCGCAGCCAAATCATGGTGGAGCGATCTCTCCTCGGATGGAAAGAGGTCGAGTACGAAGTAATGCGCGATAGAGCAGACAATTGCATCACGATTTGCAACATGGAAAACCTGGACCCCATGGGAATCCACACCGGGGACTCCATCGTCGTGGCTCCGTCGCAGACCCTTAGCGATATCGAATACCACATGCTGCGGAGCGCGTCACTGAAGATTATCCGCGCGCTCGGGGTGGAAGGCGGCTGCAACGTTCAGCTTGCTGTCAATCCGAAGTCGTACGATTATTACGTGATCGAGGTAAACCCACGTGTCTCTCGATCCTCAGCTCTTGCATCGAAGGCAACCGGCTATCCCATCGCGCGAGTGTCTGCAAAAATTGCGATCGGAAAGACACTGGACGAAATCGACAATGCTGTAACACGAACGACGAAGGCCTGCTTCGAGCCCGCGTTGGATTATTGCGTCGTCAAGGTACCGCGATGGCCTTTCGATAAATTCGCCTCTGGAGACCGGCGCCTCTCAACGCAAATGAAGGCCACTGGCGAAGTAATGGCGATCGACCGCAGCTTTGAAAGCGCCCTGTTGAAGGCAATCCGTGGTTTGGAAGTCGATGAGAAGGACTTAAATCACGAAGGTATGCGAGCGTTGAGCGATGATGAGTTAGAGAATGCGGTTCGGGTAGCCACTGACGAGCGGCTATGGGCGCTTGCCGAGGCCCTGCGACGTGGCTGGGGAACCGCCAGGGTCAATGAGATATCTAAGGTGGACCCGTGGTTCCTGAACAAAATTGCGACAATCATTGATTCGGAGCCCGAAGTGCCGAACTGTTTCAAAATGGTGGATACTTGCGCTGCCGAATTTGAGAGCAACACACCCTACTATTATTCGTCTGTCGGCCAAGAGGATGATAAAGTGCAAGACGATGCGCGGGAGTCTGTGCTCGTCCTTGGAAGCGGGCCGATTAGGATCGGCCAAGGAATCGAGTTCGATTATTCGTGCGTGCACGCGGCATGGGCGCTGCAGGAAATGGGATATCGGTCAGTAATCCTCAACAACAACCCGGAGACCGTGAGCACGGACTTCGACACCGCGGACGCACTCTACTTCGATCCCGTGACGGAAGACGATGCGATGCGCGTGGCCGAGCGTGAAAGTGTAATCGGCGTCATGCTGCAATTTGGCGGTCAAACCGCCATCAACCTCGCAAGAAAGCTCGCAATGCGCGGCCTAAAGGTTCTCGGAACATCTCCCGAAGCGATTGAAAGAGCAGAGGATCGCGACTTGTTTCAGAAAGTTGCTGAAAAGCTGAATATTGAAATGCCGGCCGGAGCCGGTGTCACAAGCGCCGATCAAGCCATCGAGGTCGCAAAGCGCATTGGATACCCTGTTCTTGTACGGCCAAGTTTCGTCCTCGGTGGCCGCGCGATGGAAATCGTCTGGAACGATGACGAACTGCGCGGATATATGGCCACAGCAACAAAAGCAAGTGGCGACGCGCCGGTTCTTGTCGACAAGTATATTCCGTCGATGGAAGCGGAGGTCGACGCAATTTCAGACGGTTTCGACACCCTAATCCCCGGAATCATGGAACACGTCGAGCGTGCGGGCGTACACAGCGGTGACAGCATGGCGGTGTACCCCGCTGTGACGATTTCCATTGATGCGCAGAGGCAAATGGTGCAAATCGCCTCGGATCTGGCGCGCGAATTGGGAGTCCGTGGAATGATGAATATTCAATTTGTTATCGAGGATGACAAGGCGTATGTTTTAGAAGTGAATCCGCGGGCGAGCAGAACTGTGCCTTATTTAAGCAAGGCCGCATCGCTTCCCATGGTCGCCATCGCGACAAAGTGCGCGATGGGCGTGTCGTTGAAAGAGCAAGGCTATGGCAGCGGAGTGTGGGATCCTGCAAACGGACGAGTCTCACGCTTCGGGATAGACGAAACCGTTTCTGAACCTCCTGACCCAGGCCTGTTCGCGGTGAAGGCACCGGTGTTCAGCTTTCAAAAGCTCAGCCGTGTGGAGCCTAGCCTCGGACCAGAGATGAAGAGCACCGGAGAAGTCCTCGGCATCGATTTTACATACGCGGCGGCGCTCTCGAAGGCACTGATTGGTTCAGGCATTCAGGTTCCGCAGACCGGAACAGCTCTGATAACCGTGCGCGACCTGGACAAAGGTGAAGCCTGCGAAATAGGGCGGAGCCTCCTCCACCTGGGCTTCGACCTGCTAGCGACTGCGGGCACCGCGAAGGCACTCACGGATGCGGGCATGGCCTGCGAGTCGATTCCTCGAATCGGAGAAGACCCTGATCGAAACGTTGCTACCGCGGTTCGCTCTGGACAAGTTAAATTGCTCGTAAACACACCAAGCGCTGACCGTGATGCCGAGGCTGAGGCGATGCAGATACGGCGCATATGCGTCGAGACGGGCATTCCATGCTTGACGAGTATTGATACTGCAAAGGCGCTTGTGACCGCTCTCGACCTGAGAGCAAGCGGCGGGGAGGTGAATTGTCTCAGCCTCGACGACTACGTGAAGCGACCTGCGCGGGAGTAGCGACGCAACAACAGCACGGCGACCAGGATGCCGGCGCCGTCGTAAACCAGATCGGCAGGCGTTCCTGACCGGGTGGCGAAAAGAGATTGCCTGGCCTCGTCGAGCACGGCCGTCCCGCCCGCCACGGCGACCGCGACGCTAACGCTGCGAAACGAAGCGGTGAGTAATCCCGTCAATATGGCGTAATACATCACGTGCCCGGACATGCGTAGGATTAGGCTGGCCAGGTCGAGCGCGCCTCCTTCGAGCCCCAGCAGCGATTTGAGCAGTTGCTTTGTGAATTCGGCTGATGCGCCTTCGCCACTCGAGAGCAGCACGATCGCCCACCAGGCAGCCGCTGCCAGACAGGTTAGGGTGCGACTCACGTGATAGAATCATAGAAGGAAAACACCAAATGTTGTTAGCATTGATTACCGCCTCGGCCCTTGCCGCTCCGTTACAGGATGCGCCGATAGACTTGCAGCGCACTTTTACCGCAGGAGCAAAGTCGACCTATGCGTTCAACAGCAGGGTTCAGTTCGAGTACCGCCAGGTTCCGTTGGAGACCTTCATTCCCGACACCGGGACGTACACGTATACGATCAACACCCTGGTGGAGGAAGTCAAGCCCGATGGCGTCGCTGACGTTCGAATGAGGAAACCCAATATCTCGGTGAAAACGGGAGAAACGTTCGACGAGCCGCCAAAGACTGAGGTCCTTATCAAGGATGTCAATCAGGTCCTCACGCTTTCGCGCAAAAACCAAATAC
Organism: Armatimonadota bacterium; assembly: GCA_030854945.1. GTDB lineage: Bacteria > Armatimonadota > Fimbriimonadia > Fimbriimonadales > ATM1 > JACDEQ01. The sequence continues at coordinate 47,832 of JALYSG010000017.1, forward strand.
TCGACTTCGAGGATTTCACACCGAAGCCAAAAATTAAGGACGGGGATGGCGGAACGCTGAACTTGCACTCGGAGCGGGGTGGCGCCGGACAGCTGGACATCATGGGGTGGATGAATCAATTGCGCCAGCTCGCTGCTTTTGTTAATTTCTTCGATAACGGTCCTATTTTGCCCAACGGGTCTGTCATTGTCGGAGAGACCTGGAAAGAAACCGTCGGCTATTCGCCGATTACGGTTAAAGAAGGCGCTGATAAGGGCAAGAATATGAACTCGCGCATTGATTACGAAATGACGTACAAAGGGAAAGCAATACGCAACGGCAAGAACTTTTATCACATCGAGGGCAGGATTTTGCAGGACTCCGACGCCGCGCCCTACTTGGCGGATATGATGGGAATCAAACCCGAAGCGTCACCGTTTAAGTCCGTGAAGCTAAAGATGGAAGCCAAGGTCGATTACTACCTTGACCTGAAAACGCTTGATCCAATAGAGATTTTGGCTACGAGCAATGGGTCGATCGACGTCGAAGTAACCGCCTACACGGGCGGGCCGGTATACCAAGAGCGGTTCAAATCGCGCGCCAGCCTCGTCCGTAAGTAGTGGAGCCGCCAAGCGAAGCGCGTGACATTCTCAATCCGAAGCTGACGCGCAGGGGCGTATGGATCGCCGCGCTAGTATTATTCTTGCTCGCACTCGGCCTTCGCTTGGTAGGCATCGGATGGGGGCTGCCGAACGACCAAAGAAATCAATCGCTGCACCCGGATGAGCAACTCATTTATCTTGTCGGCACTCAAACGCCATATTTTCGACCTGGGTTTTATAACTACGGATCCCTATATTTTACAGCGATCCATTTTGCAAACGACGCAGGAATGTCTTATGGATGGATTCCTGTCGGTGACGACGTGCCAATCGCTGAAACGACGAAAGCAGGATTAAAGACCGGCCGCATTGTTTCGGCAATTGCCGGGGCCGCTACCGTCTCAATAGTCTTTGCCACGTTGCTTCTCGTAACCGGGTCGCTCGGGTCGCTTATCGGCGCATTTTCAATGTTGCTTGCGCCGGCGCATGTGGTTCACTCCCGATTTCAGACGACCGATGTCATTGCGACGATGCTCATCGCGCTGGCTGCGTACTTGCTGATCCGCGCGGTGCAATCCGACGGTTCCTTGCAGTGGAAACGCATTTCGGGTATGGGGATGGTCATTGGCCTGGCTGCAGGAACGAAATACACCGGCATTCTTCTGCTGATTCCAGCGGCTATTGTCTTTTGGAAAATCAAAGCCGATGTCAAACAATACGCAATGTTGCTCGGGGCAGCAATCGTCGGCTTTTTGATGGCGACGCCGGGAATACTGCTTGAGACGATGGCATTTCTCCGCGGGTTCACCTATGAACTGGGCCACTCCGCGGAGGGCCATGGCCTTGTTTTTGTCGATACACCTCCGGGAGTGGTCTACCACTTCTTAAATTCTGCGGAGGCATTCGGAATGATTCCTATGGTCCTAGGGATCGTGGGCCTTGTGTGGGCGGCGGCCGCCCGAAAGCCGTGGGCCATCGTCGCCGCATCGTTTTTCGTCGTTTATTTTATTGTGATCGGAATGGCAGAGGTGAAATTCCTGCGGTACGTCTTTCCTCTGCTTCCGTTCCTTGCGCTCGGCCTCGGATACCTTGCGGGTCGCTGCCATGAGGGAAGGGGTTGGAAGCGCGTAATCACCGGAGCCGCGATTCTATTTGTTGTTGTCGGAACTGGCGCGACTTCCGGGGCGTTTACGCTTACCCGTTTAATGACCATGCAAGACACTCGTGACGAGTCGGCCACGTGGATTCGAGAAGAAGCTGAACACGACGCAACGATCGGCCTCGTTAGCGATCCATGGTTCTATACGCCTCCATTTTTTCCTGACATCGGCTTGCTTGCAACGGATGAGCGACTTGGGGCAATGGCGGAATATCCGCACATCGTTCGTTACATCGCGCCAGACGGCGAGAAGAAAGACTGGGATATGCGACTCCTCGAGTCACCACCTGCGTACATCGTGTTTAGCAGCTTTGAGTTTTTAGACCACGACCGGCTCAGCGAACCCAATTTCGTGGCCTTTATCGATAGGATGAAAGTTATGTACGATTTTGTGGCCATGTTCTGGGACGCTGAGCCTGCACTCGCCGCGAGTCCAAAGTCAAAGGTGTTCGACCGAAGTTTCCTGCGCGTCCTCATGCGAGAGCGGTACCCAAAAACTCACGACATGATGTACATAAGGCCAACAATATGCGTGTTCAAGTTGAAGAGTCAGCCTTAGAAACCGAAATCGGCTGGTTCTTGGACCATTTGCTCGGTGAGCGCGGCGCGAGCAAACACACCATCGCCGCATACGACCGCGACCTGAGGCAAGCTGCAGAGTGGCTCACTACCTGGGGCACTGCGAGTTTCACACAAATTGACGGTGACACGTCGGCTCGCGTCCGAAGCGAGTTGGGTAAGGCGGCGTACGCCCCGGGAACTATTCAGCGAAAACTATCAGCGTTGCGGAGCCTGATTCGATTTCTCGGACGCAGATCGGGCGTTGCACCGGAAAGGCTGCCGTCCGCGGGCGGATTTCGAAAGCCGAAAACACTCCCGAAAGCGCTTACGGCGGATGAAATGCAAAGGCTCGCCAACGCCCCCGACCTAGCAGACCCATCCGGCATCCGCGACCGCGCGATGATTGAAATGCTCTATGGCGGAGGTTTGCGGGTTTCTGAGTTGATCGAACTGCGCACCGAGGATTACAGTGAAAGCGAATCGATTCTGCGCGTTACCGGCAAACGTCAGAAAGTGCGATTGCTCCCGCTTCCGGCGGAAACGCACGACTATTTGAGGGAGTACTTGAAACGGGGCCGGCCGATCTTCCACGGACAATCCAGCGGGTCGCATATATTCTTGAACGCGCGCGGCAAGCCGATTTCTCGATCCGGCGTGTTTCGTATTTTACGAAAGTACGCTGCTCTTTCGGGCATCGATAAAGACGTCGGCCCACACACTCTGCGCCATACCTATGCGGTTCACTTGGTAAAGAACGGCGCAGACTTGAGGAGCGTGCAGGAACTGCTGGGCCATTCGTCGATTATGAC
>JALYSG010000018.1:0-16581 GCA_030854945.1 Armatimonadota bacterium
CTCGATCTCCTGAAGGACCTTGATAATCTGGTCCTCGCTATACCGTTTTCCTTTGCTCATTGCAGTCTCCTTATTATGGAGACGGATCTAACACTCCACGGTGGTCATTTTACGGGGAACCAGCCAAAACCATCCACAATCCCACATTGTGGATGGTTCTGTGGATGCTTTCTCGAAGCCACGTGGAAACCAGCGAAAGGGCTGAATCATGCTCATAACAATAACCCTGCAAAAAGTGAGCAACTTTGAAGAACCGATGAGTGAGTGAGTATCCGAACGGTTACCGCCGGAACGCGACGACGAGCGCGGCCACGCAGGCAAGAACCATGAACGCAACCCGACCCGTACCGGTGTCGCCCCCCCCGCTCGCTACTTCCGCGATAATCGTGGTCGTCTCCCCCATCTCGGCATACGCCACGATGTCTCCCCTCGAATTGACGATCAGGCTCGGGCCGAGCGATGCGCTGCGCACCACCGGCAACCCGTTCTCGATTGCGCGCATTACCGCGCCAGCAATCAAAGCGTCGATGGCACCGGTTCCCTGGTACCAATCGTCGATACTCATCACAGCGATCACATCCGCGCCCCGGCCCGCTGAAACTCTCGATACCTCTTCGAAGAGTGCCTCGAAACAAAGCACGGGCGCTACCTTGAGGTCGCGAATCTCCAGCGTGCCGATCGCGCCCCCTGGCCGGAGATCGGTATCAGGCAATCCGAACGCATCCAAGAACGGCAACCGCTCGCGCATGGGCACGTACTCGCCGAAAATGACCAGCCTTGTCTTGTCGGCGTACGACCAAGCATTTCCATCGGACCCAAATGCGCTTTGATACGACGCGTTGCCGTCCGAGCGCTGCCCCCCAATCACTAAATCGCCAAGGCCCGTCGCGTCGAATGGAAGGTCCGGTGCATCGGCACCCACCGGCCATCTCGCAATGCCCTCGGGAAAGACCGTGAGGTCGCGCTCCCTGCCGGCTGCCACTTCGAGAGCTTCCGGGATACGCGCGCTCAATAGCGCGTGCTGTTGACTTGCAGGCGTAAACGCGAGGTCGACGCCTGGCTGCACCGCGGCAAGGGTCAATGTGGGGCCGGTGGGCAAAGTCGCATACATGCCCGCAGAGGCCATCATCACAAGAACGGCAAACCCGATGTATGGCCATACCTTTCGAGGGGCGAACGATTCTTTCATGAACAGCATCGCCACGACCGTCGCAATACAGGCAATCCAGGCGCCTATAAAGAACTCGCCAAGATAGTGCGCCGGTTGAAGCATAGCCGGCACTTTGAAGAGGGACGCTCCAGAAAGAGACCACGGATAATAGAGCGCAGGAATCTTCGACCTAAACACCTCGACCGCCGCCCACGCAAGTGGAATCGCCCATGGCCAATTCAGCAGCCATGCTTTCCGAGCCAACCACGCGAACAGCCCGAAATACACGGCAAATGCAAGACAGACGAGGAGCCACGGCACGGCACCGAGAAACCAAGACGACGTCCACTTACCCACGAATGTGTGCAGCCAAAACATATTCGGCAAGCCGAACGCAAGGCCAAAGAGATAGCCACGTCCGAATGCCTGCCTGCCGGAAGCGCCCCGTACGGCAATGAGCAGCGGCACAATTGAGACAAAAACGAGCAGCATGAAACCGAACGGCGGAAAGGCAAGTGCGTGCAAAATACCACCCGCAATCGGCAAACCCCAAGCCGCGCGCCTACTTATGGGTAAGGCCGACATGCGGATATTGAAGGGGTCTATCGGTCAGATGTGAATGATCGTCAAATCGAGCGAGTCGGCGGCGCGATCCTTCGATGAGGACCTCGCTCACGGAGCAATTGGATAGCCTAATGCAGTCAGCGGTCGCGGGGCTGCCATGCAGAAGCGCAGCGATCAACGCCGAACCACTGCCACCGTGGGTGACGATCACAACGGTGCCATCCTCATGCTTCTGGAGCAGTTCCGACAAGAACGAGACGACCCGCATGAAAACGTCGAGCCCCGTCTCTCCGCCACCGGATGTTTGGATAACTGGATCGGAGCGATAGAGAGCGAAGCCCTCCTTGTCCGATTCGAGAATTTCCTCGCGTGTCTTCCCTTCCCAGGCGCCGTAGTCTCGCTCCGCTAGGCGCACGTCGACAATGACTTCGAGCCCCATCGACGTTGCTAACGCATCGGCGGTTTTTGCCGCGCGCTTCAGGTGGCTGCTGTAAATCGCGGTGATGCTTTCTCTGCTGATCGCGGATGCCAGAGACTTCGCCTGCGCACAGCCGATTTCGTCGAGTTCGATATCCGCGCGGCCCTGGTTGCGAAGTTCTTTGTTGTAGGCTGTTTGGCCGTGGCGAACGACGAGGATGCGGAGCATGGAGATTTCGTTTATACCTCTGAGCAGAAGGAGTGGTCGGGGCGGGCAGATTTGAACTGCCGACCTCTGCGTCCCGAACGCAGCGCTCTACCATGCTGAGCCACGCCCCGAGGCTTTCGGGATAAGTTAGTCTGCTTTCTTCGTTGCGGGCTTCTTCGCCGCCGGCTTCTTCGCTGCCGGTTTGGCTGCCGTCTTGGGTTTCGCCGCCTTCTCCGCCTTCGGTTCAGCGGGCTTCTTCGCCGTCGGCTTCTCCTTCGCGGGGGCGTCCGGCAGAAGGAACACGGGCTGCATCCGCCCCTTCATTCGCTGTGCTGTTGTGCGCCTTCGCTTCGGTTTTCGGTCGTTTCGTTCGATGCCCATCGTAAAAATGCGCCGTTGAGCGGCGCGCCAGCAATTCTACCCCGTCTGGTCAAAGGGAACGAGCAACTATGCTTTAGAGTACCGTCTATTAACAACACATGAGTGAACCCGGTTTGATTCAGGCAGACACGGAGGTCGCCGATGCCGCCAAGAGGCTCGTTAGAGAGGTTGGCAAAGCGATTCTCGGTAAGGAAGACACCATTCGAAAGGCGGCGCTGGCGCTGCTGTGCAACGGCCACTTGCTTATCGAGGACGTCCCCGGCGTCGGCAAGACTGTCCTCGCGAAGGCGCTGGCAAAAGCCATCGGCGGCGAATTTCGCCGTATCCAATTTACACCCGACTTGCTGCCGAGCGACATCACCGGCGTCGCAATGTTTAACCAACAGCGGTCGGAGTTCGAGTTCAGGCCCGGCCCGATTTTTGGCAATATCGTCCTTGCCGACGAGATCAATCGGGCAACGCCGAAGACCCAGGCCGCTCTGTTGGAAGCTATGGAAGAAAGGCAGGTCACGGTCGACGGGACGACCCATTTCCTGCCCGATCCCTTTTTCGTTATTGCGACGCAGAACAACGTTGAGATGACCGGCACATATCCGTTGCCAGAAGCCCAACTCGACCGATTCTTTGCGAGGCTTTCAATGGGTTATCCGGATCGAGAAACAGAAGCCGACATTTTGGACACTCAGCGTGTGGCGCATCCACTGGATGACGTTCGCCAAGTTGTCCAGGCTGCTGATTTCCACCGGCTGCAAGGCGAAATCAGAACGGTCGATGTCAGCGAGTTAATCCGACGCTACATCGTCGATATTGTTCGCGCGACGCGTGACTCCAATCAAGTGGTTCTGGGAGCCAGCCCGCGCGGATCGCTTCTGCTCATGCAAGCTGCACAAGCAGAAGCCGCCTATGCGGGTAGGGACTACGTAACTCCGGACGACGTCAAGGTCATGGCGCCGGCAGTTTTGGGGCACCGCGTCATACCACGCGCGGACTTGCGCAGTAGAGGCATTGAACCCGAAGCCGTTATTGAAGAGATTATTGCCGGTGTCGCAGCTCCGGTGCCAAGCGGTTAGGCAATTGCGAAAATACGCCGTTCTCACAATTTCGGTCTCAGCGATTTTTCTACTGACCGTCGGTGCGTTTCTTAACACCTGGCCGCTGTTTTACATGAGTACGGTCATGCTCGTTACGCTGTTTCTATTAAAGCTGCAGGCTTGGCTGGCGGTCCGTGGACTGAAATTCGAAAGGATCGCGCCGCAGCTCGTTGTCGCCGGCGAGCGCGTGCCGATGAGAATTCGCGTATGGTCGACAATCGACATTAAGCGCCCACTCTTGCTGATTGTCGATAAGCTGCCGGGAGGGCTTGCCCATGACGAAGACCTGAAGCCGCTGCCCATTGCCCCGAGTTTTACGACTGCGGTGGAAACGCGCTATGAGTTAATGCCACTTCGCCGCGGGGTCTACCGCTGGTCCGCGATTTTGGTGACGAGTTACGACTCTTTGGGTCTCATTCGCGTCGACACGGAGTACCGGACAGAGCCGTTCGAAGTAACCATCCACCCGGCCAAGATCCCTGTGGCATTCGATCTCGGCGCGCTGAGCGGATGGGGAGCAAACCAGGGCGACGACGGACGCAATCGAGGGCACGGCATAGAGCCGCGAGGCGTGCGCGAGTACGCGCCAGGCGATTCACTTCGCTATATCCACTGGACATCTACCGCCAGAACCGGACGGCTGCAGGTGAAGGAATTCGACACCGGCTTCAATACCAGCCTCTACGTGGCGATGCAGCTAACGGAAGGTACGGAAGCTGGTGGCAGGTCGGCCACTACCCTGGAGGCGATGTGCGGCCATCTCGCACACATTTCGGATGTGCTTTTGCAACGCGGAAGCACGGTTGAGATTGCGAACCTGGAGCCGCCGGGCTCCGTAGCGAAGCATTCCGCAGGTATGCGCTATAAGCAAATCTGTGACGCATTGGCAACTGCCACGGCGGATAGAAGGACGCGATTCGCGTCGGAATTGGAGGGGCTTGCTGCCAAGACGGAGCCGGGGAGCACCGTTTTAGTGTTGCTCACCGCCGCGGAAGAGGGCGTCGCTTCGGCTATCAGGCGCCTTGCGGAACAACGCCGCGTTCACGTTTTGTTGTACGACCCGTCGCCCTATCCTAAGGAGAAGATCGTGGTCGATTTCCTACCCTGCACAGACAAAGATTTTGTGGCCTCTCTATCGGCACAAAACGTAACGATCTCGATCATGTCATACCCTTATGCAGCCGACCGCAGAATCGCGTAATATCCGAGAGGAGTCCGCAAAACTTCCTGCAAGCGCAGCAGACTTCATGCTCCTGGCTGCGGCTCTCGCAGTGCCGCTCTACACGACATCGCTTACAATACTCCAGCCGTTATCGGGACTTATCTACGTTATTCTTTGCTGGGCTGGGATAACGTTTAGCTACTTGATTCGTAGCCATGGAATTAGCCCTCCGTTGATTCGTGGCGTGGGTTATATCCACTTGGTCGTGGCGTTTCTCGTTATTTCGAACTTGGATATCCTCAATGACTTTATGCCAGGCGGAGGATTTCCTTGGCAAATGGCGCCCGCATCGTTCATGTGCTGGTTCCTGATTGGCGCGAGTTTCTTCCTCTGGACGGACAGCGTGATGCTCTTTTTATTGGTTCCCGGCATTGCGTTGTTCGGCGTCCAAAGCTACATCGAAACCGCCGGCAATTTCGCCATTTCCATGTCGCTGTTCATGGTAAGCGTCGCCGTTTTGCTCACTCGGCTGCATATGCGAACAATGAAGGCTATGGCACAGTGGGCCGGATTCAAAGACTTCTCGATGCTATACAAGGGTCCGTGGAAGGCAGTGGCCGGCCCGACGCTTGCGATAGTCTCAGTCCTAGCAATTTCGCTCGCGTCCTATTTCATTGCTCCCGGCCTCGGGGGCGCCGTGAGAAAGCTGGCCGGCGAACCCGAACTGCGCTTCGCGGCTCCGAACCCGAACTTACGGACGGGACTCTCTAGCGACGCCGCCAAGCGGATCGGAAACGGGCCGATTTCGGCGTCGGACATGCCGGTCTTGAAAATGACTGGAGACCTGAGCCCCACCTATTTGCGAACCGAGATATACGGAGGGTACGTTCGCACCGGATTTCGCAGTCGAAGAACCGCACGTGGAGACATTCACCAGATTGTGCCGACAGGTGAAAAGTCCACGCGAGTCGAGGGCGCCGACGTGTTCGAATTCGACCAAACTGATACCTTCCAGCCTGGTGGAAAACACGCGGTTACGGTCGAGAGCCTTGCCCGCAGGCATCCCGGCGCTTACTTGCCGCCGGGGCCGGTTACCCGTTTCGATTATGTCGGCGGACTTACGGCACACACCAGCGAGGTCGTGTATTTCTCCGATCTATTTATGACCGGAAAAAAGTATTACGTTGAAACGCTTGCCCCGAACGACGATCCGTCGACCCTGAGAGGCGCCCCGCCTGCCGATCGTCGCTTCAATCTCAGTCGCAACACGGGTTCATACGGGGACCGCATCACGGATGAAGTCCGGACACTCGCCCAAGAGGCGGCACGGCGCGGCGCTACGGATTACGACGATGTCCAAGAGATAATCAGGGCGATCCAGAGCCGCACAAAATACAACCTCCAGGCCGAAGCCATTTCAGGATCCGATGATCGGGTCACTGCTTTCCTGTTCGACACGCAGGAAGGCTATTGCGACCTCTTTGCTTCTTCGCTGACGGTCATGTGTCGAGCAGTGGGCCTCCGTGCTCGGCTCGTCGGCGGATATCTGGCCCCACCGGAAGAAGCCGAGGATGGCGCGATTATCATTCGTGACCGCCATGCCCACCTCTGGACCGAGGTCTTTTTCGAGGGGATTGGCTGGGTTACGTTCGACGCAACCTCAGGAGCGGAATCAGTGCCCGGCGGCGAGGTGGGCTCACTCCTTAACGACGACGAAGGGGACAACGGCTCCGGCGCTGCGTTCGCAGCCATGATCGGCAGCGCGATTTTCGGTCTATCCTTCCTTGCGCTGTTGATGGGCGCATTTTGGACAAAGTTGAAAGGCTTCACATTCAAAAGGGGCATCGAGCGACGGGTCGCTCCCTACTACTCCGACTTTTGCAGGGCGCTCAAGCCTGTTCTAAAACGTCCAAAGCAACTTGCCGAAACCACCGTTGAATACGCTTCCGCATACGCGTCATCGGCTCACGATGGCACCGAAGCGCTTGCGCTTGCGGCCACGCTCGATCGCGCGCTCTTCTCAGCGACTTCCCTGACCAACGAAGAATGGGCTAACCTAAAACAGCGAATCGCGCAGTTGGCGCGAGATGCCAAACAGAATGCCCGAGCTTTATGAACCGCCAACCGTAATTGCGCTCCACGGTGCAGAGCGCGTCATCATTCTCGAAAAACTTGGCGAATTGTTGCAGTCGGTGGGAGCAATGGACGATGGCGCATTCGATCATGCCGAATTTGACGGCAGGTCGCTCTCACCCGCTGCCGTTTTAGATGCCTGCGCAACCGCACCCTTCCTCGCGGCACGGCGGACAGTCGTCGTCCGCCGCGCACAGAGCATCGACAAGGCTAATTCAGCCGTACTTGCCAAGTCGCTTCCCAGCCTCCCATCGTCGGCGCTTCTGATTCTTGTATTTGAGCACGACGAAGAGACGAAAGACTTTGCGAAAGACCCCTTGGTCCTCGCGGCCGGCAAGGCAGGCAAGGCAATCGCATGTGAGAGCCCACAGGGAGCGGCGCTGGTCAGGCAATTGATGGATCGGGCGAAAGTCGCCGGCGGAGAAATGACGAAGCCCGCAGCCGAGGCGCTATCGCAGTTAGTCTCAGGAAGCCTCACGCTCGCCACGGCCGAGTTGGACAAGCTGCTGCTCTATGCCGGGGGGCAGAAAATCGATGAGCAGATGGTACATAAGGTCGCCGCGCCGAGCCAAACCTGGAAGGTGTTCGAACTGCTGGACGCGGTCGTTCAGGGCAGGCTGGGTGTCGCACTTGAAAACCTAAAGTATTTATTGGAAGGCACTTCCTCACCTCAAGAAGCGGCAATGCGCTTTCTCCTACCGCAGCTTCATAGGCAAGTGCGGTTACTTTGGCAGGCGAAGGTTTGCCAGGTCGAGGGGCTGGCTCCGGAAAAGGCGGGGCACCTCCTGCCCAAGGGGAAGAACCTTGCCAACTCGCACTCTTTCGTACGTGACAAGCTTTCTCGCTCCGCGCGCGACCTGTCGCTGGATCAGATTGCGGCAATGCTTCGGTGCGTATTAGAGGCCGACATGCGCATGAAGGGTCAGCTGCCGTTTGCCACCCCGAAGGAAACGCTGGAACGCCTTTTAGCGGAAATGTGCGAGATCGCCGCTGGCCGAATCGCCGCTGCCAGCCTGTAGTAAGATAACGAACGGTCTGCATGTCTAAATACGAGTTATTCGAATACGACGTCTTGGTCATCGGCGCCGGCGGCGCTGGCCTCCGCGCCGTAATCGGCGCGCGCGAAAAGGGCGCCACCGTCGGAGTCGTAACTAAGTCGCTCTTGGGGAAAGCGCACACGGTAATGGCAGAAGGCGGCGCCGCAGCGGCCATTGGAAACATGGAATCCGATGACAATTGGAAGGTGCACTTTCGGGACACGATGCGCGGGGGAAAGTTCCTCAACAATTGGCGGACTGCGGAAATCCACGCAAGGGAGGCGCCCGATCGTATTCTCGAGCTCGAACGCTACGGCGCGGTCTTCGATCGCACACCCGAAGGATTGATCAGCCAGCGCGCGTTCGGCGGTCACAAGTATCGGAGGCTCGCTCACGTCGGGGACCGAACCGGTCTCGAATTAATTCGCACACTCCAAGATCGCGCCGTTTATATGGGCATGGATTGCCACATGGAAACCACCCTCACGCGATTCTTAAAAGACGGAGATCGCGTTGTCGGAGCTGTTGGCTACCGGAGATCAGACGGATCGCTTGTAGTTTTTAAAGCCAAGGCGATCGTACTTGCAAGTGGTGGCTGGGGGCGCATGTTTCGCTATACGTCCAATTCATGGGAGTCGACGGGCGAGGGCGTTATGATGGCGTTCAACGCCGGAGCGCAATTGCAGGACATGGAAATGATGCAGTTCCATCCAACCGGGATGGTTTGGCCGCCGGGTATGCGCGGAATTTTGGTGACCGAGGGCGTGCGCGGCGAAGGCGGCGTCTTGCGAAATTCAGAGGGCAAGCGGTTCATGTTCGACCACGTTCCTGATTTCTACCGCGCAGAAACTGCGGATTCTGAGGAAGAAGCCCTGCGATGGGTGGACGACAAGAAGAACAACCGACGGCCCCCGGAACTGCTCCCGCGCGACGTCGTTGCTCGCGCGATCTATAAAGAAGTGCTTGAGGGCCGCGGCACCGAGCACAAAGGAATTTATTTAGACGTTTCGCACAAAGGCGCAGATTACATCAAGAAAAAACTGCCCAGCATGTACGATCAATTTCTTCACTTGGGCGATGTCGACATTACGAAGCAGCCGATGGAGATTTACCCGACCGTACACTACGCGATGGGAGGCGTCACCGCCGACCCGGAAACTTGCGCATCTTCCGCGCCGGGGCTGTTCGCCGCAGGTGAGGTCGCGGCCGGATTGCATGGCGCCAACCGCTTGGGTGGTAATTCTTTGACCGACATTATCGTCTTTGGCCGCCGTGCCGGAGAAGCAGCTGCAGACTACGCTGCATCAGCTTCGACTGGCTCGGTTTCAGAAGCAGAAATCGACGCGGAAGAAACGCTGCTGATGCGGCCGCTGACCGGAGGGGACGGTGAGAATCCGTACACGCTCCACGCCGAATTGCAGGCAACGATGCAGGAGGGCGCAATGATCGCCCGCACTGAAGAAAGCCTAACAAAGACCTTGAATGACGTGTTAGCATTACAGATACGCGCGGAAAATGTCCGTGTCGGTGGAGATACGAAATTCAACCCCGGCTGGCATTCCGCGCGAGACATGATTTATATGTTGCAATGCAGCGAGGTCATAGTGCGAAGCGCGCTCGAACGCAAAGAAAGCCGTGGTTCGCACTGGCGATTGGATTATTTGGATGAAGACCCATATTGGGCCAAACATAACATCACTGCGCGGATCGAAGGTGATGCCGTGAAATTGGAGCCCAAGGCGGTTATGGAGCCGCCAGCCGAAATGAAGGAGTTGTTGGAAGCGTAAATGTCGAGGCGTGTTGAATTCCATGTTTATCGTGGTGATGCTTCTGGTGGCAAGGAGCAGACCTATTTCGTCGAGTCGTTTCCGGGCATGGTTGTGCTGGATGCCATCCACGTAATTCAGCAGGAGCAGGACGGTTCGCTTGCGTGCCGATGGAACTGCAAGGCAGCTAAATGCGGCTCGTGCAGCGCCGAGATAAACGGCAAGCCCAGCCTGATGTGCAAGAGCCGCGTAGACGAATTCGCCGATGGCGAGGTCGTGAATGTCGCTCCGCTCAAAACCTTCCCCATTATCAAGGATCTGGTTTGCGACGTCTCGTGGAATTTCGAAGTCAGCAAAACAATCCCACCGCTCACACTCTCCGATGCCGACGCCGCAAAACCCCTGCGCATGCAGCAGATCGACGTCGACCGCATGCAGGAGTTTCGAAAGTGTATCGAGTGCTTCTTGTGTCAAGACGTATGCCATGTCTTGCGCGATAACCACCGCAAAGATATTTTTTACGGGCCGCGGCAGATGATCAAGTTGGCGGGTTTATCCATGCACCCTTACGACAAAGCCGAGCGCCACGCCTTCGCGAAAGATAAAGCCGGCGTCGGCGCCTGCAACATCACAAAATGCTGCACCGAAGTCTGCCCCGAGCACATCCACATAACGGACAACGGCATTATTCCTTTGAAAGAACGAGTAGCCGACATGTTCTTTGACCCGATTCGGAAGCTGTTCAGGCCGAAGCGGAAGTAGATCTAGCGCGAACCCGTCCGCAGAAAACCAATGGAAGAATTCGGAGCCCACGAGAACCGGACCTCGTTAAAGCAGCTAATCGCCAAGCCCGAATTTCTAGTCCCTCTTGGATGGCTGGCAACCTTAGGGACATACTGGTATAGTTGCGGTCCTTGGCTCGTATGGTCGATCTTGCAACATGGAATTCGGAGCCCAATTCCGGGCGATAGCGAGCCAGATGCTGTTGACGTATTCGTCGCCTGGCTCAATGCAGGTGGCGGCATCACGCTTCAGCTGATTGCACTGATCATTGCTGCCATGTTAATTGCTAGAAAGGTTAAGAATCTACGCTGGCATGGGATCGCCCTGATCTTTGCGTCACTACTAATCATTGGCATTGCTGTGTCTTTGCAAGGTCGGCCCGCTTCTTTCGATCACTCGCAATTGCGATTCGTGCCTGATTGCAACGATGGGCCGCCGGATGCGGCTCGTGGTCCTCAGTAAAAGTCGTTATGAGCACATCATGGGATTAGACGCACGAACAAGAGCAGCCCACTTCACCCACTTTTGCAGAGGCATCCGCAAAACCTGTATCCAAGCAGGCTTCAAGCCACAGCGAGATCGATCCTTCTCTAAGGAGATAAACGATGTTATCTGGTCGATCGGTCCCTATCGGATTCCTGTCTATGACTGCGACGGCACATCGATTCAGCTTGAGTTTGGAATTCTTTCGCCAAAACTGGTAGTTCTAACTTCTCCTGACTGGACAGAGCTAAGTTTTCTTCGGTCACAAATTCGCGTGTCGTATTCGGACTTCGTGAAAAAGGGAGTTGGAGAGTCCGGAGTGTTTTGTATCTCGACCGAATCCGACCTTGCCGAAGCGATCCAGATGGCAAACGAGATAATAACGGCACACGGACTTCCATTCCTCAGCCGCGTCGACTCTACGGAGCGAATACTCGAAGCCTATTTTCAGCATGAGTTTGCGCGGTACTCGGTGCGCTCCGATTCGCGCTCCAGGTACGAACGCCTCGCTTGGATCAGCGAGATAGACCCGCAGCAGATCAGTTTTATGGAGTGGCAAAAGACGCAACCGGACGCGCTTCCTGAAACGCTCGTCCAAACGTTCAACCTACTTGCGTCGTCTGAGGAGCACGCGCTTTCGCTAAAGCGCGGGATTGAGGACATGGGTTACAAGTTTTCCTGCAGGGAGATCCAAGTCGGCTGGCTTTGTTCCGCCCGTCGACTAACGGAAAGCTACAATCCGACGAAAAAGGAGCGCGATGCCATTAGCCGGTTTGCGGATGCAAGTGGCGCGGAGTTTTGGAGCAGCACCGTTGGCCACGAGAAGATTGAGGAAGATCCGCAGTAATTACTTGGGGCGGCGATATGTGAAGGCCGCCCCGTACTTTAGCTAGACGATGACCGTAAGGTTGCTGGGACTGATACCCGATATAATGACGTTGCCATACAAGAGTCAACATGTTCGGACTACCGCCTGATTTCGATGCTTCGCCGTTTATTGGGTGCACGCTCGAGCTAGTTTCATTTAGCGAGAACACGATCAACTTCTCGTTCGACAGGAACGTTTCCGTCACAGTCGAGGGCTTTTTCGACCATGTTCAAGGCACTAATGTCAATGGCGAACCATTGTCAGTACCGGTTCAAAATTCGCAGTTGATGCAGTTGACTGGTCACTCTGTACAGATGGCAGAAGGAAGTGAGGATGGAACCTTGACTTTGGTGTTCACAAACGGCCAGCAGCTTATCGTTTACGATGACTTGCCCATGTACGAGTCCTACAAAATCAATATCGGCACGACTGAGATCATTGTCTGATACCAGGTGAGTAGAGCCCTCCAGAGAGTCAAAGACGACCGCTGCCGGCAACTATCAATCTGTCCTAGCCTAGGCAGGTGCCCACGAGAGGCGAAACGTGGTCTCGGTGACCTCGACCTCTATCGCTCCGGGCAAACTGGCAGGATCCCGGTACCAACGGCGAACATCGGTCCATCCGATCTCAGCTGCTCTAGTAGCCCAACCCAGCATGGGTTCCCACAAATTCCGTGGTATCGGATCATGGGGCAAAACCTCGCCGTTATTTCCCCGACACGCCACCGAAACATCATCACGCAACTCAAAAACAACAGCGTAACAACCATGCTTGACCGACTCCATTATAAGCGCACGCATCAGACGCCCGATCGGCGCGTCGTTCATTTCTGCCGCAACTATTGTCGCCAACTCCGGTTCGACCTTTGCGCGTTGAAAGATTATCTTGTGCAGGCGCAAACCATCTTCGTCGAGTGCAAGAGACTCGCTAAGTAGAAAGCGGCACGTCTCCGTTTCCAACAAGGCAACTTTGTACGTGGTGGAGTCTGGTGGCGATTCTAAAGAAGCCGCCAACTCGCGAACCTGCGCCATATCGACGGGCATCTTTGCCTTGGCATGAATCACGCGCGCGTGTCGATCCCGCCTGAAAAGACGAAACATCCGTCGCCAATAAGCGACTCGTGTGGAAAAGCTTGGCTGCATCAGACTACAGGAACAGTATACAGAAGCGCACGAATCGACCTATCCGGCCAACGCGACATCGAACTGCTAGTACCTACCCCCAGCCCAACTGCTGCATGCTGAAGCCGTCGTTCCAAACCTTCGTCATGTGCCGAATCTTGTCGCCCTCGAACTCCATGATGTAAACGTAGTCCGCCTCCACCCGCTTCCCGGTCGGCGCAACGGGCCCGCCCTCGCCGGTATGCGTCCCGCGAAACACGCCGAAAGCAAGCACCTTCCCCGTGTCCTCATCCACACCGAATGCCTTCAGTTCGTAGGAGGCATCAGGCATTACTTCATGAATCCCTTGCATCCAGTTAGTGTAGTGCTCCAGTGCGCGCACGTCGGCCAGCATGCTCGCCTGTGCAGAAAACGTGGCATCGGGCGTGCAGTACTGGCTGCACTCGCCCCACCCCTTCCCCGATTCGCAAGCATGAAAAAACCCCTCAGCTGCCTCTCTCATAGACATACCTCCATCTTACTTCGACCTGCGCTTCCATGCCACTCCAGGTCTCGCTCCCGTCATTCGTTCGATTTCCAAAACTAGAACGCCATTGACGAGGACATGCTCAACTCCCACTGCAAAAGCCTTCGAGTCTTCGATTGTCGAACGGTCGCGAATGGCGTCGACCAATTCACCAACATCGTCGGGTGGGCCAATCACATTGCCACCGGTGACGATCATGCAGTCCTTTGGAGGCCGGTTCCAGAGCCAAGACCAGTACTTCTGATAGGGCTTTTAACCTCTTTATTTTGTGTTTCGCCGAAAACGCAATCACCTCGCTTCGAGAGACGAGATGTCGGCAATCCACACAGACCTGCCGTGAGTAGCGACGACAAGGTCCTTCTCGCGAGGATGGACGACCAAATCGTGAACGGGCACATGCGGCAGGCCGCCCGCAAGCGCGGCCCAGGTCTCTCCGTCGTTCAGGCTCACAAAAACACCAAGATCGGTGCCAACGAACAGCATCCCTGCCACACGCGGGTTCTCGGCGATTACATTGATGGGTTCTGCCGGGAGCCCCTTCGCGATCGACCTCCACGTCTTGCCGCCATCGTCCGAGCGCCAGAGGTACGGCGCGAAGTCGTCTTGCCGATAGCCGTTTTGCGATGCGTAGACCTTGTCACGCACGTGCAACGATGCCGCCACACGGGTCACCCACCGGTCCTTCGCAAGTCCGCGTGATATGTCTCGCCAGTCGCCGTTGCTTTCGTTCACCCAGACTTTGCCTTGGTCCGTCCCGGCATACACGGTCCCGAAAGCGAATGGGCTCTCGGAGACGCTAGTCACCGTGCCAAAGGGAACGTCGCCCTGGCGTACGCGGTCGATCAGTTCGTCCCCGAGCGCCTGAAACGTCCTGCCGCGGTCGACCGACCGAAAAACCTTACTCGAGCCGAAATACACAACATCAGGGTTATGCGGCGACATCAGAATGGGCGACACCCAATTGAATTGCAACGGCTTGTCCTGCGGCACCGGCAGCGGCCGAATGCCCCACCCGCCGGAGGCGTCGCGGCCGGAGCCGAAGCCGAACTGCGACGCCACAATTAAATATGTGTTGTCTCGCGGGTCCGCCTGAACGTCTGATCCGTCACCGCCCCCGATGCTCGTCCACTCCCAGGGGTCGCTCCGGCCCAGAACGTAGGTGCTTGGACCGCGCATCGTCCCGTTGTCCTGCAATCCCCCATAGATGTTGTAAGGCGTCGCCATATCAACTGCAAGAGTGGTGAACTGCCCGACGGGGAGATTATTGACGTGCCGCCAATTGGCACCCGCGTCCCAGGATAAGTAGAGGCCCCCGTCGTTACCAAGCGTGACTCGCTCAGAAATCTTTTCGTCGAAGAGGATCGCGTGGTGATCGGCATGGGTGCCCCGCCCCGAGTTCTGAAAGGTCTTGCCGCCGTCTACCGACTTCATAAGCGGTACTCCCAAAATATAAACCACCTCCGGATCGTTCGGCGTTACGCCGACCTGCCCGAAGTAATAGCCGTAGGTCGAATACATATTCGGCAACGGCGCAGCATGCGTTTTAGCCCATGTGGCGCCCGCATCGTTAGATCGGTAAAGCTCGGCGCCGATGACGTTGGCGGTCAAGAGACGGGAATTTGCATCGCCGAGGTGATCGGCAAGCGTGTTTACGTCGAGCTTTTTCTCAACGAGCATTTGCTTGATCTCAACACCGCCGATACCACCACTGAATGTGCCCTTGAACAGCCGGTCCAAGTCTGCGACATCCAACGCGGCTATTTGCTCGGCGTTCATCTCGCGGAGTTTGTCGCCCGTCAGTCCGGTGACTGTCCGGGTTCCGCTGGGAACGATTCCTTGATTGTCGATGAGGGCGTAAAGCGTATTCGGAGCGCTCGGCGACACGCTGATGCCGATGCGTCCAACGTACTGCCCATCCGGTAGTCCGCCAAGCTTTTTCCAAGTATTGCCGCCGTCGACGCTCTTATAAAGCCCCGTGCCGCCACCGCTTTCAAGGAAGTTCCAAGCGCGCCGGTCACGCTCCCACATGCTGGCGTACACTACGTCTGGGTTGGAGGGGTCCATCGCGATGTCGATCGCGCCCGTTCGCTCGTTAACGGAGAGAACCTGCTGCCAGGTCTCGCCGGCATCGTCTGTGCGGTACACGCCGCGATCCTTGTTCCATGAGTAAAGGTGACCGAGCGATGCGACAAACACGCGCTTCGGATTCGTCGGATGAACGACGACACGCCCTATGTGATGGCTCTCGTGCAAACCTTTGTTCGCCCAGGTTTTACCGCTATCCATCGATTTGAAGATGCCTGTGCCGGCATAACTCGTACGGCTCGAATTGGCTTCGCCGGTTCCAACCCAAATAGTTTTCCCGTCGCCGCTCACGGCGATGTCGCCGATGCCGATGGTGCTCTCCCGATCGAACAATGATGCCCACGTTTCGCCCATATTGTCGGTGCGCCAAAGGCCACCGGTGGCGAACGCCACGATCAACGTCGCTGGCTTGTTGTCGATGCTCGCAAGATCTATAATTCTGCCGCCCTGACGTTCGGGCCCTACGCTTCTAAAAAGCACGCTCGCAAATGGCGTCTCGGCCTCCATTCGTTTGCGTAGCTCGAATCCAGCCAACCTCTCTGCGGCGGGCATGCCCGTGACACTGCGGTGAAACGCCTCGCGCTCCTCCACTTTTGACATCTGGCCAAAAGCCGCCGCCGCAAAACAAGACAGCGCCATCGCGCCGAAACCCCTACCTTTCATTGCCTGCAATTTACCGGATTCGGCATGGAGCGCCAGCTCCGTAAAAACTGGCGTCACATCTTAAGGGCGATCGATACAATAACAACCATAACGGCGGCAGCCGCGACGCACGCCGAGGAGGCGCGATATGCGCAGTTTGATAG
>JALYSG010000018.1:16591-50900 GCA_030854945.1 Armatimonadota bacterium
GACGACCTTCTCGTTTGTGACCTTCTGGGAGACCAGGTTCTCCGCTACGATGGCGACACCGGGGCGTTCCTCGGAGTCTTCGCATCCGGGCCGTTCGATGGACCCGAAGGCATCACCGTCGGTCCTGACGGAAATGTCTACATCGCGAGCGAATACTCGTCCAACGTAACAAAGTGGAGCCCTTCAGGAACCTACCTCGGCGAGTTCGTGGCGCCTGGTTCAGGTGGCCTCACAGGCGAGCAAGACCTAGAATTCGGCCCGGACGGCAACTTGTATGTGATGTCGCACATCACTTTGGTTGCTGACTCCGTCTGGAAATTCGATGGAACCACCGGCGCATTTCTGGGAATGCACGGCTTGGGCGGCGGCCCAGCGCACACCCATGGCATGGCCTGGAGACCGTCAGACGGCGACCTTTACCAAGTCAACTTGACCGGTGGGACCGGCGAAGTTCGCCGCTATGACGGTCCAACGGGTGTGATGGGAGCGCCGTTTACCGCACATACCAGCATGGCGATCATGAATGACCTCTTGTGGGGAGCGGACGACAACCTATACGTTTCGAACCCGCTCATAGACGGCTTCCTTGTCGGCGGCATCGTGCACTTTGATGGCACGACCGGCGCCTATCTGGGCGTGTTCAGCGACGTCGGTGAGCCGGCATCCACCTGGGGAATGGCATTCAAAGGAGATTATCTCTACTACACCGTAGGAAACGGGGTCGCACGTGTGCTCGCATCGACAGGTGGATTGGCGGAGGTGTTCGTCACGCCGGGCGCTGGCGGCATGGAGGGCGGGTCGAGCATCGCGTTTCTGCCCGTGCCGGAGCCGACCAGTTTCGTGGGTCTGACGGGCTGCATTGCTGTAATTCTTCTCACGAGAAAGAAAAAGCGGAGGTCGTGAAACAACCTCGATCGATCAGGCGTAGAACGGATTACGGAAGTTCAGTAGAGGAATCTGAAAGGATTTACTCACCGAGCTTCCGCTTTTTTTGCCTGAACTCCCGGCGACCTGCCCGCGTCTCAATGCTGAGGGGTCGAACATGTTTGCAGGCATAACAGCATTTCTCTTAGTGAGTGGGTTGCAGGGCTCGCCGATGGACAACGCTTTGGTCGATGGAGACATCGTTCACTTGTTCTTGCCGCCGGTAATTGTGGCAAAGGGAGCATGCCGGGCCGCAGTATGGTCGGACGACGGCCAGTATCTGCTCGTGGTTTCCGAGCATCTGACAATCCCTCCGAAGCTATACCAAAGTGCTTACGAGGGCAAAGCGATTGGCAAACCGCCGTCAATGGACGTTTCAATTAATATGTACAGCGTACGGACCGGCGAAGCGAAGGAGATTTGGAGCGGCTCGGGTGTCGTCAGCACCAGAGCTCAAGCGGCGTTCTTTGCCAAGTCGGATGTAGCTATCGTCGAGATTAGCGGGCGGGACTCGGCTCAGGCAACGCAAGTGTTTCGGGTTTCGGCAGGATCGTCGAAGGTCGAACTTGTGGAGACCCTGCCCGATTCCGGTGGGCTGAGCTCAGACCCCGGTGGCAAGTTCGTGGCCGTTATCCATGGCCTGTCCGTACGCTTCATCACGCCGACCGGCCCAGTTTTCAAGCGCCAGCCATTGCCGGGTGTCTGGGGCTTTCGCTGGGGCGCGGGCAGCGTGCCTTTCATGCTTGATACCAATCGAGAGGTCGTGGTTATCACTCCGGGAGGCGATTTTCGCAAGGTTTCAACGGCCCCCAAGGAACTCGAGCCCAGCGAGAACGAATCGAAGATTGAAGCAAGCACAAGCAGTGCGACTCTCCCGGGCAAGGAGGCAAGGGTCGATCTGGTGGTCGCATACCTGCGTGGCGCCAGCCGACGGATCATCGTCGGCTACGACGGCCATAATCCGGAGGCTTCGCCAACTGATACCGGAGTTTTCTACTCGACAGAGTCCTTCAGCGTCGTGCGGCCGGTTATTCAAGTCGACAAGGCGGCGCTCGATAAATTGTTGGCTGCCGCCGAGCGGACGAAAATCATGTCGGAGGTCAACCAAATAGGCAGGGCGCTCATGATGTACGCGAGCGACAACGACGACAAGTTTCCTACCAAGGAACAACTGGCTGACGGCGCTATTGATCCCTACCTCATGCGCCCGGGAATGGCGGACGGCTTCGTTTACCACGGAATCACTGCATATGGAGATTCCCCGGCGACGACCGAGGCAGGATTTCGCCTCTGCCCAGGCGGACGCATAGTTCTCTATCAAGACGGGCATACAATGTTTATGCCAGGAGGCTAAACGTGTTTGTGTTTTTCGTGCCACAGGCACCGGCGGACTATTTATTCGCCGGCGATTTCGCATATACGCTCGGCCAGGAGACGCCAGTTTGCGAGCGTGAGGTTCGATGGTCGACCGCTTCAAGAGATGGCAAGCACGCAATTGTAGTCGTACACGACAGGGACGGCTCCGCCCTGCATTATTGGACCCTTTCAAGTAGAGCGTGCAAGTCCGTTTGGGCCAGTACGAATAAGGACGAAAGATTCGCCGTTTACTGGGCAAAGGACCGAGCTTTCGTAGCGACAGGCTCTGCGAAAGAGCCGAACACCGTAATTCAAATCGACGCGATGGGCAAGGCCGTGAACGTCGGCAACAACGGATGGCCGTTTGTCACTGTCGACGGCGGGAGCGCGCTCTTCGTTGCACACGACAAGCGCACTTTTCATGTCATTGCACCAAACGGCAGTCTGGGTCGGGAAAATGTGATTCCCGAGGGCCATTATCTTATGTCGGATGGTGACCGAATTTTTGCAGAGAACGATGACGACGAACGACTGGAGTTGAATTTGCAGACTCTTGAGTGGAGTAAAGCTCAGCCGCGTAGTTTGGCCGGGAGGGGGCCGCCCGTCGCATTGCCGCAGATTATGGAGTCCGTACTGAAGTCCTTTGTTGGCGGCAAGGAAGAGCTCGTTCGCTACGCCGTATTAAAAGGCGACGGCACGAGCCGCATGATCATTGGGTACGACATAGATAGGCTTCACTTCGTGGGAGACAAGGAGGGATTATTGCTTCAGCGTGATGGCGTTCTCTCGTTTCGCCCGATCACCAAAACTCCTACTGCAGAGGCGCGACGGCTAATCGCGGAAGCCGAAGAGGTGGCGGCAATCGAGGAAGCAAAGCGCATGTACGAGCATTTCACGGCCTATGCACGGAGCCACAACGGTGCATTTCCCGATCGAGGTTCAAATTTGGCAGAAGCCTTTTTTGACACCAGTCACGAAAACGTCGTTTCCGAACGATTTATTTATGAGTTTGCTGGAGGAATCCCTAAACTCGCCCCAGCAAAAACAATACTTGGCTACATCCCGGCAGCGTCCGGACGGGCGGAGCTTTACGCCGACGGCCACGTGGTGTGGGTTCCTGGAAACTGAGGCCAACCATCATGTGTCGAAAGTTCATGGTGCTGGCGGTGACCTTATGCTATTGTCTCGTCCAAGCCGACAACCTTGAATTGGCCCAGTTGCGAAATGCGGACCAAGCCGATAGGCATTTCGCTTCGAGCGTGCTTGAAATCGACTGGCACCGGATCGGCAAGCGTGATGCCGCGCGACGGAACCGAGTGCGTGAGATCCTAACTGCCGACCAGGTTCATACCGCAACGGATTTTGACTGCGCTGCGCTCATCATGCAACATGGCGATAGACCTAGTGACTTCCTTCTTGCCCACGAACTTGCATCCATTGCGGCTTACCTTGGTAAATTTGGTTCGCTCCCTGCACTTACCCAAGACAGGTGGCTAAATTCGCTAGATAGGCTGCAACGGTGGGGATCCCAATTCAAAGTCGACGGCTCGAGCCGCCCGATAGATACTCTGAGCCCCACCGTCACCAACTCTATGCGTCGCGACTTATTACTGCCCACAGTCGAAGAGATTAAATTGCACGGAATGAAAGCCTCAATGGCAAATATCGAAGAAAAGATTAATTACATTGAGAGCAGGATGGATAAATCACGCTGGAAAGACTCCGTGCGTTTGACCGGGAGTCCATCCATCGAACAAACGCTGACGGCCGTGAATCAAGGAGAATTGAATACCGCCAACGACTACGTCCGCGCGGCGCAAGCACTTATCAAATCGAAGAATCCAACCGATTTGCTTCTTGCGCATGAGCTTTCCGTGATCGCAATGGCGCGCCGGTCGCCGGATGCACCACGGCTGTTTGCCAAATCTCTCGATCTCTACCTCGCAGCAACCGGGCTGCCAAAGCGTTATTCGGGCGGGCCGCTCTGCCCGGGCGTGATACGCTATTTGCGCTAGACGCCTTGCTTTCGGATTCGATTCTTGTTCGGTTTCTTCGGCTCCGGCCTCCCTGTGGGCTGCGTATCGATCGCAGGCACTCCCGGCTTGCTCTCTTTCAGCTTGTCGAGCTTTTCTTTGATTTCCTTTTTGGACGGGCGCTTCATACGTAAAGCGTACCTCTGCGCCGCCGTGATACACTGAAAACGTATGGGCGCGTTTCAGGGACCGAAGGAATGGGGGCCTCTGCTGACCGCGATGGTCACCCCGATGAACGAGGACGGCAGCGTCAATTACGACGAGGCCGCCCGCATCGCCAACTACCTCGTAGACGAGCAGAAGAACACCGGCATCGTGGTCGCCGGCACCACGGGCGAATCACCAACCCTCACCGACAACGAAAAGGCGGAGCTGCTGAGAGTTGTGCTCGATGCGGTGCGAACAAAGGCCGCCGTGGTCTTCGGCGCGGGCACCTACGATACGAAGCACAGCAAGCACATGACCGGAGTCGCGACCGAAATGGGCGCACACGGCGTCATGGTCGTTTCGCCTTACTACAACAAGCCCAATCAGGAGGGCTTGTATCAGCATTTTCGCGCGATCGCGGAGAGCACCGACTTGCCCGTACTGCTTTACAACATCCAAGGAAGGACGGCGGTGAATATCGAAACGGACACCGTGCTGCGGCTCGCTGAAGATTGCGCAAACATCGTCGCGGTCAAAGAAGCGAGCGGCAATCTGCCTCAGATCGCAGAAGTGGCGGCTCGGGCGATGGAGGGCTTCCGCGTCTACTCGGGAGACGATATCCTCACGCTCCCGATTTTGTCGGTAGGCGGCATCGGCGTGGTCAGCGTGGCTGGCCACATCATCGGCGCAGACATCTACAAGATGATGGAAACGTTTTTCAAAGCGCCGTTCGAGGCGGCGAAGATGAACAAGAAGATGGTGCCCCTGCTGCAGGCCGTCTTTTGCACCACGAGCCCAACGCCGATCAAATACGCACTAACCAAACGAGGCTTTGCCACGCACACGTACCGCCTGCCGATGGTCCCGCCAAGCGAGGAGCAGCGTCGGATCGTCGATAAGGCGATGGCAGAGTACGAAGCCGGGTAACCCCGTGAGCCCGCAATACGTATACTTAAGCACATATGAAATTTGCAAAGAAGGCGGCGATTATCGTCGCCGCAACAGGGTTGGTAGCCGCGGTTGCCTGGGCGCAGGGCACCGCAACGCTGCGGGTTAAGCCCGCAGTAGGGTCGAAATACCAGTACAAGGTCACGATGAACACCTCTGCCGGCTCTGGAGCCGGTGCGGGCGGGAACATGAACGGCACGTTCAATCAGTGGTTCATCGTGAAATCGAAGAGCACTGCGGGAACCGCGTTCGAGATCAAGGTGACGAACGCGAAAATGACCGGCGGCACCGGCGATATGTCGCAGGTCGCCGACGCGATGGAGAAGCAGGTCATCAAGGCCACCTATTCACCAACCGGCGAGTGGGTCTCGGGCGAGATGAACTCCGGCACGATGGGCGCGATGGCTGCGCAGGCCGGGCTTCAGGGAATTATCTTCCCCAAGGCGCCCGTCAAAATTGGCTCTACCTGGAAGGCCACCGTCGATATCGGCAAGATGCTCGGCGCGTCCGGCGCCCAGGGTTTGAAGGTCGTGAGTGGCGGCAAGGTGCCGGTCACCTATAAAGTTACAGGCTTCAAAAAGGTCGGTGCAAAGACAGTAGTCGGGATATCCGGTGTCTTGAACGGCACAATCGTGATGGCTATGGGCCAGAACAAAATGACGATGGCCATGAAATCGACGAGCGCAGGCCAGGTCGACGTCGGCACCGGCATGGTTCGCACCATGACCACCAACGCCAACGTCGGCACCAACTTCGGCCAGATGAAGATGAACCAGACGATCAAGATGACAATGACGCTTCTGTAGGGCAACTTCAAGTTAGCGACTCTTCACCAGTCTTGCTTGCGAAAGTAGCGCCGACGTCCACGCCGGTGAGGTCTGCAAGGAGTCGACCGCTCATCCGCGCCACCCAGATTCAGTCCGCCCGTCCGCCCGGCGCGTAAGGTACCTTTTTTCGCCGCAAGCGACTTATCTCCGAATACTTTGGGATCGATAATCTCCAGACAAGGCGCAAGTGAAACCCTTGCCGGTCGACGTCATAAAGGCTGCCTCAATTACTTGTTCCAAGTTGCGGCAGCGCCGTCGTCAGGCATGGCATCGAGGATATCGTCATTGTGAGCTCGCCACCCCTAGGGGTGGCGCGATAGGCCGAGGTCGGCGAAAACGGTCGATATGAACTGATTATCAACCAATTGCGTCTCCAGCCAACTTATGAATCCGCCTAGACTTCGATTGTCTCATTGAACTCCAGACCGATCACGCTTCCTACAAACGTAGCCGATTCATGGCTGATTACGGTCGCGCGGAAATTCACCTGCTCTTCTGACAACGTGTCACTCTCCGTCACATACCCTCGAGGAAAGTTGTATTCAAGATTCTCATCCAGCCACCTCCACAGTTGTTGGTGGGATTGCGGCCACTCGCCGTTTTCGTTTCGGTAGGAACGAATTGCCTTCAGCACGGAACTTACGGCGTTCGCCCGCATCTCATTGACTGCACGAATATGTTTCCGAGACGACCTGCCGCCCGTGAGCAGAATCTCCATAAGAGTCATGCCGCATCCGGGCAAGGGAATCGGTCCCGACGTTGTCGTTACGTCCATTTCTACATGTCGCGGCTGATCTTCCCGAAGGAACGCCCTATCGCCCGCGACCGCGTTCTCGATTGCGCAATCACTCGACCGCACAAATGCAATCGTGCAAGGACATGGAAGTCGCGCTTCTCGGTCGAACTTGGCGATTACAAAATCGGCTGGCTTTTTGAATTCCTCTTTGAACGGCTGCCACCGCTGAATCTCAAAAAGAACCCTCACTTTCCTGCGTTCCTCATCGCAAATGCGCAAGGAACGAACAAGCGCATCGCCACCCGAGGCGTCGGTAGCGATCCATAGAACTGTTCCAGGGACTGTCGGATCAATCACAGATTTACCGCCCCTCGCGCGGGTCCATACAGTCTTGAGTTATCTGGCCATCTCTCGCATGATTTCGTACAGTTCGCCGCACCGAACCAAGTTCCTGTTTCTTCAAAAAACAAACCTGATAATGCTGAGCTGGCGGCGGGCTCGCAGTGCTTCGAACCTACCAGGATGCGAATGAGGGTTGACAATCGCCGGGCCAACGGCTTAAGAGGTAGGGATATGACACGTGCGATAAATGGACGGGCCAAATCGGACAGAGCGACTCAGGCAGTTATAAGTGTTTCGCAACGGCATGGAACCCCAAACCGTTCACAATCCCAGATTGTGAACGGTTCTGTGGATGCTTCCCGATACCGTTAGGCGAACCGCAAACGAGCCTCAACATGCTCATAACACAGACACTGCACAAATGAGCATGTTTAAACACCGATGAATGAATGAGCAACTTGACCTCGTGGGTGCCCAAGACCAGATGAGTGGGTTGCGAGCAACCGCACTCCCAAAGGGGTATCGGCTAAAATAGAGCCCATATGGCAACGTTAGAGCACGAGACGACGAAGTCCCACACCACGCCGATACAGGCGATGAATTTTATCGACGGAGAGTGGCGGGACGCCGCCTCTGGCAAGCGCTTCGACAGCGTTAACCCGGCCGACACGAGAGAAATCGTGGGCACAGCCCCACTGTCCGACAAAGCCGACGTCGACGCAGCCGTCGCAGCGGCGAAGCGCGCCTTCCCTGCATGGGCAGCCCTTAGCTGGGTGAAGCGCGCCGAAGTGCTCGACAACGTAGCGCAGCTCATCAAGCGCGACCTGGAAGCCATGAGCCGCCTGGTCACCCGCGAGTGTGGTAAGCCGCTCAACGAAGGCCGCGCCGACGTGGTTGAGTCACTGCACATGGTGCAGTACGCCGCCGGCATGGGCCGCATGCCGGTCGGCCAGATCATCAGCAGCGAAGTTGCCGAGAAGGACGCTTTCATAAGGCGCAAGCCGAAAGGCGTCGTGGGCTGCATCGCGCCGTGGAACTTCCCCATGGCGATCCCGCTTTGGGAAATGACGCCGGCGCTGGTTTCGGGCAATACCGTTGTCCTGAAGCCGAGCGAAGAAACCCCGATTTGCGCTCACTGGCTGATCAAGCTCTTCGAGGAAGCCGGCACCCCGCGCGGCGTGGTCAACATCGTGCACGGCGTGGGCGAATCGGCAGGAGCGGCGCTTTCGTCGCACCCGGACCTCGCCGTCATCTTGTTCACGGGCAGCTACCAGGTCGGCAAGATTGTGCAGCAGCAGGCCGCGAGCGAGGCTCACAAATTTGCCGCGACTGAGATGGGCGGCAAGAACGCCGTGATCGTTTTGGACGATGCGGACCTCAGCATCGCGGTTCCTGCGGGTGTGTTGAGCGCTTTCAAGACGACCGGGCAGCGGTGCGTGACGAGCGGTCGGATTATTATCGATAAGAAGATCATCGATAAGTACCAGGAGCAGTTTTTGGAGATGGTCGACCGCATCCATGTCGGCGACGGCCTCAAGGAAGACACATTCATGGGTCCGCTGATCAACAAGGAAGGCGTCGAGAAATACGAATTCCACAACGCAAAGGCTCGCGAAGAAGGCGCGACGATCCTTCGCGAAGGCGGCCGCATCACCGATGGCGACCTCGCCCACGGTCATTTTGTTGCGCCGTTCGTGTATCGCATGGACTACCACCCCAATACGTTCAGCCTTCGGCAGGAGGCCTTCAGCCCCCACGTCGCGCTAATCCCGGTGGATGGCGTCGAGCAAGCGGTGGACGTGTACAACGACACCGACTACGGCCTGGCAATGGCGGTTTGTACCGAGGACTACCGCAAGTGGCGCTACGTTCGCGACCATGCCGAGTACGGCCTTGGCTACGTGAACCTGCCCTCGATCGGCGCGGAGGTTCACTTGCCTTTCGGCGGCGTGAAGAACTCGGGCAACGGTCACCCCTCGGCTGAAGGATTGATGGAAGCAGTCACGCACCGCGTGGCGTTCACTGTCAATCACGCGCGTGAAATCATCATGGCGCAGGGCCTCGGCACCAAGCTGTAGCGGCAAAACGCCCGGATGCAAATCAGCGTCCGGGCGTTATTGATTCTTGGCCTAAGAAGAAATCGACCGCGTTGCCGCGGCGTCTGCCTGGTGCCTATCACGCGTACCCAAAACGCCTTGCAGTTCCCGCCTGCGACGCCTTTTGACGAGCGCCTCCGAGGCCTCCTCCAAGTGATTCAACGCCTCAGCGTTTTCCTCACAGGAGAGGGCGCGGCCCTGAAAATCCAGAAGCTTCTTGATGAGGTGGTCGATAACGTCTTCTACACGGCAGCCGTTGATGCCCACTTCATTGGGGTCACCATGCTGGAAGACGATTTCGATGTACTCGGTCTTGATGCGAGCTTCGCTCCCATCCATGCTTCGGAAGCCTTCCATGTTTTCACTCATTGCTAAACCTCCACATCGGCCGAGGCTCGGCCTGCGCGCTCGTGAGCGGCTGTGACCCTTACTTTACCGGAACCGGCCACTGTCCACTCGAACACGTGCCGGTGGCTTGTATCGTTCAACAGCCAGCCGAAGCCGGAGGAAGGCACGCGCGCGTGTCCCTCCAGTTGGGGTCCTTCCTGGCGAATCTTGCCCGATATCAGCCTCACTCCGTCGCCCAACTCGATCTCGCCGGTGATACCTCGGCAAAGCTTGCGGTCGCGCCCCATGGCAGTGACGTTCGTCGGCAGCCAGCCGGTGTTGTCTACCGCGAAGCGAATGACCGTTCCTTCGCCCGCTTTCTCTGTGACGACCTTGAAAACCTCGAGCTTCGGCGAAATCGACGCGTGCCACACCACCCAATCCGCAAACGGGGCGATCTCCTTCTCCAAGTATTCCGGCGGCGGATTGCGAAACGCATAATGCGAATCCCAACCGCCTACTTCGATTTTTCCTAATTGCGGATGCTCGAACGCGTACCAATCGATGTAACCCTTGCCGGCGAGTTTCTCGTCAGACCATTTCAACAATTTGACATCGTCCTCGAAGGGATGCGTTCGAAACCAATCGATGTACTTGTAGTCCGTAATTCCGGCCTCCCGCTGTGGTGACCAGATTTCGGTTGTCCACGCGAAGACACCGCGATGCTCATACATCCAGTCATCGAACACGCCGGTGATAATTTCTTTCGGATGGTATCGAAATTCGTGGTAATTGCTTATCGCGGGATATCCCGTCATTTCTTCGGCCTTTTCGCCGATCATCTTATAATCCCAAATATCTTCTGCTGGAAGGTCGTCGTCGGGTTTATCGCTCGGCGGCCTCAGGTGCACTCCGCTAAATGTGTGGAATGTCACGGCTCCGCAGATATTCGGGCGATCGGTAATCGCCTGCACCAATGCGCGAATCTCCGGCTCGGACGTGGGATACGGCCCCGCGCCATATTGCTCGTGTTCCTGCCGCCACTGGCTGGGAAAATTGCGATTGAAATCGAGCCCCTCTTTGGTTTTCTTGCCGCGAAACGTTAGGCCGTCCCAGTTGTGATAGACCCCTTCGGGCAATAGCCGGTAGTACTTCCCTCCTGCTTCGCCAGGCTCGCGCCTCTTCATCAGCCGTGGCTCTTCTTCGCTGATCTTCCATGGTCCTGCCGAGTCCTCGATCCTCATTTCGAGCACTCGGCCATCGCCGTCCATGTCTTCACGCTCCAAGCCGTACGGGTCTTCCTCGTCGTACGGGTACGGCCTGGTGCCGCTACGGATGATCTTGGGCTTATCGGCCAGCGCCCACTCGGCGCCATCGGGGTTCACGCGCGGAACAAGGTAGAACGCCCGTGTATCGAGAGCCCGAGTAATGGCGTCGTCGCTGCCGTACTTTGATGTGAGGCTGTGGATGATGTGCAGCACCGCCGTACTTGCGCTCACTTCACTGGCATGGATGTTGCCGTCGCACCAAAACGCGGGCTTGTCGGCTGCCGCCCCGGTCTTCATGTTCGTCACGGTCACCAAGGGAATCTCGCGCCCCTCGTGGCTTGTTCCGATGATGTCGATGGTTACGAGGTCTGGGAACTCAGAGGCGTACTCATCGAGCAGGCGACGGAGATCGTCGTACCGGTAGTACCGGTCGAATTTGATGGCGGGCATGTTCGATTATAACCGTCCGCGCTAAACTGTCCCCGTGCAATCTGTTAAGGTGATTCCGCTCGGTGGTTGTGGTGAGATCGGCAAGAACATGACCGTCATCGAGCAAGGCGACGACATCGTCGTTGTAGATGCGGGCCTCAGTTTTCCGACCGACGACATGCATGGCGTCGATATCGTCATCCCGGACTTCAGCTATCTGCTGGCGAACAAGAGCAAGGTGCGCGGCATCGTACTCACGCACGCCCACGAGGATCATGTGGGCGCACTTCCCTACCTTCTGCAGGAGCTGCACGTCCCGGTTTACGGCAGCCAACTGACGATCGAGCTGGTGAAGCGCAAGCTGCTGGAGCGATTTGCCGAGCGCGACCTGGACCTGCGGATATTTGAAAAGGAGAAGTCGTTCCTCTTGGGCAGCTTGGAAATCGAGCCTATTTTCGTCACCCACAGCCTTCCCGATGCTTACGCAATTGCAATTTGGACGGCGGTTGGCATTGTCCTGTTTACTGGAGATTTTAAGTTCGACTTCACTCCGATCGATGGCCGCCTTTCGGAAATTGCGCGTTTCGGCGAATTGGGTGACGAAGGCGTGGTATTACTTTTGAGTGACTCCACTAACGCGGAAATGCCGGGCTGGAGCCCAAGCGAGCGCAGCGTGGCTGCTCCGTTGAAGCGGGCATTTCAAGAGGCGCCCGGCCGAGTGCTTCTAACAACCTTTGCAAGCAGCCTTCATCGCTTGCAGCAAGTATTTACGGTTGCACACGAAACCGGAAGGAAAGTTGCGATTGCCGGCCGACGAATGGACATCAACACTCAGATCGCTTCCGAAAAGGGCTTTCTTAAGATCCCCGACAACACTTACATCAGGTTGAACGACATCGATAAGTATGACGATGATCGCGTTGTTATACTAACTACGGGTTCACAAGGCGAGCCGCTGGCGGCGCTCAGCAGAATGTCCAACGAAGAGTATCCAAAAATGGCCATAAAGCCTGGAGATACCGTTATATATTCGGCTCGCCCGATTCCAGGTAACGAGGCTTCGATTTATCAAACAATCAATCGCATTTTTCGGCAAGGCGCTCGTGTGCTGTACGGCCCGGAGGAGCAGCTACACGTTAGCGGCCACGGCTATCGAGAAGAAATCAAGATGATGATCAATCTCACACGGCCGCATTACGTTGCACCGGTTCACGGCGAGCCGCGCCATCAGTATCACATGGGGCATCTCGCAGTGGAGATGGGATATTCGGAGGAGAACATTATCCTTCTCGAAAATGGGTCGCAACTTATTCTGGAAAAAGAGGGCGCATATATGGGTGACAATGTGGTCTGCGGGCGCGTACTTGTCGATGGCAGCGGCCAGACCGGCGTGAGCGACGAAGTGCTTCGCGATCGTCGCAATTTGGCTAACGACGGTGTCGTTTTTGTGAACGTTGCGATCGATTCTGACGCCGGGAAAATCGTCGGCGCACCTGAGGTTGTTGGCAAAGGCGTCGTAGCGCTGGACGGGGAGGTCGAAGAATTAAAAGCTGTACTCGTGGACCTATTGTCCTCTTACAGCCACGCGGAGTTACGAGACACCGGCGGAGTTCATCAAGAAGTATCAGAAGTGACGCGCAAGTTTCTACGTCGCGCTATCAATCGCCGGCCCCTCGTTGTCGCCACCGTCGTCGACGTGTAGTTCGTTTATTTCGCGAATCACCTGAACGGCTCCGAGGTGGACACTAAGCACAACTGGCCCCACCAGGATGCCGACCGGCCCCATAGTCGCTATTCCGCCGAATATCGCCAGTGCCACAGCCATCGGGTGCAATTTCACACGCATGCCGATAATAACCGGCTTGAATATGTTGTCGACCAGGCCAACCACTCCCGCGCCGACCACTGCTAAGATAGTCGCCTGCGCCCAGTGTCCCTGCGAAGCGAGAATTACGCACGTTGGAACCCAGATAATCGGGGCGCCCGCAAACGGAATCATGCACAGAAGTATCGCCACCGATCCCCACAACAGGGGTGCGGGCAATCCGAGTGCCCAGAAGGTGATACCCAAAATGGTTCCCTGCAGTATTGCAACGAGAACGATGCCGACGAAGGTCGCGGTCACAGTGTCATACACGATGTCGTAAATTTCGCCGCTCTTCTTTCGTGGCAGGGGCAATAGATCGAGCGACGGCGCATAAAGCCGCTTTCCATCCCGGAGTATAAAGAACAGCAACAGTAGCGCAAACACGAATGTAATGATTCCTTTGATGAAAGCTGTCGCGATTTGTGGTGCGGAACCCAATAGCGCGCTCGGAATCTTCGCTACGATCTCCCGAAGATCGACATCCTTGATCCCCATCGAGGTCAGATAAGGTTGTATTTGGTTGTTCGTTTCCTCAATCAGAACGCTCAGGCTAAAAGTCTGCCCGGTTTCTGACTTCTGTAACTCAAGCTCTGTCCTCAAGTGGTTTGCCTCGCCATAAAGTGCGAGCCCCATAACAATTAGTGGCAGCACAAGAAAGATTAAGGTCGCGAAAGTTGTAACCAGGGCAGCGAGCGTATCGCTCATCCGTTTGTTCAGCCAGGTAAACAACGGATGAACAATGATCGAGAGTGCCACGCCCCACGCTATTGCCTGCCAAAAGGGCACGATCATGATAAACGCGATCACGGCAAGAAGCACGCACGCGATGCCGAAGCCCACCTTGCGATACCTCGCAATGGAAAACATGCTGTCTCCGTCGTTTTCGATCATTTACCAGCGAATGAGATTAGCGCCCCACACCAGGCCCGCACCGAAGCCAACCGTCATCACAAGATCGCCCTTCATTAGCGTTCCGTCCGCTTCTGCTTCATAGAGTGCAACGGGAATGCTTCCGGCGCTCATATTGCCGTACTTCTCAACGTTAACGTACACCTTTTCAGGCGGCAAGCCGAGCCGGTCCGAAGCCGCTGTAATGATTCGCAAATTCGCTTGGTGCGGCACAAACAAGTCGACATCGTCTACGGACAAGCCTGCTTTCTCCAACACCGATCGGCAGCTGTCGCCCATCGCTTTAACCGCAAAACGATAAACCTCCTGGCCGGCCATGAACAGATACGGTGACATTCCATCGGCCAGGGGCATGCACGAAGGGTTGAGCGCGCCGCCTGCTTTCATGTGAATATGCTTCGCACCGCTTCCATCGGATTTCATGACGGTTGCAATGACACCTCGATCTTCGTCCGATGCCTCCAAATAGACTGCACCTCCACCGTCACCAAATAGTATGCAAGTAGAGCGATCCGTCCAATCGACAAACTTCGTTAGAACATCCACGCCGATAACAAGTGCGTTGTTGAACGAACCGCTTTTAATCATCGACGAGCCAACCTCCAAGCCATAAATAAAGCCCGCGCACGCTGCACCCACGTCGAAAGCTGCAGCGTTCGTCGCTCCGATTCGATCTTGAATCAGGCACGAAACGGAGGGAAAAATGTGATCGCCGGTGACCGATGAGACAATCACGGCATCGAGAGATACCGGGTCCACACCGGCCCGTGAAAGCGCCTCGCGAGCGGCTCGCTCGCCAAAATAAGACGCTCCTTGATCGACTCCAGAAATTCGGCGCTCCTTAATACCGGTTCGCGAAACGATCCATTCGTCACTTGTCTCGACGAGTTTCTCTAAATCCGAGTTTGATAGCACGCGATCGGCCACGCTCATGCCGATACTCCTTACAACAGCGTTGCGCTTAGGCTCCAAGACTTCCCTCGCTTGCTTCTTTAGCACGCGCTGCTTCCTCGGTTATTTTGGATACCAAGTGCATATCGTGTCCGCGCTGGGCCAATATAAGGGCGTTCTTTATGGCTTTAGCGTTGCTGTGTCCATGGCAAATAAAACAAATTCCATCCACGCCCAGGAGCGGGGCGCCGCCGTACTCCGCGTAGTCCATTCGCTTTCTCATTCGGTTTATGCCCCCCTTTAGAAAGATAAGCGGCAGGCGTAAGAGCGGATTCTTGGGTGCCGATTCTTTGACAAGGTCTATAAGAAATGTGCCAAGGCCCTGGGCTGTCTTCAGTAAAACGTTACCGACAAACGCATCACATACAACTACATCGACTTTCCCCTCAAACAGGTTCTTCCCTTCGATATTTCCCACGAAATTTGGAAGCTTCTGATCTAGCAGCTTGTATGCGGCTTTGGTAAGAGCATTTCCCTTGGACGGCTCTTCCCCTATGTTTAGCAGTGCGACTTTCGGATTCTTGAGGCGAAGAACCGATTCCGCATAAACCGATCCCATTATCGCAAACTCGTAGAGATGATGGGGCTCTGCATCGACCGTGGCGCCGCTATCCAATAAAACAAAGCATCCGGTCTTGCAAGGAATGACGGTTGCAATCGCCGGGCGTGCAATATTTGGCAAGGTCTTCCACATTAAATGCGCTGCCGCAGTCACGGCGCCTGTGTTGCCCGCAGACACGAACGCATCGGCCTCGCCGTTTTTTACGAACTCGGCGCCCATCACAAGTGACGACGACTTCTTTCGCCGAACAGCGCTGACGGGCTCTTCATGCATTTCCACGACTTCGGGCGCCTCGACGATTTCGATCTGCTTCGGAAAAGCGCCCGGGTGCACCTTCTCAATTTCACCCTTGCGCCCAATCAATAATATTTTGCCGTGCATTTCGGGCGCGGCAGCCACTGCGCCTGCAACAATTTCTCGTGGGGCGTGGTCGCCACCCATTGCATCGAGGGCAATTCTCAATGCTTGTCCGTCTCCTCGTCGTCATACAAGAGCGATGCGAGCACAGCCAATTCGGGCCGCACCGACTCTTCATCGGGTTCGTAATCCTCGATGCCTGGGCAGTTCTCGTCGCAGATCGTGCGCGACGGCATTGAAAGCCAGAGACTTTGACGAACGAGATCCTCCCATTTCAATTGGTTGCCGTCGAAAAGCGGATACGCCTCGCCTTCCTCGTTTACTTCCGCATGCTGACGGTTCCCGTAGCCGGCAGGAATTCCCTCCACGGTGAATTCTTCGTGCACCATCACGGAAATCTTTACTTCGACAGGCTTTAGACAACGAGAGCACTCGACCACCAGTTCGGCATTGAGCGTGCCCTTCACAAACAAAACATTGCCCGTGCTGACCGCCTCCAAGTCACCGGTCATGGGCTTGAGGAGGTCGACGTCCTCTTCTTCTTCAAGGCTCGTCTCCACGGCAAACGGCACAACTCGGCCAGGGTGCTGGACGGCGTCATTGAGATCGACGAGTTTCGGGCGTTTCATGGAGGGCAAGAGGGTACTCCCAGAAGTCTACCGAACGGGCAAACGACTACTTGGACTTCGGCGCGGCTTCTGCGGGCGGATTCAGCCCGGGTTTCTGCAGTTCGCTTCGGCCCCGCTCGATCGTCCCCGCAACTTTGCCGACCACGTTCTCCAATTGGAAGAGGACGTGTAGGGCGTAGTCTTCGGCGCCACGCTTGACTTTCGCCGCGTCCGCCTCGGCGTCCACCTTCATTTTTTCCGCCTGCATTTTGGCCAGCTTGAAAATCTCGCTTTCGTGCAATAGCTGCTCACGCTCTTTCTTGGCAAGCTCGATAATTTGCTCGCCTTGGCGGCGCGCCTCGTCTCGGAGCCTCTCCGCCTCACCTTCTGCCCGTTCGATCGCCTTGTCGGCGTCTTGGCGCGCGCCGGACACGATTCGCTCGGAATCGCGAGTGATCGCAACGGCTTCCTTCACCTGCTCGGGGAGCATCTTGTTGACCTTATGGATCAGCGTCAAACATTCGGCCTTGTTCAGGCCGAATGTCACCCCGAGGAACTGCTTCGTGTCCTCGAGGTGCTCCTTCAATTGGTCCAAGTCTTGTACGATTTCCACTTCTTTACTACCTACTTTGCTTCTCGCGAAGGCGTTTCGCAACGCCCTCTGAAACGAAACTGTCTATGGGGCCACCGAGCGCTGCGATTTCCTTTACAATACTGGACGAAACGAACATGTGCTCTGCGCTTGTCATTAGGAACATTGTCTCGATACTGGGCGCAATCTCGCGATTGGCGAGCGCCATCTGAAACTCGTTCTCAAAATCACTAACGGCTCGCAACCCTCGCACGACAATCGTCGCTCCCTGGTTTTGTACAAACTCCACCAGCAAACCTTCAAATATGCCTACCTCTACATTGGAGAGACCCGCCGCTTCTTCGGTCAGCATTTCAACCCGTTCCTCCGGCGTAAACATCCCTGCCTTCTCGGAATTTCGGCCAACCGCTACTAAGAGGCGATCGAACCTCGTCGCCGCCCGGCGCATGATGTCGACGTGTCCGTTCGTTGGTGGGTCGAAACTCCCCGGATACACGGCGACTCGCATCGCTCACATCATGCCACAAAACGCGCTACGGGCGGAGCGTTTCCACGAGCCAATCCATCATCTTCTGGAGTCCGTCGCGCACGTCTTGCCGTGTTAGGTCGACTTGGTGGCCGCTATCCTTGATTTGTATAAATTCGTGAGGAATGCCTGCTAATTTCAGGCGCTCGTCTAGCAGGATCGACTGCGAGAGTGGCACGACCCAGTCGGCCGTGCCGTGAAAAGTGAACACCCGTGCGTCGTCTTTGTCAAGGTGAGTGAGCGGGCTTGCTGCCTCGAATACCGGGCGGATGTTGGCCGCAGCCGTGCCAAAGACGGCTTCCGAAAGCAAGTTCCAAGTGGGCATCATCTTGGTGAAGTCCGAGACGCCGAAGAAGTTCACTACGGCTGAGACTTTGCTCGATTGGCTAGTCGATGCAAGCGGGTCTCGCGTATCGCACATGCCGAGCATGAGTGCCAAGTGGCCGCCCGCACTCGCACCGAGTGAACCAAATCGCTGAGGATCGATACTGTACATGAGGGCATTGCGGCGCAAGAACCGCACAGCGCTCTGCACGTCGTCGAGCATGGCGGGCCATTTGTGTTTCGGCGCCAGTCGATATTGAACGTTCGCAACGACGAAGCCGTTTTCCACCAGTTGCTCGCAGAATTTCGACATGTCCTTGCGATCCCCGCTTATCCAACCTCCTCCGTGAATGACAACGACGGCTGGCCTCGGTCCCGGCTGCGTAGGCTTATAAATGTCCATAGCCAGCGGCGCTCCGCCGGGGGAGCCGTAGATGACATTCATATCGACCGAAGCCGGAGCAATCACCAGGGCAAGCAAAATCGGATTCATTCGGTCATTGTACGACAGCCTGTGTAAAACTAAAGTCGATGTCTCCGGAAACTTTGCTGTCCCTCGAACTCGGGGCGGTCGCATTAGTTGCGGGGGCGTTGGGTGCGATGCTGGGCATCGGCGGAGGCATCATCCTCGTGCCCATCTTCATCGCTCTGTTGAGCATTGACACCCCGGTCGCACGTTCGGCCAGCCTAGTCGCCGTATGCGTTACAAGCCTTGCGGCAAGCTTGGTGTATATCAAGCAGGGCGTAACGGACATCGAGCGCGGCGCAGTCCTCCAGTTCCCAACCGTTGTTGGAGCGATCATAGGCGCCATTGTGGGCAGCGGAATTGATCCGGTCATCATGCAACTGATATTTGCTGTCCTAGTGCTTGTGATTGGCTTTAAGATGTTCGCAAAGGATGTCAAAACCGAATCGCCGACTCGACGAGACTGGCTGTTAACGATTCTGGGATGCCTCGTCGGAGGGTTCATCAGTTCCCTGCTTGGCGTGGGAGGCGGCGTTTTCTTCGTGCCGATTCTCGCTCTCATCATCGGTCTGCCGCAGCGAACGGCTGCAGCAACCAGCACATTTCTTATCGGGCTAACTGCAGCTACAAGCGCGCTGATTTATTTCCGCCAGGGCCAAATGGATCTCGCCGTTACAATTCCGGCGGCCATCGGAATTCTGATCGGCGCGCAGGTGGGTGCACGGGCCAGCAAACACATTCCTAACCTCTGGTTGCGCCGAACCTTCGCCGTAGTTAAGTTCGGAACCGCAGGTTTACTATTGAAAGGAGTGTTCGCATCATGGCTGCGTTAGGCACATTTACCCGGTACGTAATTGCTGGCGGCCTCGTTGTTTTCGTAATCCTTGCGTTCATCCCCGGGCAGGCGGCAAACTCGGTTTACGCAACGATGATCACGCCGCTAGCGGCAGGTTGTGTTTCGGGGATAGAACTGCTTGCTCATAAAAAAACTTGGCCGGGGCTCTCGATGCTCGCATCGGTCGCCCTTGCCATAACGGTACTCAACGTAGGTGTCGACTTTTGAGGGCCCTTGCAATTAAAGCGCACGCGAAGATCAACCCATCCCTTGCCGTGGGCAAGCTGCGCGCAAATGGGTATCACGATATCGATGCCACATTCCAAGCAATCGGCCTGCACGATATCGTGACCATTTCAATGGCGGAAGAATCTCGCGTTCGCTGCTCTAATCCCGAACTAAACGGTGGTGCAAACCTGGTCACCAAAGCATTGCGCCTATCCTCCGAGATATTTGAATTTCGACCGCTGGACGTGTTTATCGAGAAAAGAATTCCGATGCAATCTGGCCTGGGTGGCGGCAGTAGCAATGTCGCGGCTGCCCTTCGTATTTTGAACTTAATATCACAGGGTGCACTCTCGCCGCACATGGGCTCAATCGCCATCGCGTGCGGCTCGGACGTCCCATTTTTTCTAGGGTCGTCGACTCACGCCCGTGCGCGATGCCGTGGGGAAAAGCTTGAGCCGCTTCTGCCGCCGGAGCCGTCGCCGCTCGTGATTGCAATGCCGACCAATGTGCACTGCTCGACCGCAGAGGCTTATGCCCGGATAGACGCGCTACCAGAAAGGTCCGCCGACCGTCCTGAAAACGTGCCACCTAACGACTTTGAAGCGGTCGCGCCACGCGAATCCCTGGATCTAATCGAGCTGCTTCGTTCGCGCGGCGCCGGGATCGCAGGACTTTGCGGCAGCGGAAGCGCCGTATACGGCTTCACACCCCAGGCAAACCAGATTGCAGATGGCCTTAAGGCGGAGGGTCTTTGGGCCGCCGCCACTCTAACAATAACGACGTTCGGGGCGCCGTGGACGCCGTAATTCTTGCAGGGGGCAGATGCTCGCCCGACCTGCGAAAAGCAACCGGCTGCACCCTGCGCGCAGAGCTGCCGTTTGCCGGAGAGCCCATGGCGGCAAAGGTCGCAAAAACGGTAAAGGAAGCCATCGAGCCACTGAACACGATAGTCGTAGGCTATGAGCTAAAAGGCTTCCCTTACGCAAAGGCGGGAGCGACGTTTGTGGATAGTTTGCGAAATGGCCTCGATCAAGTCTACAGCGAGAACTTCCTACTCGTGGCGGCAGACTTGCCCTTTTTGGAGGCGGACAGTGTCCGCGAGATTGTTGTAAGCGCAAATTTAGAAATGGCGCTTAACTATCCAATTGTCCGCTCCGAAGCGTGCGCCGAGCGATTTCCTGCGATGAAGCGTACAACGCTTCGCATTCGCGAAGGCAAATTTACCGGCGGAAATATCGCCGTCGCCAATAAAAAGTGGCTGCAGACGATTTTCCCGGTGCTCGACGAGGCTTACGCCAATCGAAAAAAACCGCTCGCTCTTGCGTCGCAAATTGGCATCGGCACGGTCATCAAAGTCCTATGGGGCCGCTTGTTCCCATCTTCCCTATCGCTCTCGACCCTCGAGGACGCCGCCAGTAAGTTCCTGAGGGCGCCGGTGCGAGCAATAGCCACCAACCGCGCAGATATCGGCGCGGATGTCGATTCGCTCGAGCAATACCAGATCGCTTTAGAACTGGCGGGCTAACCGTTTCGCGAAGCGAAGTCTGCCATAAACTGCCCGAACGCGACCGCGCCTTCCTCCGGGAACGCGTTGTACATCGAAGCCCGAATCCCGCCGACGCTACGGTGGCCTTTCAGGGTCGACATTTTGTTGTCCTTGGCCTCAGCCAAGAACTTCTCTGTAGCGTCTTCCGACGGCAACGTAAACACGATATTCATGAGGCTGCGATTCTCCGCTGCCACAGGACAAGTGTAAAATCCGCCGCTCGCTTCGATCGCGTCATAAACGTATTTTGCCTTGCGCTCATTATATGGAGCGATCGCCTCCACGCCGCCCTTATTGAGCAGCCATTTGTAGTAAAGGCCGCAGAGGTAAATTGAAAATCCTGGAGGTGTATTCTGAATCGAATGCTGTTTGTGGGCTTCGGTCCAAGAAAACATGAGCGGCAGGTCTTGCGTGGCCGCTACTTCCAGCGCACGTGGGCTCAGAACAAGCGACGTCACTCCGGCTGGTCCTTGGTTTTTTTGAGCACCAGCAAAGATCACGTCATATTTCGAAAGGTCGAATGGGCGCGACAATATATTGCTCGAAGCGTCGCAAACAATTAAGCCATCCGTATCGAAATGCGCGTCGCGCATGTAGTCCACGCCGTTCACTGTTTCGTTCGACGTGTAGTAGGCGTAGCCCTCATCACCGGAAAAGCTCGGCTCACTGTCGGATGGGCAGCGAACAAAGCCTTCGTCCTCGTTGCTCCATGCCAGGTGCAGGTCAGTCAGCTTTCTCGCATGTTTAATCGAAAGATGGCCCCAGTGGCCAGTATCGATGTAATTCGGCCTCTTGCCTTCCATTTTCAGGTTCATGGGAACGAGCACGTTCTCCATGCTGGCGCCGCCTTGCAGAAAAAGCACGCCCCAATCGTCGGGGACATGCATCAACTTTCGCAGGTTCGCAAGGGCCTCCATGTGAATGCCGTCGTAGGTCTTGCCGCGGTGGCTCATCTCCAGCACACTCATGCCCGAGCCTTTGTAATTAAGGATGTCGTCGCGAGCTTCCTCAAGCACCTCGACGGGGAGAGAACCGGGCCCGGCGGAGAAGTTGAAAACCCGACCGTAAGCAAGCGACGTCTCAGTGGCAGCCATGCGCTAAGAATACCTGCCGATGGCTGCCTCCAAGTCGACTCGGGTGGCGAGGACAGTAGACGGAGGCTGCTGGGGTGCGCGACCCAGCCCCGTGCTTTTCACCGGCGCCTTTCATGGGACCCTTAACGCGGCGGAACTCTAGCACGCAGGACGTTCCGCCGCTTCAACGCGGCGAGCAAGTCATCCGCACGAAGCGTGAA
The DNA here is from genome assembly GCA_030854945.1 of Armatimonadota bacterium. GTDB lineage: Bacteria > Armatimonadota > Fimbriimonadia > Fimbriimonadales > ATM1 > JACDEQ01. The sequence goes on from JALYSG010000018.1 coordinate 39,090, forward strand.
CCCAAAGGCGATCGACCCAGGGAAGCTGCGATACGACACAAACGGCCGAATCACGGGCATCACTTGCTCCAAAGCGAACTCGATATCGTACACGTCTCCCCTATCAAAATCGTACTTCAACAGCACCGAGAGGTCGGTGGCCGCAAGGTCCAAGTCCATCCGAAAATGCAGCCCGTTCTTCGAGAACAATCGGTCAGCGTCGAACAACGGCGATCCCCATTCCTGGGCGCGGAAGTACGCCAACCCCAAGGTCACCTCTTTGGCCGGTGTCACCACGATTGCCGCCAATGGCCGAAGCCAACCGAAATCGGTACCTTCCCCGGTAAACGCAGCGAGGTCTGCACGAAACCGCAGCGCTACGTGCGGCCCCAATTTCAGTCCCGGCACAAGCGCCGTGCCTATGAACTCTGCTCGGTGATGGTCGAATTCCGAGAGCCGCTCCTTCACTAAGCCGTATCGAAGCTGCCCCAGCAGCGAAACACCACCGAAGGCAGAGCCCCCTTGAACGCCGGCGTAATACGGCCGATCGAGGTCCTCCGCGTCGCCCGGACGCGCCTTCGTGTTGATGTTCATCGTATGGCCGATAAATGCAATCGCGTGCGGCTTTCCTATTTCATCGCCTTCCTGCTCGAGGCTCCCCATATTCACATTGTCGAAGTAGCCCTGCTGGAAGCGTTCCTGGTCTTCGTTGCGGGGCAGGAGCCGGTTCCGCGATTCTACGGGCTGTTTGATCTCATAGGTTAATTGAGAGTTAACCGACGGCACGCGATCCTGCCCGCCGCGTTGATTAAAATGAAACGTCGCCCGTGGCCCAAGCTCGATCACCTGCGCCCACAAATAACCCAGATTGAAATCTTCATCGATCTTCGGAACTGGAGTTTGAAATCCGGTAACACGAGGATTTAGGTTCACGCGAAAAAAGGGTATCGGAATCCGCAATCCCTTTCCTAACTGGAATACCGCTCGCTTAGCGCTAATAAACTCGCCTGGCTTTATCACGACATCATCTAAAATAAGGCGGTAATAACTTGCGGCGGTAGAAAACCACGCTTTCTTTAGCGTCGCGCTGCCGTCTTTCAGCAACTGCAATTCTTCAGCCTCAAAATGCGCCTCGTACGCATCGAGAATGATATTCTTCGCGTGCCCCGAAACGCCGTCCGGCCTTTCATGCGACCAGTCGATAAATATCTCACTGGCCGTCATCGTCCCCAATTGATCCACCAGTTTGACGGTGTTCCTAAACCAGCCTTGTTTAGTCTCGTGGTTGATCTCCGCATCCTGGGAGCTGAGCGTCGCGCCCTCGTACGTCGCGACAACGTTCCCTTGCAAGTGAGTCAGATTCGTCGCGGGAACGTACCGAACCGTGTCGGCCTCAAGCCTCAGCTTCCCGCTGACGATCGTGGGTCGCTGCACCGCCTCAGGGTCCTGGAACGACGGTACCGGCGGCGGTCCGGCAGACAGCACATACGCAGCTTCCTCGCGCAGGAACATGGCAGGAGGAAGCGCAGCGATATCGGCAATAACGGTCATGTGCGGTTAAGGTGTATGACGTTTCTTTGCTTCGCCGCGCACCATTCCGACCATCGACGTGAGCCCCATGGTCTTGCCCATCGAGAGCTCGTTGCCGAAAAAGCCGTAAACGACGTCGTCGCTGAGGTTCGCAACTTCGTCCAGTGGTGCGCCCGAAACTGTCTCGCCCAAAATCACGGCCATCGCCTTAGCGGAAACGCCCTGCGGGTTCTCGACGACGAAATGGAAGTCCAGAGTCCCGTCGGGCTGCTCCACTGCCCACACGAAAGCCTCCGACTCGCATGCCGGCACCCGGTGCGCCTCGTCATAGGGCCGTGGTGCCACCGAAGGCGGGGCCGCCCTGAACCGATCGGCGATCGAAATCAAGGCTTCGATACGGTCGCCGCGGTCCAGGTGCGAAAAAAAGTCGATACGCTCCTGCAAGGCCGGAGGCAGCGGCCTATCGCTCAATCGGCGCCCCAACCAAATTGCCCCACTCGGTCCAACTACCGTCGTAGTTCCGAACATTCGGATAGCCAAGCAGATACTTCAGCACAAACCACGTGTGGCTGCTGCGCTCGCCGATTCGACAATAGGTGACGACCGGGTCGCTATCGGCGAGTCCGGCTTCGCCTTCGTATATCTCGCGAAGCCGCGCCGCGGGCAAAAACGACCCGTCTTCCGGGTCGATTGCCCGAGCCCACGGCACGTTCTTGGCCGTCGGAATGTGTCCACCGCGGAGCGCTCCCTCGTTCGGATAATCCGGCATGTGCATTCGCTCGCCGGTGTATTCCTGCGGAGATCGCACGTCGATCAACTTGCCACGACCTTCGAGGTGCGTCATCACATCCTGCCGGAAGGCCCTCTCGGTCGCATCGTCTCGAGCGCCGCCAGAGTACTGGCTCTGTGCGTAAGAAGGCACGTCGCGCGTGAGTTCCCGCCCTTCTTTCTCCCACTTCAGCCGGCCGCCGTCCATGATTTTCGCATTCGTGTGGCCGAAAAGCTGAAAGACCCAGAACGCATACGTCGCCCACCAGTTGTTCTTGTCGCCGTAAAAAATCACGGTGGTGTCGGCCTTCGCCCCGATGCGCGACATCAGCGCCTCGAAGCCATCCTTGTTCAGGTAGTCGCGCCGAATCGGGTCGTTCAGGTCGCGCGTCCAGTCGACTTCGACTGCGCCACGGATGTGTCCCGAGGGGTAAAGCAACGGGTCTTCGTTCGATTCGATTACACGAATCGATGGGTCGTCGAGATGTTCCGCCACCCAGTCGGTAGAAACAAGTGCATCCGGGGTTGAGTAGCCCCGATCCTCGATACTGTTCATGTGGGCATTTTGCCCTATCGACGCGACGCTTCTTGGTGGATGCGGTCGAGTTCCTGGTGAGCTTCGTCGAGGCCCCGGCACTCATCGAGCGCAGCCCGTAACTCATCCGTGGCGGATATCGTGGATCGATCTTCCGCAGTCTGGTGCTTGACCGCAAGCTTCTCGGCTTCGCGCGATAGCGCTACCATGTGCTCGGCCACGGTTCGCCCCGCTTCGTAGGCCGGGTGAAGAAAAAGCCCGCTCTCGCTCGAATCCTTCGCCACGCCGACAAGCTTCGTCATGCCGACGTCCATTGCCCGCATTACCTTCGCGCAGGTGTCGTAAAGCGGGTCCTCGCGGTGCCCGTTTAAAACATCGTCTAACCCGTAGCGTGTTTGCAGCCAGCACCGTGCGCCGACCTCCATGATCTCACCCAGACCGCCTTGCAGCTTGAACCGCAACATTCGCATATTCTTCCAGCTGCGAAGCTGGTGCATGAACCCGCGGAGGGATTTTCGCGTTTTGTCGAGCTCGCGTTGAGCCGGATGGACTCGGTTCTGGGTCATGCGGTGTAGCCCGAACGCAGTTGCCGCCGCAGCGATGGGGCCAAGAATAATCGGAACGCTCCAATTTGAGATTGCGCCCAACATCCAGCATGCGAGAAGGGCCGCCATGGATAGCATGAACCCGCCGACGCCGATGCCGACGTCGGTCGACCGACGCACCTCTTCCTCGATATATCGCTCCAGGAATGGGAACTCGGCTTCGCGATTAAGCCATCCTCCAATCCAATCCAGCCAGTTCATAGTGAAGTTAACAAGGTTACGTTCCAAACCGCGTCACGGTTGAGGCCGTACGCTATAATAGCCGTTGCCTTAGGGGTGTAGCTCAGTTGGTAGAGCAGCGGTCTCCAAAACCGCAGGTCGCGGGTTCGAATCCTGTCGCCCCTGCCATCCCACTGTTTAGGTGGGCGGATTCGTCATTTGCGTCACGTCTCTAATTGTGTTAAGAAGGCCGGTTGTGCGAGTGCGAGATACCAGGTTTTTGCGAGTTTGCGTGGGACGCAATCGCCAAGTTTGGTTAGCGGGCGGGGCGGTTTCACGATTCACCATTCATGCTTTGTATTACTCGCATTTTTTTGTAGATTCACTTCGCTCATTCCATTGGGGTCGATACGCACTACCCGATACCCGACGGGACGGTTCTTGGCCGATATGCATCGCCGACACCTATAGGGCATTTGAGAGGGCGTGGGTCAACCAGTTTCGGGCGATTGACGATTGGCGACTTGCGAGGCGGAGTCAGATAGCAGGCATAGGTCCTGATAGGACGGATAGGGCAAATAGGACGGCTAAGACCACAAGTCTGGTGGGGGTTCCGCTGATGCAAGGATCCGAGGATAAGCTCGCGGGGGGCTGAATCTGTTGGGAGCCCTTGCCGCTTATCCCTAGCACCCGGCGACTGGCTGGAGACCACAATGGGGAGAGATGCCTTCGGCACCGGGACATTCGATTCGGTCGGCAATCGATACTTGCCGAATCGCGTGCATGTCCCGGCCACCCCGCCCGTCAATCATAACAGCGAGTCTGAGAATCTATCGGCACGCATTGTCCAAGGTAGGAGTCCGTGGGCTTCATCCACGTTGATCTCGGCACCCTCAAGGTCGTCGTCTGCAGTGCACTGTTCAGCGCGCCGGAGCAACTCATGAAAGCGTGATCTATCGCTGGCAAGCTTCTGCCTATTGCGCAAGTGACGAACGTGCCACTGCCAAAAGTCAGGTTGCCGACGGCGATAGCTTAGGTAAAGGCGAACTACTTCTGGTCGGTATTCTTCGATCAGTTTGTAATCTCCCAACCGGTTGGCGTGAGCAACCTTTTTCTCCAAGTCTCCTAGGACTTCCATATCGAGAGCTTCGCCGTCTTCGTCGGCGTACGCTTTTGCGCGTTCGATCATTGTCTTAACCCAGTTTGCCTTTGCGGCAGGTTCGTTGGGATCGTACACCTTACGCATTCTCCGACGCAGGTCAAATGCGTTTCTCATGACCCTTTCGGAGGCAGAATGGTCACCAGCTTCTTGGGCATTCATGTCTGCCTCCAGTCTTTCGAGTTCAGCCACAATCTCATTCACTAGCCTATCGTCGTCGTTGCTGATCACCTCGCTAACCGTGAGTATTTCTTTCCTTGTCTCCGCTACGAGGTCCTCCAACTCGGCCTTTGGCAAGGTGCTAGTACACGAGTCGAGTTCAACAACCACTTCGCGGTCTTCCTTTTCCAATAAAACCCATGCTGTTAGGAGACGATCTCGGTCCATTTCGATCCTAACACCGACGTTGTCTCCTGCCCTCAAAGACCTTTGCATATCTTGACCGGATATCCTGAGTCTGCCAACTGGAACGTTGTCCATGGCATTATCAAGGTTTCCCTCGATGAAGTGAACGAATGCCTCGTCATCGGTTCCTGCCCTTATCAAATTTGAAACCGTACAATTCTTTTGTCCTCTAGCGGGCAATTCGACTTGGTCTTCGACAATCCAATCCGCGCGCCCGTCTCGCCGAGCCACTCCATACTTAAATGGTGTTACGGGAGCCGCAATTGCGATTCCACGCCGAACGGTGATGTCCTCAGGTGAGCATGGCACGTGAGTTCCCAGAGTGTCTCTCAACGTGACTGTAAACTCTGATGCGGTCGACGAGCTAAGACGAAGTTCGGTGATAAACTTGCCGCCGATTAGCGGCAGCCAGCCCGTCGCCCAGTCTTGCGTTGAGCGTTCAAATCTGATTTCACCCTCAAACAGGTCGCCGGCAACGACGCCGCCAATCGGCACGACGTCTCCATTTACTCGGCTCTCATATTGCAATTCGACGACCCGAGCCCCCGGCGTGGCCATTTGACTGCCTCGTTGGCGAAGCGTCGACGCGAAAATAGTGGAACCCTCAGCAACAACGGTCATCGGGTCCTGATCGAAGTCTAGCTCGACGTCGAATGCTTCCTGCAGCCGTAAGCGAATGTATGGCATGAGAGTTGGCCCGCCAACTAATACGATCGAATCCATATCTGCCGGTCCGAAGCCCAGTTCGTCAATCTGTTCTTTAGTAATACGGATTGTGCGACTGACCATGTCTTCAACTAGGAGTTCCAACTGTGGTCGGTTTAGATCGATGCTGGGCGCACTGATCTCCACAATGTCGGCAAGATCGATTATCGTGCTATTGACGGTACTCAGTTTGATTTTCGCCAATTCAACGACGGACCTAAGCTGATGCTGGCTCGTCCCCGATAGGTCTATGGCTCCCAGACCAAACTGCTCACAGACCCAGTTGGCAACTGCTCCGTCAAAATCAGATCCTCCGAGGTGATTGTCCCCGCCATTTCGCAGCACGTGCATTTCACCATGCTTTTCCTGAACGATAGCTGCATCGAAAGTACCGCCTCCGAGATCGTAAATGATGTAATTTGCGTCGCTTCTAGCTTTGTCGTTTAGGAAAGCAGTGGCTGCGGCTATGGGCTCTTGCTGAAGCGCCACCGCTTCGATGCCTGCGAGTTCAGCTGCTCGGCGGGTTGCCTGGCATTGGGGCTGGCTAAACGAAGCAGGAACCGAAATGACGGCATGGCTTACATCTTCGCTGTATCGTTGTCGGCCCATTTGTTTGAGGGCTTTCAGCACTTCGGCCGACAACTCCTCGGGACGAAATCCTCGGTCTCCAACTGCGATGACCATACCCGTTCCCATGTACCGCTTAAACCCTGTTTTGGCCTGATTGGTGGCTTTGGCATCAGCACCCACGAGAATGGCTCCGTCTGCGCCAATACTGACGGCGGAGGGAATCGTCTTGAAACCTTCGAGGGACTCGACGACTTTAGGATTATTTCCGCGCATCATACAAATAGCGGAGTTGGTCGTACCAAGATCAATTCCAAATTTTACGGTGTTACTCATTAGTCCCCCGAACCACAACTGCAGCCTTCGATACTAGCACCCCATTGAGGTACACAGCGGGAGTTAAGCACTGGACTATTGTAAGGTTCTGATCCCCGCCTTCCCGATCAACCACCTCAACCTTCATCTTCGGATCGAAATCCTCTCCTTCAAATGTCTTGATTTCGAAGCCGGCCGCGGCCACACTATCGAATGCTCTTTCGCATGCTAAGAGCACTGGCTCTGGGGCGGATACACGCTTTGCGCGCACATCAATCCTCCACAGGTCGGCGATGATCTTTGCAAAACTTGCACGCTCTCCAGTGGAGTCCGGCGACGTCAATGAATCGGTATCAATTGCCGTGACTCCTGCTCGGTCCGAGCACCAGGTGAGCCACGTATGTGCGGCCTCGGTTTGACTCAATTCTCAAATTCCTCCTCTGATATTGCGACCTCCTTTGCGTTGCCGTCGGCTACCGTATAGAGGGTAATCGACCAAGTACTGTAATTCGTCACGATGCGGTCACCTTCAACCGACGTGGTCTCTGTAAAATCGAAAGTATCAACAAACTTCGAGAGGCTTTCGCTGCGACGAAACTTCAGTTTTGCCGCGTCCCAACTGATGCCAGATCTCACAAGCACCTTGTATACACCCTCGGCAATGTCTGAAATTCGCCCCTCCATACCTTTGCGAATGTAGACATATCGATTGCTGCCGACTCCGAGCGGCACCAATTTCACTGCGGCATCGCGGTCATCGGAACTTGATATGTAAAGAACTCCGAGTCCAGATGGACCTCGCGCCGGAGTGATGTTCGAATCGTTAGGCAGCGAAACGTCTGGAAGCGGCGGAGGATCGACGACGACTGCTCTTTCTAACTTGGGAATCGGTTCAATTTCCGTTGCGACTTCTTTTTCAGAGGGAGTAACTGGGACGTCAATGCCACTTGGCGAAGACTCCACGACGGCAGGAAATTTCGTAGAGCCTGCATTAGTTGGTTCCGAGTGCGTCCAGGTGTTCCAGTTCTGTCCAACGAAGATGGCGAGGGGTACGGCCACCATTGCTATGAGTGCAACCGTTATTGCGCGAACGGCGTCGTAGCGGCGCCGTGTCATTCTGGTGGTCAAAGGAGCTCCGCCGGTAGCCTGCTTGAAGTATTTATTCCAAGTCTTGACCATTTCCCCTTCGATTTTGATCTCACCATCCTTCATCACTTCGCTCAGAACAAGCACCACATCGGACTTCCGAATGCCGGGGTGGTGTTCATGGATGGCCTCGTGAATCAAGCCAACCAGTTCAGCCGGTGGAATCGTCCCCTCTTCCACTTGCTCCTCAATCCATTGCTTGACGATTTTATCGGTAATAAGCCTGTGCGCGGTTACGGCATCTTTTTCAGAAATGACTCCGGGAGTATTCGGCGTGCCTGTCGGGAATAGCGAGCCTTGATGCATTTGTCCAGTCGCAATCGCAGAGAATGTGAAGGGTGATGCCGGCGATTTTCCGGCGTAACTGGAATTCGCTAAAGGTTGGGCTATTGAAGCTCGGACAAGCATGGCCGAAGCTGATTCGGCTCTTAGTGCGACGTCACGGCTGACAGGCAGGTCAAGGCAAACGTCTAGCACTTCTTGAGCCTTGCGCCTGGTATCGACCGACTCCGATCGTGAACTTGCCCAGCGGATGGCTTCGGTTGCAATGGGGTCATAGTGCTCATTAAGCCTTTTCGTCCACAGTTCGAACCCCGGATACCTGTGGCCAATTGCGGAAGCGACCGCGCGTAATCGCTCGCGAGAAGAACGGTTCTCGTCAACCCAGCCGGGTTTCCACTTATCCGATCCATCGAACGCCGTCAGCAGCCTCCGGCAGTGTTCGACGATTGGAGCCAGAGCTTGCTCCTCCCACTCGTCATTCAACGGCGATTCAACGACAACGGTAATTAGGGACGTTGCTCGCGCCGGGTCTTCGCCTTTCAGAAGGTCAACGATGACTCGCGATGCCTGTCGAAGGAGTTCGCCGGCGACATCTCGTTGAGCAGCAACGACGATTCCATTTGCTTCTTCCTCGTCCATTCCATCCTCTTGCTCAACGAGGGATGTCAAGTACGCGTCAAATGTTGTGTCCTCATACAACTCCTGAAAGCACGCAAGAGTCCAAGCTAGGCTGTCTGGGTTGGCATCCTTGACGAACCTTGCCAGGTTTTCCGAAATGCTTCGTTGAAGCAGCCACGGTTCGGATTCGACACCGCACTCTTCGCTAACCGGCCAAGCGTATCGAAAGGCGCAACGTTTCTGGACATCGATCGAGCACGCCTTTATGGTTGCTTCAATTTGGTCAAAGCCATGCTTTCCGAACGCATCGGCTAAGGGGGGTGCCTCGGCAAGCCCCACGTTATTCGCCACGACTGCCCGCTTGCCCTGGGATCGCAACTCGTGCATGGACACATCTGAAGCAAGTCCTAACAGGCGATATGGGTTGCTAACGAGGTATTCCACGCCCGACTCCGAATGGATAGTTTACCGTGCAAGACCTTCCCACTACGGCGGGGTGGCCGAAGCGTGAGACTCTCTTCGCTCCGGTGTGCCACGGATGAGCGGGTGCACTTTTCCAATCTTCATTTACCTCGCGTGCCCGCTCGTCCGTGCCGGACTTGCAGCCTCCATCACTTCCCGATGGTAACCTCGAAATACCGCGAAGGTGAAAAAGCGGCGAGCTTTTGACGAGCCGGACCATGCCCATGAATCTACCTTCAGTTGCTCCAAGCGGTTGCGGCTGCTCAATGACCTTGGTGCCAAGCACGTAAACTGCCTCGGCCACCCGCCCATTTTTGGCAGGCCGGCGGTGGAAGGGATCGATTCGATTACTTTCGCGTCAATTGCTCTGCGAAGGTTGACAAATGCCGTCGCTCAGGCCCTAAGAGGTAGGCGGCGCTGTACGAAATACGCAGTAAGTAGAACTGCGCGAAAAAGTGACTCAGGTGGTTATACGTGGTTTGAAACGGCGTCGACCCCTAAACCATCCACAATCCCACATTGTGAATGGTTCTGTGAATGCTTTCTCGAAATCACTTGGAGACCACCGAAAGAGCCTCGATCATGCTCATAACATTAAGCCCGCAAAAAATGAGCATGTTCTAGACAACCGATGAATGAGTGAGTAAGTTCCGCGCCCCTAAAGCGACTTGCTGAGAATCATGCTCTTATAGTTTGTTTCGTTCCAATCCGCGATGCCGACTTCGCGATAGCCGCGCCTCTTGTACAGGTCGATCAAATGCGTTGCCCCTTCCGCAGTGTCCAACGCAATCTCTCCTGAGCGGCTGATCCGAGCGAGTTCTTCGACTTCGCAAATCAGCCGGGCGCCTATGCCGCTTCGCTGCAGCGTCGGCTCCACAGCGAACTGCCCAAAGCTGGACACTTCGGGGCGGTCGTACCACTCGCATCCGCGGGTCCGGCTCGCATCGTAAAACGTAATCGTGCCGATCAATTCCCCCTCCTGGTTTTCCGAAACGAGGAGGGGGCCGGGGGGTGGAGCCCTCACGATCAGGCACTGCCCGCTTTCGCAGCGTTCGCGCGTGATTTCAGGACCTTGATGCGTGGCCATATACCGAAACCCCATCTGGGCGAGTTCGCCATACGCCCGGTGAAGCAGCGCCGTGATTTCCTCGAAGGAATCATCAGGCGAGAGAGGCCGCACGATGTAATCCACGCCGTGTTCTACCTGCTAGAATCGGGCTACGGCCTCTGCCGAGGCCCAGGAGTAACGAAATGAAAACGATCGGAACGGCCCTCGCCCTTATGTTCGTCCTCGCGGCTGCCCTGCCTGCCGCAGCGCAATATGACACCAAGCCCGCCAAGCAAGAACGCGTGAAGTTCGACCCGAAGCGCGACCCCGCCAAGGACCTGACAGCCGCAATCAAAAAGGCGACCAAAGAGAACAAGCGGATTATCTTGGACGTGGGCGGCGAGTGGTGCGGATGGTGCAAAAAGCTGGATCAGTTCTTCATCGACGAGAAGCCCGTCGCCGAGGCACTGAAGAAGAACTTTATCGTTGTGAAAGTGAATTACAGCGAAGAGAACAAGAACGAGGCCCTTTTGGGCGTCTTCCCCAAGATCACGGGCTACCCGCATTTCTTCGTCCTTGAGAAGGACGGTCGGTTCTTGCACTCGCAGGACACGGTCCTTCTGGAAGAAGGCTCTGGCTACAACAAAGACAAGATGCTGGAGTTCCTCACGAAGTGGTCTCCACCGAAAATTTAGCCTTGCCCTGAAACTGATGCCTCCACCCGTGGGCGGATGGAGGCATCTCTGACTTTAACCGCCCAAAGCTGCAATGCGCTGGCGTGCATCCGCCGAATACCGGCCGCTTACGTCGGCCTGCAAGTAGCCCCGCAGCGCCGTGAGCGCATCGTCCCGGTTTCCGTTCGATTGCGCGGAAACGCCCCAGAAGTACCAACTCGACGGCAAGGCACCCGGAACTCCGGCAGCCAATTTGTATGCCGCTTCGGCTTCCGCAGTCATACGTCCGGCGTGATACGCCGCCCCTGCGTTGGCGAGGTAAGTCGCGGCCTTCGAGGGATCGATTTCGGCAGCTGCCTTGTACTTCGCGCCCGCTTCGCCGAAACGCCCTGCCCGGTAGTACGCGTTGGCCATGTTGCTCGCAGTCGCGGCGCCTGCGCCCCAGGCGCGGGCCGTTATGTAGTCTCGCTCAGCAGCTTCGAAACTACCGCCCTGGGCTTGCGCAACCGCCAACTCACCCCAGATGGCCTGCTGGCTGCAGTCTTCCATCAAGGCTGCTCTGTAGTGCCCGGCGGCAGCGTCGAACCGCCCGTCGCCCTGAGCGGACCGGCCCGCGTCGTAGTGCTGCATCACCAGGGCTGAGCGTCCTGCCGCGCTTTCCACGCTTGGCCACCATAGGTCTATGGCGTTTGCGCCCTCGACTACCGTTAGAGAATCAAGGACGAGCGTCCTCTTTCGCCCAGATACCGTCCGTTCGATCGTCACATCATATGTGCCCGGTGGAACGTTCACCGTGTACTTGCCTGAGCTATCCACATTTACCTTCATGACAGTCGCGGTGTTCTGAAAAGTGA
>JALYSG010000019.1 GCA_030854945.1 Armatimonadota bacterium
GGCAGCACGCGCACCGGCGACCTCGCCCACCTGCTGTCCTCCATGCACCCCATACGAGTAAGAGGACCCGGGGCCGGGATGCAGGTAAACCACGGACCACTGGGCGTTCGCGGAAATCGCGAGGGCTAACGACAAGACGATTGAGAGAGCGCTGCCTAGGTTTACATGTTTCATATTCCTACCTCCAACTTATCGGATACTCGCTAACGGGATAGTTCGTGTTCGTCATGTTGCTCTTGCCGCTGCCGGTCGCACTGGAGCGGAACACGTCGTACTGCGGCCCACCAGAGGTTCGAAGTCCCAAATACGTCAAGTGGCTGCCAGATGGTGACCAGTGCGGATTGCCGAACGAGTACAGTGGCGTCCGCTTAATGATCTCCTTCAATCCTGTTCCGTCCGGGCTTATTGAAGAAATGCCCCCATTCCCACTCATGAAGGCGATCTTGGTGTTCGCCGGCGACCATACCGGGGTGTTAGCCCAGTACCCCGCGAAAACTCGAGTGTGGGCATTTGTAAGAGTTGCGACCCAAAGCTCGTGGTTCGTCGCATCATTGTAAACGACTCGTTGTCCGTCTGGCGACCAGTCGTGGAAGTTCATGTTCGGCCTCAAGTGGCCCGATGCATCCACCACCAACGCCGTAGAAATGGCCGGCCCGCCTGCTTGAGCTACGAGACCCGTAATGTTGCCGCCGCCGTCATACGCAACATCGACGGTGTAGATGCCTCCTTCCACGACGACTCCTCCCAACCAGCGTCGCCCCACGAAGGACACGCGATCTCCGGGCATCCACCCGGCGCTGCCGATCTGGCTTACTTGCAGGTCCGCTTGTGTCGTCAGCTGCACGGTAACCGAGCCATCGCCGCGCATGGCAAACAGTTCGTAGCGATCACTCCCGTCCGGATACGATTCCCCCGGAATGTAGCCGCTAAAAAGAAACCATCTCGCTCCGCCATGGAGATCGCGGCTCGGATCGCCCACGACACCGGCGGGCAGCGCGATCACATTGCCGCCGCTTGAGTTCATGGCGAACATACCGCCGGTACCTTGGTAGTAGATCGTTCCACCGCCGGTGCCTTGCGCAACTGCCGATGAAGTTGTGAAAATCGCAACGCAAGTGAGCGCTGCCGAGATAAACGATTGAGTCATTGGAACCCCCATTTGTAATTGATAACGCTCCCCCGCGCGAAACCCCTCGAATGGAATCTAACCACCGATTCGCTTCAATGCCTCCGAGGCTTCCTTATGCCCCGGCTGCGCCGTCAGGGCAGCCCGATAAGCATCGATCGCCTTCTGGCGCTGGTGCACTGCCTCATAAACTGCCCCGAGGTGAACCCAGCAATCCGAAGCTTCGGGCGCGGCTGCGTAAATCTCGATAGCTTTCAGTAGGGCAAGCTCCGCCTCCTTAAAATCCATTCGCTTGTATTGAATCCGGCCCATAGTGTCGAGGACGCCGGGATCCGCCGGAGCGGCAGTCACAGCGCGTTGCGCCAAATCGAGCGCCTCGTCAAGCCGTATGCCGAGTTCGGCCAGGTGCCACGCGAGATTGTTCAGGATTTGTGGACTGTCCGGCGCCAAGGCAAGCGCCTTCCGGTAGGAGTCCTCCGCCTCTTCGGGCCGGCCACGGCTGTTAAGAAGCATGCCGAGGTTCATGTGCAGTCCGACATCGTTCGGATTGAGTTCAGCCGCTTTGCGATAGGTTGCCTCCGCATCCTCAAGCTTTCCCATCGTGTGCAGGATTCCCGCAAGGTTGTTGTATGCCCCTGCGTGGTTCGGCTGTATCACGATTGTCTTGCGATACATAACCTCGGCGTCTGCCAATCGACCCGTACCCCGATATAAGTTGCCCAGGTTTATATGTGCGTTGATGTGCTTGGGGTCTAGCTGGATGGCATCGCGGTACCTGGATTCGGCCTCGGCCAACCGCCCTTCTTTTGCAAGCAGGTTGGCGAGGTTGAACCTGGGGCTCGCCTTGTCCGGCGCTAGTTCCATTGCCGCGCGATACGCAGCCTCCGCCTCGGAGTCCCGCCCAACGGCTCCCAAGATCACGCCCAAGTTGAAGTGCGCGAGGCCGCTCCTGTTGCCAAGGACTATGGCCGTTCGGAACATACCTTCCGCCTCCTTCAATCGATTTGTCCGCTGGAACAAAGTCCCCAGGTCGATGTGGGCGCTGGGGCCTTGCGGATCCAGTTCGATGGCCGTTCGCAGCATCGCCTCGGCTTCCTCCATCCTCTTGAGCCGCATGAGAAGGTTTCCAAGTTTCAGGTGCGCATCGATGTGGTGAGGTTCGAGCTCGGTCCAAACGCGATAAACGGCTTCAGCCGCCTCGAACCGTTCAAAAGCCTCGAGGAGGATCCCAAGATCGGTCCTCACATTTTCCATCCGCGGATTCAGCGCGAGCGATTTTTGGTACGCGCCAATGGCCTCGGAGTACCGCTCCTCGCGGTCGAAAATGTTGCCTAACATGAAGTAAGCATAGGAGCTCTGTGGATCGATTTGGATCGCCTTCAGCGCGAACTTCCTGGCCTCCGAGTACTTGCCCAACGTCCACAGAACAAAGGCGTGTCGCGTCCACAGATCGGGATTCCTCGCGAACCGCCAGCCAACCGTTTGCAGCAAGGCCGTCGCTTCTTCGTGACGATCCAGGAGCGTGTAGCCCATCGCGAGCCGATCAACCGCATCCCAGAGTCCCTGGTCTAGTCCCACAGCCATCTCCAGCTCTTCGACGGAACGCTCCAAGTTGCCGATCGCTTCGAGAGCCAAACCAAGGTTGTAGTGATACAGCGAGCGCTTCGGATCGAGACGGATCGCTGCATGGTATTGTCGAATGGCTTTCCCCAGCTCATCCTTCATCTCGTATGCCACTCCGAGATTGTTAAAGATCGCGGCGTGAGGTCGATATTCCACCAATAGTAATAGCGCTTCCAACGATTCATCCAGCTTGCCGACCATCGCCAACCGAGTAGCGGCGAATAGCGTTGTCGAGAGCTCGCTCGGTAGTTTAGGCGGAGGATGCTCGGCCGGGACCGTCTCGAAAGTAACGTCGGTCAGCTTATCGTTGCGACGGATCGTAAGCACAAACTGGATGCCCGGCCCCGCGTTAATCGCACGGTGGACCGCTTCGGAGGTTCGGGCCTCCTCTCCGTTCATCGTGACGATAACATCGCCCACTTTTAGCCCTGCAGTCCAAGCCGGTGAATCGAACCCGACCGAAACCACGCGCACTTCCCTTTCTGGCAATGTCGCCGATGAGAATCCCGCCCAGCCGAGAGGATAAACGAAGCGGGGCGCGGCCTCGAGTTCGTTGAGTCGGGATGTAAGGACCGTCCATACCTCGTTCGGGAAACGGTAATCCCTAAGGCTCGCCAGCCGTTTCGGCTCAGTCGGAGCGGAGCCTTCCGTGGCGATCGAGCCCATCGACGCACCCACAACCCGCCGGTCGAATTCGTTGTAGAAGGCCACTCGGCCTTCTTTCACCATAAGCACAGCCCTTAGTTTTTTGGTTTTTGCGATGGTAGCCTGCTCCAACGCCAGACTAAACTCAGTTCCCAACACCTCCACCGTTGCCACCGGCGTGTGAACGGAAAGGCGCCCACGAGTTTCGGAGGGGGTTACTTTTGCGTCCACCTTGCCCGCCACAAGGTCTATCCTCGCCGGGGTATACGGGCGACTTTGATTGCCGCGCTCGACTATAGGGATTTCGACACTGGTGTTGAAACCCAGAGCGATAGTCGAACCATCAGAAAGGCGTATCTGGGCCCTATCCGCGTCACCCGTCTCGATCCGCGTTCCCGCATACAAAGCCATCTTCGGTAGCGCCGCTGAAATCCGCCTTGTCCCCAGCCGTGTTACCGTAGGCTCACCCATGACAGCGGTGAAGCTACCCACTTCGACGTTCTGCGCCAAGAGGACTTCAGGCAGTGTCTTTGTCGGCGATTGCTTCGCAGGCGGTCTTGTCGGCGGCGGGGTGGGCTTGGCTTGTGACCCTGGTTCCTTCACATCGGGTTTCGCCGGCGGCTTTGGATCGATGATCGTGGGCGCCTGCTTTGGCACGTCCTGGTTTCCGGCAACGAAAGGCGCCGGCGGCGACGCCGTTATCCGTGTTAGGGCGTACCACCCTATCCCGAACAGCAGCACTGCCGCAAGCCCAGCCCAGGCGAGCCGTGGCACCCTAATTGGCGAAAGGGATGGTGCGGTGACCGTACTCGCCGCTCCATTCCTGTGGGCTTCGGGGACGGATGGTCTTTCGCGTAACACCTGATGCAATCGATCGAGGTGCGTGCTACGGGTGGTCTCGGTAATCGAAACGCCGTCCGCCGCAAACCGTGCTTCAACGAGCCGCTCGAAGGTGCGATCCCACATCGGGTTAGCTTCCGTCTGCCGCGCTGACAGCTCGAGCAAGAGGGTGCTCAGGAGTTGTTCGTTAGGCTTCTTCATCGCTTCCTCCTGTGAGCCATTTGCCCATTGTCGACCTGGCTTTGAGCTTCCCTCTCGATAGCAGGCCCTCGATTCCTTTTTCAGAGCGGTTCATCAGTATCGAGATTTCGCGGACCGACAACTGCTCCACATATCTGAGCAAAATCGATTCCCGCTCGTCGTCGTTTAGTTCCTCGAGCATCGCGTCGACCACGTGGCGTGCCTCGATGCGACTAAAGGTTTCGTCCAAAGTTGATGCTCCCGCCCGCAGGTCGTCCAGCGGCTCCGTCATATTTTCCGGCACCTGTTTGCCCCTGGTTCGATTTCGATAATAGTCCGTGACCCGCAACTTTGCAATGCCGCAAAGCCAGGTCGTAACAGATGAGCGGCCGTCGTATCCGCCGGCAAGGCGAATCGCCGACTCGAATGTGTCCATGGTCAGTTCCTCGGCGTCTTCCAAATGTTCACCGACTCGACGAAAAATAAAGCGAAGCACCTGTCCGCTGTGCAGTCGGTAGAGTTCGTCAACAGCCGAGGCATCGCCGCGCGCGACCGCACGGATGAGCGTGCGCTCGGTAGCCCCGGCAATTGAGCCGTGCGTCATGCCCTTTGGCCAGCCGACGTTTGCATCTGAGGTGCGAACCTTGCGTCTGCCAATCAGTAACGCGGATTAAGGAAGTTTCCCTCGGAAGTGGATCGCGTTAACCATTGTGCGCCCGCGGACAATATGTGACGAGCGCGGCTCACCAAAAGACAGCCTACAATTGGTGGTCATTCGGATTTGAGGTCCCAACAACGTTAAAAACGGAAAGGCCCGAGTTCTGCGGAGTTCGGGCCCGTAAAGATTGTTTTTTCAGCAGTAAAACGGGACTGTAACAGTTTTATTGACGCCGGTGCGACGCCTCGTGTTCCAGGAGACACCGAGTTCTCCTCCAGCGCGACTGAAATATGAACCTCTCAGCCGATCGCTGCCGAACAAAAGCGGGGATGGTCCTCAACAGCACGTTTGCCTATGATGAGGTCCGCCAGCAACTGCCCGAACCAAATAGAGAACTTGAACCCGTGGCCGCTGCAAGGGCTCGCCCAGAACGCGGGAACACTCCAGGGCAGCCGGCCGATACGAAAGTCTTCATTTTCCGTAACCGTGTACACGCAGTCGAACGCCTCGAGCATCATGTCCGCCCCAAGACGCTTCCTCGCTTCGCGCCGAATCGCCTCCAGGGCCTCTGCTTCGGTCGGGCGGGGCGCGTCCGGATCGAGAATCGGCCCGTACTTGTGGCGGCCAACCTTGAAGCCGCGTCCATAGCTCGGAAAACCGTAGAAATGATCGTCGCTGCCGTCGATCCAGACGGGAATGTTGGGCTCCATCGGAGCGTCGAAGTACGCGAACCGCTGCAGCCTGGGAACCAGGTCACCCCTGCCAACGAGGCCACCCGTCCATGGGCCGGCGCAAATCGCAATGGCGTCGAAGGCCTCGCCGTTTATCGAGCCTTCATTCGTAACGTCTGCTCGCGTACTGAAACGAAGGTCGGCGTCAATGCCTGCGGCGGCTTCCAGCGTTTTTTTGATGCACCTGTCGGCGCGCAGATAACCCGCATCAGGTTGGAACAGAGCCTCCTCGTCGGGATCCAAATGAAATCCACCAAAACGTTTCGCGACGTCCAGGTATCCCATCGCTTCATAGGGCAACTTGAGCGATAGCAGCGTTTCGCGAGTGTGCCGCAGGTAATCCGATTCCGGCTTGCCGAAAACCAGCACACCCGTTTCGAAGTACAGCTGCTCGCCGCATTCCTCCTCGAGTTCTTTCCACATTGGAAATACCTCTTCCATCAAATTTGCATAAAGCGGGTCCTCATACGCTCGGCGAATAATGCGTGACGTTCCGTGCGACGACCCAAGCGTATGGCCCTGCTCGAATTGTTCAAAAACCGTGACTTTATGACCCGCGTGGCAAAGCGCACGGGCAGCCGCAGATCCGACCGCGCCTGCGCCGACAACGCCGACTTTCACGAAAGCGACGGCAGCGTCATGTCGCTGCTATGTCCCGGAAACGCCTTGGATTCAGGGTCGATTCGCACCTTGGCAAAATTCACTGCCGTGCACACTTCGCCCACGCCCGTCGCGATTAAATCCAATTTCGCATCATGCGTGCAAATATCACCCGCTGCATAGACTCCATCTAAATTCGTGTGCATCCGCGAATCCACAATAATTTTAT
Source organism: Armatimonadota bacterium (assembly GCA_030854945.1). GTDB lineage: Bacteria > Armatimonadota > Fimbriimonadia > Fimbriimonadales > ATM1 > JACDEQ01. The sequence goes on from JALYSG010000019.1 coordinate 6,633, forward strand.
TCTTCTCGATTTCCAGCCCCCAATCTTTGAGCGGTCCAAGATTGGTTTTATAGCCTATGTTCACCACCAAAGCGTCAATTTCGTAACGCATCTTTTCACCGGTTTTTTTATTTTCGGTTGTCACCGCCGTCAGGCGCTCGTTGCCTTCCAGTTCCGAAACAATTTCCCATAGCCTTAGGCCCACCGTGCTGGCCGTCAATCTGCGAACGCTGTCCTCGTGCGCGCTGAATCCGTCGCGCCGATGAATCAGTGACAGTTCCGATGCGATGGTTTCCAAGCCGAGCGCCCAGTCGAGCGCACTGTCGCCGCCGCCGACGATCGCTACGCGCTTGCCCCTCAGCGCCTCTTTGTCGCGAACTCCGTAGGTAAGCCCGCGGCCATCGAAATAGTCCTCTCGTTCAACGCCCATTTTCGTCGGTGTAAACGCACCGACGCCTGCGCAAATAATAAGTGTTTTTGTAGGCAGCTCTTCACCGCCTGCGCAAAGCATCCAATGGTCTTCCCTTCGCGAAAGCGTCTCGCAGCGACGTCCAAGGAGCATCTCAGGGGCGAACCTCGACGCCTGCCGATACAGGTCGCTGGCCAGTTGCGACGCGACTACCTCGGGAAAGCCGGGCATGTCGTAAATCGGTTTCTCGGGATAGAGGGCGGTGAGCTGCCCGCCCGGTTCGGAAAGCGAATCCACCACGCGCACGCTCATTCCCCGGAGACCTGCATAAAAAGCGCCGAAGAGCCCTACGGGACCGGCGCCGACAATCGTCACGTCTTTCAAATCAACGCCATTTTAACCGCCGAACAGCTCGGCGCGGAATCGGCGCGCGTCTTCCATCGTTGCAGCATCACCTGATTGATCCGCCCAGCGTATCGCCGTTTGAATGTAGAAGTCCGCGGCGCGGCGGTCCTGGACGTTGGCTGCCTCGCGCGCCATCATCATCGAGGTGCGCGCGGCTTCGATCGCCACGACGGAAACAGTCTCTTGGTTGGGTGCCGTGTTTGCCGCTTCCTCGAAGGCCGCCAGCGCCTGCGCGAGGTATTGGAAGCGCTCGTAGGGGTCGATCATACCGAGCGCCCCATTGCGGAGCCCTACGGCCCGGTCAACCGTTGCCTGCGTCGCAACCATAGCTTCCTTTGCGCGCTCCTTTTTAAGTGTCATGTCCGACAATTGGGAGATAGCCCAAAAGCCTGCCGCCGCAATGATACAACCGACGACTATTACCCAGAAAGTACGCCACAGAAACGTGGAAACCGCGGCCGGAAACAGGGGCTTGGGCGGTGGCGGCGCCGCCCAACCATGCGGGAAAGGAGGCAGCATGACCTGCTGGTACTGGGGCCCCGGCTGCCCGGTTTGGTAGGGTTGGCCGTATGGCACACCAGCCGCAGACGGAGGAGGCGCACCGTAAGGTAGTGCCCCACCGGGCGGCGCATAAGGAGAGCCCATAGGCGGTGGGCCGTATGGGTTCGGCTGATAGATGCTGTGCTGCTGCAGAGGTTGAGGCGGCTCCGGCTGCGCCATCTCCTGCTTTAGCGCTGCGGCCATTTCGCGAGCTGAATGCTGGCGCTGGCCCGGCACCTTGTCGAGAGCCTTCCGAACGATCTGCACCACACCGTAGGGCACGCCTTGCGGATCAGGGGGCTGGTGGTGGGTAATTGCGTGCGAGATCGAAACAACGTTGTCGCCGGTGAACGGCTTGATTCCTGTGAGCGCTTCGTAGAGGATGATCCCCGCGCTGAAAACGTCCGTGCGTGCGTCGATCTCCTTTCCGATTACCTGTTCCGGACTCATGTAGCTCGGCGTGCCGAAAATCTGACCGTCGATGGTTAGAGTCGGCTCGAAGGTGAGCCGTGCAATTCCGAAGTCCGTAATCTTCACCCTGCCATCCGGTAGGAGTTGGATGTTTTCCGGCTTCACGTCGCGATGGATAACGCCATGGTCATGAGCATACTGTAGCCCCGCTAACACTTCCACCGCGATATCGACTGCGTCCTTGACCTCGAGCTTGCCCTCGATGTCCAACCGCTGCCGCAGCGTATTACCTTCGAGGTATTCCATCGCGATGTACGGCCTGCCGTTGTCCTCTCCGACTTCGAAAATCGTAACGATGTTCGGATGAGAGAGCGATCCGGCCGCCTTTGCCTCCCGGCTGAAACGGGCGCGGCGCTCGCCTCGCTGCTTGTCACCCACTCCGCTGGGGAGGTTGAGCTCCTTCAGCGCGACGCGGCGATTCATCGCGGGGTCGTACGCTTCGTAGACGATGTCGTTGCTGCGTGCGATCTCGCGAATGATCTGGTATTTGCCGAGCGTTCCGGAGCCGGAGTTCATCAATCCATTAATAAGATAGCTGCTCGAGGGGCGTTCGTTCCAAAAAAAGGAAGACCTGCTGGGATTCGCATCCCACAGGTCTTCTTGGAGGAGTGGGGCACCAGCTACGACTTTGGCATTACCAACAGCGGCATCCGCGCGTAGCGGTATGTGTAGTCGTACGCCTGGGCGATGCTCGGGACGTTTCGGCCCCTGAGCACGTGTGGGTCGAGCCGTCCGCCCTCGTCAACTTCTTTGATCGCCGTACGGTAGTCGCCGGTTGCGTCGTACGCAGCCGCGAGAGTGTAGTGCGCCCAGGGAAACTCCGGCCCAGCAGCAACGGCGGCCTTCGCCATGCTGAGCGCCTCCGTGCCCTTGCCCTGGTATAGCTTTGCAAGTGCAATGCCGTTCAAGGCAGCAGCCGCGTCAGGCTTCACATCTTGCGCCAGTTGGAAGAACGAAAGGGCCTGCTCCAAAATGATCGGCTTATCCTTCTCGAACCCTGCCGGCGGGTTCTGCACGATCGCCAGCGCCTCGTATCCCCTCTCGATGAACGATTCGAACGTCAGAGGGTCCTTTACGATGGTCTTGTGGAAGTACTCGCGAGCCGCCGAATACTGCCCCGTAAAGAACATCAGCGTTTGAGTGAAGTAGAGCGCAGCCGAATCGTTGATATTCTTGTCTATCATTCGGCGGACCTGGCTGCCGGCGGCCGCCTTGTCGCCTTGCATCAACGCCACGTAAGCGGCTGAGGAAATCAGCGCCGGGTCGTCTGCGTCATCGAATCCGCCGTCCTTGATCGCGGCTTCTGCCAAGTCCCAGTGGCGATAGTACGCGCGCAGGGCTGCGTCTAAGGCGTAGGTCGTTGAGTTCATCACTTCCTTCTTGCGCATGAGCTCCATGAGGCGGAAGGTCTCGTCGATTCGGCCCGACCGGAAGGTGGCGTAAATCAATCGGTTGCCGATGTGAAGGTCAGGCGTGCCTTCGCTGAACTTCTCGAGGAGGTACCGGCGAGCCGCGGAATAATCGTGCTTTTGCATGAGCAGATCCACTACCTTTAGGCGGTTGGCGTCGGTAACGGGGCCGGCTTCCTTGATCTGCATATCCACTGAAGCTTTCTTTTGCACGACGGCAGCCTTCATCGCGGTCACGATGTTCTTGAGGGCATCGCCGCGGTCACCGCTACGCGAAATGATGCTGAACGCGCGATCGGCGTTTATCACCGCAAGAAGCTCGTGCACTTGCACGGTCTCCTTCGTGATCAGGGCATCCTCTGCCCACTGCTGTGCCTTGTCGAACTCTTGCTTGCCCATGTACGCGCGGGCCATGGCAACCTTCGCGTCGACGCTATTCTCGTCTGCTTTCAGAGCGACGCGCGCAGCTTGCAGGGCCTCGTTCCACTTGGAGACTTGAAGGAATCGGACCGCGTTATCGACGTGAAACTTCACACCTTGTGAAACCCCGTTGTCCACCGTGAGATTGAGGTCGACCTTCTTGCTCTCGCCGGCAGACGAATAGGCACCGATGGTTAGCTTGAGAGGTCCTTCCTTTTCGGGAAGCGTATCCAGCGAGTAGAGGTACGGCGTGCTCGTGTCCGTCGACCTAAGGTCGCCGTTCACATAGAATTCAACCGAATTGACCGTAGCGTCCGCCGTGACCGTGACCCTGATTTCAACCGTGCCGGCGATCTTGTCGCCGTTCTTGACGGAGGAAGTGATATCGATCTTGGCGAACGCGGAGAAAGCCGCGGCAGCCGCGCAAAAAGTAAGAAAAAACCGCATCATATGTATTGCCTTAGAAGGGGAAACTGACGTAGTTGGACGGCTAGTGCCGCCCTCGAGGTTCGGCCTTAAGAATACCTGTGGCTACAATGCAGGCTCGCCGCGCTCTGCCGTGCGCACTCGCAGAACGTCGGTTACGCGTTGCAGAAATATCTTTCCGTCTCCGGGGGAACCTGTCTTTGCCCCGGCGATAATGGCCTCAACGACGGGCTCCGCATTCGCGTCTTCGACCACAACCTCTACTTTGAGACGCTGTGGAAGGGCGATCACCAGTTCGCGGCCCATGAACCAGTCGCTGGTTTCGGTCGAAGAGCCACAGCCGCGAACCTCCGAGACCGTAATCCCCGTGATACCGATTTCGCCGAGTGCAGTTTTCACTTCTTCGAGACGGTGCGGCCGAATGTATGCGATCACACGGATCACTTTCGCAATGTCCTGAACTTGTGTTTCCCTACGCGAAGGACCTTGCCGTCGAGTTCGTCTCTTGTCTTGGTTGTCCGAGCGTCGCTGATTTTCTCGCCGCCGATCGACACGCCACCGCCTTCCATCATCCTTCGTGCCTCCCCGGCGCTTGCGGTCAGCCCGAGATTCGCGATGAGAGTCGCGATAAGGAATTTATTTTCTCCGTCCGGCAAAATGGCGTCGGGCGCGTCGATCGGTTCTTCTCTTTTTGAAAATGTGCGAACGAAATAGTCTTCAGCCTGCCTGCCGAATTCTTCACCGTGGTAGATGGTAACGATTTCTCTGGCGAGACGGACTTTTGCATCACGCGGTTTGCCTTTAATTAACTCGGCAACTTCGTCGAGCGGGACGTCCGTACAGAGCGTAAACCAGGATTCGAGAAGCTCGTCCGGGATCGACATGGTTTTACCGAACATTTCGTTCGGCCCTTCCGTGATGCCGATGTAATTGCCAAGCGATTGAGACATTTTGTCCTTGCCGTCGAGACCGACCAGCAACGGCATAAGCATGACAACTTGCGGCTCTTGCTGGTATTGGCCCTGCAGGTTTCGTCCTACCAAATTGTTGAATTTCTGGTCGGTTCCGCCGAGCTCCACGTCTGCCTCGATTGCCACAGAATCGTATCCCTGGCACAGCGGATAGAGGATTTCGTGCATTCCCACCGACTTCTGTTCTTGCAGTCTCTTGCGGAAATCTTCGCGTTCTAAAATGCGCGCAACAGTAATTCTGCCCGCGAGCCGGATAACGTCTGCGAAGTTCATTGGCATAAGCCAATCGCCATTGAAGCGAATTTCGGTTTTCTCTTTATCGAGAATCCTATAGAGCTGCTCGGAAATCGACTCGACGTGCTGCATCACTTCTTCGCGCGTTAACTGAGGGCGAGTTTTGCTGGTACCACTCGGGTCTCCGATCATCGCAGTGAAGTCGCCGACGATCAAGACTGCTGTGTGCCCCAACTCCTGAACTGCGCGAAGCTTCCGAAGGACGACGGCCCAGCCGAGTGTGATGTGCGGTGCGGTCGGGTCGACGCCCAATTTCACGCGAAGCGGTTTGCCTTTTTTAAGTTTAACGAGGAGGTCGTCCTCGCTAATAATCTCGGCGCAACCTCGACGCAGGATTTCGAGCTGATCCTCGGGGCTCATCAAATAATTCCCACTTCCGCGCCGACCTTCTTGAAAGCACTCAACGCGAACGATAAATCTTCTTGGGTATGGGCAGCGCTTGGCATTGTGCGAATGCGCGCCTTGCCTTTTGCCACTGTGGGGTAGCAAATAGAAAGTGCATAAATGCCTTCATCCCAGAGCATCCTTTCCATGCGGACCGCCTTCTCTTCGCTACCGCAAAACACGGGTGTTATGGGCGTTTCGCTGCCCATTGTATCGAAGCCAAGGTCAGCGAGTTCTTTTTTCCACCAGCGCGTGTTATTCCAGAGCCTGGCCATCGGCTCCGGGTCCGTTTCCATTATGTCGATCGCCGCGATGAGCGCTGAGGCCGTACTCGGCGGCAGCGCAGTGCTGAACAAATACGGTCGGCCCCGATTGATTAAATACTTTTTAAGCGACTTCGATCCGGCGATGTATCCTCCCACAACCCCCAACGCCTTGCTGAGCGTCCCGAGTTGAATATCCACGCGTCCATACAGGTCAAAGTGCGACGTCGTGCCCGCCCCATTCTTCCCAAGGACTCCGCTCGCGTGGGCGTCGTCGACCATTACGAGTGCATCATACTTCTCGGCAAGCTCGACGATTTCTTTCATTGGGGCAATATCGCCATCCATGCTGAAAACGCCGTCCGTGACGATCATCCTTTTTGCGAAACGGCCCGCGCGCTTCAGGCAATCCTCTAACTGCTCCATGTCTTTATGCGCGTAAACCCAGCCTTCTGATTTTCGATACTCCGCCGCACTTAGGCGCACGCCGTCGATAATGCTGGCGTGGTTTAATTCGTCGGAAATAATAACATCGTCTTTGGTCATCACGGACGGAATCGTTCCGCTATTCGCAGTAAACCCTGAGCTGAATACGAGCACCGCTTCCACCTTCTTGAAATCCGCGAGCCTTTCTTCCAACTCCTGGTGCACGCTCATGGTCCCGCCGATCCAGCGGACCGCTCCGGCTCCGACTCCCCACTTCTCAAGCGACTTCACGGCTGCTTCGCACACTTTCGGATGGTTCGCCAAGCCCAAATAATTATTGCTGGCGAGATTCACGACATCCTTGCCGTCCATGCTCACCTTGCCGCCCGCGGCCGACCCAAGAATCCTGGGCCGCTTGTACAAGTGCTGTTCTTTTAGATCGTTCAATTGGGCGTCAAGCCAAGTCTGCAAAGTCGGGTTCATCCGTTCGATTCTACCGGGACGCCTGCACCCGCAGGCGATCGACCATAACGGCAACGAGCAGGATGCTGCCGCTGACAACGAGCTGCCAGAACGGCTCGATGTTCTTCAGGTTCATAGCGTTTTGCACGATGCCCATGATGAGCACACCGAAGATCGTGCCGCTGATCGTGCCGATGCCACCCGTCAGAGACACGCCGCCCAAGACGCAGGCGGAAATCACCTGCAATTCCAATCCCTCGGCCGTAGTCGGTTGACCGCTGCTTATGCGCGATGCCAGAACGACCCCTGCGAAGGCGGCAACCAAACCTTGCAGCATAAAAACGATGATCTTTGTGCGAACCACATTAACACCAGCGAGCTTAGCGGCCTCCTGGTTGCCGCCTATCGCCAAGGTGTTTCTACCGAAAGTAGTCTTGTTCAGCAGAATTCCAAAAATTAGGAACATTCCAAACATCATCCAAATCGGCGATTGAATCCCTAACGGAGATGCAAGTCCAATCTGCAGAAACCCAGGGTCGGATACACCGATTGAAGACCCCTTCGAGAAGAGCAGCGCTGCTCCTCGCACAATTTGCATGGTCGCCAACGTCGTAATCAGCGCGTTGATGCCTATTTTCGCAATTACAAAGCCGTTCGCAAATCCAATGACCGCTCCCGATCCGAGCGCTGCAGCAATACCTAACGAGAGGCTATCAAAGTCGCGAATAAAAATCGCGACGATAACGCCTGCGACAGCTACGGTTGAGCCGACCGACAGGTCGAAGTCGCCGCCGGCTAGGCAGAATAGCATCGTGCACGAGATCATGCCCACGGTCGTCACCGACAGCAGCAAACCTTTGATGTTGATGGACGACGTGAAATTCGGCACGAGGAGCCCGGCTCCAAGAAGCAGGATCGCGAAGATCAACATCACGCCGCCCTTATCCCAGAGCTTGGAAATCATAAATCAGCCTCGATAGCTTGAGGCAGCGCAAGGCGAATAATCTTCTCCTGCGTGGCTTCTGCGCGTGGTACGTCGCCCACCAGCTGGCCCTCGCGCATCACGAGAATGCGATCGCACACGCCCAAGACTTCGGGCAGCTCGCTCGATACGATTAGAATTCCGACACCTGACTCGGCGAGCCCATAAATAATTTCGTAAATTTCTCTTTTAGCACCCACGTCGATCCCACGCGTCGGCTCGTCCAGCATTAATACTCGCACCTCCTCGCTTAACCACCGACCCAAAATCGCCTTCTGCTGATTTCCACCAGAAAGCAGTCCGATCGGCTGATCCAGCGAAGGCGTCTTCACCGAAAGGCGATCTACTTGAAACTGTGCATTACCTCGCTCCTTCCTCCCGTCGACCCAAAAGCCCATCCTGGAGTATTTGCGTCGCACGGAAATGTTAATATTCTCATTGACAGATCGAAGTGCAAACACACCGTCTTTCTTTCGGTCTTCGGGACACAACATTAGCCCGCTACGAATCGCCTTAGCGGGCGAATCCAGTCGAGCAGTTACACCGAACACGCTCACATTGCCTCCGTCCTTTTTGGCAGCGCCGTAAATTGCATGAAGAAGCTCGGATCTGCCCGCGCCCGCGAGGCCGAAAATGCCGACGATTTCACCTGTACGCACTTCTAAGTCCACTGGCTTCGTCAGTCCAGGAGCCTCTAGCGACTCCACTTTCAGCGCAGATTCGCCCGCGATTCGCGGACGGTATCCGTAAATATCCTCGAGGCTTCTCCCTACCATGCGGCTCACAATATCATCCGCCGTAATTCCTTCGAGAGAAGAGAATGTCTCAACGTGCTTGCCATCGCGCAACACGGTTGCAGCGTCACAAACGGAGAAAATCTCCGCCATCCGATGAGACACGTAAAGGATCACCTTTCCCTGTTGCCTCAGGTCCCGGATCAAAGAAAACAGATGTTCCACCTCACGCTCGCTCAAACTGCTCGTGGGCTCATCGAACGCAATAACCTTGGCGTCGTGCGAAAGGGCCTTTGCAATTTCGACGATCTGCCGAAGCGCGATCGGCAGGCTCCCTACGCGCGCCCACGGATCAATGGAAACGCCGAGCATAGCCAGTTGCGCACGCGTTTTCTCGGCCAGCAAACGACGGTTTACCCAGCCAGCTTTTTGAGGAAGGTGCCCCAAAAACACGTTTTCGGCAACCGTCATTTCAGGAACCAGATGCAGCTCTTGATAGATGACGGCGATGCCCGAGTCGATGGCGCCCTGTGGCGACGCATAGCCTGTGACCTCACCGCCAAGCGAAACTTCACCCGCATCCTGATTGTAAACACCGCTAAGAATTTTCAGCAATGTGCTCTTGCCGGCGCCATTCTCGCCGCAGAGGGCGTGGACGCTTCCCTCGGCAACGTCGAATGAGACGTCGTCGAGGGCGCGCACGCCGGGGAAAGCCTTAGTCAGCGATTCGAAACGAAGATAGCTCACTGAATTACAGCAGGCCTTCTTCCTTCATTTTCTCTTCGTAATTCTCGCGCGTAATGAGAATTCCCGATGTCCATGTTTCCTGCGGCGGAGCGGTGCCGTTCTTGACCCATTCGTACATCATCCGACAGGTGTCGTAACCATGCTTGCGTGGGCTAAGCAGCACGGAACCGAAAAAGCCCGTCGGCGATTCCTTTTTGAAATCGTCGACTCCACTTGTGCCGTTAATTCCTACCCCGATAACGTCCGATGCAGGAATTCTCCTGCCCTCGGTCGCCCGAACAACTCCTAGAACCCCGTCGTCGTTGCTGCTAAATGCCACCCACTTCTTGATATCCCCGTGCTGGGTGAGCGTAATACTCGCGGCATCCAATGCGCCAGGAATATCTTGCGTTTTCCACGGCGACTTGAATATCCGGCCCGCATCGAACCCTGCTGCTACGAGGACTTCGGATGCACCATTTATGCGTTGTCGCGCAGTTTCCAACTCGTCCAAGTTGACAGCAATTGCGCCCACCGCCGATATGTCCCATCCTCGCACTTTCATCTCGTCGACGATGGCCTGGCCGACCATTTTCCCGATTTCATGTGCGCTAATTCCAAGATGCGGCACGTCGGTCAATGGCTTGTCGTCTGCGTCGACAAGCCGATCGTCGACGCTCATGAGCTTTAAGTTAGCCGACTTGCATTTAGCGACAATGGCCGGGCCCAACTTAACGTCTGGGCTGCAAATAATGACTCCTTGTGCGCCCTGGGCGGCCAAGTTGTCCAACGCAGACATGACCTGTTCGCCGTCCTGCGTCGGAATTTTGATCAGATCAAAACCAAGATCCTTGGCTGCATCGTCGGCGAACTTCCACTCTTGCTGAAACCAGACTTCAGTGGCGGATTTCACAAGGAATCCGATTTTCGGTCTATCCCCGCCGGCAGTGTCGTTACCCGGTGTTTCTCCACATCCTGCAATGACCGCTGCGCATGCGGCCAAGCCAATCCAAATCTTTTTCATTTTGTTACCTCGTGACAGTTTCGGCTCGCCCGCGAGCCGATATATTGTGACGAATTCGCAGGCGCCTATGTGTTTCGCGCAATCATGAGGTCCGCCAGCTTTGCGAGCAGTTCGCGCTCCTGAGTCGCCGGAAGATGCATGAGTGCGCTCTTGGCGCGTTCCGCGTAACGCTCTGCGGCCACCGAGGTCTTTGCGAATGCGCGGCGGGAGGTCATCCATTCAGCGATGACGTCCAGATCTGCATCGACAACTCCGTTGCCAAACTTGGATCGCACGAAAGCATCCTCGTCGGCTGTCAGCGCTCCCCTCAATTGGATAAGCGGCATCGTGGCGCAGCCCTCACGAAAGTCCGTGGCCCTCGGCTTACCGGTGACACCAGGGTCGCTACGAAAGTCAATAACGTCGTCCGCAATCTGAAAACCCATACCGACCGCTTCGCCGTAATTCGATAGCGCAAGTTGGGCGTCCGGTGAGGCTCCGGCGGCCATTGCTCCAGCACGGCAGCAGGCAGCGAGGAACGTGGCAGTCTTGCGTCGAAGGATTTCTAAGTAGTCCGTCTCGGAAAGGTCGAAGACTCCTCGAGCGTCGACCTCCATGACCTCGCCTGTTGCCATTTCGACAACTGCTGACGAGACCATTCGAATGGTCGGCAAATCGCCGTCCTCGGCGAGGAGGCTCATCGCGCGTGCCAGAAGGACGTCGCCCGTTAGAATTCCGGCGGTGTTGCCGTACAGGACGCACGCGGTCGGCTTACCGCGGCGCAGGTCGGCGTTGTCGATCACGTCGTCGTGGATTAGGGTGGCCATATGGATCATCTCCATAGCAGCACCCAAGGTCGCCACCCTGCTCGCGTCGAACGGCAAGTTGGTGGCCCGCGCGCTCAGCGCAACGAACAAAGGACGCAGACGTTTGCCTCCGGCTTCTCCAACGTGCCTGCCGATGGCCTCGACCTTTTCGACATCCGATTCCAGAGACTTGCTTAGAACCTCCTCAGCCCGGCGAACGTCCTCGGTTAGCGCACTCGCCAATGGACCCGCGATTTCGCTTGCGGCCCCGAGATAGCTCGCGCTCAAACTTCCCCCCAATGTATGCAGATATTTCCAAAAAACATATCCTTATAGCCGGCATCGGAAAACCCTGCTCGCCGAATCGCGGCCACTTGATTCTCACGCGAAGCGAAGCGGTCAGTCGACTGGGGCAGATACTTGTAGGCGTTTCGATTGCCGAACAACGCTCCCACAGCGGGAGCAACCGTCGAAAAGAAGGCGCCCGAAACAACCCTCATCATCGGATTCTGGGGCCGCGCCATATCTGCTGAAACGAAACGACCTCGAGGCTTGAGGATGCGTCGAATTTCCCGCAACGCCTTATCCAGGTCAGCGACGTTTCTGAGGCCCCAGCCGATGGTCACTGCGTCGAAGCTGGCAGAAGCCAGGGGCAAATCGCACGCATCACCCATGCTTAACGACATCGGGACGGCCTTTTCGAGCCCTTTCCGGAGCATCGGCAGGCAGAAGTCGATTCCGATCACCATTCCTGCAGGGCCAACATCTCTCCGAATCGGCGGAGCAAAGTCTCCGGTGCCGCAACAGATGTCCGCGACGCAGTCGCCCGGCGACAGCGATAACATCCTGACGGCCTCCGCGCGCCATCGGTGGTGAAGCCGCAGGCTCATTGCCGAATTGAGGAGGTCGTAGCGGCCGGCTATGTCGCCAAACAGCGACCGAACGGCTTCGCGCTTGTCCGCGCCAACCGCCGTCCACGCACCGTCGCTTTCTGCCCGTGCCATTCTCGCCAATTTATACCCCGAGTTTTCAACTTTTTCTGAAAACACGTAACCTCGATGTCACAAATGCCGTTAGGACAGCGGAGGGAACATTGTGATCGTTGCGCTTTTAGCCGCCGTGGCGTTCAACCCGATCGACGGCCTCGCCGTTGGTGACCGGGTCGCCTTCACGGCAAACACGCTCTCGGGAGCCTCAATAGCTTCTTCGAAATTGACAGGTCGGCCCACGGTTCTGGTCCTGTGGGGTCCCTGGTCGCATGGGTCCTCAAGGGCGCTCGTGGACCTGACCAATCTGTCACGAACGGACAAGCGAGCCCGCTTCGTTGGCCTCGCCTCGTGGGACGAGCCAGCGAACGTAAAAGGCTTCCTCGCGACAGTTTCGGGTGTAGACCTAGAGATGTGGGTCGATCCGGCACAAAAGAATGTGTCGGACTCGATCGCGGTGAAGGTGTTTAAGACCCGACGATTCCCGTCTGTGTACGTGCTAGACAGCACGCAACAGGTTGTGGGGTCTTTTCTCGGTTACAAGTCGACCGACGACGTCGCGGCCCTGATCACAAAGGCTATCGGCCGAGAGGATTGACGGGAGTCCCGTTGACACGCACTTCCCAATGGAGGTGCGGCCCAGTCGACATCCCTGTGGAACCAACGGCCGCAATGCTATCGCCAGTGCTCACCTTCTTACCGACTCCAACATAGAGACGAGAGCAATGTCCGTAGAGGGTTGCGGTGCCACCGCCATGGTCGATGATGATGCAGTTGCCATAGCCTCCGCGCCACCCAGCGAAAATCACTTCGCCATCGCCGGCCGCGTGAATAGCGGTTCCAGTTGGTGCCGCGATATCGACTCCCGTGTGCATACGCGTTCGCTTTAGCACCGGATGATAACGTCCGCCAAAGCCACTGCTCATACGGCCAGAAACAGGAATCCTGAATCGACCGGAATACTTAGCCACCGAAGATGCCCGACGCGTTCCATAGTAGCGCCTAAGTTCGCCTTCGATCGAAGCGCTTTCTCGCTCAAGTGCGTCGAGTTGAGCTTGAGATTGGGCTTTCTCAGCGTGCAATTGACCAAGAACATCGCGTTTAAACGCCTTTCTCTGCTCGAGTACTGCACGTGCTAGCACTTGCTTTTCAATCAATTCAGAAATTCGCGATACAAGCGCATCTTTCTCTTTTTTCTTGCGGCTAACAATTTGTCGATAGGCTCTTAAATCGCTTACCAATTGATCATCTTGGTCTGCAAGTTTTTGTAAAACGAATGTTTGCTCTTCTTCGCGAGAAAATGACTCGGCATCCAAGTACGAGGCGATCGGGGTTTGCTCGCCTTGCATATACAAGACGCGCATTCGCGAAGAGATCTGATCGCGGGTTGTATCGAGTTTTTCTGTCGCGTGCACGAGTTCTTCGGCGACCCGCGTCTGTGACGCTTTGGCTTCGCCCAACCGCGATTCGGTACCGCGCAACGTAGACTTCGCATCTGCGAGCAGCGAATCCGCCTTGTGAATGTCGCTGACTACATAAGTAATATCGCGCTTCGTTTCGCGAATTTCCTTGCGAAGATTGTTGGCGCGTGATTGAACCTTGCCTTGCTTGCGCTTCAGCTCGGTCTTCGATGGCTTCTGGGCGACCGCGAAACACGCGACCAGAATGGCCAAGGCTATTATCAGTTTCTCCCTCATCGGTTTACCCTCAAGTAGTTCCGTACGGATACCGCTGCAGCCAGCATACCTAAAATGGCGCCGACGCCCGCAAGGAACAATGTGATCCTCAAGGTCGGAAAATCACCCCCAGATGATAACAAAGGGCCGGTGATTTCGGTGGATCTCTTCGACAAATACCAAGCCAACAACCACAGCAGCAAGCCAGCGACGATGCCTCCCATCGCCCCCTGCATCCCTCCCTCAAGGAGGAATGGCCAGCGGATTCTCGAGTTTGTCGCCCCAACCATTCGCATGATCCTGATCTCCTGCTGCCGTGCGATGACTGTTAAATGGACGGAATTGAGGATCAAAGCGCCTGCTGTAAAAAAGGTGATGATCCCGAGCAGAAACCCGGACCACCGTACAAATTCAAGCAGCGAGGTCACCTTTCTGCGCTCTTCCTGGGCGTCCCTGATACCATCCTTCGCGTAATAGTGGTCGAGGCTCTGTATCTTCGTTCGCACTCCATCTGCCTTGGCAAGGTCGCTCAGAGTGACGAGGAGTTGGTCCGGCAGCGGGTTCTCAATATCCTTCGTGTCCTCGTAAACACTGCGGCGTTTTCGCCACTTCTCCCACTCGACTTCCTTTGGCAAAAGGACGACACGGCCCACGCCGTCCAGTCGCCGCAGGGTTTGCGCTGTGTCCGAAATTTGTGCAAGTTTAGTCCTTGGAGTTATCGAAAACGTGATTTGGAACTGTTCGGGAAGGTGGTCCAGCTGAGTGCGAAGCGATAAATACGCATAGCCGAGACCCCCCAGGATCACCAGTGCAATGGCCGCCGTGTTGACTGCGGAAATCGTCATCAACGGGTTACGTCGAAGCGCGGTAAACGCCTCGCTTAGGATGAACTCAAGCCGGTCGAGCATCCGTTCCTCCCGTGTCCGAAACGACTTCGCCGAGCCGCATCGTGACCACTCTTCGATTCAGCTTCTCGATGGCATAAACGTCGTGAGTCGCCATCACAACCGTGGTACCTCGCTGGTTGATATCAACAAGAATTTCCAAAATATCATCACTCATCCGCGGGTCGAGATGGCCGGTCGGCTCGTCTGCTAGTAGCACCCGGGGTTGGTTGATGAGGGCGCGGGCGATCGCCACGCGCTGAGCCTCCCCGCCGGATAACTGGCTAGGGAACGCCCGAGATTTGTCTAGCACACCGAAGCGCTCCAGAAACTCAGGGACCATGCGGTGCACCATTTTGTTGGTGTGGCCAGCGGCTCGCATGGCGTACGCCAGGTTCTCGTAGACGGTTTTAGCCGACAGAAGCAAGATGTCCTGAGGCACGAAACCGACTCGCTGGCGCAGCTTCGGAATGTCATTGACCCGCAGCATCGAGAGGTCGCGCCCGAAAACCGACACCCTGCCTCGGGTTGCTCGAAGCTCCCGCAAGAGTAGCTTCAAGATAGTCGATTTCCCCGAGCCCGAAGGGCCGAGAAGGAAAACGCATTCCCCCTGTTCGATCGTGAGGTTTACATCCCTGAGAGCCGGCCGATTCCTTTCGTATTCCAGGCTGACGTTCTGGAATTGGATCACGTGCCTATATTATGGCTCGGTATAATGACCCCTCGCATGGCCCGGTCGTCTAGCGGTTAGGACATCGCCCTTTCACGGCGAAGGTCGCGGGTTCGAATCCCGTCCGGGCTACCAGGCTCTTCGATTGGCGATGGATGATTTGCGATGCCCGCACACGCCTGCAACTATCCGACATCAGCGTTTTTCTCTCCTTCAAACTTGCCAGAAATTGCGGCCCCCGCGGACTCTTTGCTGAGAGCCTTTTTAAATAACGCTGATCAACGCCTTCGGCTCCGCCCCGGCTTCGACCCATCGCCAAATAGGGGCAAGAAACGGGCCACTTCCTGAGGGAGTCAGTTTAGTCCGCGCTTGGGAAAATTGGTGCAGTGCTGTAATTCATAACAATTCCCCGTTACAATGATCACATAGCGTCGCACACAGTGCGCGAAGGAGAGGAAATGAAAAATTGGATGTCATCAGCAGCGTTTGCTGCCTTTGCGACCGCCAATGCCGGTGCAGGAATTACCAGCGAACTGTACTTGACGGCCGGCGACCAGGGCAACGTTTGGGTCGTTCAAGGCACAGGCGTAAACCGATCTTGGGTTATGGCTACGGGAAACCGTGAGTACCCCATCGCAGTGGCTGACGAAGTCAGGACGCTTGGCGGAGCGGATCCTGACGTCGGTGCCGAGTACACGCTCGCGGGGGTCGACACAGGCACTCGCTACAACTTCCCTGCCGGCATCAGTTCGGCGTGGGATGGTACGACTGACCTGGTGAACAACTACCTTCTGGACTTCGGCACAGGCACGGTCTACCAAACCGGACTAGACTGGTCAAGCCCGACGCCACTTTTCACCGTTGGCGGAGGCAATTACTTGGGAATCACCTACGACTTTTCGGACGACACGCTGTGGGTGTCGGGATGGTCGCAGGGCATTGTTGAACACCGATCGTTGGGCGGCGCCCTGCTCGGCTCATTTGCCACGCCGTTCAGCTCGATATCTTGTTTAGCTCTCGACGACGTCACAGGGACACTCTGGATGGGCACGCAAGCCCAGCAGGGCACCTTCTTTCAATATTCGAAGGCCGGTGCGTCGATGGGCTCGGTATTCATCGAGGAGTTGGTCACCCAGAACACGCTGGGTGGAGAATTCCGAGCCGTGGTGCCAGAACCTGCGACGCTTTTGGTCGTTGGCGTAGGGCTGCTGGCATTGGTTAGCCGACGTCGTCGCTGATTCTAAGCGCGACAAAGGCACGAAAACCCCGAGCCGAATTCGGCTCGGGGTTTTTCGTCTCCGGCTAACCGTCTCGGCGGATGTCCGGTGGAACTGGCGAGCTTTCGGGCTCGATTTCTTCCTTCGGCCTTGCGATGATATCTGCGATTGTGAGCTTCGGATGCTCTACCGGACGGCGCGCATTCACAAATCGCTTGGCATAGTAGCCGGTGAGCGTATCGATGCGAACGCCTCTGCTGCTGCTCGAGTGTATGAACTGGTTGTCGCCAATGTACATGCCGACGTGGCTCACCCGTGAGCCGCCGCCTGTGGCGAACGAAATGATGTCGCCGGGCTGCAGTGAATTGCGAGAAACGGCTTGGCCAAATTTCGCTTGCTCACGCGAAGTGCGAGGGAGCGTGATGCCTTCGGTCTCGCGAAACACATAGCGAACGAAACCGGAGCAGTCGAATCCGCGAGTACTCTCGCCACCCCAACGGTAACGCGTGCCGATATGTCGCTGCGCTTCCGCCACGATTAGGGCCGAGCCAAAAAAATCACCTTCGCCGAAGGTGTATCCCGCAGATGAAACCGCGCGGCCGCCTGATGTTCTCGTTGAGCCAGCGACGATGCGCGAGTTCAATTCGTTCAAATAATCGCCGCGTATATATCCCTGTTTGCCGTTCGTCAATTTCACGTAATACCATGCGCCATTACGGGCAAGAATAAAAGCTTTATCGCCTTTCTGGGCGATTGTTACTTTCCCACTCATCGTCGTCGCGTCTTCGCGAACAACAACGCTGCTGCTATTCACCCGAGCTGTCGGAGTATCGATGATATTGATTTTCACGTTTGCCGCGGCAATCGTGGTCGCTTCGGTCGGCACCGTTAGCACCAGGCCAGCTTTCAATTTGTCCCACTTGAGGCCCGGGTTCGCAATTCGCAATGCTTTCGCGCGAATCCCCAGCTTTCTGGAAATGGTGATGTCGTTGTCGCCTTTGGCGACCGTATATCTCTTCGGCTTTAGCGAATCGGTCGAGACTGTGTAAACAGGCACAAGGTTGGCAGCGGGAACATAGCCCACGGTGCCGTGCTTGAATTTCAGTTTGTACCAAGATCCAACTCTGCCTTTGTTCCAAGCCACCGTGCCGTCACCAACGGCAACCAATATCTTGGAATCGTTCTTGGGGTCGGCCCGCACCATAACGCCTTCGCCCGCAACGCGGACCATGACGGTATCGATATCTTGTTGTGTGAGCAGAGTGCCGAGAATCGGCGTAGCAGAAGATAAAATAGAAATGCCGGTTGCAGAACCGGCGGTAAGTTGTTGAGTCACAGCAACAGCCGTCAAAAAAGTAATGGCTGATGCGATGGTTACTCGTAAGTTCATTGCGTTTCCTCCAGGCTGGTGCGAGTCAAATTGCTCGCCCATGTCGTGAGTTGCGCAAGACGCTCCGAAACGCCTCGTGGCATTTAGGTGTGAAGCCCCTCGCTGACTCGATACTCTACCAGATTAAGCCTCGTCGGGTCAAACAGACGACCCTTCGGGCGGCTTTGGCTCGTGTCTTCGAATACAATACGAAGACTCGGCGCCAATGCTCACCATCGTTATCGTTAACTGGAAAACTTGCGAGCATCTGCGACGTTGCCTCTCATCATTGAAGACGCATGGCCTTGGCGAGGAGATGCAAGTTGTTGTGGTCGACAACGCTTCCGGCGACGGGTCCGTCGAGATGGTCCGCGACGAGTTTCCGTCGGTCCGGCTCATCGCGTTAGACCGAAACGTGGGCTACGCCGAGGGCAACAATCGCGGTTTCGAGGCCGCCACCGGCGAGTTTGTGCTCACCCTCAACCCAGATGTCGAGTTCTTCGACGACTCGCTGCGAATAGCCGTGGACGAGATGCGGAGATGCGCGGACGTCGGTGCGATGGGCATCCGGTTGGTCGACCCTGACGGGGCGACCACCCAGGCGAGCCTCCGTTCGTTTCCACGGCCCAGGGCGATCGTGCCCGAGATGCTCGGCCTCGCAAAGTTGCTTCCTGGAGTGTTCGGCCAGTACCGGATGCGCGTGTTCGATTACGGCAAGAGCCAAGAGGTGGAGCAGCCGATGGGCACGTTCGTCCTCTATCGCCGAGCAGTCCTGGATAAGGTCGGCGTCATGGATGAGCAGTTCCCTATCTTTTTCAACGAAGTCGACCTCCTCCAGCGCATCGCAAACGCCGGCTGGAAGATCTGGTACTGCGCCGAAGCGCGCCTAAAGCACCACGGCGGCGCCAGCACGCGACAGGTGCGCAAGCCGATGATTTGGGAGTCGCACCGCAGCCTGGTGCGCTACTACCGCAAGTGGTACTACCGCTGGTGGAACGCGCCGCTTTTCTGGCTCTTCGCTGGTCTCGTATACTTAGGGGCGTTTGTCCGCGCCCGCGGTTTGCATGCCGGATTTCGACCTTAGCGTGACCATCTGTAGTTGGAACACGCGCGATGACCTTCGCGTGTGCCTGCAGAGCCTGCGCGACGTAGCGCACGAGGCGCGGATCGAGACGATCGTCGTCGACAACAACAGCGAGGACCAAAGCGCGGAGATGGTCGAAGCCGAGTTCCCTGAAGTCACTCTGCTAAAAATGCCCGTCAACCTCGGCTTCGGCAAGGGCCACAACCAAGCGTTCAAATTCGCGAAGGGCTCAGTGCTGTTCCCGCTGAATTCCGACGCCCTCGTCCACCAAGGCTGCTTTACGCGCATTCTGGCTTTTCTAAACACTGACCCGAACATCGGCGTCGTCGGACCCAAACTGCTAAACCCCGACGGTTCGCTGCAATACAGCGCGCGGAAATTCCCAACGCCGTTGGCCGCGCTCTTTAGGAACACGCCGCTGGGCAAGTTATTTCCAAAAAACAAATACACCCGCGAATATTTGATGACCGACTGGGCGCACGACGAACCGCGCGACGTGGATTGGGTGAGCGGCGCGGCGTTCGCTTTTACGCGTGAACTGTATGAAAAAAACGGCGGATTCGACGAGCGGTTTTTTATGTTTTTGGAGGACGTCGATTTATGCTATCGCGCCAACCAAGCCGGCAAGCGTGTAGTTTACTTACCGGAAGCAGTCGTAACGCACAAAATCGGCAGCAGCACCGATAAGGCGCCCAATCGGATGATTAACCAATTCCACCACAGCATGCTGCTGTTCTACAAAAAGCACTATCTATCGAAGGTCACTCCGCCCTTGCGTCCGTTTGCTGTAGCCGGTTCGACTCTCCTGTTGCTGGCGCGACAATCGCTATTTATTATCAAGAACAAGATTGACGACTGGAAACGGAAAAGCGGCAACTAAAAAAACAGCGACGCCGTTATGGCGTCGCTGTTTTTAAATGAACAAGTTACTTCTTTCGACGAATCAGAAGTGCAGCCAGGCCAAGGCCGAGCGCAACGAACGTAGCCGGCTCGGGAACGGGCGCGATTTCGCCACCCCAGTAGTTGCCGCCAAGGTTCACGGTCGTGCGACCGACCTCGCTGCCAGCCGCGTTGACCTGAACGATGTCGGTCCCGCTAAATGACAGGTACCACATCGTGTTATCAGAGGCATCGTAGGCAAGCGAACGAACCCAACTATCCGGCGTCGTAAACGAGTTAACAAAAGCGCCACCCGTGGTGATCTCGGTGATGGTCCCATCGCCGCCAAGGAACAGAGTTCCGGTCGCCGCGTTGTAGGTTATCGATACGAGGTTCCCTGCTCCGGCGTTGTAGATGGAAACTGACGGGGCATCGAAGTAGGCGTTGGTGTACTGAACCACGTCTCCAGTCGTGAAGTTGCTGGCGTACGTCAGTTGGGCGGCCGTATCGAGTGTTCCGTCCAGGTGCTGACCAGTGAAGGACGTAAAGTTGCCGAAATTGCCGATTACGTTGTGGTTTATATCGTAAACGCCGCCCCTTCCGTTCTGGTCCCGGCCGACCGTCATGAACGCGCCGCTGCCGGAGCCTAAGAAGTTAGAGTTCCACGCGATCGGATACTGAAGCTCGGCAAAAGCGGCCTGGCCGAACGTCTGGACCGACCCGCCCTGGATCATTGCATCCGTTGCGTTATCTCCGTCCGTAAGCATCCAAACGCCTTGGGGACCGACGGACCCTGCCGCCGCGACGGATGCGGCAGCGAGCGCTATCAAAGCAAAATTAAGTTTCATCACTTGCTATTGCCACGGCAAATGCATTTTGTGACGACCTCGTAGAATGTCCGGGCAAGCAAGTCGGCCGGCTCGAACGGGGCGCGCCGAATAGGAGCACGCAGGCGTCGTAGATATGCCGATGCCCCAGACGACGAAAGCCAGTAGCGAGTCCAGTCCTTTGAAAAGGCTGGGCTTGGCGGGCGGACTCTTCATCGTCGGGCTCTTCCTGGTGGCCATTATAGGTGGGCAGCTCCGCATGGGCGTTTCGGCACCGGTCGACACCCAAAGCTTCTTCAACCGATTGATGCTTGTGGACAAGCCGGCCTTCGGGCACATGCTGCTGGCATTGCCGATCGTTCTCGCAGTGGCGATCGCTGCGTTCAAACGTGGTGTCCTTCAAATGCCCTCGATGGCCGTGTGGATCCCGCTGACTGCTCTTTTCTTCTGGCTGGCCATAGGCGTGCCCGCAAGCCCCACGAGGTACGAAGCGATTCTCGACTTCGCCCGCTGGGTTGCCGCCTTCGCCGCGATGATCGGCTGCTGCTTCCTGCTGGGCAGAGATAAAGGGCCGCGTTTCGCCGCCTGGGCTCTGTTCGCCGGCATTTCACTTGTCGGTGTGGTCGGCGTCGCCGAATTCGCCGAAATGAGTCGCGAGGCCGGCAACTGGCGCATCTTCGCAGGCTGGTTCAACCCGAACGCAGTAGCGGGAATTCTGATTGTGGGCATCCCGCTTGGCCTCGGCCTTTACGCCGGTGCCGAAGAGCGGCTCGAAAAGCTGTTGATCGGCTTCGGCCTGGCGACGGTGCTTGCGGCGCTATGGTTCTCCGGCTCGAAGGGCGGACTGGCAGCCGGCGCCGTTGGGTTGTTGTCCTACGTCTTGTTTGCCTTAATAAAGCGCGGAATGCCGACCGGTTGGGGGAAGGGCATCATAGCCGGTGGTATTGCGGGGCTGCTGCTGATCGCACTGCTTGGAACCGGAGCAAGCCTTGCAGGGACCTCTTCGGTCGGCGGAAGACTCACAGCCGAAGGCGGTGCGGCGGCTGAACAATCCGTGATGTTCCGCGCGCAACTCTGGAAAGATACCGTCGCCGCGATCCAAGACAAACCGCTCCTGGGCCACGGCTCAGGTTCGTACAGCTTAGTAATTCGCCGCGAAGGCGAGACGCTGGGCTCTGAGCTTGCACATCAGACCTATTTGCAGATTGCTGCGGAAGTGGGAGTCATCGGCCTAGGAATCGCGCTCGCTCTGATCGTTGCGTGGCTGTTCGTCGCGCTCCGCAAGCATCCAAGCGAGCCTCCGGACAAAACCGCGCTGAGGTATGCCGTCGTTGCCGCAGTGCTCGCGGTCGGCGCAAACGGCTTGGTCGAATCGAACCTTTCTTACTTCGGAATTCGTGTCGCACTGTTTGCGCTGCTCGGCCTTGGATTGAATTTGTCGGTCGATGGGTTGGTCCCGGAGCGGATTCCTGTAGCCCTCCGAGGTATGGTCGCCAGCCTACTTGCTATTGGGGCCGGGTACACGTTCGTCGCTGCGACGGTCGCTGACCAGAAGGTTGCGTCCGCCCTCAGTGAGATCAAATCAGGGAATGCGGGAGTCGCGCAGCGCCTGCTGCTGTCGGCCAGGAGGACCGCGCCCGCAGATCCGCAGCCGACGCTCCAGCTGGCGAAACTCGCCGGCTCGATGAACGACTGGAAATCCGCCGCAGACCTTGCGGCGGAGGCTGCCGTTCGAAACCCGGACGCGTCGACCTACAGCGTGCTTGCTCAGGCGGAGCAGCACCTCGGGCGGAACGATCAAGCGATTGCGGCCATCGACAAGGCGATTTACGCCGAGCCGAACGACCCATATTGGCGCACGCAAAAATTTGAACTGCTGAGAGCGATGGGTTTGTACGACCACGCCGAAGTCGCGGCTCGCGACGCCGTCGAAGCAGAGACGAAGCTCGATAGGAAGCCTAATGCGCTACCCTGGCTGGTCTCCACGGACACTCTCAATGCACGGCAATGGCTGCTGTCTCGAGCGAAGTCGACGGAGGAAAGGGTGGACATTCTGCGTGGAATCTTCGACCGGCTCGCCGATTACCTAGAGAAGACGGGTCCGGAGGTTGCACGGGTTACCGGCTACTCCGTTATCGCAGACGCGAAACGCAAACTCGGACCAGACGCTTCCGACGAGGAAGTCGCTAAGGAACTCAAAATGAGTGTAGGCGCCTACCGTGAGTCTGTCGACCTAGCTGTCAATGCAGAGCGTGTTGGTGAAAGCGTTTCGCTGGCAAGGGAGAAGCAAACGTTCTTGTTGCAGGTCGGCGAAGAACTGGAGCGAATCTACCGGTCCGAAGGGGACGTGGAATCGGCGGACGCCGTCAAGTCGCGCTTGGGGGAGATCAAAGAAGCTGGCGTCTTGAGATAGCGCTCGATCACTTGCTTCGCCACCGGAACGGCGACTTCTCCGCCATGGCCGGCCGCTTCTAGCACCACCGCTATCGCTATCCGTGGCTTTTCGGCAGGAGCGAACCCGACGAACCAGCCATGAGTTCGACTTCCCCTCGTATGCTCGGAGCTTCCTGTTTTTCCGGCGACTGTGATCCCGGGTATTTGAGCCGCCTTTGCCGTTCCGCCCTCGACTACGGCGACAAGCGCAGAAAATAGCCGGTCCCACCATTGCTCTGAAACCTCAAGCCGCTCGACGATTTGAGGCTCGACCAGCTGGGGCAAGGCGTCGGCGCCCGGAGGGATGATCGCCTTGACCAGGTGGGGAGCGTAACGGCTGCCTCGCGAGGCAATCGTGGCAATGTAGTTCGCCATTTGGAGGGGGGTGCAGCCTACGTAGCCCTGACCGACAGCCATGTTGACTGTGTCGCCCGGATACCACTTCAGTTCGCGCTTCGCAAGCCAGTCATCGGTTGGGAGCGACCCCGGTCGTTCCGAGAGCAGGTCGATGCCGGTCTTCTGCCCGAGACCAAGGAGCGTTGATGTATTCGCAAGGCCCTCGCGATCCACCGCCTGACCCAGTTTTGCGAAGAAAATGTTGCACGATTTTTGCATTGCACGGTGGTAGGCGATGGAGCCGTGTTGGCCGAGGCAGCGGAACGAACGGGCACCAACTCGCATCGATCCTGTGCAGGTGAAGTGGGTCGCTTCGGTGAGGACGCCAGAATTGACACCTGCGAGGAACGTGGCGATCTTGAACGTGGAGCCCGGAGCGTAGGAGCTAGCGACCGCTCTATCCAGGAGCGGGAGCCGCTTATCGATGAGTAAAGATTTGATCGTCGCTCGCGGAGCGCGTCGCGCAAAAACGTTCGGATCGAACGACGGACCGCTTGCGAGGCAGAGGATCTCGCCGGTGTTAGGGTCGATGGCGACAACGGCCCCTTTCCTGCCTGCTAGGAGGCTCTCTGCCGTTCGTTGCAGATCCATGTCGATGGTCAAGACAACGGTAGAACCAGGGGTCGGCGCGTCGGAAGTGCTGTCTCGGAGCGGCCGGCCGCGCGTGTCGATCTCGACCCAATCGCGGCCGGATAGGCCCATCAGCGTTTTGTCGAACACTCGCTCGACGCCAACTTTCCCGACGAAGCTCGGCAACCCTTGGCGCGTTCGCTGGCCGTCTGCGGTAAGGCGGTCGACGTCCTCGGGAGAAACCACACCGACGTACCCAACAACGTGTGCGGCGGCCGCCCCGCTTGGGTACTGGCGAACGGATTCGGGGCGCACGAATACGCCCGGCAAGAAGGCGCGCTTTTCCTCGACTGCGATTGCCTGTTCTGTTGTAATGCCGAGTTTTGCGACAAATGGCAGGAAACGCCTAAACAGGTTCTCTTTGATGTCGGCTTCGAGTTCCTCGCGGTCAAGCTCGCAGATTTTCACGAGGCGCGCGATCGCCTCTTCGTTCTCATGAAGTTCCGCGGGCACAACCATCAACGCGAGCGCAGGCTTCACTCCGGCGAGCGGTCGCCCCTTTCGGTCGAGAATCACACCTCGTGGCGGGCTGACGGCAATGCTGATCGTGCGGCCCTGGAGCGCCTGCTGGCTCAGCGCGTCGCCTCGCACCATCTGCAGGTACCAAAGTCGAAAAAGAACTACGAGCAACCCGACTGCGACAAGAACTGGCAGAAGCCATGCCTGCGCGGGCAATCGGTTCTTGTTGGGGTCGTGCTCAGGCATCTCTACGGTCGATGGACTTGACAGTAGTCCGACGGCTCTTCACCCTTGCGGTAGGTGATGTTTCTCTTCAGCCTGCAGTACTGCGTGGCCCGCAGGCCCGTATCCACGCATATTTCGACGCGAGAAGTTTCAGCCCTCGGTGGCCTGTCTTCAGGACGTGGGCCAGGACGGCTGTCGGCGACAGTCGGCCCGTCTTCAGGAGACGGTGGCGCATCCTCGTCCGGCGGCTCGTCTCCGGCCGGGTCGGGGTCGGGCCGCACGGGCGGCTCCGAGTGAAAACTGCACCTGGCAAGGTTTCGAGAATCTTCTCGAGACATTTCACGAACCTCAACATCTGGGCAGCCTTTCACGGATCGTTCTCCGGTCTCGCTGCAAACGCGAACGGCAACGAGTTCGGTGGAAGCCATCGCACCGTTCACATCCGAATTCATCGTGACCACGTTTACGTTGTACTTTTCAAGATGAGCCTGGATGGGCCGCACAGCGTTCGCCCACATCCCCGCACTCACCTGTCCCCCCATGATCGCGTCCATCGTTCCGTAAACCCACGGCGGATTTCGATCCGCGTCGTACGTGGCATTGGCGACCCACGCAATGGCTACTAATTTGTCGGTGTATCCGCAGAACCATGCGTCCTTGTAGCTGTTGGTGGTGCCGGTCTTGCCAGCTGCGTTGCGTATGCCGCCGGCAGCCCGGCCCGTCCCCGACGTTACGACTGAGCGCAGGCAGTCGTGCATAAACTCGGCGGTATTACGGCTCAGCACATCGGGCATGTACTTCGGCTTGTTCTCGATCCGCGTGTTACCGTCCGGGCCGATGATCCTGCGGACTCCATATGGCTTAACGCGGTTGCCTCGTGTTGCAAAAACGGAGTATGCCTCCGCCATTTCGATTGGGGCAACTTCTGCCGTGCCTAACGACAGCGACGAAACAACCGGAAGTTCTGACCGAAATCCGAAAACATCGTGCGAGAATCGAACGACGTTCTCAATTCCCGTATCGATGCCCACGTGGACAGCCGGTATGTTAATCGACTGCGAAATCGCGCTCTTGATGCTTACCCTGCCGCCACGGCCGCCGCCCTTTGGCTGCCATGTGATGCGACCTCGGTTGTCACGCTCTATGTAAGGCGCGTTAGACACGCTGGAATTAGGCGACAGCACGCCCATGTCGAGCGCCGTCGAGTACACAAAAGGCTTGAAAGCCGAACCCGGCTGCCTCCTACCTTGAGTGATAACGTTCATTTGGCTGCGGTTGAAGTCATTTCCGCCAACCATTGAGACAACTTCACCGTTAAGGTCCATCACCACGATTGCGCCCTCTCGCACACGGCGGCCGCTGTACCGGCGGATCGTGCTGTGCAAGGCGTCTTCAGTGTCCTTCTGTAGGTTGTAGTTGAGCGTCGTATAAATCTTGTATCCGCCGTGTCGATAGTCTTCATCCGGCATGATCGCGCGAAGCTCGCTGAGGATCCAGTTCGTGTAGTAGTGGGCGCGCTTAATGCCCAGCGCCCGGTTCGGCTTTTCGCCTGCGAGCTTCACGGGTTCTTTCACGGCTTTGTCGAATTGAGAGCTCGTGATCATGCCCTCGTCCAACATAACCGCAAGCACGACGTTACGGTTCGCCTTCGAAGCTGCCGGGTCGACGTACGGGTTCTCGTCGCTCGGTCTTCGAGGAAGCCTCGCAAGGAGGGCAGCCTCTGAGAGCGTGAGCTTGTCGAGGTCTTTGCTGAAATAAACTTCGGACGCAGCCTTGATACCGTAGGCTTGCGAACCGTAATACACTTGGTTCAAGTACAGCTCGATGATCTGCTCTTTCGTGTAGGCGCGCTCGATTTGCAGCGCCAAGCAAGCGTCCTCGATCTTGCGTCGGAAAGTTCGCTCGCCGGAGGTTAACAGCCGCTTGGCCACCTGCTGCGTGATGGTGCTTCCACCCTGACGCACCGAACCCGAGCTGAGGTTAACCCAGATCGCGCGCACTATGGCAGTAAGGTCGACGCCGCTGTGGTCCCAAAATCGCTTATCCTCCGCGGCAACGGTGGCGTCGATCACAAGCTCGGGGATGTCCGCGTAGGCTACGGGATCGCGGCGCTCGTCGGCCATTCGCGCAAGCACGAAGCCGTCGGCGGAAATGATCTCGGTCGGCTCCTTTCGGAGCTGAGCCTGCTTCTCCGTGAGCAAATCAACTCTGGACGCCAGCGAGTTAAAAACCGTCCACGTGTAGATTGTAAAGCCGATGAACGTAACCAGCAGAATGGCCACCGTGGACCAGACCGCGCGCTTGACCAAGCGAACCCAGGGTCGCTTGCGCGACACGGTCCGTCGAGGTGCGGGCTTAGAGCCTCTCATTCGCTCCCATTATGGTACACATGCGTTGACTACCAATAGAACAAGGACGCCCGCCGATTAGTTGCAGGCTCCCCATTCTTCGCGTTGCGCCGCCCGTGTAGTGCCGCCCCGTGGGGCGCCGATCTCCGGTTCGGCACTCCGCCCCCATCGGGCCCCCACTTTGGCCTGGTAGCAGTAAACTCCGCATCCACATGGCACGCCTTGTCATCCCGGAAGCAGAAGCCCTCATCGACCAGGAAATCAAAGTCCTCGACAAAGGGTTCGTACGCCTTGTCGACTACCTCGGCGGAGACGCGCGAATCGTTCAGTCCGCCCGGGTTAGTTACGGCGCGGGTGCCAAAACCGTCCGTGAGGATCGTGGCCTGATCAACTACTTGATGCGGAACGAGCACACCAGCCCGTTTGAACAAGTGACACTGACGTTTCACACAAAAATGCCCATCTTTGTCGCCCGCCAGTGGGTGAGGCATCGTACTGCTCGCCTCAACGAGATCAGCGGACGGTACTCCGTGATGGCGGATGAGTTCTATCTGCCGGACATGAGCGAGGTGCGCACACAGAGTTCGGTCAACAAGCAGGGCCGCAGCGACGACACGGTCGACGCGGCGAGCGCAGAAAAATGGCTTGCAACCTTCGCCGAAGACCAGCGCGAGATCTACCTTCACTACCAAGAAATGATCGAAGGCGGCCTCGCTCGAGAGTTGGCGCGCATCAACCTGCCCCTCTCGCTATACACGGAGTGGTACTGGCAAACCGACCTGCATAATCTATTCCACTTTATCCACTTGCGGGCCGACGCGCACGCCCAATACGAAATCCGCGTGTTCGCAGAAGCACTCGCAACTTGCGCGAAGGCAGTCGCACCCTTGGCGTATGAGGCGTTCGAGGAGCACAAGATGCACTCGATCAAATTCTCCCGCTCCGAATGCGAAGCCTTGGCCTCCATGCTCGCCGGCGCGGAGCCTAACCTCGAGGAGCGTCTGCTGAAGATATTTACGGAGAAAATCGAAAGGCTGAAGGGGCTTTAACCCAAAACGCCCGAAGAACCAAAGGTCCTTCGGGCGTTTATGGCGATTCGCTTACAAGGCGAATCGGCTCGAACTACATGGAAGTGTTCGCGCCGCCTTCACCTCCGCCTGTCGCGGGAGTCGTGGTGGTGTTGTCCGTGGTGTTTTCTTCACCTGCGCAGCCACCGAGCATAGCGCCGACAACGGCGATCGCCATCATGATTCCAAGAAACTTCTTCATATGTTAGTTACACCTCCATGCAGCCGGATGCAATCCGACCTGTTCGATTTGCCCCGAAAGGCTCAATGACTATACCTTCGCAAACTTCTTAAAGATTCGCAGCTTACGAAAACGGGATGACCGTCAGCTCGACTTTCACGACGTCGGGCGTCTTTTCGGTGACCTTCATCTGAAGCGTATCGCCGACCTGAATCTTGTCAACCGCTTCCATGTTCTTGGTCACCTTCCCGAACGCTGCATAGTTGCCTTGCCACTGATCGCCCAATCCGGGAGGCGCCGCGCTGTTGACGATGAACATCTGCGAATCCCCGCCCACCTTCGCGCCGGTGCTGGCCATCGCGAGCGTGCCGGGCTCCATCTTGATATCGTTCGTTTCGAAAGGAAGGTTGGGCTGTCCGGAGCCGCCTGCTCCGACGGACTGATCGCTCAAATTGGCTGTCTTCGACAATGGGCTACCCCACTGAGTTGCGCCGGATATCACGCGGTGGAAGCGCTGGTCCTTATAAAACCCCTCTTCGATAAAACCGACGATGCGTTCGACGGTCTTCGGTGCTTTCTTGGGATAGAGTTCGAGTTCGATCACGATAGGTTCTCCTTTTTCGGCGACCGGCGTGGTCGTATTAGTTGTGGTGTTGTTTTCGGCAGATTCGGTGCAGCCGAGAATGCCGACAAGAGCCGCTAAAAGCGCCACGGGGCGCAGCCATTGCATCATGCGCAAATGATACCGTCCCGCTTGGTGCATACTCGACAAGTCTTGGCTGACGCTTCGGGAACCGGTCGACTGCGGCGGAGCATCGGGCATTCGTTCCGTACCCTCCGCATTCGCGACTTTAAGCTCTACTGGATCGGCGCGTTCCTCTCATTTGTCGGCAGTTGGGTGCAGAACACTGGCCAGCAATGGCTTGTCTTCGACCTCACCAATAGCGAACAAGCGCTGGGCCTGATGACTTTCATCGGCGCAGCGCCGATGTTTTTCCTTTCACCATTCGGCGGTTGGCTCGCGGACCGCGCTAATAAGCGCATGGTGCTCGTCGTTTGCCAAGCCACCTTCGCCATTTCCGCATTCGTATTGGCGTTTGCCGTGTGGCAAGGCTTTGCCACGTTCTGGATGATAACGGGCATGGCGTTCGTCAATGGCTGCACATCCGTCATCGAAATTCCTACAAGGCAATCGATGATCAGCAATCTCGTTCCGTCTGAAGACTTGGCCTCGGCGCTGCCATTGAGTGCCGCAACATTCAATACGGCGCGCATTCTCGGGCCCGCCATAGGAGGGTTGTTGCTCGGCACATATGGCCCTGCCGCCTGCTACCTCATTAATGGGCTTAGTTTCTCAGCAATCATCTTTGCAGTGCTGGCTATACGCGCCGATCTAAGAAGCACTTCCGACAGGTCGGCCAGCCTCAAAGAGTCGCTCTTTGAAGGTATTCGCCACGTTTACGCGACACCCGCATTCCGAACCCTTGTTTTCATGATGATGGTCACTGCGGTTTGCGCAATGTTTTATATCTCGCTGGTTTCCGCCTTTGCCGGACGAGTGCTCAACGTGGGCGCGCAGGGGTTTGGGTATCTGCTGACCTCCACTGGGGTCGGCGCGATTATTGGACTGTTAACAATCACTTGGCTTTCGTCCAAACCTGTCAAAGGATGGATTCCGATCATCGCGATGTGCGGTCTCGGCGGCTCGCTTGTGATCGTCTCCTTAACCCATGAGATGTGGCAGTCTTGCCTCGCCCTCGGCATGATGGGAGTTTTCGGCGTCGGCCAGATGGTGGGGACGAATACGGCCCTGCAGTATTTCAGCCCGCCCGAGCTTCGAGGTCGCATCATTTCTGTCCACGTCTGGTCGATGGCAGGGTTGAATCCGGTCGGCGCGCTGCTGTTCGGAAAAGTCGCCGAAGAAATCGGCCTACCTATCACGTTCAGAATCGGTGGCTTCATCGTCCTTTTCGTTGGGATCCTCACTTTGCTGTTCGCAAAATCACTCAAGGCATTAAGATGAAACGTTCTCGCAAAAAGAGACGCAGCCATCTGCCGGTTTCGCCTGGGGCGCCGCCGGGAAGCCTAACGCCTTCACCCGGCATCGTGGGCGACACGACGATCACACTGATCGCTTACGACGGGGAGATTCGCGAGACGGAAGCCACATCGATCGAGGATGTTCGCAACGCGCTTTCTGACTGCCGAGTCCTTTGGGTCGATGTCGATGGCCTCGGCGATGTCGGCATCATCGCTCAACTCGGCGAACTGTTTAACTTGCACCCACTCACGCTCGAAGACGTGGTCAATCAAAACCAAAGGTCGAAAGTAGAAGAGTATCCCGAAAACTATTTTATTGTCGTCCATGCGCCGAAGCTTATGGGGCATGACCTCTCTGCTGACCAACTGAGCTTGTTTCTGGGTGCGAATTATGTGATCACGTTTCACCACCGGATGGAACAGCAACTTGCGCCGGTCAAGCAGAATTTACGAAAACGTAAACTGAAAATAACGGAATACGGATCCGACTTCTTGGCGTATTCGATTCTCGACTCGGTGGTGGATCAGTATTTCCCGATCTTGGAACAGTTCGGAGAGCTCACGGACGACGCGGAGGACCAAATGCTGCTCGATCCGAAGACTTCGACCGTCGGCTATGTCCACGGGCTCAAACGAGAACTATTGGACTTACGCCGAGCGATATGGCCGTTCAGAGATGCCCTCGCCGTTCTCATACGAGACGACGAAACGCCTCTGATCTCCAGCGAAACTCGCCCCTATTTCCGGGACCTTTATGACCACACGGTCCGCGTAATCGATTTGGTGGAAACCTATCGTGAAGTGACCTCCGATCTAATGGATATCTACCTGTCGAGCGTGAGCAATCGCACGAACGACGTTATGAAACGCCTGACGGCAATCACCACTATTATCATGCCGCTGACGCTCATCACGGGCATTTATGGAATGAACTTTGAATTCCTCCCAGAAACTCAGTATCGCTACGGTTACTTCATTGTAATGGCAATTATGGCGATCATCGCCGTATC
This sequence comes from Armatimonadota bacterium, assembly GCA_030854945.1. GTDB lineage: Bacteria > Armatimonadota > Fimbriimonadia > Fimbriimonadales > ATM1 > JACDEQ01. The sequence goes on from JALYSG010000019.1 coordinate 38,124, forward strand.
GCTCTTTGTCTTTTTCTGGAGGCAAGGATGGATTGCTATCGATCGGGAAGACGACAAACTATAAGTCGTTCAAAGCCGCAATAATCTTTGAGATCGTCGCCTTCGCATCACCGAAAAGCATTACAGTATTTGGCAACCCGTAAAGTTCGTTGTCGATTCCCGCATACCCTGGGTTCATGCTGCGTTTGCAAACCATGCAGGTCTTCGCTTTGTCGACGTCTAAAATCGGCATCCCATAAATCGGGCTGTTTTTATCATAGCGAGCCGCGGGGTTGGTAACGTCGTTTGCTCCGATAACAAGCGCAACATCCGTTTCGGGCAATTCGGGATTGATATCGTCGAGGTCATAAAGCTGGTCATAAGGCACGTCCGCTTCCGCGAGCAACACGTTCATATGTCCGGGCATTCGGCCGGCAACCGGATGGATTGCGTACTTAACCTCGATGCCCATCGCCGCCAGGCGGTCCGCCAATTCTTTGACCACATGCTGCGCCTGGGCGACCGCCATGCCGTAGCCCGGAACGATCGCAACGCTCGAAGCGCTTACAAATACGATTGCCGCGTCCTCGGGTGAATAGCTACGCACGGTTCCCGTAGACGATTCCAACGCGCCACCGCCGCCGGCTACCGCCCCGGTGAACGCGCCGAAGATAACGCTCTCCAGAGATCGGTTCATGGCTTTGCACATTTGCAAAGTCAGGATCAACCCGCTAGCGCCCACCAAACCGCCGCCGATGAGCAGCGCCGAATTTTCAAGAACAAAACCCGCGAGCCCCGCTGCTACACCCGTGAACGAGTTAAGCAGCGAAATAACGACCGGCATATCCGCACCGCCGATGGGCAGCACCATCATAATTCCCACCAGCGTCGCAATGATGAGCAGAGCCAAGTACGCGGACATCATGTTGGTGCCGACCACCAAAATAACGAGCGCCACCATCCCGCCCAAAAGCAAAAGGTTCAGGACCTTCAAACCCGGAAAAACTATCGGCTTGCCCGGAAGCAGTTCCTGCAGTTTTCCGAAGGCGATCATGCTGCCGGAAAAGCTGATCGCGCCCACGACGGTGCTCGAAGCGGTGGTTATTTTCTCCCCCAATCCGAACCCGCCGGACATAAACTCGATGAGCGCAACAAGCGCAACCGCTCCTCCGCCCAAGCCGTTGAACAGGGCGACCATTTGGGGCATGGCAGTCATCTGAACGCGCCGCGCCATCACCCAGCCGATCGCGCCCCCGGCCGCGGATGCAACTAAGATCGCCAAGAGGTTTACGGCAGGAATCATTTCTAACTCCAGAGTTGCCGCCACTGCTGCCGCCATGCCGAGCGCAGCCAGCAAGTTGCCGAGTCTCGCCGTCTTCGGCGAGTTCATCAATTTTAGTGCGACTATGAATAGAATCGCCGTTCCTACATAAACGGCTCCGCGCCACGCGTCCATCATCGCTTCGGCCCCTTCTTGGCCGAAAACATCTCGAGCATACGGTCGGTAACAACGAACCCGCCTACAACGTTGAGCATCGCGAAAATAACGGCTACGATGCCGATTACCATTTCTAACGCAGTATCAGCCTTTGCTAAAACTATGAGTGCGCCCACGATAATGACGCCGTGAATTGCGTTCGTCGCTGACATCAAGGGCGTGTGCAGCGTCGGCGGCACCTTTGAAATAACTTCTACACCCACAAAAACTGCGAGAACGAAAATTGTAATAGTAGCGATGGCGTCTATGACGTTTCTCCCTTTTCAAAGGCAAGTCGAGTTGGCGCGTGTACGACCTTGCCATCGTGCGTTACAAGCGATCCGGCAACGACCTCGTCCTCGAGATCGATCGTCAGCACGCCGCCTTTCGACATGGACTTGACGAATGCCGTGATGTTTTTGGAGTACATCCGGCTGGCATGCACAGCCATAGACGACGCGATATCGAGCAAGCCGATAATTGTTACGCCATGAAAATCGATCGTTTCGCCTGGCTTGGTCACTTCGCAGTTTCCGCCGGCAACGGCGGCGAGGTCGACAATCACGCTGCCTCGCACCATTCCGCGCACCATTTCTTCGGTGATCAGCACGGGTGCGGGCTTGCCCGGGATGAGGGCGGTCGTGATCACCACATCGCACTTCGGAACGCGCTCTCCAATGATGCGGAGTTCGTGCGCGTGCGTATCCGAAGCCACCTCTTTGGCGTAGCCTCCTGAATCCTCCGCCTCTTCCGCAGTCAGACCCCAATCCACGAATTTCGCACCGAGACTTTCCACTTGTTCCTTTACCGACGGCCGAACGTCGAACGCCTCGACGATCGCGCCAAGCCTTCGCGCGGTGGCGATTGCCTGAAGCCCTGCAACGCCTGCGCCGATCACCAGAACCCGTGCGGGGGGCACGCTACCCGCTGCTGTCATCAGCATCGGAAAGAACTTGGGAATTGCGGCGGCGGCCATTACAACGCTCTTGTATCCCGCCACGGTGCTCATGGAACTCAGCGCGTCCATCGCCTGAGCCCTCGAAATTCGAGGCACCAGTTCCATCGATATGGCGGTGATGTTCCGTTCGGCAAGTCGCGCCATCGACGTGAGCCTGCCTGCGGGGTTCAGAAAACCCATGACGGCCGAGCCAGGTTTTAGGCGTTCGATGAGGGCATCGTCGACGTTTACGCAAAGCGTGAGGTCCGCCGATTCTTCGAGAGGGTCGCCTTCGGGCACAATCCTTGCGCCTGCAAGCTCGTATGCCGTGTTTCCGACCGCCGCGCCATACCCTGCCTCGTATCTCACCAGGACCTCGAACCCGTCCGCGACGAGCGTCTTCACCCCGTCGTTCGTGAGCGCCACCCGACGTTCGCCAGGCGCTGATTCCTTGGGTACCGCAATGACCACGGCTGAGAGTATACGCCTGCGCGGGACTCGCCGATGATGGGGCCAGCACATGAACTCGACACACTTTCAGTGGGCAGAAAACGCCGAGGATTCATCGAAGTTTGGCCGGCGTGCCGCTCCGACCTGGTATCCCGTGGGCGGCGGTGACTGGGGAATCGCTTATGAGCCGAGCCAGGCTTCGGCAAGCGCATCTGCAAGCAGCTCAGAAAGGCCAAGTTCCGCGGCCCACTTATCCAGGTAATCACCATCTAGACGCCCATGCTGGATCTCAAGAATCTTGACAACATCGTGCCATTGCCGATCGCTGACTCGATTGCCTGGCGCGTACCAGCGCAGCTTCTGTAGGACCGTGTCTTCCGGAGATGTGCAGTCAGCCGCGAGCCCAGGGACGATTTCGATTGAAACCCTACGCGCGAACGAAGACTGCGCGAAGGCAGTTTGCGGCAGTACGAACACGTCGACCTTAAAGAACGCCGCGATATGCAGCATTTGAAAGGACGCGTCTTCTCCGTATTGAGAGACTGCGTGCTCAAGTTCCTGTCTACCAACCAGAAAGCTTGGTTCAGCATGCTGAACCAAGCAATTCGCCTGTTCGTAACTCATTTCTGCCACGATGTCGAGATCGTTCGTGTGCCGAGGCTCTCCCCAGGCGCCGCTTGCGAATGAGCCGCCGACCATGTAGCTAATTCCGCAGGTGTCCAAGTGGGCAAACAGTGCCCGCAGGACGTTGACTACTTGCACGGCTTCTTGCTGAGTCGCTCGGCTTGAGCCGCTTTCATCTGACGTCCTAACTCGCTAAGTTCCATGACTCTTGCAATTCGCTCGGTAGGCGTCAGGCGGCGGAGCAGTCTCACCATTTCGTGGTGTGCCCACTCGCTGGTATCCATTAGGTCGGTTCGCCGCATGGCTTATTTTGGTCCATTCGGACGGCAGGGTACAATCCACCAGCGCCTGAGACAGGCGCTTTTTTCTTGATGCCCACGCTCGTGATCGTCGGCGCCCTCTGGGGCGATGAGGCCAAAGGGAAACTCGTCGATGTGCTCGCCGAGTCTGCGAAGTGGAACATCCGCTTTAGCGGCGGAAACAACGCCGGCCACACGGTGAAAACCGGCGGCCTCACGTACAAATTCCACCTGATTCCTTCCGGGATCTTGCACCGAAACTGCACCGCCGTCCTCGGAGGCGGCATGGTCATCTGCCCGAAAGCCCTGCTCGAAGAATACGACGAGTCACTTGCGCAAGCCGGTGAGCTCGGCAACCTTAAGATCAGCGCTTCAGCCCACGTGGTTTTTCCTTACCACCGCCAACTTGACGAGCTGGAAGAAAGCTTGCGTGCATCCAAAATCGGCACAACCAGCCGAGGCATCGGCCCTGCGTACCAGGATAAGGCGGCGCGGATCGGAATTCGCATGGGTGAATTCGTAGACCCAGTGCGATTCCGCGAGCGCATCAAAGACGTTCTCGATTTCAAGAACCGCCTTCTCGAACTGCTGGGCGGGACTCCAATCGACCCCGACGAACTGATCGCGGAGTACAGCCGATACGCCCAGCGGATTGCGCCTTTCGTGAGCGATGTCGAGCACGAGGTGAACGACGCGGTTTATCGCGGTGACGCCGTGCTGTTCGAAGGCGCACAGGGCGCCATGCTCGACCTCGACCAGGGCAACTACCCCTACGTGACGAGCAGCCACCCGATCACGGCCGGCGCGTGCATCGGCACGGGAATGCCACCGACGAAAGTGGACAACGTCGTTGGTGTTTGCGTCGCGTACGCGACTCGCGTCGGCAGCGGGCCATTCCCGACTGAGCTAAATGACGAAATAGGCGAACGCATTCGCATCGCCGGCAACGAATTCGGCACCACAACTGGCCGGGCGAGGCGGTGCGGCTGGCTCGACTTGGTTGCCTTGCGACAATCCTGCCGCATGAACGGCTTCACGAGCCTCGCGGTAACTCGCTTGGACGTTCTCAGCGGCTTCGAAGAAGTCAAGGTCTGTATCGCCTACGATCTCGACGGCAAGCGGATCGATTGGATGCCTTCCGACGCGGAGGTGTTGGAACGCGTGAAACCCGTCTACGAAACCCTGTCGGGCTGGAGCGGAGACTTGCCGTCCTGCCGCAAGTTTGCCGACTTGCCGGATACCGCTCAAAGCTTCCTTCGGCGGATCGAAGACTTCACCGGTACCCCGGTGTCGTTGGTTTCAATCGGCGCAAATCGCGAAGAAACGATTTTTGCCCGTCCTGAACTGCACTGGGGCTAAGTGCGCAAACGGATTTCGTCGCCATCTTCGGTGTGTGCCTCTGGAGCGCTCGCCAGCCTATCGGCAAGCTCCTCAATTTTCTGCTCGGTCTCTTCGATCGCCCTGCGCCGGCGCAATCCCATCCGGCCCAACAGCTTGCGCCACGCTCCCACTACAACTCCAAAGACACCCGCAGAAATCAGCCATTGCAACAGTGCAGGCAGAGTGGTTTCCTTCGTGATCACCGTAACTGCGATAAGCAGCGGAAAGAAGCTAACAATGGCTAGGATGAAAGCAGCGCCATACAGGTCAGACTTGATCGCAACGCGCGTCGAACCGCCTTTCGACCTCGCGCTAATGTGAATAGGATCGAGCACTCCCTGCGAGCCGTCCCACTCACGCGCTCCTGCGGCCTCGGCCACGGAGCCTGTTCGCCCGAACTTGGAACGCAACTGCTGAAGCAACTCGTGCCACTCATCGTCGGTGAGTTCAGCCTGGTAGGTACGGTCGGATTCAAAGGTCAACCCCTCGCCCCAGAACCCTGCTTTTCTGTTTACCTTTCCCGCAAGAACTTCATCGATGGCTGCGCGCAATGTCGTAGCGTCCATGCCAAGTTCCTCGCCGAGTTTCATAACGTCTGCCGTCGTCGGCCCCCACTCCGCTAGGTCTGTGCCTCGCTTTTCTTGCAGTTCAGCCGCTCGGCGGAAGATCTGCTGGATTTCCTTTTCGGTGAGGCGTCGACTCTCGTTCACCACGTGTCGTGAGTATGGCACTAGGCACTCAGAACGAAAATCGGGCTGCCAAAGTACTCAGCAGCCCAATTCTACAGCGATTCTCCCAGGCTACGGAATAAGCGTCATCGTGGCGATTGCGGCAACCGGCGGCATCCCCGGCTGGAACTCGACATTCTTCATGTTGTAAGTGCCCTTTACCGGAGCACCGTCCTTCTCGCGGAGCCAAACGGTCGACATGACTGTCATCGGAGTCGTGCCTTTCGTCTCTTTGAAATCGCCCTTGATGCGAATCACGCGATCAGCCCCGATGGTCTCTAAACCATCGACGGTGTAGGTCGCCTCAGCATCGACTGCGCCTTCGGCGTTGCCCTTGATGGTGCGGCTCCACTTGTCACCGACCTTCACGTCCTTGTTGGGATAGCTCAGCGAATAAGCGTTCTCCATCCGAACGGGGTTCGCGCCGCCCATGTCGTCGCCCTTGATCGAAATCAGTTCGCCGTTTGCGGTGTATTCGCTCACGGTAGCCATGCTCTGGTCGCCCATCATTTCGCTCATGTCTTCGCCGTTCACGACGAGAGTCATGTTTCCGGTCGTACCGTCGATGACAACCTTGCCGTCAGCGACTTTCGTGACCTTCGTGGTCTGAACCATGCCGAAAACGATGTCGCCCATGGCCCCACCCATATCCATCGATGCCTTCACATCGATCTTGTATTTAGTGACGTCGCCGACCTTCGGTTTCCACTCGAGCTTAAACGTGTCCTGCGCCGCATAAGCAGCCACAGCCAGCAGACAAGCTGCACCGACAAAAAGTTTTCCTTGAATTTTCATTGCGCCTCCTGAGATAGCACCATAAGTACGAGCAGCAGCGCCCGCGCGTTACGCGCTCCCCTAATCTTACGAAGCAAGATACCCCGCAAGGTTCCATCGAGACTAGACCTAATGGGTCGACAGACCCGACAGCCAATTGCCGACCAGCTGCTTGCCGTGCTCCGTCAGCACACTCTCCGGATGAAACTGCACACCTTCGATAGCGTGCTCTCGGTGCCGAACTCCCATCACTTCGCCATCCTCAGATGTTGCCGTAATCGTCAATTCTTCTGGAATCGATGCCAGCGCTAAGCTATGGTACCGAATCACTTTGAACGGAGACGGAATTCCCCGGAAAACCCCGAGCCCGTCATGCGAAACCACCGATTCCTTCCCGTGCATGATGCGCTGGGCAGGCACGACCTTGGCGCCGAATACCTCGCCTATCGCCTGCATCCCCAAACACACTCCAAAGACGGTCACTTTGCCGGCCGCCGCCCGTATCAAGTCCTCGCTAATTCCTGCCTTGTCCGGCGTGCACGGCCCAGGCGAAAGGATGATGCCTTGCGGCTCCATCGCCATCGCGTCGTGTACTGAAATCGCATCGTTGCGCACGACGCGCAAGTCCGCGCCAAACTCCCCGGCGTACTGCGCAATGTTGTACGTAAAGCTGTCGTAGTTGTCCAGCAGTAGGATCATTGGAGCTCACCCGCCTCGGCCATTTCGATGGCCAGCATAACCGCGGCCGCCTTTTCGTGGCACTCCTGCCATTCGCGCTCAGGCACGCTGTCGAAAACAATGCCCGCCCCAGCCTGAACGTGCGCCTTGCCATCCTTCAGCAGGATCGTTCGGATCGCGATGGCGAGGTCCATATCCCCGTCGTACCCAAAGTAGCCCACTGCGCCCGCGTAGATCCCCCTGCGCGTACTTTCGAGTTCGTCGATAATCTCCATCGCTCGCACTTTCGGAGCTCCCGAGACCGTCCCCGCAGGAAAGCAAGCGCGAACGGCGTCGAACGCGTCGAGCCCCGGCTTCAACTTTCCGCTCACCTCGCTCACGATATGCATCACATGCGAATACCGCTCCACAACCATGAGATCGCTGACGTTCACCGTGCCCGCCTGTGCGATTCGCCCGATGTCGTTTCTTCCGAGATCGACGAGCATGATATGCTCTGCTCGTTCCTTTTCATCGGCCAGCAACTCGGCCTCCAGAGCACGGTCCGCGTCCTCATTCTCGCCGCGCCGGCGTGTGCCTGCAATCGGCCGCACACGCGCCGTGTCCCCCTCCACGGTCACCAGAACCTCAGGCGAAGCCCCGATCACATCCCAGTCGCCGCATCGCAGCAGATACATGTAAGGCGACGGATTGAGGTAGCGAAGCGCGCGATAAAGCGCCATCGGGTGCGCGGAAACTTCTGCCGAAAACCTCTGGCTTAGGACCATTTGCACGCCGTCGCCCGCGCGTATGTATTCAATGATTCTGCGCACGCCGTCTTCGAAATTATCGCGGCTTACGTTCGACGAAAAAGAGACTGTCCCGCCGGGCGAATCGGGTATCGGCGGCGTTGGGGCCTTAAGCCGTCGGACCGTTTCAGTAATCCGCTCGCAAGCTACGCTATAACCATCCTCGGCGTCCACGTGGTCGATTATTAAAATGCGGTTCTTCGCATGGTCGAACGCGACCACTTGATCGAACAGCATCATGAACACGTCGTCGATACCAAGGTCGTCCGCGTTTTCATCAGGCAGCCGCTCGAACGACCGCACCAGGTCGTATGCCAACGTCCCAACGGCACCGCCCGTAAACGGAGGCATTCCCTCAAGGCGGGCATAGGGCCGCTCGGCCAATTTCGCCCTCAACTCCTCAAGTTCTGTGTGGTTAGGAGCGCCCGCGTCCCGCCGACTCCCTCTCACAATCTCGCGCGGCCGCGCTCCCAAAAAACTATAACGCGCAAGTCGTTCTCCGCCGGTCACGGATTCCAACAAAAAGCTGTGGGTTTCACCGGAGCCTAACTTCCAATAAGCGGAAGTCGGCGTTTCCAAGTCGGCCAAGATCTCGGCGTAAACAGGAACGCGCTTGCCCTCGCGGACAAGCGCCTCCACCTCGTCAGCAGAAGGCCGAAACACGGAAGAAGTTTAGCCCCTTTGCAAGCGCGCTACCCATGGGCGCGCTTTCACTCTTTCCGCAAAAATGACTCGACCGCTTTTCCGACTTTGCCCAGCGACTCAGCGCTGCACTTATCAACCGTATCCGCAAGCGTGTGCCAATGTGGATAGCTGAAGTCGATGAGATCCATCGTGGGCACACCCGCGGCAATGAGCGGAAGGTGGTCGTCATAAATGCTGCCTTGCTGCTCGGTCGGGAACGTCGCTCCCAAGCCGATGGCCTTCGCATTCGCGTAGAAACGCTTCACCAAATCCGGCGCCGCATCCAGGCTGTTCGGCTCCACGGGAATTCGCAAGTCATTGTCACCAATCATGTCCAACAAGATGCCGTAATTCGGCTTCGGTGTTGGCAGGTTCTTTGCGTAGTGCGCGGCGCCTAAAAACATCTCATCCAGCCCCGGACCCAGATCTTCGCCATCGGTAAACAGGAAAATCACATTTACGGGCGGAGGCGTTTCCTTAAATGCGCGCATCAAATCCAGTAGCACCGCAACGCCACTCGCGCCATCGTTGGCGCCTAGTACCGGTTTCTGCGCGTCGCGGCTCTCCCACTCCTGGTCGGCGGTCGGACGCGTATCCCAGTGCGCCAAAAGCAGCACCGTTTTCTTCGCGCCGAAATCCATCGTCGCGATCACATTGGTCATTTTGACGTCGAAGCCATTCGCGCTCCACTTATGAGAAAACTCCTGCTTGACGACTTTGTCCGTGTACTTCTTGGATTCCGCCACGATCCATTCGAGGCACTTGCGATGCCCCTCCGATCCGGGATAACGGGGGCCGAATGCGACCTGAGCTTTGAGGAGTTCGAATGCCTTGGCACCGTCGGTTAAAATCGGCTGCTCAGGCGTTGGGTTGGGAACGGACGAATTTGCAGCGAAGCAGCCGGCTACCAGAACAAGGCCGCAAAGTGCTACCTTGCGGTGTAGCGCGATTCGCGGATGCTTCCGCTCTTGCCTTTCAGAGCAGCCTCGAGCGTCGTTCCGGTCTTGCGGGTGATTTGTGAGCGGTTCCATACCTTGAAATATCCCAGCGAGCCGTAAGCCAAAGACGACGGCATCGCTACGTTATATTGACGTCCCGCGGCCACTGGCGATCCACCCACCGTGATTTCGACGACGCGCGATTCGGGAGTGCGGCTCGGCGAAAACCCAACCTGGATGCCCGAAATTTGAAGAAACCCGCTATTGGCGAGCGGGTAGTTGGCCACCGAGCGCTCGATCGCTTTGGTCAATTCGCTTCCTCGAAGCGAGACCACCACGATCTCTTCGCCCGGATGCTGCAGCCATGTGGCCAAATCGTTTGCGTTGCCTTCCTTCAGCAGCCCTGCCGGCAAGAACGCGACTTCGGCCCCTGCCACCGAACGGATAACATCCGCGGCGGCCTGGGCGGCAGGATGCGCCTTCGACCCCAGATCGGCATCCGATCCGAGGGCGAGCGCACACGCGCCAAGAAGCAATAGCGAGACGGCTTTTCGCATTGACAATCTCATTAGACTGCCCTCCCGCGCTTTTGTTTCACGCGCCGCAGTCGTCAGATGGCCATATTGTACCGGGATTCAGATAAGGCTGGGTGCATCTACCGCAGGTATCCTGAATTCGTGTTAGCAGACTTGCACGAAGCGCTGTCCGAAGCGAAGCCTCGCTTGGACGCTATCCGGGGGCATCTTTGACCCGGGTTCGCTGCGACATACCATAGCCGAACTCGAAACTCGCTCGCAAGAGCCGGGTTTCTGGGATGACCCCTTAAGCGCGCAAGCTGAAATGCGCAAGGTTTCCGCCCTACGCGCGCGGTTGGAGCCCTACGAGGCCCTGTCTAAGTCCTACGACGACTTGGCCGACCTTCGAGCCATGCTCGAGGAGACCCCGGACTCGGAGACGGAAGCCGAATGGAATGCGATGGCCGAGGCGTTTCTCAAGAATCTCGACCAAGTCGAAACGACCGTCCTCCTAGCCGGCGAACACGACGCTGGTAATGCCATCGTGGAGATTGGCGCGGGCGCCGGCGGGACGGAAGCCTGCGACTGGGCTGAAATGCTCTGCCGCATGTATCTCCGCTGGGCCGAGCGGCGCGGTTTGAAGGCCGACATCCTGTCGGAATCCCCTGGAGACGTTACGGGCTACCGGAGCGTAACGCTCTCGATCGAGGGCCAATTTGCCTACGGCTATTTGAAGGGCGAGCACGGAGTTCATCGCCTGGTGCGAATCAGCCCGTACGACGCGAGCGGCAGGCGGCACACGAGTTTTGCTATTGTCGACGTGATGCCGGAGGTAGCCGAAGACGACGTGGACATCGATCCCGACGACCTGAAAGTGGAGACCTTCCGCGCCGGGGGCGCCGGAGGGCAGCATGTGAACAAAACTGAATCCGCGATACGTATCACTCACGTGCCGTCCGGGATTGTGGTGAACTGCCAAAATGAACGCAGCCAACACAAAAACCGCGCGGCAGCAATGACGATTCTCGCTTCGCGTCTCGCAGAACTGCAACGCGCCGAAAGCGAAGAGCGCATGAAGCAGATCAAGGGCAACGTCAGCCCCGCCGAATGGGGACACCAAATCCGGTCGTACGTTCTGCAGCCCTACACGATCGTGAAGGACCTTCGCACGGCGTTTGAGACAGGCAATGCCCAAGCCGTGCTCGATGGTGATCTCGACGGATTTATGGCCGCCTTCTTGCGGTCAGGTGTTGAGCGAAGTGTGTAGCGCCGACGCAGAAGTCGGCGCTACACTGCCGCGCTCGGAGTCGCGCCGGAACGCTTTTCCATTTCGCTAACGCAGGTTGCGATCGTGATATCGCCGGTGACGTTCAGCACTGTCCGACTCATATCGAGAATCCGATCCACACCGATGACGATGCCTACGGCCTCCACCGGGATCTCGTAGCGCATGAGGATCAACGCGATCATCGGCCATGAACCACCCGGCACGCCGGCGGTGCCGATACCCGCCACGATCGATAGTCCCATCACACCGAGCTGTTCCGCCATCGACAAGTCGACGCCGAAAAACTGTGCCAGGAACAGCACGGTAATGCCTTCGAACAGCGCAGTACCGTTCTGGTTTGCAGTCGCACCGACGGTCAGCACAAACGAGCTGATGTCGCGCGGCAGGTGCAAGTCATCCTGAGCGCTTTTCAGGGCAGTAGGCAGGGTGGCGTTGCTGCTGCTGGTGGCGAACGCCGTGACCATGACGCCTCTAATTTTGCGGAAGAAGTCGAGCGGATTAACTCTCGCGATGAGCTTTAGCGCGAGGCTGTATACGACAACAAGGTGAAAAGCAAGTGCAACGAGAACGACGACAACGTACTTGCCCAGCGCGGCAATCGCGTCCCATCCAAGCAACGCGATGGCTCCAAAAACAAGCGCCGCAACGCCAATGGGCGCAACCTTCATCGCAAAGTCGATAACCCTGAGCG
>JALYSG010000064.1 GCA_030854945.1 Armatimonadota bacterium
ACGCGGCTCGGGCGGCAAAGCAATCCGAAGGGAAAAAGGAACGGACCACCCCCCGAGAAGCGATTATTCCATGCACAATAAGACGCAAGTCGTATGCTCTACCACCCATCGCGAATGGAGGACGGGTGGGATCGAGTCGCTGAACGCCTGCTGGCGCAGCATCTGCTAATCTCAGGCTGCCTAAGTTACCATGTTGAAAAAGTTTTTTTCCCGCCAATCCGGTCAGTCAACCACCGCCGAGGATGCCCCCACTTCCGGCCAAGGGTCGCGTCGGCGAGTCATGGTGATCGGGCTCGACTGCGCCGCACCCGAATTGATCTTCGATCGTTGGCTGGATGATCTGCCTCACATTAAGTCACTTTATCGGGCCGGCCTGCATGGCGACCTGCGTTCGTGCGATCCGCCGATCACGGTGCCGGCCTGGTCGGTCATGATGTCCTCGAAGAGCCCCGGCCGACTCGGAGTCTACGGTTTCCGAAATCGCGCCGATCATTCCTACGATCGTTATTCGATCGCCAACTCGCTCGCGATCAAAGAGGACCGCCTCTGGGAAATCCTCTCGCAGCAAGGCAAGCGTTCCATCGTGATTGGGGTCCCCGGCACTTATCCTCCGAAACCGCTCAATGGGAGCATGGTGACGGACTTCCTTACCCCTGACATCTCGTGCGAGTACACCCACCCACCGGAGCTCAAACAGGAGATCGAGCAGGTAGTGGGCGAATACATCCTGGACGTGCGCGACTTTCGCTCCGGCAACAAAGAGAAGATCCTGGCCGACATCTACGAGATGACGAAGAAGCGGTTCCAACTCGCGCGCCATCTCTTGGCCAAGGACGATTGGGATTATTTTATCATGGTCGAGATGGGGACCGATCGAATCCATCACGCTTTGTGGGATAACATGGACCCCGCACACCGTTTCTACGAAGCGGGCAACAAGCTGGAGAACGCGATTCACGACTACTACGTGGAAGTCGACCGCGAGATAGGCGAGCTGCTCAAATTTGCGGACCAGAACACCGATGTCCTGGTCGTCTCCGATCACGGCGCGAAACGGATGGACGGCGGCATTTGCGTCAATGAATGGCTGATGACCAACGGCTACCTTGTCTTGAAGGAGCAGCCGACCAGCGCCGTTCCGCTCTCGAAAGTGAGAATCGACTGGCCTCGCACCAAGGCATGGGGCGACGGCGGCTACTACGCGCGCGTCTTCCTCAATGTCGCAGGACGCGAGCCGGAAGGCACGATCGCGCCGGAAGATTACGAGAAGGTGCGCGACGAATTGATAGCCGGTTTAAAATCCATCACCGACGAAAATGGACGCGAGATCGGCACGCAGGTCTACCGACCCGAAGAGCTTTATAAAGAAGTGCGGGGCGTGGCTCCGGATTTGATCGTCTACTTCGGCGATCTTTATTGGCGGTCGGTCGGGACGGTGGGTGGCGGCAAGCTGCACACCTTTGAAAATGACACCGGCCCGGACGGCGCCAACCACGCGCAGAACGGCATGATCCTCTGGCGTCCCGCGGGCGGGGCCAATGGCACGCGAGAACTGACGGGTGCCAAGATTACCGACGTCGCGCCCACGGTGCTCGATATTTTGGGCCTCACGATTCCATCAGACATGGAGGGCAAATCTCTTGTCAAGTAACGCCCTCGCTCACGCCAGAGTCATGAAGCCGCAACCGAAAAACTTCCTGAGTCAGATCAAAATGGTGCGGGCGCGCACGCCGCTGCGCCTGAGCTTTGGCGGAGGTGGCACTGACGTTTCGCCCTACGCTGATACTCACGGCGGCTGCGTGCTCAATGCCACCATCTCGCGCTATGTCTACGGCACGCTCGTGCCGAAATCGGAGCGCTCGATTGGCTTTCGGTCTTTCGATTATGGAACAGTCGTTTACTGGACGCAGGAAGAGCATTTTCAGTTTGATGGCCAGATGGATCTGGTGAAGGGCGTCCTGAAACGCTTCGATCTCGACAAGTTCCAGACTGATGGTTTCGACCTTTTCGTTCACGCTGACGCACCTCCCGGGTCGGGTCTCGGGAGTTCTTCTACTTTCACGGTCGCGCTGATTGGCCTCTTTCGTGAGTTGCTCGGCTTACCGATCACATCTGCCGGCATGGCGGGCTTAGCCTACGACATCGAGCGCAACGATGTCGGCATCAAAGGTGGCCGGCAGGACCAATACGCGGCTGCTTTCGGCGGCTTTAACTTCATGGAATTCAACGGCGAAGAAGTCGTGGTCACGCCCCTTCGCCTGAGCGAATACCTGATCAACGAACTCGAGTACAACCTTATCCTTTGCTTCACCGGCAGCCGCGAATCGCAGCCAATCATCGACAGCCAGATGGAGAGCGCGAAGAACAAGGAGGCTGCGCCGCTCGCCGCGATGGATCAGGTGAAAGCGATTGCCTACGAGATGAAAAAGGCGCTGCTGGCGAGCGATCTCGATCGGTTTGGCAGGATGCTCCATGAAGGCTGGCTGCAAAAGAAGCAGATGGCCAAAGGAATCACCACGCCCCGCATCGATGAACTCTACGAAGAAGCGCGCAAGGCCGGTGCGATCGGCGGCAAAATCACCGGCGCGGGCGGCGGCGGACACCTTCTTCTCTATTGCCCCTTTAACAAGCGCCACATCGTCCGCGAGCGTCTCAGCGCGTTGGGCACGTCGGTGACCGACTTCCGTTTCGACCCCGTCGGCATGCAAACCTGGCGAGTTTACAAATGATTGACCTCCTTAACCTTAACCCTGCCCGACTTTACGGACGACCCAGTGGCGTCTAGCCTGCCTGCCCTGTGAAAAAGGACCCAAAACTCGTTGTTATCGGTCTCGACTCCGCTACTTGGACAGTCATTCGTCCCTGGATGGCCGAAGGCAGCTTGCCCAACCTGGCCAAGCTGATGGGCGGTGGCGTCTTCGGCACGCTAAATTCCGTTCTCCCGCCAATTACGCCGCCGGCCTGGACATCCTTTATGACCGGCAAACAGCCGGGCAAACATGGCATTTTCAATTTCGTCGAGACCGAGCATGGCGGCTACGCGATGAACTACGCGAACGCCACCTCGCGCCGCTCGCCCACGGTCTGGAAACTATTGAACAACGCCGGTTACAGCGTCGGCACGATGAACATTCCGTTCACCTACCCGCCGGAATCGCTGCACGGATTCCAAATCTCCGGCATGGATACCCCGTCCGAATCCAGCCCGTTCATGCACCCGCCGGAGCTGCGCGAAGAATTGGAAAAGCATCTGGGCGGCATCCAACTTGACCTCCGGTTCCTCGGCTCCATGTCGACCGATGAGCGACGCACCCAGGTGCTCGAGGAGATGAAACAACTCGACGAGCAATGGACCAAGGCAGCCCTTTACCTGCTCGAGACGCATCCGCAGGACGTCATGATGTTCGTCTTCATGTCGATCGACACCGTCCAGCACTACTTCTGGCAGCACATGGATCCGGATCACTTCATCCACGATCCGAAACTGGTGCCGAAATTTGGGGATGCGGTCAGGAAGGTTTACGAGCGCCTCGACGCCGCAACTGGCCAGCTCATCGCCCGGTTACCAGCCGACACCACCGTCCTGGTCGTTTCCGATCATGGCGGCGGTCCAGTGGTCGATCGCACGATCTACCTCAATCGCTACCTGGCCCAGCTTGGCCTGTTACATTACAAGCCGGAATCTACTTCGGGCCTTAGCACTATTCCGAAGAAGCTGATGCGCTTCGGTTATTCCGTGCTCATTCGCACCCTGAGCTCCCGCCAGAAGACCCGTCTCGCCGCACTCTTCCCACAGCTGGTCAAAAAG
>JALYSG010000065.1 GCA_030854945.1 Armatimonadota bacterium
TGTTGCCGTGGTCGGTGTAGTTGCAGTCCGGCTCGATCTCTATCGCACCTCGGCTGTGGGCACTGGCGGAACGGCTGCGTCTACGGACTCGGCGACGATTGACGTGGCGGGCGGCAACTTCACGAAATTCGATGAGAACAATACCGCGATCCCCGCGCAGATCACTGCCAGAGTGGCCCCGGCTGCTGGCGCGACGATCTCACGTTGGCTCTTTCCCATGAATTACTCGCCGGAGGAGCTTGGAACGGCACCGGCCGGGTATCTGATCCAGGGGATCAACATGATGCCCATGTTTAGTTTCGGGCAGAAGATCGCCGTGCGGGAGAACACCGGCCTTCTCATCAAGCAGGGCGGGGTCGCATCCGTCGGTAGCGGGTCCATCCTGATAGCGTTCACGTTGGAGTAAGCCCTTGAGCCTGCTGCTGCTGTTTCAGGGTAGCGCGGCTACACCAGTAACCGGCACCATCGCCTGGACGCAAGAAGGCGACAGTTGGAGCCTAAATAGCAACGTCAAGGTTTCAGGGTCTATCGCTTGGACGCAGGGCGCTGATGCGTGGGCGCTTACAGGGGCCTCCAAAGTCTCGGGCTCGATCGGTTGGACTCAAGGGCCTGATATATGGGCGCTCACGGGCACCGTTGGATCGTCGGCGGTCAGTGGGACGATAGCTTGGACTCAGGCCCCTGACGCTTGGGCGCTAACGTCTGGTGTCAAAGTCAGCGGTACAGCCGCTTGGACCCAAGGCGCTGATACATGGGCGCTGACAGGCTCCGCGAAGGTCGCAGGAACAGCTAGCTGGACCCAATCTCCCGATGTTTGGGCGCTCTCTGGGGCCGCGAAGGTATCCGGTTCGATTGCGTGGACGCAGGCTCCTGATGTTTGGGCGATTACCGGCGGCGTTAAGGTCAGCGGGTCGGTTAGTTGGACCCAGAGCGCCGATACGTGGGCTCTTACGAGCGCAGCGAAGGTCGCAGGTACGGCGGCATGGACACAAGCCCCCGATGTTTGGGCGCTTACCGGGACTGTAGTTCTGCCGGTCAGCGGGACCATTGCGACAACGCAGGGATCGGATTCGTGGGCGCTCGCGGGCGATGTAGCGGGGGTTGTAGCTACAGAAACCTATAGCGGCGGCGCTCTAGATCGGGGTCGGGGTAAGACTCGTGCAGAGATACAGCGGGACCGAGAACGGTTCGGGGTCATCCCTAAAGCAGCACGGAAGATCATAGAGCGCACGGCCAGAAGCGCAGTAAACGAAGGACAGATAGACCTTCAACGCATCATTCAGGATGCAGGGCTGGTGTACCACAAAAGGTACACCGATTTCCTGCAAGAGTTGATACGAATCGAGTTGCAAGATGAGGAAGAAGAAAACCTCCTCCTCCTGCTGATGTAAACCAGCCGCCTAGTGCGGCTTTTTCTTTTGGAGCGCCAATGTACGCACCGCTAATCATTCAGGACGAGGGAACTATCCCCGTCCTCGTGGGCACCTCGTCCGCCGCCATTGCGCTCCCGGCCAATATCGGGCCGCAGTTGGAGCTTGAGAACTCGGGGGCCGCTCGTGTCTTCGTGCGCTTCGGGGGTTCAACCGTCGCTGCTACAGCCGGCACAGCCCACGCAACCGCCCCGACCTTGGGTAGCTATTCCATCGGTCCTGGATTGCGCAAGATCATTACCCGGCCCCAGAACGCGACCCACATGGCGCACATCTCGGGCACTGCCGCTCAGACGCTGTATGTGACTCCGGGGACGGGGCAGTAATGGCTCTGCGTGCGGGGGGGTGGGACAGATTGTTTTCGAGGCGATCATTCGCCCGATCATTAATGCGCAGTAGATGATCCGACGTAAGCCTGAAACACGGAACGAAATTAGTACCGACTAGCCGGTTAGCTAGGCTCTTTCAAGAGGATTCAAACAAATGGCTGAAGTCCTGCCAGGCGCAGTTGCGCCCGAAGAAGTAGCGCCAGCGGTTGACGCCGCGCCCGCACCTGATTCCACGGCGGAACAGGGCGAGATTGTAGAAAAGCCGGAAACGCCCGAGCGCACGTTCACCCAGAAGGAACTGGATGACATCGTGCAGCGGCGCGTTGCCAAGGAATCAAGGCGGTCTGAAAGGTTTGGGGAAGAACGGGCGAGACGCGAGGCGGCAGAGCGAGAGCTAGACCGCATCCGTGGCGAACGTACCCAACCGCAGCCCGTAGGAGACCCGCAGCCCAAGGATTTTGCAGATTACGAGAGCTGGATGCGTGCGATGGTCAAGCATGAAATCGCACAAGGCAGTAAGCAGGCCCAAACCGAGACGCAGGAGCAGCAACGCCAGCGTCAGGCGTTTGATCAGGCCGCCTATGCCCGCTCAAAGTTGAATGGGTCGGACGAGTTGGAAGACTTTGATGATGTCGTATTTGCGCCGGATGTTCCGTTTTCTCAAGCGATGGCTGCGGCCATTGTGGAGTCGGATTCTCCTCGCAAAGTCGCCTATCACTTAGCTACCAACAAGGACGAAGCCCATCGCATCGCGCAACTGCCGCCCACGCAGCAGATCCGCGAGATTGCAAAACTGGAATCCAAGCTGTCGGCGCCTTCAACACCCACAAAGACGCCCGCGCCAATCGTTCCCAGCGGCACTAAGACGACGGTCACGAAAGAACCGTCCTCTATGTCCGACAAGGAATTTGCAGATTGGCGAAAGCGACAGATCGCCCAACGGCGATAACCCACAAGAGCCCCGAAAGGGGCTTTTTCATTTAAGGGAAACAAATGGCTAACAGTAACCTCACCGTTGATATGGTGACCCGCGAGGCTTTGCGTATCGCGCATGAAAAGGCGACCTTCACCGGGACGATTGACCGTTCCTATGATGACTCGTTTGCGAAGACCGGGGCCAAGATCGGCTCCACCCTTCGCGTTCGCAAGCCCAACCAGTACACGGTCCGCACCTCTGGCCGCGTAATGGATGTGCAGGACCAGCTTGAAGCCTCTACCACCATCACGGTAGCAACTCAGTACGGCGTGGATATGCGTTTTCACTCGTCCGAGTTGGCGCTTGAGATTGATGACTTCAGCAAACGCTACATCGAGCCCGCTGTTTCGGTTCTGGCCTCCAGGATCGACGCGGAGTGCCTGTCACTTGCGACGAAAGCCACCTACAGCAATGCCGGCACTGCCGGTACGGTTGTCGGTGCTTCTGCCGACATCACGGCGCTGTTCGATGCTCGTGCGCGACTGAATCAGTATTTGGCCCCCAAGGCGGATCGCTCGATTCAGGTGGATTCGGTCACGATGGCTTCGATTGTGAACGGTGCGAAAGCCCTGTTTCACGATGGCGGCCAGGTGAAAGAAGCCTTCCGTGAGGGCTTCTACGCCCGTACCGCGATGGCCGATTTCTACGAGAACGAACGGACCTACGCGCACACGACCGGCTCGGACCATACCACTGTGACCGTGAACGATACCTCTATCGCCTCTGGCGATGCGGCGTTGACCACGGCGGGCGGTAACGTCAAAGCGGGAACGGTGTTCACCATCGCCGACGTGTTCTCGGTCCACCCGGAGACGAAAGTTTCCACGGGCAGGCTGATGCAGTTTGTCACGCTGGCGGATGCGACGACCGCGTGGACCTTCAGCCCGGCATATCACTCGACCGGCGCACAGCAGAACGTGAATGCTCTCCCTGTTACTGGCGCTGCGATTGTGCTGGTTGGGTCGGCTTCTACGGCCTACCGCAACAACCTGATGTACCACAAGGAAGCGTTCACCTTCGTGACGG
>JALYSG010000047.1 GCA_030854945.1 Armatimonadota bacterium
ATATTTGCGAGCCTAGATGCCGACATACCAGAGGGTAACCGTATCAACAAATGCAAGTGTTCAGGCATAACCACGAAGCCATATACAGCTGCGTTCAACTCTTCAATGTCCCCAAGAAGCCCGGAAGTCATAAAGTCATTGGTTGTACGTCCATTGCGCCAGCAAGCCTAAGGTCGGACGATTTGGCAGACGCACCAATGCCCTCTATAAGAGCTTCGACATAAAATGGCAGCGTAATTACAAAGATTCTGCAACAAGCGCGTCTTACGATGCTAACGATGATCTCGTGGTGATAGCGTCCGTTTTTGACGTCTTTAGACTGAAGAATGGCGGTAAAGACTCAACGACTTGGCTGCGCACAAAAGACCTCGACGCGAAAGACATCTGGGCTGGAACGATTCTCGATGTAACGAGCGAATATGCTCTCGTTGATGATTCGCGACGTGTCTGCTTCGCGAAAATCAGTCTGGTAAAACAAGGTCAGGTTGAAAGGATTGGTGTAGAAACTAACAATCCGATCGAGAAGTTCATGGACGCACGCATTAGTGAAGAGGACTTGGCCCTGCTTGGCGTAGACAAATCGAAGAAGAGCGTGTACCTGCGGAAATCTTTAAAGGAGCCCGTTAGGAAGGTTGCAGCGTTTAAAGATGATGTTATCGATGCGGCCTTTGGGGAGGGGTTATCAATCTTCGTCGTCGATGCTTTGCACCGCATCTGGCTCATTGACGGCGGCGAGCCCAGAAAACTGTATCAATTTACTGAACCCGGCCGCTGGGTGTCGAGATCATCTAATCGCAACGGCGTGGCGATGTGGAAAGGTAATGAATTAATGCTTTATCAAGGCGGTAGGCTCGCAACCTCTCGATTAAGCGAGGGTGTTTTTCTCTCAGTTCTATTGTTGACGAGTGATACGGCGTTGGGAACTACGGGCGCGCCTTACGATTTTGTTGAACTTAAAGTGGGCAGATAATCGAACTCGGTGCTCGATGTCATGCTCACATATAGATGAGGGATTGTCACTTACGGCGAAGACGGTCTTCCCCTGTACCCATATACCAAAAGGATTACGGCTGCGTTGTCGTGGCGGACCGGCAAGCTGCCGCACGGCCGTGGCACACCGGAGTTGCCTTCACTCGGGCCACCCCGCCGCCGAAAGTCAATTCACGCGCTCAACCGTGCCACGCCGGAGTTGCCTTCACTCGGGCCACCCCGCCCGACTACACCGTGTATCGGGTTGCCGACAGGATCGCCAGAGCTGCCACGAACGCCATCAGCAAAGGAAACGCCCACCGACGTTTCCTGGTAACTGCCCAACCGAGAAATGAAGAAAGCCCGAGGAAACCACTTGCGCCGAGGAGGATGTACCCGCTGAAATTTCGGTTCGGGTCTGGCGGGACTGTCAGCTCGTTAACTTCATACGCGTAGCCATAAGCAAATTCTCCAACGGCAAGCCTCCAATACATGGCGCATGCTAAGTTCAACGCAGAAAGAACGAGGACTGCTGTATAGAATCGCTTCTCGAGATGAATTCTGCCAGCCTACCCGAACGAATAGGAGCCGACTAGGCACGGTTCAAATCCGAATTTACTTTACGGCTAAGGTTGCGAGACCAGTCGAGTATCCTACATCTCATGAGCATAATCCTGACATCTGCTCTCGCAGTCTGCATGCTCCCCGGTGCGACGGGAAGTGGTCCTGCAGCGCCGGAACGGCCCGGAGATGAACTGGTACTGAATGCGGTGCTCGTACACTTTCTCAGTGACTTCTCGGAGGAGGCATTCCGTTTCGGCAACAAGCGGCAGAAAGTGCACATGTGCAAGCGAAATCCGACGACAACCGGCTTGCTTGATCAGACCCTCAACCAGGCACGCAATCGAAACGGGCATAGCGAGGCGATCGAGGATGTTCTTAGGCGAAATGTCGGTACGGGCTTTCAGGCAAAACCGGTTTCCTACGAAGAGCTGCAGCTCGACAAGCGAGTGCAAGTGAGTGACATCGAGCCTGCAAAGGGTCCCTTCCAAGATTGGGCTGTCTATGAAGAGTTCAAGGCATCGTTCAGCGTCTACGCGCCCGGCTACTCGAAAGATGGAGGTACCGCCGTTGTGGTTGCGTTTTTGGAGCCGGGCCGTCACGCAACGGGAGTTGTTTACTATCTCAAACTACAAGACAACGTTTGGATCGTGAAGTGGAGATCCTTCGTCTGGTACGTCTAAATGCCTTCGGAAACACGTTGCTAAGACCATGGACTAACTCTCAGTTTGCGCACGCCGCCAGGGGCACATGGGCATTTTGGAACTCCTGGAGCCCGAGCGGGTACGCTCGGATCGAGAATGGCAACAACACGCCAATCAGTGTGGCTGTTGGGAACAATTCACCCTCACGTCCGTGGCACCCAGACTTCGCCCAAAAGGTTGCGGCAACGTCACTCGGGCCACCCGTCGAACCAAGACTCCAGTTATGTGTCGAAGACTCAGTCAACCTGATGTGTGGCATGTATGACCTCGCAATGCGGGCAGACAAAGAACAGCATCATGACGCCGACATTGTTTGTGAAACCCCTCGGATCATTGTTTGCGTCACCAACGGTGGCGAGGTATTCCATAATAGAGCCACAAGCCGAACACGTCGGGGAACTGATTGATTGCCAGGTGCGAGGCTGACCTCCAATCTCGTGTCTGGGCACCTCTACTTCGTGAGTGCATTCGTTCCAGTCTCCAAGTTCGGTCAAGTCTTCGTCCGGAGCTCGATAAAGTGAGAACGATATCTCCGGAAAGGAATCGGGGTAGGCAGCGTACGGAAAACCCGGTTCCTCATTACCCGATTCGGCTTCAAATATAGCGACCACGTCGTTCAAGACTCGGTACTGCAATCTTTTAGCAGCCGGACACCGCCAGCAGAATAATAAAACTAGCTTTTGCTCTCGCGATGCGAGATCACTCAGGAGCGTGTCCGCTTTAACATTCAACGTGGCGACGTGCAGCAACTTATGCCTGCAGTTGGGACAAAGGGCCGAATCAAATCTATGGTCGCCACATAATCTGTGCGGACCGTTTCCCAACTCTAACAAGAGTCTGTCTTCGACGGCTGGCATCAATGGCATTACTTCCATAATTCTGATAACGGCCAAAGTGCTTCATTTGCGGCATGACAAAGACCTCCCTCCTTTACGTCCCACGGCGGGGTGGGCGGGTGAGACTCTCTTCCTCCGGTGTGCCACGGATGTGCGGGTGAAACAATTCCGGTCACAGCAGCTCTTCGTTCCCGCTCGTCCGTTCAAGGGCTTGCAGCCACAACCGGGCCCCAATGGTGTGACCTCCGGCATTCCTTGGATCGCTCCTCGCCAACGGTTGACAAACCCGGGCGCCAGGGCCCTAGGTAGTAATGGCGAAGCTGCACTTCCCGCCCGCCCCTCAGTCAGGCGGCAATCACGACAACCATCGCGAATCCGGCCCCGCGGGGGCAAAGCATTCACAATCCCCAATTGTGAACGGTTCTGTGAACGCTTTGTTTATGTCCTTAGACGGCAAATCCGTTTTTCTCTTCCACGACTTGCCAGCCGCGAATGGTAAGCCGGAGCACGAGGGTCACGCCCCAACCAGCTTTTGGACCAGGGTTATAGTCCACATCGGCCTCCACGATAAAAGGGTTCAGCCAACGAGGCTTCGAAATCACATATCGGTCCCCCAAGGATCCGTACTGATTGAAAGTCTCGGACTCCACGACACCTTCCGTCACCGACTGTGTGATGCTCGATTGACAGAACCAGCGGTAATGCGGTGGTGGAAAGTACCAGGCGACCGGGATCAGCGCAAAGCCGACGATTGCCATGACCCGATTCCGTCTGGACCAATTCACTGACCGAAATATACCGAATCCCTCGCTCATAACAACGACCCCGCAAGAAATGAGCATGTTTGAAGAACCGGTGAATGTATGAGCACGCGCAGCACCGTTTACCAGGTTCCGCCCGTCCCTTCCAGATAGGAATTCCCCCCATGATGCAAGATAGCCAAAACACCGAAGGCCTTTTCGAACCCCGCGCAAATATCAAAGTCATCGGCGTCGGTGGCGGCGGGTGCAACGCCGTGAACCGCATGATCGCATCCCGCGTAATGGGCGTGCAGTTCATCGCTATGAACTCCGACGCGCAAGCGCTTGCAGTCTCGAAAGCCTCGAAGCGAATTCAACTGGGCGCAGAAATCACGAAGGGCCTCGGAGCCGGAGGCGATCCTGAAGTTGGCAGAGCCGCTGCCCGGGAAAGCCTCAGGGAAATCGAAGCCGCGGTGAAAGACGCCGACATGGTTTTTGTAACCGCCGGCATGGGCGGCGGCACCGGCACCGGCGCCGCGCCGACCGTTGCGCGCATTGCCAAGGAACTGGGAATCCTCACGGTCGGAGTGGTTACCAAGCCGTTTGGCTTCGAAGGCGCAAAGAGAGGCACTGCCGCCGAGGAAGGCGCAGCCAACCTCCACCAATTTGTAGACACCCTCATCGTCGTTCCGAACGACCGCCTGCTCGAATGCGTGGACAAGAAAGCCACCATGCAAGAGGCCTTCTCGGAGGCAGACGACGTGCTGCGCCAGGGCGTTCAAGGCATCAGCGACATCATCCTGATCCCAGGCGTGATGAACGTCGATTTCGCCGATGTCCGGGCGATCATGAAAGACGCCGGCGCGGCAATGATGGGCCTCGGCTCGGCAGAGGGCGAAGGCCGTGCAAAAGCCGCCGCCGAGGCGGCGGCAACCAGCCCGCTCCTCGAAAAGAACATCGACGGAGCCACGCGGCTCCTCGTCAACATCGCCTCCGGCAGCGATTTCACCATCGGCGAAGCGCATGACGTGATGGAATACCTTCTGCAATTCACCGACCCGCTGGATGCCAACATCATCGTCGGTCACGTCTGCAAGCCCGAGCTCGGCAACACGGTACGCGTCACCATCCTCGCCGCCGGTCTGGAAGGCGTGCCGATGGACGGAGCGCGAGCAGCGTCGGGCGTCAATTTCGATCCGATGCATCAGCCGTCGAACGATCAAGAGTTGCGTATCAATGCAGATTTGGAAAACTCGAGCGCGAACCTCGACATACCAACCTTCCTCAGCCGCTATAAATTCACCTACGATTGAAACTCCGAAAAGCCTGACGTCGCAAGCCCGAGCAATTACGTTCTAAACTGCAAGAGAGAAAACCGCGTAACCTCAAAAGCGGCTTTCGAGTACCTGTAAGGCACAACGAATGGCAACCCGGGAATGGTATTACGTCGGCAAGTTTGGTCAAGTCGGCCCTTTGCCGGAAGATCACGCAATGGACCTGGCTGCGTGTGGCGTAATTTCCGGCGATACCTTCGTCTGGGCTGAAGGGATGCCCGAGTGGAAACGCGCCGGCGAGATCGAAGATTTCCGCCTTAAAGTTCCCGCTCCTGCTCCGCCGCCCGCCCCCTTTCCTCCGAGGCCGGTTTCGCCCGTCTATCACCAGCCGATGCATCGCGATTTTGCCTACCTCGTTCCGGCAAAGCCGAAAAGCCCCTTGAGCCGGACCGCCGCAGGCGTCCTCAATATTTTCGTTCCCGGCGTCGGCCGCATGTACCTTGGCCACGTCACGATCGGCATCGTCCAGCTCGTCGCCACCGTCTGCTCGTTCGGCGTTCTGTACGTCTGGCCCTTCGTCGACGGCATCCTGATGCTGACCGGCTCCGTCACCGAAGATGGCATGGGCCGTCAACTCGATTCGTAACTTCCTCGTTAGAGGTACCTACACTGGAGGTGTAAAATGAGCACTCGGCCAATCGTATTGCTTATTGCGGGCTTGTCTGCAAGCAGCTGCCCCGCGGGGATTCTGTGGGAACAGTCGCCCGCTCCGCCTCCTGGTGGGCCCTCTCCGTATTGGAGTTCGGTAGAAGGGACGGTCGGAGGTTTTGTCGTTGACCGGCAAGCGGCGAGCGACGTCGACGTCACTACGTTCGGATGGACGATGGCCGGAATGACCATTTGGGGAGCGTGGGCATCCGGCGAGAATCGCAATCCCGCTAATGGATTCCGCATCCGAATTTTTGAGTCGGAAGCCGGCGTGCCTGCTCTCTCGCCGCATACGACGATCACGTCTGCCGATGTCACGAGGTTCACCTTCGCCGGCCAATACGGCGGCCTGCCGGCGTTTCGTTACGAGATTGATTTTGAGTGGCTGTTCTTAGCCGGAGGGAAGCATTTCGTTTCTGTTCAAGCACTAGATGGCACAGACTTTTTCCGCATTGTCGCCAGCGAGAATTATGCGCTTGACTCCTTCGCCCGCGATCCGCTGCGAAATCAACCCGGAGGTGGTGGTTCGACAACTTTCCCGGAGAACTGGGCGGCTTTCGAATCGATAGGCGGAAAGTCGCAGGACCTCTCGCTGGCGATTGCGGCCGTCCCCGAGCCTCATTCGTGGGCGGTAGTCGCAGCTGCTCTCAGCCTGTTGGCTACGCGGCGAAAGGTCGGCAAGCAACGAAACCCGGACGACGGCGTCTAACCCTTGTAGCATGACCACTTTGCTCGCAACACTTGCCATCGGGCTCACGCCCGCGACAGTCGACACTCCCCGCGTGGAGATGACGATCCAGGATCGCGGTCGAGTCGTGATGGAGCTCTACCCCGACAAGGCCCCAAAAACCGTCGAGCACTTCCTCGGCTTGGTCCGTTCGGGGTTTTACAACGGCATCAAATTTCATAGGATCGAAAACAACCCGCGGCCATTCGTCGTCATGACGGGCGACCCGCTAACCAAATCACTAGCCATCAACGACCCGCGTATCGGCACCGGCGGAAGCGGCACCAAAGTACCGTTCGAAAAGAACGACCTAGCCTTTGCCAACGGCACGCTGGGCCTCAGCCGGGACAAGATCAACCCCAATAGCGGCGACAGCCAATTTTTTATTACCCTCGGCCCGCAGCCATTTTTGGAGGGTACGTACGTGGCCTTCGGCAGAGTGATCATTGGATTGGAAGTGCTGAAGACGATTCGGCTTGGTGACACCATCCAATCCATGCGGATCGCACCCTAACGAAATTCACGTAAAGAAACAGCCAGGCTCAAAACGGGCCTGGCTGTTTTCGTTGAAGGCCCTGCTTAGAAACGAGCCGTCGTCGACATCGTCAAGGACACGGGCAGAGTAGGCGTCTGGGAACCGCCACCGCCGCCCTCGTTCGATCCCTTGCGGACCTCGTAGAAGGTAGCCCAAACGAAGTCGCTCAGCGGCACACGATTGTTGCGCATGCTCTTGAGAACTTGGCTCATAGCATAAGCATATACACCGTAGGGTTTGCCGTCGGCAACCGTTGCGTACGCCCTCTCACCAGGCGAGTTCGATTGCATCTGCACAACCCTGCCAGTCTGAGGGATCTCCATTCCGAAGTACCTATCCTTTTCGCTCAGCGGACGATCCACTTCGTAGAACGCGAAAATCGATGACCCTTTCCCCATGAACGGCGCGTAGAGGTCCGACTTAGGGAGCATGGTTCCGATTGCGCTACGCGAGTCAGAACCTGCAACGTAGTCTTTGCCAGTCTCGGGATCGTTCGTTCCCGCTCCGGCATAGAAGATCGTTATGGTTCCGGAATCGGGCATCGTCGCCGCTATCGCAGTGGCTGCCTCTCGGATTTGCGCCACCGTGGGATCTTTCAAGATCGTGATCTTGTCTGCTTGGTATCCAGCGTGCTTCGTCAATGCCTCCGCAAGGAGGTCGACATCATTCAGCGCATAGTCGGGGCCATCCCCGGCGCCCACTCCAATCAGCAGCGCAAATTTGAAGTCAAGCGGAGGAACGACGCCGGTCGGCGAGCCGACCCCGATGCGAGGCAGTTCATTGGGCTGAATCGCCCCTGCCCGCGGATCGCCGATAGGCCCGGCAGGCATCGTCGTTCCGCGAAGTGCAGCCAGGTCGACCGCGTCCAGAATGTCTTGGTCTATCTTGAAGGCCTTCGTGGCATCCATAGCATTGAGCTGATCCTGCACGGCCTGTGCCTCGCGATTCTGCTCGTTCGCCGCATACGTTGCGGCGAGGAATAGAAGCGATTCCTGGCTAGCTTGCCCCTTATTCACCAGTGCTTGAAGCTTGTTGATGACCTCAGTGAGCCGCTCTTTGCGAACTCCCATGTCAGGAGCGTCGGCTGCCATCTTGAAAGTGGCGTAAGCTGCTCCAAAGTTCGGTGAGTACGGCGCACCCTCGCGCCATGGCCTGCGATCGGCGACTGACCCGCCCACCTGGCTGGCCTTGTCGGTGTCTTCGCCCCTTGCCGCAATGGCTTCCACAAACTTGGCCTTTGCTTCCGGCCAAGCACCGGTCTTGGCGAGCCTAAGCGCCTCTTCGTACGGACGCACCCATGACTGGGCGCTCGCAGACACTGCGACACTTGCTACGGAGAGCGCGATGATGAATTTGAAGATTCGCATAATTGAATTACCTGCCTAGTTTTGTTCCGACGGATAGCGCAAAGTCGGGCCGGTTCTGGCCACTGCCCGTCGCGGCTGCAAAGTCCAGCCACATATTCCCGCCATGCGGGCGATAACCTAGCCCGAATGTAATTACGTTTCGCTGCTTGAAGCCCGGGCCACCCTTGGACGTGGCGCGGACGCCGAGGCGAATGGGAATCCACCCGAACCTCTGGGAAAGGTTGTATTCGAAGCCGACGCCGCCGGAAATGTGCCCGTCACGCTGCAAAGCCTTACCCCTGTTTGTCTCGAAGAAGTAAGCGGCATCGATGCCGGCGATAAGGTAGTCCTTACCACCGCGCATTCCGTCCTTCCGGAACAGGAAGCCACCTTGCAGTCGCCCAGGAATATGATCGGCATAGCTGGAAAGCTCGTCATATCCGCTCAGGCTGATCGGAGTTCGAAAGCTGATGCCGAACGAACTGCTCGGGCCGCTCGCAAACTGGGCCCCGATAATGCCGCCGATACCGGTAGCGTCTTCCTTCGTGTCCGTGGGATCGGGGCCAGGAATCGGGTTGCCGTTCTGAAAAAGCTCGATCCGTGACGCACTCAAGATCGACTCGCGCGCAAACACCAAGCCGAGGCCGAGGGCCATGGCGTTACCACTCTTGAAACCATAAGCCAAGGTGATGAACTCATCGGTGATGGCATCGAGGGTATCAACGTTTGCCGTGATGTTCTCACCGGGATCGACAACCAAACCTTCACCGTGCCGCAGTTCGCGAGCATATCCGCCCACTGCGTAGCTGATACCTATCGTGCCTCTGCCAACGGGCACAGCCGCACCCAAGAATGAGATTTGGTTGCGGCCGTACTGAGGGGCGGTCGACTCGTCCGGGTTTGTAAAAGTACCGGTCAAGGTGGTGTTGTTGCTTGGGCGATTGCGGAAATTCACCTCGACGGCGCTGGTCGAGATGTGACCCAGTCCCGCCGGGTTCCAGTAGCTGGCGCTAACATCGGTGATGTTCGAGTTAATCGAACCACCCATGCCCATAGACCGGCCACCCATCTCGAATGAGTTGAGCAGGTCAGGGATTTGGGCGTAGGCTCCCGCCGACACCATCGTCATCATCGAACCGGCAATCCACCGCGTCCTTGCGTTCATTAGGCTATACATCCTCCAAAGTTGTAGTTCCCTTAGCGACCGAAGTGCAAAGGTACAGTTTGCGTCGCCGCGACATTCCCCGCCCGGTCGACAACGTTAACGACTAATTTGAACTTTTCGACCCCGCCAGGGGTTACGGCCCTCCATCGGCCCACCCAACGGGCGGTTGTGGAGTTAACCTCTTCGTAGGTCAAACGCGAGACTCGTCGGATGACCTTCCCGGCAAGGTCTTGAATCTCCGCGACGACGGCAACCGGGTCGACCGACGTGGATGAAATATCCTGAATCAGGATCAACACCGTCACGATCGAGCCGGGGATAATCGCCTGATTGACCCGCGGATAAACCACGTTGACGACCGGCGCAGCGCGATCGAGTGTTACCGTGATCGTTTGCGTCGACTCGTTTCGAGCCAAGTCCTTGACAATTATCTTCACTATCTGCTCGCCGTCGAGCTCGATGTTTGTCGGGTCCCACAAAACGTTCACGCTCGCAGTCGAGCCCGTGTTGTTCGGAAGGTCCGCATCGTTCACTGTAACGCGCCAAGTATCGATATTCGGCTCATCGATCAAAGCTGTAATGTTGATCGGCCCATTAATGAAACTGTTGTTGATTGGGCTGTATTCGAAAAGCCGCGGATCGAGTCGATCGAGCGTTACTATGATCGATGTCGGCTTGTATGTGTTGCCGGGCTCCGTAGCCGTAACGAGAATCGTGTAGTCGCCCTCAGGGAAAGACGTGCTGGGCGACCACTGAAGGGAGCCGTTCGCGTCGCCGTTCTCGTCGGGAGTCACCTGCGTTGTAAGCGTCGTTGATGCGCCGGTTGACTTTGAGGTTATAACGGCGCGAACCGTAACTTCGACCACGCCTCCGGCGATCCGGAACGTGATGGTCGTGGAACTTCCAACAAAGGCCCCATTGGCGGGGGCAGTAACTGTAAGGGTGCCGGCAATAGCGGCGGAAGCCAGGGTAACGCACGCGGCCACCATGACCACGCTACGACCCGCGAATTTGAGCAGTGCTTTCATAAATTTTCTCCAATGGTGGGTGTCGAAACGACCCAGCCCTCATTGTAGACGATTGAAGGCCCGTCCCATTCTCCCAAATATCGTATCAACATATCAATATACGCGGCAACACCACCGCGATCGTGCGCGGGCACCACGATTTTCGCCGACTGCTTCACGGCGCTTGGGGCATTGTCGACCGCAGCCGAGTGCCCCGCCCACTCCAGCATCGGGATGTCGTTGTAGTAGTCGCCGATGGCTGCAGTCAGTTCGCGCGGGACGCCAATCAAGGCGCCGACCGCAGCAAGACCGGTCGCCTTTGAGGCCTCCGGGCACAGGAACTCGAGGTATTCCGGCTCCGATAACGTCACCGATTCCTTCTCGGGAAAGAGCGCGCGAGCGGAGCTCTCTATAGCAAGTACTGTCTCGGGCGCCGTGACGATAATCGCTTTGTTCGCCGTTGCCGCCAGCATTCCCTCCCATCCCACGGCACGCGGAGGCAGCTGCTTGGCCTTGTGCACATAAATGTCCGCCCATTCCGTGAACTCCGGCATGAGAACTTCGTCGCGGCAGTACAGGTGGAGGTGGTGCCCCCCCGCCCGAGCGAACTCGATGATCGTTCGCAGTCGTTCGGGCGGAAGGAGGTGTTCCTTGATGACCTCGCCGAGAGGGGTTACGACGAACGACCCGTTGCACGTAACCATCGGCCCTTCGAGGCCGAGCTGCGAAGCGTACTTGCCGACCCCGCCGGCACCGCGGCCACTGGCGAGAACCACTGCAATGCCCGCATCCAGCGCCTTCTGGATCGCCTCGCGATTGGCGACCGGTATCTCGCGGTCATGGTCGAGGAGGGTGAAGTCGAGGTCGATTGCGAGCAGGTGCGTAGGCACGCCGACAGGTTACCGGTGTTCCGGGAATGGCTCCGGGGCTCCCGGAATGACTCCCGGGCTACAATCCGAGGGTGCCGAACCCCTCGCGATATGGCCCCTACGGCGGTAGATATGTGCCCGAGACGCTGGTGCCGGCATTGGACGAGCTCACGGCAGCGCTCGAAGAGGTATGGCAGGACGGCGCGTTTCGCGACGAGCTGGCGCATCACCACAAGCAGACCATCGGCCGCCCCACGCCCCTCACGAAAGCCGAGCGGCTAGGCGCGGAACTCGGCTGCGAAGTCTGGATCAAGCGGGAAGACTTGTGCCACACCGGCTCGCATAAGCTGAACAACGCCATTGGCCAGGCGCTGCTGGCTTTGCGAATGGGCAAGAAGCGCATCATCGCGGAAACGGGTGCTGGACAGCACGGCGTGGCTACAGCAACCGTTTGCGCGCTCTTCGGACTGGAGTGCGTGGTGTACATGGGAACGGAAGACGTTAAGAGGCAGGAGCTGAACGTTTTTCGCATGAAATTGCTCGGCGCCCAAGTCGTGCCGGTCGACAGCGGCACCAAAACCCTCAAGGACGCCACAAACGAGGCGATGCGCGACTGGGTGACGAACGTTCGCGACACACATTACATCGTGGGCTCCTGCGTCGGCCCGCACCCGTACCCGCTAATGGTCAAGCGATTTCAAAGTGTCATCGGCGAGGAGGCACGCGCGCAGATGCTGGCGGAGGCAGGGCGATTGCCCGACGCGGTTTATGCGTGTGTCGGCGGTGGGAGCAACGCCATCGGGATTTATTCAGGATTTATGGAAGACGCCTCCGTGAGGCTGATCGGCGCCGAGGCGGGCGGGCGCGGTCTGGAAACCGGCGAGCACGCGGCTCCGTTGACCGCCGGTTCGCCAGGAGTGCTGCAC
>JALYSG010000020.1 GCA_030854945.1 Armatimonadota bacterium
CAAGGTGAAAAGCAAGTGCAACGAGAACGACGACAACGTACTTGCCCAGCGCGGCAATCGCGTCCCATCCAAGCAACGCGATGGCTCCAAAAACAAGCGCCGCAACGCCAATGGGCGCAACCTTCAGCGCAAAGTCGATAACCCTGAGCGAAACCTCGAAAACGCCTTCTAGAAAACCTTTTAATGTCCGCACTTTCTCCGGCGCAGCCGCGGCCATTGCCAAGCCGAACACCAGCGCGAAGAACATCAGCGGTAGCAAGCCTCCCTCCAGGGCGCGGTTGGCTTCGACCATCGGATTCTTGGGAATGATCTCGAGGAGCGAATCCACAACAGACTTCGCCTCTCCGGCTTGGGCGGCCGTCTTCTGCGCGTCCTCGTTGCCGTAGGTCGCCATCAGCTGTTCGCGGCGCGCTTCCGGAATCCCGTCTCCGGGGCGGACTGTGTTTACCGCGAGTAGTCCGATCCCCACCGCGATCGACGACAGGATAATCGTCAGCACAAGTGCGCGCACCCCGACGCGGCCGACCTTGCGCGCATCGCCGATCTCCATCACTCCGAGAACGAGCGCCGCAAACAGCAGCGGCACCACGATCATGAAGATCATTCGTAGAAAAACTTGGCCCACCGGGTAGGCGTAGTTTTTCACGATGTTCTGAACGACTTCGTTGTCTGCGCCGAAAGCTGCCTGGCAAATGATGCCGGCAATGAGACCCACGGCAAGGCCGAGGAGAATCTTTGTGTGCAGCGGCATTCGACGCCGTTCTTCGATCATGTGGGTTTAGGACGCGTCTAGTCCATCTGCCGACGCTCGAAACTGGGCAGATACATCAGCCACTCGTCCCGCGTTTGTGCGCGCATGTATTGGGTGAGCGAAATGTACGGTACGTAGCGCGGTCGTGCCGGAGCGTGTTGAAGCCGCATGTTCGATTGGTGCGGAAGCTTATCGGCCTTGCGCACGTTGCAGCGCTTGCAGCACGCGACCACGTTGTCCCAACTGTGCCTTCCACCGTGACGGCGTGGGATCACATGGTCGATGGTCAGGTCCTTACCCGTGACGCCGCAATACTGGCACGTATAGTTATCGCGGGCCAGGACAGAATGTCGGCTCAGGCGAAGCTGGGGCAAGGGACGCTTGATGTGGTAGCGCAGACGCAGCACCGACGGTGCATGGAACTCCGTGTGTCCCGTATGAATCAGGTGCCCGTTGAGGTGCAGCACCTCCGCCTTACCTTTGACCATGAGCGTCACAGCGCGCATGACCGAACAAACGTTCAGAGGCTCGTAGTTATTGTTGAGCAGCAAGACGTCTTGCATCGCGAATCCCTTCCATACAAAAGCGGCCCGACGCGCAATCGCACCGGGCCGTTGAAGCAGGATGAGGAGCCATATACGTGTCACGCATATAGAACCAAGCTCCTGTGCTCCAACGCACGGCCCAAACTTTGCGCCTCATGCCAATCATAGGACGTTGGAGAATACCACGGAGACGCGGCTATTCGGGCGGAGTTTTCGGCTCTGGGCGCAGGATTAGCGCAGCCATAACGAAGAACGAGATCGTGATGTAGATGTCGGCGAAGTTGAACACAGGGATGATCCTAATGTTGATAAAGTCGGTGACACGCTGCATCGCAATGCGGTCGATCACATTGCCGATGGCTCCCCCGGCGATGAGAATACCGACCAAGCCCTGCAGCCTGTCGTTTGGCTCTCGCTTTATGTAAAGCCAATAAGCGAACACACTCATGATCAGCGCGATCGGCGCCAACCAAATGCCGAGCCCCTGCAGGAGCCCAAACGCGATGCCTTGATTGTAAACAAGTGTGAAATCCAGGACATTAGGAATCACGGTGACAAACTCGCCCTCCGACATGCTTGCGCGAGCCAACGCTTTGGTCAGTTGGTCTAGGGCAATGAGGCCGGTTGTCCAGAGCAAAAACGGCGCAATCGAAACCCTGTTCTTTACCAACCAATAACCCTTCGGTCGCGCTTGGTAAGCGGTATGCCGTTCACTTCCTCTACATCGGGCCGTCTCAGGCGGCTGCGTTCGCACCGCAAATAAGGCGACTCTTCGAACTCAAAGGCGACGTCTGCTCCTTCTTGCAAGATCACCCAGCTTACTCGCAACAAATTCGGTAACTCGTCTCCGAACGACTGCAGTCTTGCCAAATGCTCCGCGCCTGCGATGATCTTTACGAGGACGTCTTGCGAGTCTTTTATCCCGGTAGAAGTTTTCCACGGCTCGAGACTTGCAAAAAGCCTTTCACGAAAATCGATGAGGTCGCTAAACCCGAATTCGTCCGAAAGTGCGGCGCCCTCCGGCTCGATGATTTCGATCATTACGCTCGATTTCCTATCGGCGTTGGGCGTTTTTGCGTAGACTTCTTCAGCAGTGTGTGACAGCAACGGGGCGATCAATTTGGTTAGTTTGAGCAAGATGATGTGACAAGCTGTTTGGCCACTGCGGCGAGCGGGGGAATCCTTGGCCTCGCAGTACATGCGGTCTTTGATCGCATCCAAGTAAAACTGGCTGAGCTCTCGCGCGCAGAAATTGTGCACTCTAGAGAGCGCAGCGTTAAAATCGTACTGATCGTATTCGTTGCAGCACTCCAATTCCAGTTCAGATGCACGATCGACAGCCCACTTATCGATATCTTCGGTAAGCGCTTGGCCGGATGGCTCAAAGTCGTACAGATTCGCCAACAAAAAACGAAGCGTGTTGCGAATGCGCCTATAATGTTCGCCGGCTTGCTTGAATAAATTGTCACCGCAGGGAACATCATTTCTGTAATCGACGCTTGCCGCCCAATAGCGCAGGATGTCCGCGCCGTACTGATTGGATACTACGATCGGGTCAACGACATTGCCCCTTGATTTGGACATTTTCTCGTTCTTTTCATCGAGAACGAACCCGTGGGTCAGCACAGTTCTGTAGGGTGCTGCGCCATCCAATGCGACTGCGGTCGTGAGACTGCTATTGAACCAGCCCCGATGCTGATCGCTTCCCTCCAAGTACAAATCCGCCGGCCATGTAAGCTCATGCCACTTCGCGTTGTATTTCTGTGAAAGCACCGCGAAGTGCGTCACACCGCTATCCAGCCAAACGTCGAGCACGTCGGTTTCCCTGCGAAATTCGGTCTCACCGGTTTTTGGATGCACATATCCGGCGGGAAGAATATCTTCGAGCGATGCCTCGAACCAAGCCGCGGAGCCATTTGCTTCAACCAATTTGGCCACGCGCTCAAAGATTTCCTGATCGAAAACCGGCTCGCCGGACGGAACACCGAAAACAACCGGTATGCCAACTCCCCACGTTCTTTGGCGAGAGATGCACCAATCCGGCCTATTCTCCACCATCGCAGTGATGCGCGCTTTTCCATGTTCCGGTATCCACTTCACACGGCTGATTTCCTGCAGCGCGTTGCCGCGGAGGTCGTCGTGATCCACGTCGACAAACCATTGCTCTGTGGTGCGGTATATAACCGGCCTCTTGTCGCGCTCGCTATATGGGTAGCTGTGTCGATACTCGTAATCTTTTAGGAGGTTGCCCGTATCTCGCAGCCGTTCCACAATAAAAGTGTCGGCGTCGGTGATTTTCTTGCCTTCGAACTCCAGCGCCTCGGACGTATAGACTCCGCCTTCGTCGACTGGGCAGAGCGCAGGCAAGCCGTACTTCCGGCCGGTCGCGAAATCTTCATGTCCATGGCCAGGGGCCGTATGAACGACGCCCGTTCCGTCTTCCGTGGTGACGTAATCCGCCAATACCGCCAGCGAGTCGCGGTCGAATATCGGGTGTTTAAACACGAGGCCCTCGAGTGCGGAGCCCAGAACCGTTGCAATTTTCTCGTATTGCTCGAACCCGATCTCGGTAAATACCCTTTCGGCCAAGCCGTCGTAAATCAGATAGTGATCGTCGCCAACGCGAAACACGGAATATTCAAGCTCTGGGTGAAAGGCAACTCCTAAGTTCCCTGGAATCGTCCACGGCGTTGTCGTCCAGATGATCGTGTACAAATTATCGATTCCTGGAAAGACTTCCGAACCATCCGCTGTCAGCGGAAAGCGAACATAAATGGCTCGCGAAACGTGGTCCTCGTAAACAAGCTCGGTGTCCGCCAGCGCCGTCCGCATCCCGATGCTCCAGTGCGTTGGGCGCAGGTCTCGATAGAGGAATCCCTTCTCTGCCAGGCGTGCGAATGCCCGCACGACCGTCGCCTCGAACGCGAAATCGAGCGTCGCATATCGATTTTCCCAATCGCCCAACACACCTATGCGCTTGAACTGCTGGGTTTGAACGGCAATAAACTCTTCAGCATGTTTGCGGCACGCCTCCCGCATTTCCTTTGGCTGTAAACGGCCATGCTTGGCTTGCACGGCAAGCTCGATCGGCAAGCCGTGAGTATCGAACCCCGGCACGTAGGGCGCATAAAAACCGCGCATCGTTTTATAGCGAACAACGAAATCTTTAAGCGATTTATTCAAGGCGGTGCCGATGTGAACCGGGCTGTTTGTATAAGGCGGCCCGTCGTGCAGCACGAATTTTGGGCAGCCATCTCGTGCCTCTAGAATGCGGTGATAGAGATCGGCTTCGTCCCATGCCTTTTGCATCTCCGGTTCTCGAATCGCCAGGTCCGCCTTCATCGGTATCGTGAAGTCGGCGTCCGGCAAGTTGAGGGTCTCGCGAAGGTTCATGGGGCTCGGAATTCTACCTGTTGGACCCAGCCCGCAGTACAATGGAGACGCTAAATGAGCCTCCCCATTGAAGACCTGACTCCCCGCCAAATAGTCGGCGAACTCGATAAGTACATCATCGGACAATCCGATGCCAAACGCGCGGTGGCGGTCGCTCTGCGAAATCGCTTCCGCCGGCAGAGCCTGCCCGCGGAACTTGCCGATGAAATTATCCCGAAGAACATTTTGATGATCGGGCCGACCGGAGTCGGCAAGACAGAGATCGCACGCCGAATCGCCCAGCTGGCGAAAGCTCCGTTTATCAAAGTAGAAGCAACGAAATTCACGGAAGTGGGCTATGTTGGGCGGGATGTCGACTCGATTGTTCGAGACTTGGTCAACGTTGCGATCCGCCTCGTCGAAGCTGAGAAGACCCTCGAAGTGGAAGGACCGGCGCGCGAACGCGCTCTCGAGCGAATTGTCGATTTGCTCGTAGACCCCTACCGTTCAAGGCAAGCAGACAATCCGATGATCCGGCAGGCTATGGAAGTTTTCGGTGTGGAGTCCCCGCAGGAATCCAAATCCGAGCCCACCGAAGACACGGACGACTGGGCTCGCAGGTATCGCCGAGTCAAGGAGCAGGTCGCCAGCGGCAAGCGAGATGCAGAAATGGTAGAAATAGAGGTCGATGACGCTTCTTCGCCTTTCTTCCAAGTGTTCTCGCCGCAAGGTATGGAAGAAATGGGAATCGACTTTCCTGTTGGCGGACCGCCCGGAATGCGGACCAAAACCACGCGGCGAGTCACCATTGCCGAAGCAAAGGAAGTACTGACTGCCGAAGAGGCTAAGAAATTAATAGATACCGCAAGCGTGCGCGCGGAGGCCGTCGAGCGAGCGGAACAGACCGGCATCGTGTTCATCGACGAGCTTGATAAGATAGCCGGCCGAGAAGGCGGCAGCGGCCCCGATGTGTCGCGAGAAGGGGTGCAACGAGATTTATTGCCCCTTATAGAGGGGTCGACGGTTGTCACCCGTCACGGTCCGGTCAATACAGACCACGTGCTCTTTATCGGTGCGGGTGCGTTTCACGTTTCGAAACCGAGCGACCTCATCCCGGAATTACAGGGTCGATTGCCGATCCGTGTTGAACTGGAATCACTCGTAGAAAATGATTTGCGGCGCATCCTGAGCGAGCCGAAGAATGCGCTTACGACGCAGTACAAGAACCTTCTATCCGCGGAAGGAGTTACTTTAGAGTTCACGGAAGATGCCATCGAAGAAATCGCGCGGATGGCCCACGGCGTCAACCAACGCGCGCAAAACATCGGCGCGCGGCGACTGCATACCGTTATGGAAAAACTGTTGGAAGATGTGCTATTCGACGCCCCCGACAATTTGAAGGAGATGTCGATCACCGTGAACGGAGAGCACGTCCGCGATCGCCTCGCGGAATTGGTGAAAGACGAGGACCTCACGAAATACATTCTTTAGGTTTTTCTCCAGCGAGAGTCGGTCTGTATTCCAGCCAGTTTTCGAGTGTGGCCGAGGAAATGGGCTCGACCTTAGAGCGCGTTTCGTTTTCGCCCAACATCAAAGAGAGGCGCGATTATTCGTGCGCGGTATTCGATACTCAAGGGCAGCTCATAGCGCAGGCGGCGCACATACCAGTGCACCTCGGCGCGATGGAATTTCTACTTCGAAAGTGGCTGCAAGAGGGCCCACCAATGGTGGAAGGCAAGGCTTACATCACCAACGATCCGTACTTTGCAGGAACGCATTTGCCGGATGTCAGCTTAATTTATCCTGTGGGAGAAATAGGATACGTCGCTGCCCGGGCGCACCATTCCGACATAGGCGGCGCGACG
Source organism: Armatimonadota bacterium (assembly GCA_030854945.1). Lineage (GTDB taxonomy): Bacteria > Armatimonadota > Fimbriimonadia > Fimbriimonadales > ATM1 > JACDEQ01. The sequence goes on from JALYSG010000020.1 coordinate 6,534, forward strand.
CCGGGCAGCTTCTCCCCCGTCGATGACGTTCGAAAGGAGGGCATGATTATTGCGCCCCAGGAACTGACCACAGGTCTCATCGACGAAATTTGTCTCCAATGCCGCGGCTCTGAAGAACGGAGGTCCGACTTGGCGGCGCAACTGGCCGCTGTGCGAATTGGAGCGCGACGCCTCTTAAAGCTTTCGGAAAGATTCGGTAACGAATTCGAAGGCATTGCAGACCAATGCCTCGCCTACTCGGAAACACTCACCAGGGCAGCTCTGAGCAAGGTGCCTAACGGTGTTTTTCGCGCTGAAGACACATTGGAGGATATAGCGGATGGCCGAATTGTTGTCTCCTTAACCATTGCCGATTGTGCAATCGAGTTCGATTTCGAAGGTACCGCGCCACAAGCCTCAATCGGCGTCAATGCCACCGAAGCCGTGACGAAGTCAGCTTGCTACTACGCGGTACGCTGCCTAGCCCCGGATACGCCTACGAATGCAGGCTGTTGGAAGCCGGTCAGCGTGAAGACCCCGGAAGCAAGCCTCGTAAACGCTCAGTTTCCGGCTCCAGTCGTGGCGGGAAATACTGAGACGAGCCAGCGCATTGTCGATGTGATCCTTCAGTCCCTCCCCGTGGACGCGCCGGCTTGTAGCCAAGGCACGATGAATAACATCGCTTTCGGCACGGACGAATGGGCGTACTACGAAACGATCGGTGGAGGCGCGGGAGCCGGGCCGAGCGGCCCCGGAGCCTCAGGCATCCACACGCATATGACCAATACGCGCAACACACCGATAGAAGCCATCGAGATCGATGCGCCATTGCGCGTCGTGCAGTACGAAATGCGCCTTGGCTCAGGTGGAAATGGCTTGCACCGCGGCGGCGACGGCATCATTCGAGCCTATGAAGCGCTGACGGGCGACATCACGTGCTCACTCATGACGGAGCGGAGGAGGCTCGGCCCTCCCGGGCGGAACGGTGGTCAGAACGGTACTCAGGGCCGAAATGTTCTGGTTCGCAGCGATGAAGAAATTTTGCTGCCCGCAAAGGGCGTTGTAACGCTGCTGAAGGGTGACGTCGTGCGCGTCGAAACGCCTGGTGGCGGGGGGTGGGGCGCCTGAGACCGTACGATCTTATCGCGATCGGCTTCGCAGCCGTCGCGCTGCTGAACCTTGCGCTTATCCCCAAGAAGGGCGTGCGGGCAGTCGCCCTTGCAATTGTGGGCGCCCTTTGCGCGGCGGCAACCTACCTACTCGACCGCACAGAATCGCCCCTTCCTAAGTGGCTCCTCGGAGCCGCCGCAGGCGTGTTTGTGGCTACCGCGTTGTACGAGGCGGGAGCCCGAAAAAACGAGCGAAAGTAGACCCCCAAAAGGTATAATCGCAGACGTTCTCCCGTCCTATCCACGGTCCCGGAATTCCTATGCCAGATAACCCCAATTTGCCGCCTGAAGACCCCATCGTTCCAGAAGAGGAAAGCTCGATGAGCAAGCAGGTTCAATCCGATTATACGTCCGAGAATATTCAAGTTTTGGAGGGTCTCGAAGCGGTGCGCCAACGCCCGGCAATGTATATTGGCGACACGGGAACGCGAGGGCTGCATCACCTTTTTAGCGAAGTTTTAGATAACTCGATCGACGAGGCTTTAGCGGGTCATTGCACAGAGATCCACTGCACGTTGAAGGAAGATAATTCCGTGAGCGTTATGGACAACGGACGCGGTATCCCAGTGGATATTCACGAGAAGTATGGCGTTTCTGCCCTGCAGATCGTTATGTGCACATTGCACGCGGGAGGCAAGTTCGGCGGCGGTGGATATCACGTCTCCGGAGGTTTGCACGGAGTTGGTGTTTCCTGCGTAAATGCGCTCGCCGAGTGGTGCGAAGTCACAGTCGAGCGTGGCGGCAAAAAGTTTTATCAGAAGTACGAACGCGGCACGCCCGTCGCGGACGTTGTGGAATTAGGCACGACGAAGCGACGCGGAACGACAACTCGATGGTTTGCCGACTCCACTGTTTTCGAAACGACAACTTACGACCCCAAGAAATTCAAAGAGCGAATTCGCGAACTCGCCTACTTAAATCCGATCGTAACGTTCTTCTTCGTGAACGAACAAAATCATGAGGACGATGAAACATTCCACTTTGAGAATGGCATTCGCGCGCTTGTGGAGAATATCAACGAATCGCATGATGTCGTTCATAAAACAATTTTCCTGAAACGAAGCAAAGAGGACGTCGAAGTTGAAGTAGCCATGCAGTACCACACGGGCTACAAAGAGACCTTCCTAAGCTTCGCGAATAATATCAACACGATCGAGGGCGGAACCCACGCGTCGGGAGCAAAGACTGCGTTGACGAGGGTCATTAACGCGTACGCAAGGAAAATGAACTTCTTGAAAGAGAAGGACAACAACTTCCTCGGCGAGGACGTTCGCGGCGGGCTCACGCTCGTCATCGCAGTTAAGTTGCTGCACCCTCAATTTGAGGGCCAAACGAAGACCAAGCTCGGGAATAGCGATGTCGACGGAATCGTCAACTCAGCTGTCGGCGAATCGCTGATTGAATTCTTTGAGGAAAATCCGGCTGTTGCGAAACGCGTCGTCGAAAAGTCGGTCATCGAAATGCGAGCCCGCGAGGCCGCGCGAAAAGCCGCTGAAGCCGTCAAGCGAAGCGGCGCAGTTGAGTCGTTCGGACTTGCCGGCAAGCTGAGCGACTGCATCGAGAAGGATCCGACGCATACCGAGTTGTTTATCGTCGAAGGCGACTCTGCTGCAGGGCCGGCAAAGGGCGCGCGCGACCGCCGGTTCCAAGCCGTGCTGCCCATCAAGGGAAAGATTCTGAACGTGGAGCGCGCGCGTGTGGATAAGGCGCTCGATAACGATGAGATCAAGGCGCTTATTTCTTCGCTCGGCACCGGAATCGATTATTCGATCGGCCGAGAGAAAGACGAAGATGAAGAGGCGGCGAAGCCGAACGGCAAAGGCGAAGGTTTCGATATTACGAAGCTGCGCTACGGAAAGGTCATTATTCTTACAGATGCGGACGTCGATGGCGAGCATATCCGCACGCTGCTACTAACGTTCTTTTACCGCTACATGAAACCACTTCTTACGGATGAGAAGATATATCTAGCCAAGCCGCCGTTGTTTACCATCCAAGCCGGTAAGGACGAGCGCTATTACGCAGCCGACGAAGCCGAAAGGGACGAGATCATTCGCGGTCTGAAGAAGAAAGACGTGCGTATAACACGGTTTAAGGGTCTGGGCGAAATGGACCCCGAACAATTGGAAGAAACCGCCATGAATCCCGCAACGCGTGCGCTTGTTAAAGTGAGCCTTCTGGCAGAAGACGAGGTCGAAACAGAAATCATGTTCTCGAAATTGATGGGCGACAAAGTAGAGCCGCGACGGCAGTTCATCGAAAAGCACGCAAAGGAAGTTACGGATCTGGACTGGCACTATTAGGGGCATACCGGGTCTAATGGATTCGACATGCGTTACCAACACAAAAAGATCGCGATAGTAGCTGCCATCTCGGCCACGACGATGGCCACAGCAGAATTCGCAAATTTTGATGACCTGGTGGAAGGGCAAACCTTCATGTCGCTGACGAATGGCGGCATAACCTTCCACGACTACGACGCCCGTTTCCCGGGCTCGCCCCCGCCCAACACCTTTTGCATCGAAGACGCCACGGGCGACCTAGCGGGCATGCCAGGTTACTCGGCCCCAAATACGCTCGGCTTCTTCGGGTACTCGCCTGGGCCGGGTGTGGGCTATTCGAGAGTCGGTGAGATATGGTTCGATGCCGCCACGCCGGGCACCGACGTCTCGCTCGAGCTTTTCGTAACCGCTGAGGCGGGGAACATCGTAACGATGGAAGCCTACAGCGGCGGTTCCGTGGTGGGCTCGGATGTCGTCGATCTCGGTTTCCAAGGGTTTATGGAGCACTTTACGATGTCCATCGACAGCGTGGTCTTCGACACCGTGCGCCTGGTTGGGAGTGGTCCTCAAAACGACGGAACGTTCTTTGCCGTAGTCGACAACGTGTCGATCACTGCCGTCCCCGAGCCGGCGACGTTCATCGCGCTCGGCGCCGGAATCGCCATGCTCGCGTTGCGACGCCGGAGTTAGGAGCGCCGGCCTTACCTGACCGCGTCTTGGTCGGTTCTATGCAGCTGGGACTGCACGATCTCGTCCGCCAGCTTCACCGCGGTCGATTCGTCAGTCGCGCGAAGCCGCTCGATGAGAGCGTCCACATCCGCGCGCGTTACCGGCCCGTAATACTCGTCCCCCACCTGCAGAACCGGAGCGCGGTCGCAGGCGTCCAAGCACTCCACCTCTTCCAGCGTGAACATGCCGTCCGGCGTCGTCTCGTTCCAGCCGATGCCCAGCTTTTCCTTTAGGTAATCCGCCAGCCGATACGCTCCGCAAACGTGGCACGAGAGGCAGGTGCACACTTCGATGAGGTGCTTGCCCACTTGGTGATGCGGGTGATACATCGTGTAGAACGTGGCCACGCCCTCGACTTCGGCGTAGCTGCGCTCGAGCCGCAGCGCGACCTCTGCCAGCGCTTCCGCCGGGAGCCACCCGCCGTACTCGCGCTGAGCGATCCAAAGCGCCGGCAGCATAGCCGACTTCTTGTCGGGGTAGTGCGTCAGCAGTTGCGCGAGCTCCTTGACAGCCTTTTCGGAAAAGCGCACCGAAACTTCTTCTGGCTTGGGCGCCTTCGGTCGGTCCCCGTTGTTAGTTAGTTGAATCAAGTCCATTTCAATTCCTACCTATCAATCTCGCCAAGCACGATGTCGATGCTGCCGATAATCGCCACCACATCGGCGATCATGCGGCCCATGCACATGTGCTTCAACGCTTGAAGGTTGACCAGGCTAGGTGGGCGGACGTGCCAACGGTACGGCCGGTTAGAGCCATCCGAGACGATGTGCCATCCGATCTCACCCTTCGGACCCTCGATGCCCACGTACGATTCGCCGACGGGCGGATGGTAGCCCTCGGTCCACAATTTGAAGTGATGGATCAGCGATTCCATCGAGTTATCGAGCTCCTCGCGCGGCGGCGGAACGACTTTGCGGTCGGAGCTGCTCCACGGGCCTTCGGGAAGGCCGTCGATCACCTGTTCGACAATTTTCAGCGACTCGCGCATTTCTGCGAGGCGCACCAAAAAACGGTCGTAAACATCGCCATGATGTCCAACCGGAATAGCGAAATCATATTTCTCATAGCCCGAATACGGATTGCTTTTTCGCAAATCCCACGGCACGCCGCTTGCGCGGATGATCGGTCCGGAAAGGCCGAGGTTCATACACAGATCACCAGAAATGGTGCCGACCTTCATCGTGCGCTCTTTCCAAATCGGGTTCTCGACGAGGAGGTCTTCGCATTCTTTAAGCGCTGACGGAAATTCCTCTATGAAGGCACGCAACTTAGCCTCGAAGCCTTCGGGCATATCACCGCGCAAACCGCCGGGAACGATCCACGAAGGCATCATGCGAACACCGGAGAACATCTCGAACATATCGAGAATCTTTTCGCGCTCGCGGAAAATCCAGAAGAAGGGCGTCATCGCGCCGAGGTCCAACGCGTGCGTACCCAGCCATACGCAGTGCGATGCGATTCGGCTCAGTTCTGTTAGTAAAACGCGCAGCGCCTGACCGCGTGCAGGAATTTCGATATCCAGTAATTGTTCGATGGAAAGAGCGTGCGCCAAATTATTAGAATTCGCTGCTAGATAATCCATGCGGTCGGTCATCGTGACGCATTTCAAATATTGCTGGAACTCAGCTTCCTTTTCCATGCCCGTGTGCAGGTAGCCGATGACGCATTCCAGATTGACGATAATTTCGCCTTCCAATTCCAGAATAATTCGCAGGACCCCGTGCGTGCTGGGGTGCTGCGGCCCCATGTTCACGATCATCGTGTTGTCGCCTACGCGCTCGAACACCGTCTCGGTCGACGGCATAAAAGTCTGTGGGTCGCTCATCGCCCGCTCACATCCTCGCTGCCCGTTTTGCCCTCGAAGCTTTCACCGGCGTGCGGCATGGAGATATCTTCCACAGCCGGGCCGCGGTCGCCATGCGCAAAGTCCACGTCCTCGCCGCCAAGGGGCACTTCCTTACGCAGCGGGAACCCGACCCAGTCTTCGGGAAGTAAAAAGCGTTTCAGCGCCGGATGGCCCTCGAACACCACTCCGAACAGGTCCCAAACTTCTCTCTCGCTGTACTCCGCGCCGATAAAAACGGGGATGAGCGACGGGGTGGTCTCGCCGTCGTTCACGCCGACTTTCAGAAAGATGCGCCCGGTCGTCTTGATGGAGTAGAGGTTGTAAATCACCTCGAAGCGCTCAGGCAGGTCGCGCTCGTGCGGCCACTTGGAGTAGTCCACGCAGGTGCAGTCGCTAAACTGCTTGTACTCGAACTCGGGGTCGTCTCGCAGGAACGTGGCTATCTCGCGCAGCCGAGCTTTGTCGACGCATAGGAAGAGGTTGTCGCGGAACGTTTTGACCTTGATCAGCGCATCGCCGAACTTCTCGCGGACCCGTAAGCTCTCGTTACGGTCGATTGCCGAGGCAGCCACTAAACCGCCACCTTGAGGTCGGCTTCTTCGCGAGACTCGTAATCCAACGTCTCGCTTTCCTCCCACTGCAACGCGCCTGAACGAATTACATAGGCATCGCCGAGGAACCAGAGGAACATGTACACCATGATCGCCCAAAAGGAATACAGCGCCGCCGGGTCGCCGGCATCGAGCCATTCCTTGTAGGTCGCCATCCAACTCCAGAGGAAAACCACCTCGATATCGAAAAGGATGAACAGCATGGCGACCAGATAAAACTTGATCGGGAAGCGTTCGCGGGCGTTGCCGAGCGGGGCGACGCCGCACTCGTACGGCGAGTCCTTATAGGGCGTGTTCTTTTTAGGGCCGAGGAGCCACGAGCCGGCGACCATCACGGTGGCGATGACGGCTGAAAGCGCCAGCAGCAAAACGATCGGCCAGTACTCGCCCATAAGCGAATCCGAGTTTACCTATTGGGTGCGCTTGCGCCGTATACTTGCCTGAAACGGCTATGAGCCGAGGCAGGCGGATGTCGCAATTAGGCAACTCATGATCGCTGTAATCAAGAACCCCGGCGCGGGCGGTGTGGAGAATGACACCTCCGGTGACTTGAAAAAGGGATTCGCAGATGCCGGTGTTGCCTTCAAGTTGATTGAAAATGAGGATCCTGTGGCGGCGTCGCGAGAAGCGATTGATTCAGGTTATTCCCACCTCTGCGCTTGCGGAGGGGATGGCACCGTCGCCGGGGTGGTCAACGCAATAATGCGCAGCGAGAAGCGCGACTTGCGTCTATCGATTATTCCCTTGGGCACAGGCAATATCATCGCAACCGCCCTCGAATTACCCAGCGATCTCACTGAAGCCGCCGCGCTTATTGCAGCCGATAAGACCCGAGAAGTCGACGTCGGCAAAATTGGCGACGAATATTTCGTGCTCGGGCTCGGGATCGGCGCGACCGAGCGGTTCGTTACGCAGACAAGTGATGAAGCGAAAAGCAAGCTGGGCAGAATTGCCTATCTGTTAGCCCTTGTCAGGCATACTTCCTCGCCAACGCATTCTCTGAGAATGACAAGCGATGGCAAGAAGCAAACTTCGATGCGCTTCGAGGCGATCACCCTAGCGAATTTTTGGGGAACCGAAAAACGCGAGATGCTAGAGGACACCGCCCCAGACGATGGCGTGATGGAGTGCGTGGTGAACGAAAAGCTAACTAAGTGGGCAATGGTGCGTCTTGCGTGGCGTGGCTTGCGGGGTGACCTTGCAAACGATGAAGACGTGACTGTGTTTCGCGGCAAGCGCTTCACAATCGAGACCGAACCCGCTCTTCCCGTGCAGTTAGACGGCAATGTAACAGGAATTAGGACACCGATCGACGTTGAAGTGCTTACAAAGGCGCTGATCGTTACGGCGCCGAAATAAACCGCCACTTCCTTACCAGGTGTCGACAGTCTTTTCGTGGGTCATTTCGGCGAGTTGCTCCACATGATAGATATCGTGCGAGACAAGCATGTGCGCAATGTCTCCCACCAGCATCGGGCCACGCTCTGGGTGGACGACCTGCTTCTGGAAGTCCTCGTCTGAAAGACCCTTCACGTACTCGATTGTTTTGGCGCGGTCGGACTTCCATGCGCGGAGTCGTTCCATCGGATCGGTTGAGCCGTAATTGTGGTCCTTCGCCATTTGGCCCTCGTCGTAGGCGTTGATTGTCGCTCCCGGCGAATCCACGCCGGTCTTGATACGAGTGAGCATGATCGGCTCCCAATCAGCGAGGTGGGCAATGACCTCTCGCATCGAGAACCGGTCCGGATTCGGACGCACATCGAAATCGATACCCCGCCGCAGTTCGTTTTCGGCAAGCCGCGGGGTCATCTCAAGCGCGCGAACCAGATACGGGTCCACTACGGAGTTAGTCTCCACATGGCGAGGTCCACTCGAGAACTCCACGGAAACGAAAACGCAGGCTGCGTCAGGCGGAATTCAAGGCGCGCCTTCACTTGCCGCGTACCTGCTTGAATGAAGCGGTTGGGATTCGGCGCAAGCGCAAGATCGATCAGGGCGTCGGTTGTTGTCATCTGACGTGTGTCGATTGTCACGTAGCTTCCGGCGACGTAATCGAACATCTCCACTCGCTGGGATATGGCGGTGGCCGAACCGCTGGATTCGAGTCTGAACCGGAGTTCGGTCGCGGTCTGCTGAGGCGCCGTGCCGACGATTTCGTAGCTAACGGGAGCCTGCTGTGCGGAAAAGACGATTCCCGGTTGATAGACAAGCCGATTGTTATCGCTCGTCAGGAGCGAAGCGAGGTTGCCTGAAAAGAGCGTTCCGCGCGCCGGAATAAGCGAAGTTGGGAAGAAATCGAGCGGCCCGGTGCCGCTTTCCACTCCAAGAGAAAAATCCCAATTGCCGCTGCCCAGATAGTTCGCGGACACGAACGTCATGGCCAAGGGGTCGCTGTCGACGAAGGCGTTTCCGTTAGCCAGCGGGCCGCCGACGCCGTTCGTACCGGCACAGGATGACGCGAACGATCGCCCCGATCCGTTGCCGATCGGCGTCACCGAAAGATGGTACGTGCCTGCTGCCAGGTTCACGCTAAGGCCCGAGACCCGCACGCGACTCTCTTGCAGGCCGAAGCCACTGCGGCCCGTGCCGACGACGGTGGCGGGAAACGTACCGCTAAAGACGAGCGTTCCGCCGTTGCCAACGCCGACACCGGTACGGATTTCGATCGACGCCGTCGTTGCGGTGAACTGGTCGAGCAGATTGTTCGACCAAACCGCGCTGACGTTCGTCGGTCCTGTTACGGTGAAGTCATCGTAGGTGCGGGCTTCGGAGAGGAATCCATTAATCTCGTTGGGCGCGCCGTTGCGGCCATCAAGATCCCCTCCGTACCAGACCACCGCTGCTTGGGAAGCGGCAGCTAACGTGGCCAAACAAGCGAATGCGCTAAGTCGCTGGATCATAAGACTATTAAGGCACGCTTTTCGCGGGCCGGAAGTTCACTCGGCGGAAAATCCCGCCATGATCTCTTCAAAGACGCCTGGGGCGCAGGCGATGACCTCGCCGTGGGTGTGGCCGTCTTCCCCTGCGAAATTGGCAAACCTGCCGCCTGCCGCTTCGACGATCGCAGAGACCGCGCAAGTGTCCCAAATCGAGACGAAGGGGTCGATCATGGCTTCGGCATCGCCCCGGGCGACCAGGCAGTGGCCGTACGCGTCGCCCCAATTACGAGTGGCGTAAGCCTTGCGCGCAAGCGCGATGAAGGCATCGAGCCGCCGGTTTGCATCCATCGCTTTTAGGCTTCCCATCAAGAGCAGTGATTCCGACAAGTCGCTCTTCTGTGAAACTTGGATACGGTCGCCATTTAAAAACGCCCCCTCGTTATTCCCCCAATACGTTTCGTCCAGCGCCGGAAAATGCGCAACGCCAAGGGTGGGCTTGCCGTCGACTTCCAAACCAATTAATGTTGAAAAAAGTGGAACGCCAAAAACAAACGACTTTGTCCCATCGATGGGGTCGATCACCCAGCGCGAAGATCCGCCCGGCGTCTCTTCGAACTCTTCACCAAGTACTCCGTATTTGGGATAATCCTTTGCGGCTCGCTCGCGGAAGAGCGTCTCGATTTCTCGGTCGGCGACCGTTACGGGCGAGTCATCGGGCTTGCGGTGCACCTCAAACCCGGTGCGGTAGTGCTTCATCGCGATATTGCCGGCTTCACGCGCCTGCGCTATCGCCCACTCTAGTTCCGGCTGCACTACATCAGCCGCCTTCGTGCCACCTGACGAAGGTAAATCGCCGCCGCGTTGAATATGATCAGCACCGCCATCAGCACCAGGATAGCCCCGGCTGCGTTCTTGTGAAAGGCGTCCTGCGGTCGCGAAGCCCATTGGAAAATCTGAATCGGCATGACGGTAAATCCATCAAATGGCGTCTTCGGTACGAACGCGACGTAGGTGAGCGCACCGATGGTCATCAAAGGCGCCGATTCGCCAATGGCGCGCGAGAGGCCGAGGATGATGCTGGTGAGGACGCCGGGCATCGCCGGCGGCAGAACGTGGTTCCGGACCGTTTCCCAGGTGGTAGATCCCAGCGCGAGCGCTCCCTCGCGGTAGGATTGCGGCACAGCCTTGAGGGCTTCCTGTGTCGACGTGATAATCATTGGCAAGATGAGCAGGCTCATCGTCAGCGCACCGGAAATGACAGAACGCGAAGTGCCGTCGATGCCGAACACGGAGCCGTCGGTGACACCGCTTAGCGCCCTCACAAAAACCGCTAACCCTAAAAGGCCGTACACGATGCTGGGCACGCCGGCTAGGTTGGCAATGTTAATTTGAATGATTTTTGTGAGCCAGTTTTTTTTGGCGAATTCTTCTAAATAAATCGCCGCGCCAACGCCCAGCGGTATTGAAAACAGCGCCGTCAAACCCATCAGCCAGAATGTGCCGTAGAGCGCGGCCTTAACTCCTGCCCGTTCAGCCTTGCGCGAAGGAAAATTGTTGAGAAAATCCCAGCTCAATACGCTCGCGCCATCCTTGGCAATTCCAACGATCAGCAACACGAGCGACAAGAATCCGATCAAAGTTGCCGAAATGCAGACGAATAGAAAAACGTTCTCGACGAATTTTCGCCGAGCATGATGCTTGTCCTTTAGATTGTTATGGCCGGCCGTACTAGCCATACTGCTTCCTGTACTTCGATACTAGTTTCGCCGCAATCAAATTCATGATGAGTGTTATCACGAACAGCGTTAAGCCGACGGCGAAGATCGTTTGATATGCGATGCTTCCGTGAGGCGCTTCGCCGAGGCTCACGTTCACGATGTAGGCCGACATCGTTTGGATGGTCTCCATCGGATTCGCGGTCAGGTTCGGCGTCGCCCCGGCGGCCAGCGTAACCGCCATGGTCTCTCCGACCGCGCGGGAGAGCGCCAACAGAAACGCGGACATCACGCCCGAAAGCGCTCCGGGAAGAACCACGCCTCGTATGACTTCGCCCTTGGTCGCGCCGAGCGCGAGGCCACCTTCGCGTAAGGCGCGCGGCACGGCGGTCAATGCTTCTTCGGACAACGAAGCCACGATGGGCAAAATCATAATGCCGACCACGATCGCCGCGCTCAACGCGTTGAATATCGGCAGTTCCGGAAAAAATTTCGAAAGCATAGGGGTTACGAATACCAACGCGAAGTATCCGTAAACGACCGTGGGAACGCCCGCCAGTAATTCTAGTATCGGCTTAACGAAAGCACGCACTCTCGAGGAGGCGTATTCGCTAAGATAAATTCCGATCATGAGCCCAATCGGAATGGCGAAGAGGCCTGCGAACACCGCGACAAGCATGGTCCCTGCAAGCAGGGGGAGCACTCCGAATGTCGGGTTCGTCGACTCCCGCGGGCTCCATTCGGTTCCGGTCAGGAAATCCCAGATCGGCACTTGTTTGAAGAACGGAAGCGATTCTGAGACGAGAACGTAAATGATCCCGATCGTCGTGAAAAGGCTAACCGCCGCACAAACGAACACAAGTCCGCGAACGAGGCGTTCGCGGACTCTGCGTCCTTTCGACAGTTCGAAGTTAGTCGACACTTATGAGTAGTTTCAGCCTTGCGACAAAAGGTCCTTCAAGCTGACGCCGGATTTGCTTCCGCCGCCGCCGTATACCGAGCCCAAGACATTGCCTTCATACCTCTTCCACGCCAACCCTAGAATTTCCGCCGGAAGCGAGACGTAGCCGACCTCGTCGACAAGCGGGCTGCCTTCTGCGCTCAAGTAGAACTTGATAAAGGCATCGACCTCGGGGCGGTTCATCACGTCGGAGCGCACGTAGATGAAGAGCGGTCGGCTCAGGGGCGCGTAAGTGCCGTCCTGAATCGTCTGTTTGTTCGGCGCCACCGCAACCCCGTTGTCCGGGTTGACGATGGGCACAGCTTTGAGCTTGGATGAGTTCTCCTCGAAGTACGCATAGCCGAAGTAGCCGAGGCCGTTCTTTTCACCGGCCACGCCTGTTACCAGCACGTTGTCGTCCTCCGAAGCGGCGTAGTCCGTTCGCGAGGCGCCTTCCTCACCGTTCACCACGTCGGTGAAGTAGTCGAACGTCCCCGAGTCGGCGCCGGGGCCGAACAGCTTGATTTCCTCAGCCGGCCAGCCGGCTCGAACTTCGCTCCATAGCTTCACTTTGCTGCCGGGCGCCCAAATTTTGTTGAGCTCCTCGACGGTGAGCTTGTCCACCCAGGTGTTCGCTGGGTTTACGACGACGGTCAAGCCGTCGAATGCAACGGGAAGTTCGACGTAGGTGACGCCATTCTTAACGGCAAGCTCGACTTCCGATTCCTTGATCGGCCGCGAGGCGTTGGACATGTCCGTCTCTTTGTTGAGAAACTTCTTGAAGCCGCCGCCGGTTCCGCTGGTGCCAACCGTCACGCGGACGCCGGAGTGCTGCTTGCCGAATTCTTCGGCTATGGCTTCGGTGATCGGCGCTACCGTGCTCGAGCCGTCGATGGCGATCGAGCCGGAGAGTTCGGCAGTGCCTTCGGTCGTGTTCGTGGTGGCGGCGGTTCCCCCGCAGCCCCAAAGTGTCAAAAATGTGCCGGCCGCTGCGACGGCCATTGCTGCTGTTTTCATGTTTCCGAGTACCTCCTGTTAGGCAGCTCGTTTATACCGGCGAGTGTTAAGGAACCGGAGGTTTGTTAACGAAACCTTTAAGAAAGGTAAGTCAATGTCGCCGCCCGGCGCTCATAGGGCTCCGGCCGAGTCCCACACCCGAAACTGCCTTGCCTGGTGATTGATAAATCGGACTTGAAGGTACACAGCATGATCGCCAACGTTCTGAGAACTGTCAATAATGTACTTCGCCGTTACCGTTGATCCTTCGAAAACGACATCGTCCTCCCTGACGCCCGTTTGCATGATCGCTTGCCGGGCGTCCCGCTCGTTCATCGCGCCCCAGACGACGCTTTCGCCAGTGCTTCTCATTCGTTCCTTCGTCTCGACTACTCTATGCGAATAGTCCATGAACGCAAGCCGTCCCATGAGGAGGACTGCGGCGATGGCTCCCGCGGCAAGAACTAAGACAAGAGGGACCATCTTTGGCATGGCGGCTACTTCTCAACCCCCGCAGGTCTAATCCCCCACGGGTTAAGCCCCCAGCCGGGTGTCCAGGGCTTACCGCCCCGTTTCTTTATCGCGTGTCTGTATATCAACTCGAGGCCGCTCCCCGCTATGAGCGTTGATGCCCAGCTATTGCTGTTTGCGGCACCGCCCCACTCGTCTGGCAATGGACTGTATCGAGGTTTCTTTGTCCGTTCCATAATTTCTTCCAGATTCTGGAACGTCTCGATCGAACGCCTGGCTGGCGTGTCGTCGTCCCTAACCGCCGCCGCGACCACCGCCACCGCCGCCTCTAGGGCCGCCGCCACCGCCGCGCGGGTTGCCGGTCGTGGGAGGAGGCGGAGGAGCTTCGAAGATCGTGTTGTCGATCACTACGGTAAAAGTCTTCTCCGTGATGTTGCCTGCCCAGTCTCCGGCGGCAACCACGATCGTCTTGCGCCCGTCGGTGAGCGGGTTGTTAGCCCCGGGCTCTTTGCTGCCTGGGAATCGAACCTTCATCATCAGAACGCCCGAACCTGGTAGGTACTCGTGATTCATGCGGGTGCCGTTCATGGTTACCGAAAGGCTGCGACTCATGACCCCGGTCTGAAGGTCTTCGATCTTGAAATGGAACGTGGTGTCCGGCTGGCCCCACATCACGTTGCCCATCGCAGGGCTGGTCATCTTGATGGTGGGTCCGTATTCGTCCACCCCGTACGATCCGCCCCAGGCGAAAAGGCTGCCGTCTTCAGCGAGACCATAAACCGCCTTGTCCGAGATCGCGAGCGGGCCGAGAATCGCCACGTAGTCTGTGGGCTTGCCGTCGGAGCCTGCGCGCGTGCTGCCAGGAATCGCCGAGGTGTTGTATTCCCAAACGATCTCGCCGGTTTTACGAGATGGATCGATGAGCACGAGCGATCCGCCCGTGGTCCGCACAAAAATGTTGCCGCCAGCAGTTTGCGGGCCGCCGGCCACGTATCCGCCGCCCAGGTCGATCGGCTCGGTGCGTGTCAGTTTGCCAAACGCGTCGAAAGTGAAAACCTTGCCGTTCTCAGTGACCGCAGCGCCACCTTTATCGGACATTGCAACGCTCGCTGCCGGTCGCTCCGGGAAAACCGCAACCCAACCGGTCCGGCCCGTGCGCGGATTGATCTGAGCCACCTGCGAGCCGGATACGACGTAAACCGACTGCCCAAAAGCAATCGGCCCGCCTTCGGGGTTCGCGCTGCCGACGGATATTTCCCACGAGGGCATCTTGGTCGTCGCGTTCAGGCCAACGAGTTTGCCGCCCGTGGTGAAGAAGATAATGTGGTCTTCCGTCATTGTCGGCAGACCGACGATGTTGCCTTTGATCTCGTAATCGGTTTGCCAAGCTTTGGCTCCGTTTTCCGCATTGAGGCCCAGAATGCGGTCGTCGTTTGTGAAGACATAGAACACGTCCTTGCCCGCTACAACAGCCCGAACGTTCGTTGTTCCGAGGTTCATCGACCACTTGCCGGTACCCGTTGCTCGGTCGATTGCGTAAATGAAATTGTTGGTGGAGGGTGCGACGATGACATCACCCGACATTGCAGGCGATACCAAGAACTCACCGCCCGCGTCCCCTGCGGTCGGAAACGCCCACTTGGTGGCGCCCGTGGCCGCATCTACCGCGTACACGCGCCTACCGACACCGACGACGACAGAATCTCCGGCAAGGAGCGGCTGTGATCGCGGCGCGACGGTGGTTTTTCCGTACCAGCGCCAGGAAAGTGGCATCGGACCGTCAACGGCTAGCGCCGCGGACATCAGTCCAGCCAAGCAAATCGTCGAAGCAAGTGTTCTCGACAGCATGATGGTTACTCCCATGTGAAAGTGAATCGGAGTATACCGATCCTCATGAAGTTGGACGCAGTCGGTGAGGGTGTGGTTTCGCAGGAAAGGTCTTGGTGGGCCCAGGTAGATTCGAACTACCGACCTCGCCCTTATCAGGGGCGCGCTCTAACCAACTGAGCTATGAGCCCACGGGAGGCGGAATTATACCGCGGGGCATTCATCGCGTAGAATCACCGCCTGTATGGCTCTCCGTAAAAAGACGATACGAGATATCGACGCGAACGGCTCGCGCGTGTTTGTGCGCTGCGACTTTAACGTCCCGCAGGACGACGACGGCAACATCACCGACGACTCGCGGATTACCGCCGCTCTGCCAACCATCCGGGCGCTGCTGGACGTCGATGCGGCGTTGATTTTGGCGAGCCACCTCGGCCGCCCGAAAGGCGTCGATCCCAAGTGGTCGCTCGCCCCCGTCGCAAGGAGGCTATCAGAACTACTCGGGCTGGACGTCTCTCTCGCACCCGACTGCGTCGGGCCGGATATCGAAGAAATGGCAAAGCACCTACCTCCGGGTCAGGTCATGCTCCTAGAGAACGTTCGGTTTCACCCCGAAGAAACGAAAAACGACCCAGAATTTGCGAAGCAATTGGCTTCTCTCGCGGAGATTTACGTAAACGACGCCTTCGGAAGCGCACACCGCGCTCACGCCAGCACGGAGGGGATCGCACACCACTTGCCTGCTGTTGCGGGCCTGCTGATGGAGAAGGAGATTCGCTACCTTGGCGGAGCGCTGGAAAACCCGCATCGTCCGTTTGTCGCAATTTTGGGCGGTGCAAAAGTCTCGGACAAAATCCACGTTATCGACAACCTGCTCGAAAAGGTTGACTGGCTGCTGATCGGCGGTGGGATGATGTTTACTTTCTTGAAGGCACAGGGCCATGAAATTGGGAAGTCGCTGCTTGACGAAGCGAATTTAGAATTTGCCGAGAAAGCCATTCAGTTGGGCGGAGAACGGTTGCTCCTGCCCGAGGACGTGATTGTAACCGATGAGATTAAGGAGGGCGGATCTGCCGAAATTCATTTGGCGACTCGCATGCCTGCCGGTGGCATCGGCGTCGATATCGGGCCGGAATCGCGTATCGTTTTCGGAGAAAAGATTCGCAATGCCGGAACCGTCGTCTGGAACGGCCCGGCCGGCGTGTTCGAAATCGAACGGTTCTCCGCCGGAACCCGATCGATCGCTGCTGCAATGGCCGAGTGCCAAGGAACGACCATTGTGGGAGGTGGTGACACTGCCGCCGCCGTAGAGCGGTTCGGCTTTGCGAGCAAGATGAGCCACGTTTCCACGGGCGGTGGAGCGAGCCTCGAGTTCCTGGAGGGCGTCGAACTACCTGGCATCGCAGCTCTGGAAGACAAGTAGGCGGAACGAAACAACTAGCCAGACAGTTTGTATTTGTAGTGAAAGTAGAGTTGATGTTGTTGGCCGTAGCTGTTGGATCCTTGGGAGCGTATTTCGCATTCGGATCGGAACAGACCGATTCTGCGTCGCCTCCTCAGGGAGACAAAACGCTGGTTGTGGCGGCCGGTTGCTTTTGGTGTGTCGAAGCGATCTTCGAGGAGCTTCGCGGCGTCTCCAAAGTTGAGAGCGGATACACCGGCGGGAAGTTGCCGAACCCGACTTACGAGCAGGTTTGCGCTGGCATTACGGGTCACGCCGAAGCTGTCCGCGTTTATTACAATTCGGCAGAGATTTCGGCAGACGATTTGCTTCGTATTTTCTTCACAACACACGACCCTACTACGTTGAACCGGCAAGGGCCTGATTCGGGGACTCAATACCGTTCGGCGATTTTCTACTCCAACGATGAAGAGAAATTGCGAGGTGAGAAAATTATCAAGGAAATTGACGAAGCGAAGATTTGGTCAGGGCCAATTGTTACAACCTTAGAGCCACTAAAGGAATTCTATCTTGCCGAGGAATACCACCAGAATTATTACGACGCGTATGAGAACGGCGGCGAGTTGCAGCGTGCGCGAATGAACGGTGGCTATTGCCGAGCAGTGATTGAACCAAAGGTCGCCAAGTTTCGCAAGATGTATCGAGACAAGCTCAAGAAAAAGTGACCCTTACCGAACGGTTATACTCGGCGCGCCTTCGACGACTTCGCCGATCACCGGAAACCCTTCGATTTTCGTTGCCGAGAAGATGGCCAGCCCTCCACTCGTCTGAGGGTCGCAGACCAGATGTTCTATAAACTCGGCGCCTGAATCGAAAACGAGTTTCTCAGCGATAAAATCCCTGGTGTTACTGGCTCCGGCTGTCGTATGACCCGCACGGACAAGGGCTTCGGTGCCGTCAATAATTGGCAAAGCCCCGGAATCGATTCTTATCGCCACTCCGGAAGCGCGAGCGACGTTGTAGCAGTGGCCGGCAAGGCCAAACCCCGTAATATCAGTCGCACATTTGCAGCCCGATGAAACGGCCGCTTCCGATGCGGACTTGTTCAGTAGCGACATCGATAGGATCGCCTCTTCCAAAACCTGCGGGGGGCACGCGTCGAACTTCGCGGCAGTTGTTATGATTCCGGTGCCCAGCGGCTTTGACAGATAAATACGGTCGCCCAGCTTTGCGCCGGAGTTCGTCATCATTTTCTCGGGGTCGACGATTCCGGTCACGGATAACCCGAACTTCGGCTGAGAATCCTCTACGGTGTGTCCACCTACCACTGTCGTCTCGGCTTCCGAACACTTATCGGCCATGCCCTGAAAAATCGCCGCCCAAATTTCTGGCGGTGCTAACGTCGGGTCGAAGCACGCAATGTTCATCGCAGTGATCGGCCTACCTCCCATCGCGTAGACATCGGAGAGAGCGTTCGCTGCGGCGATCGCACCGTATGCATACGGATCGTCGACAATTGGAGTAAAAAAGTCCATCGTTTGGACAAGCGCCATCCCACCGCCCATGCGAAACACACCGGCGTCGTCAAAGTCGTCGAAACCCACCAATAGGTTTGGATCGACGGACTTAGGTAAAGCGCGCAGAACCTCTGCGAGTTGGGATGGCCCCAGCTTGCTCGCTCAACCAGCGCCAGATACGAGTTGCGTTAGTCGCGTCATCGCAAAGCAGGTTACTCTTAAGGCGTGAACCGCGATGAGCTTTTGCAGAGCCTTCGGGATGCGGGCACTTCGCAGGATGTGCTTGCCGCGATGACCGCCGTCAGCCGAGAGCGGTTTGTGCCTGCGGAAATGGCGAGCCAGGCTTGGAACGACAGCGCGCTCCGATTGGCAGACGGTTCGACAATCTCTCAGCCTGCGATGGTCGCGGTTGTGCTGGAGGAACTGCGGCTCGAAGCGGGCTTGCGCGTGCTGGAGATCGGCTCGGGATCGGGATATCTGCTCGCTCTACTAAATGCCATGGGGGCGGAGGCAATCGGAATCGAAATTGACCGTCACTTGGCAGCGTCGTCCCTGCGCGCACTCGGTCGCGATGCAATGGTACTTGTGGGAGATGCGGCGACGGTTGATCGCCGGCCGCCTTACGATCGAATTGTTTTTAGCGCAGCATTAAAAGCAATTCCCGATTGGCCATTGTGTGATCTGACGCCCGAGGGTTTTCTGCTTGCTCCCGTCGGTGACGACGTGCAAGAGTTGGTGAGGGCGCATGCGGACGGAAGGCGGGAACGAACCGGCCGCCTTTGCCGGTTCGTCCCGTTTCAGTGAATTATCGGCTCATTCGCACCAGAAGGTCGTAGGCACGTTCACCCAAGAAGATTGAAATTGCGTAGTACTGCAACTTAGCCTCTGTGGTACCGCCGGTCCACGTCTGGTTCTTTTCGTCGTAAATCTTATCTACCACGCCGACAGCAGCCTTGATCTGGCCCTCGTTCAGGTTTTTCTTCATCGCATCCGCAAGAATCAATGCGTTTGCCACCTTTACTTGCAAGCGTTCACTCTCGAACTTCTTGAACAAAGTCGTCACCCTGTCGAGAAACTCTTGGGGAGGGGTCTTGCCTTTCAAGATGTCGGCATGATACTTATCGATATCAGGTTGCAGCGCCTTTAGCCTATCGGCTTCCTTCCTCTCCTGGTCGCGGATGTTTTTACGAGCTTTCTCGATCTCGGGCAGCATCTTGCCGATCTGCTCCTTGGTCATCACAAGCGGCAGAATCCGATTGGCGAGGTCGAGCTCGGCGAGCTGCTGAACGGTCGGGCCGATCTTGTGTGGGTCATTGGTCGACACCTGGCCAAACGACCCGCAAAAAACGAAAAGCGCGATAGCTGCGATAAGTAATCTCATGTTCGATCCTCCTCTGATTCCTCCAGTTTGGACGATGGGCGACGATGCGCCGTTACGTTGTCGGCTACGAGCGACCCCGTGATTGCCACGGCCGCCATCTGAAGCTCGATGAAGCCTACACCGAGGATAACGATCGAGGCGAGCGTAGGCATCGTGAGCGTGCCGGTGAGCCCGAACGCCCAATCCAGCAGCACGAGCCCGGCCAGAAGGAGCGCCGGCCCAAGTATAGAGGCCGCTAGCGACAACGCGATACGCTTGCCGCGCGGAATCGCGCTGAAGCGGTCGCGCGCGGCCGTCCACGTTCGCCTTCTCCAGAAGATCCACGCCAGCCAGATGCACAGCACCGGCAGCATCTGCAGCCAAATCATCCTCCGGTTATACTCGCCCAGATGGATATCCGACAGGCGAACGAAACCGACCTGCCGACTTTCGTGGAGGTTTTCAGCAAGTTATGGCCGAATCACCTTGGGCTTGCCGAACTTCGGCGAGACCTGGAGTTGATGCCCGAAAAACAGCGCATGACTATGTTTATGGCGGAAATCGACGGCGAGCCTGTCGGCGTTTCCCGCTTCTATCGATTACTGGGCGCATACCACCCTCAAAAATGGTTCGGCGAGCTAGGAATACTCCCAGATCATCGCGGAAACGGGTTGGGCACACAATTATATGATCACGCGATTGCATTCTTAAAAGAACAGGACGCGATCCAAGTCACCGGCAGAGCCAACGACGACGACGAAAAGGCGCTGCAATTCTTAAAGAACCGAGGTTTCGTCGAAACGAAACGGGACTTCGAGTCGGTTCTCAAACTTTCCGAGATAAATCCGGACGTTCTCGTCTCGATGGATAACCCGAATTTCGACATTCGAACTGCGCAGCAGGCGGACTCAGAGCGTTTTCGACACCAGTGGCATCAGCTTTTCGAAACGGTGCGAAAGGATATCCCGCGAGACGAGCCGCCGACTCCATTCACTTTTGAAGAATTTGGCGAGATCTTTTTCAATGACAAAGAATTCCTCTGGGACGTAAGCATGTTCGCTTTCGAGGGTGAAGAGTTAATCGGCCTTACCTACGTTTATGAAATGGACAACCGCGGCGTGCTCTTCCAGGGGCTGACGGCAGCGCATCGCGATTACCGAGGCAGAGGTTTGGCTAAAGCCCTAAAGACGAGAGCGATGCGCCGCGCCCTCGAAAAAGGCTTCCTGGAAGTCCACGCAGACAACGACACGCGAAACACCGCAATGATCGCCATCAACAACCGCCTCGGCTACCAAAACAAGCCCGGAATGATCTCGCTCCGAAAACTTTTCGCGTAGGTATAATCACCGCCGACAGGAGGCTAAATACAATGTATAACAAACTAACGAGTGTCACCACCCGCGCCTCCCTCGGCGCCCGCTAATAACTCTTCCCTCCCCCCCTGGGAGAGGTCCGTCCCGACGAAGTCGTGGACGGGGTGAGGGAGGTAGTCCAAACGCCGAGGTGCGGCGTTCCCGTTCTCGCTATCCGGCGCGCTTTTGCGTGCCTCGCTCTAGCGCTATTTGCGCAAAAGGAAGGATTCCGAGTGAAAAACAGGAACAGACGCGCAGCGGAATTTCGCTGCAAGCGGTGCGGCTATATCACGCCAGACAACGGCGCGGGTTCGGCACATCGCAACCACTGCCCACAATGCCTCCACAGCGTGCACCTGGACGAAACTCCCGGTGACCGTTCGGCGACGTGCGGTTCCGTCATGGAGCCGGTCGCCGTCTGGGTTCGCAACGGCGGCGAGTGGGCGCTGATCCATCGATGCAAGAATTGCGGGAAGCTCAGCAGCAACCGCATCGCGGCGGACGATAACTCGTTCGTGCTGCTGTCGCTGGCGGCAAAGCCGCTGGCTAGCCCGCCATTCCCCATCGATCGGGTCTAAGAACATCCGGGGCGCTCCATCGGATCGCCCCAACATTTCAGCGCGGAACGACGGTCAGACCGGCTCGTGCCGCGTGGTTTTCCGCAACTGCTGCAACTAACGACGGGTACTCTATTCTCAACAACCATGAGCATCAAGAACGAACTCGACGCCGTCGTCGCCAAGTACGACCTGCTTGGCCATCCTTTCTACCAGGCCTGGAGCGCAGGCATGCTGCCGAAAGAAGCGCTCGCCAGCTACGCCGCCGAGTACGGCGCGTTCGTGCAGACGGTCCCCGCAGGCTGGGCCGCCCATGGCGACGTGACGACCTCGATCGAAGAAGTGCAACACGCCGTGCTTTGGGAGCGATTTGCGAACGCGGTCGGTACCACTTCGCTTTGCGAGCCTCGGCTGGATGCGACTCGCGAACTGGTCGAGGATTGCAAGGATCTTTATAAGAGCCCGGCAACGGCTCTGGGGGGACTTTACGCCTTCGAGGCTCAGCAGCCCAAAACCGCGAAGAGCAAGCTCGATGGCCTGGTTGAACACTACAACGACTTGCCCGAGGACGTGAAACCGTATTTCGCCGTTCACGTGGATGACGTTCACGAGCGCGAATGGATCGTCGAACGCCTGAACGCCCTACCCGAGGCCGATCAGCAAGCAGCCATCGCCGCTTGCAAGAAAGTCGCGAAGGGCCTCTGGGACGCTTTGACTGAAATCCACGCGCCCTACTGCGCTTAGCGGGCAAGACAGAACGAAAGCCTCGACACTTGGGTGTCGGGGCTTTTCTTTCGCGGTAACCTGCCCGCATGAATTACCGCCAATTCGGCCGCACGGGCGTGATGGTGTCGCCCGTTTGTATGGGCACGATGACGTTTGGCTGGAAGCCGGACGACTGGGGCAGCACTCAAGAGGTCGGCTACGAAGTCGGGAGAAAAGCGCTCGATCTGGGCATCAACTTCTTCGACACAGCAAACGTTTACGACCGCGGCGGATGCGAGGAAGTTACCGGACGCGTACTGCAGGGCAAGCGCGACAAGGTATTTCTAGCCACGAAGTTTCATGGAAAGATGGATGACGAAGACCCCAATGCTTCCGGGAATTCTCGTCGACATATTATCGAGCAGTGTGAGGCTTCCCTAAAGAGGCTGCAGACGGATTACATCGACTTGTATCAAGTGCATCGACCGCAGCCGTCGATTCCGATCGATGAAACGTTGCGCGCTCTCGACGACTTAATTCGCGCGGGCAAAGTGCGCTACATTGGCACCACAACCTATGCCGCATGGCAGGTTTGCGAAGCGCATTACATCGCCCGCGAACTGGGGTTGAATCGTTTTGTTTCAGAGCAGCCGCCTTACAATTTGCTCGATCGGCGCGTCGAGCGCGAATTGCTGCCGTTTTGCAGGACGTACAATTACGCGGTCATCCCCTGGTCGCCACTCGCCGGCGGCATTTTGTCGGGCAAGTACTTGAAAGGCATGGACGAAGGCCGTTATTCGACGGGCGATCCGCAGGATCGAGTTAATGAGACGTCTCTGGCTGTTGTCCGAGGTTTGAAGACAATTGCCGATGAAATGGGCGTGCCGTTGATTACATTCTGCTTGGCTTGGATTATTAGTCAGCCGGGTGTTACCTCGGCGATTATCGGCGTTCGAAAGCTCGAGCAATTCGATGACTTGATGAAAGCGGTCGACATTGAACTGAGCGACGATGTGATGAAGAAAGTGGACGAGATCATCGCTCCAGGGACGCACGTCGTGGAGTATTACGAAGCCAATTTCGGGCCGAATGCGCTTCCGATCTGAAGCGTCACTCCGTGACCCGTAGTACAGACAAGAAAGCTTCCTGAGGAATTTCGACACTGCCGATATTCTTCATGCGTTTCTTGCCTTCTTTTTGCTTTTCGAGCAGCTTGCGTTTTCTTGTAATATCACCGCCATAACACTTGGCTGTAACGTCTTTCCGGAAAGGCTTCACCGATTCCGCAGCAATAACTTTGGCGCCGATGGCTGCTTGCACTCGCACTTCGTACTGTTGGCGCGGAATCTCCTTACGCAGCTGGTCGACGATAGAGCGCGCTCGCGTGTACGATTCTTCGCGGTGGACGATGGTGGACAGCGCGTCCACCGGGTCTCCGTTCAGCAAAATATCGACCTTGACAAGATCCGAACGGATGTAATCGGAAAACTCGTAATCGAAACTCGCATAGCCGCGCGTGCTGGATTTCAGTTTGTCGTAAAAATCCATCACTATTTCTGCAAGCGGCAGCGTGTAATACAGCATCACTCGATTCGGCGACGGGTACTCCATTTTTCGGAAGATTCCACGCTTTGTCTTGCATAGGTTCATGACCGCCCCAACGTATTCCTGAGGCACCATGATCGTTGCATTTACCGCCGGCTCTTCGATGTGCGCGATAAAGTTAGGTTGCGGCATGTCGCTGGGGTTTGAAATTTGCTTTACGGTGCCGTCAGTGCCAAAAACGGCATAACTCACGCTCGGCGCGGTAAGGATCAACTCCAATCCGAACTCCCGCTCCAATCTTTCCCGAGCAATGTCCATGTGAAGAAGCCCCAAGAATCCGCATCGAAAACCGAATCCCAATGCATCAGAAGTTTCCGGCTCGAACGTTAGTGCGGCGTCATTTAATTGCAGCCGTTCGATCCCGTCTCGCAAATCTTGGTACTGGTCGCCATCCGTTGGGAAAATACCGGAGAAGACCATCGGCTTTGCGGTTCGATACCCCGGGAGTGGCTCTGGAGCCGGCTTTTTGGCAAGCGTCACCGTGTCCCCGACGGCGGCATCTCCCACTTCCTTCATCGCCGCGGTGAGATAGCCTGTCTCGCCGGCGCTTAGCTTCTTCGCCCTCGTCTGCGCCGGCGCGAAAAAACCAACCTCGTCGACGTCGAATTTCGAACCGGTCGACATCATTTGAATCTTGTCACCAGGAGCGACGCTGCCATCAAACACCCTAATATACGCGACGGTGCCTTGATAGGTATCGAAATGCGAGTCGAAAATGAGCGCGCGGAGGTGGCCGTGATCCGTTTCTTTAGGTGGTGGTACGCGCGCCACTATGGCCTCCAACAGCTCGTCCACGCCAAGGCCGGTTTTAGCGCTCACGAGGATTGCGTCGGAAGCATCGATCGCC
The DNA here is from genome assembly GCA_030854945.1 of Armatimonadota bacterium. Lineage (GTDB taxonomy): Bacteria > Armatimonadota > Fimbriimonadia > Fimbriimonadales > ATM1 > JACDEQ01. The sequence continues at coordinate 31,323 of JALYSG010000020.1, forward strand.
AGGGCGCTCTCGATTTCTTCCTTTGCGCGCTCGACGTCGGCGTGCGGCAGATCCATCTTGTTGATCACCGGCAAGATTGCGAGTCCTTGAGTCATCGCCATCGACGCATTCGCGATTGTCTGAGCTTCAACACCCTGCGAGGCATCCACAACCAAAAGCGCGCCTTCGCATGCCTGCAACGATCGCGACACCTCGTACGTGAAGTCGACGTGTCCCGGCGTGTCGATTAAATTGAACTCGTATTCCTGGCCATCTTTCGCCTTGTAGGCGAGGCGCACGGCCGTCATTTTGATCGTGATGCCGCGCTCTCGCTCAAGATCCATCGAGTCGAGCATCTGCTCGCGGGCCTCTCCACGGACGGCGCCTGTCTTCTCGAGAATCCGGTCTGCAAGGGTCGACTTACCGTGGTCGATATGTGCGACGATGCAAAAGTTTCGGATTCTCGAAAGCGGCATCGGGCGCTTCTAAGCCCGAACCTTGGCAGCGCGTTCCCAATCGGTGACTGCTGCCATGTTGGTTCGCCGACGGTCCATGGCTTGCTCGATCTTGATGGTGAGCATATCGTAAACGTCGACGCCAGGCACGTTCTTCTCGATGTAGTCGAAGGCGCCCCGCTTCATACATTCGACCGCGTTCTTGACGTTGCCGTATGCTGTCATCACAATCACCTCGCTGAAGACGTCCCTCGTGAAAGCGGCCATGAGAATCTGGATCCCCGCTTCAGGGTCTTCCATGCTCATATCGGTAAGGATGATATCGAAGGCTGGGGCGGCAGCGGCGATCTTACCGATCCCGTCTTCTGCGGATTCGGCCGTTTCCACCTCCAGGCCCTGGCGCTCTAGGCGCCTGCGCACTGCGTGGCGGACATCTTCTTCATCATCGACTACAAGGATTCGGTACATAGGGGATACGGCGCGTCCGCGAAGATCATTATAGCGCGCGGGCGCTGCAATGAGGTTACGACGCCCCCCTCCGAAAAGTTCGAGTGCTCTCGATATTTGGGCCGTAAGTCCCGTCCGCCATGGGACCGCTGCCGTCTCGACCGCTTCGTAATCAAAAAGAAGACACAGGTTGTTAGAACTGCTGGGTTTTACACTTCGGATGTCCCAATTTGGGAGCGTCTTGCCAACTTATAGCAGAGAAGGGTCTGATGACGGCCCGCTATATACACAAATCACTATGAGCACTAAACTTTACTTAGCACTTGCGATCGTTTCATTGGGGGCGTCAGCTAACGCGGCCATCACTTTCATTGAGGGCGGAGGCGGAATCCCGATCAGTGAAACCGTTCAATTCAACGACCCTGGGCTCATCCTTACGGGTCCTGTCGTAACCGGCATGGGCAACACGACCGGTGCGATCATCGAGTTCTTCGGTGCCGGCGAAGACCTTCAAGCCGTAGCAGCCGGCGCCGCTCGCGTTTCCGGCTTAGACGGAGCGTTTACGAACCTTTCGATCGGCCTCGAAGACCCGATGCTCGCGTTCACAGGCATCGAGATCAACTTGATCGCACTGGGCACCGGAGAGGTGACCATCACCGGGCACTCGACAAAGGGCGGCACCGCGATGGCAACGTTCGACGTTTCGAAAAACGGGAACAACCGATATAGCGTGATCGCCACGATTCCCGACTATATCTCGTTCATCGAGATCTCGTCGACTGTCGAGATAGGGGACGTTAGGCAGATCCGCTTCAACGCCGAAACGGTGGTTCCGGAGCCCGGCTCCTTCATCGCTCTCGGAGTTGGTGTACTTCTCTTGGCAGCCCGCCGACGCAGACACTTCTAAACCGGTCCGCAGAGCACACGCACGCCGGTCCTCCCTCGGGGAGGTCCCGGCGGCGTGCTATTTTAGAGAGTGGCGACTGCGGCTTCAGGTACTTCTTCGCGGCCCCGATCCTCGGCGGTTACAACCTCTTCGAGCGATGCCAACGCGACTTCGATATGCTTCTCGTCAGGCTCCTGAGTGGTGATGTACTGAGTCATCAAACCAGGCCAAAACAGGAAGAACAGCAGCCGCTTGTTCTTCATCTTGCCCGCGAACCTGATGCCCTCGTAGGCGATTCCCGCAAGCAGCGGTAGCACCGGGATCTTGATGCTGATACGGACCAAGAGGTTCAGGATGAGGCTTCCCGTGTTGAAATCCCGCGGTACGAAGGTGAACGTGATCATCGATAGAATCATCACAATCACCATGAAGCTGGTTCCGCAGCGCGGATGCAGCCGTGTCTGCTGCCGAACGTTCTCGATTGTTAGTGGCAAGTCGTTTTCGAGGCAGTTGATCGCTTTATGCTCCGCGCCGTGGTATTGAAATAGAGCCTTCACCGCCGACAGCCTTGAGATTGCCAACAGATATCCAAGAAAGACGCAGGCTTTCAGGCAGGCTTCGATAATGTTGAGAGCGACATAGTTAGTGACCCCGAGTGGCGCAAACGCCTGGGCAATAAATACAGGGGACCCCTGGAATAGCAAGAACGACATTCCCAATCCCGTCGCGATCGCTACGGCTATCGCGACCCTCTCCGTGAGCTTCGACCACCAGGTAACCGGCTTGGCTGGAACATCCCTTGCCTTTTCCGGGTCCTCGTACTTCAGCTGCGCATCCGCGGAATAGTTCATCGCGCGAATGCCCAACGCCATGCTGTCGATAAGAGCGACCATTCCGCGCAGGATCGGAATTTTTACGAGTGTCGTTCGCGCATAGTTCTTCTTGATCGGCTCTTCGTGGACGACGATTCTGCCGTCAGGCACTCGGCAAGCCACCGCGTAATGATTTGGCGACCGCATCATGACGCCTTCGAGAATCGCCATACCGCCGTACTGTAAATATTCGCCTTTGGGCACCCAGAGAGTATATTCGACCGGGAGCCATGAACGAACAGCGGCTATTTCGACTATTCGAGGACCTTTGCATGATTGACGCTCCCGCTCTGAACGAGCGGGCTAGCGTTGATTTCACAAAGGACTACCTCACGAAGATGGGCCTCGAGGTGTGGGAAGACACGCGGGGGCGCGAATTGGCGGCAACGCAAATAACGTTTTTGCCCGCCTCGTCGGAAACAAGCCGGACGCTCCGAGGATTTTCCTATGCGCCCATTTCGACACGGTCGAGCCGACCGCGGGCCTGGAGATCGGCTTGCAGGATGGCGTCTATTCCAGTAAAAGTGACACGATTCTGGGTGCAGACGACAAGGCTGGGATGGCGCCCGCAATCGAAGCGGTGGCCGTCCTCGCTGAGTCGGGCGACTCCCACGGCGACGTTTTCCTAGTGCTCTGTGTTGCGGAGGAAATTGGATTGAAAGGTGCGATGGCGTGCGAAGCTATTAAGGGGCTGGGAGTGGATTATGGCTACGTTTTCGATACGGGTCCGCCTGTCGGCACATTCGTAAATCGGGTCGGCAGCCGATCGGATTTTATTGCGCGCATAACGGGCAAGCCTGCCCATGCAGGCAAGCACCCGGAAGAAGGGATAAATGCGATCCAAACCGCCGGCGCCGCCCTTGCACGCATGCGGCTGGGCAGGATCGACGAGGTGACAACGTCGAACGTGGGCCTAATCGAAGGAGGTTCGGCCGTCAACGTTGTGCCGGCCAATGTGATTTTGCGCGGTGAAGCAAGAAGCTTCGACCAAGATAAGTTGGATGAGCAGCTAAGCAACATGGAGTCTGCTGTTCGCGGCGCCTGCAAAGAATATGGCGCGACAAGCGAAATATTTATTGAAAGCGCTTACCGCGGGTATCACATATCACCGGGCGAGCCTGTGATTTTGAACGCTCAAAGTGCTGCCAGGTCGATTGGATTTTCTGGGAACTTACGAGATACGCTCGGAGGCAGCGACGCCAATGCATTCAATGAAAAGGGAGTGCCGACGATCGTCTGTGGAACGGGGATGGAAAAGATACACACACACGATGAATTCGTTTCGCAAAAAGATTTGGTGGACCTGACCTCCCTGGCAATCGCCCTTGCCCGATCAGCAGCCGGAAATTGACCGAATGAAGCACACTCTATTTCTCGTCGGCATCGTCATGGCGTTCGGCTGCGGGGATAAGCAGATTGACACGCCGAAACCTCCCCCAACGACTCCCGTCGCGGAGCCGTCCCGAACCACGCCCTTGAGTGCGTACGGACGCGCACAAATCTCCGTGAAGGGCAAGTTGATCGACGTGTTCGTAGCAGATGAAAATAGCGAACGTGCTGAAGGATTGATGTTTGTGAAGGAAGGAGAGTTAGGGCCGGACGAAGGCATGATATTCGTTTTCGCAGAAGCCGAGTCGAGGAGCTTCTGGATGGAAAACACGCTCCTGCCTTTGGACATTGCGTACTTGGACGCGGCGGGCAAGATTCTGAACATACGCCAAATGCAGCCACTGGATAGGTCGCCCCAGCCATCAGCCGGACCGGCAAAGTACGCCGTGGAAATGCACCAGAACTGGTTCAAAGGGAAGAGTATTAAACAGGGTGATCGATTTGATTTAGCGGGTCTATCAAAGTGAGATCGTGACATCGTTGATAAATTCTGCAACCGAACTCTCTTTCGTACCTGAGTCGTAGGTCACTCTCAGAACACGGTCTGCATGCTCCGTTAAGCCATCTACGTGGCTGATTAGAATAATTTGCGGAAAGATGCCGCGCAAGCCGTCGAACAATTCGAGCACGTTCAACTTACGTTCCGCGTCGAGCGACCCGAAGACCTCATCGAGCACAAGTAGAGAAAGCGGCAATCCACTTTTCTCCTGCACGTAGCGCGATAATGCGATCCTCAGGGAGAGAGCAAGAACATCCTCTTCGCCTCCGCTAATCACATTTTTCCTGTTCTCGCCGTCCATCAAAGTGGCTCTAAACGACTCGTCGATCGACACCCTTGTGTAGCGGTTATCGGTAATTTGCGAAAGGGCATCCGCAGCGAACGACGCAAGCGTCGGCCCAATTTCGGCATTGAGTTTTGTGCGTAAATCAGCCATACCTTCGCCGATTTCCCGGTAAAGATCGCGGTCATGCTTGTGCACCTCGATGCGCGTAGAGTTCTCCTGCCATCGGATTAGTCTTTGCTCAACGTCAGCAATCGCCGCTGAAGCCGTTTGAACGGTTGCATCGCAGTCGTCGACCCTTCTTCGCACATGAGGCAACGAACTGCGCGCTTCCGAAAATTCAGATTGGATCCTGGCGGCAGACTCTGCGCTCAAACCGATTTCTTCCATGCGCTGCCTGTCCTTGAGTTGGCTCGCTTTCTCGGTTTCGAACTGTTCTGCCTTGTCGTTACGCCTTCTTATCGAGACCCGAAGGCGTTCTGCAGCTTCCTCCAGGGCAAGCCATCGGTTTCGCTTGGGCTCGATGTCAGCAATTTGACTGCCAAGCACATCGAATGCGGCTTGATCAAAACTTGTTGCAGCGGTGTCGATTTTTTTTTGAAGCTCAGCGATTGCGCTTTTGTCCGCGTAGATTTTTTCCTTGATTGTTCGGCTGGCTGCCACTTCTGATTTGGCTTGGCTCAGTTCTGCGACAAGCTTCTCGCATTCGGCCTGAACCTTCGCACTAAATTCTCTGGCCGACAGTAATCCCTTGGGTTCGGCTTCAAGAGTTTTAAGCTTTACCTCGGCTGCGGCGAGTTCGGCATGGAACTTTGTCAGCGATGCCTGCAGCGCCGCGCTTTTGGGCGCATGGCCATCAGGCATTGCTTGCCCACAGGTTGGACATATTCCCTTCGCTTCTGCTTCTTCGACGACCGACAGTTCTTCGCGTGCTGCCGCTATATCTCGCTCCAGGAGATGTTGAAGGTTCTGCGTTGTGGTCTTTTCGTCGCGCCATTGCGCCGATGCGTGTTCCAATTTGACTGCAGACTCCTCGCGCGACTTCATGGCAGCCGCAAGAAGGGCATCCAAGTGCGCGGCCCTTTGATCTACTTCTGGATCGAGTCGCAACTCGGATTCCGCAATATCAGCGACTTTCGTATCCCGGGCTAAAATCCACCTTTCCTTGTCGGAAAGCAGGCGGCGTTGAGCGTCCATTTCCTCCTGCTTCTTGCATAGTTCCCTATAGCTTTTCTCAAACGGCTCCAATTCGGAGCGCTCGTTTACGGCAGCCTCGGCTGCCTTCACTTCTGCCTCGAACTGCCTCACGTCATCCTGCAACTGCCGTCCCACATCAGCACGGTGCTTCGTGCGAGCATCGAGCGATAGCCATTCCGCAGCCCTCTCTTTCTCGGGCGTGAGCTTCTCAACAAGGGATTCGATCTCTTTGAGCAGCTTTTTGGCCCCGGCGAGCTCCTGCTCGCAGGCTGCCTTAGACTCTTGCCTCGCCACCAGGTCGGCTTCCAAGGCTTCCCTGCGTTCAAGCATCGACGACATCTGCTCAAGAGCGATATCACATGCTCTCGCTTTTTCCTTTGCCGTCCTAGAAGCCGTAGCAAGCACTTCGATTCCAAGCATCTGGGCAATTTGCTGCTGCTGTTTTTCCTTCGCAAACTTTAGGAACTCAATTTCCTTCTGCTCGGTGAAATAACTGCTACTGAACTGCTCTGCCGTTAGCCCAAGGAGTTTTGCCGAATACTCCTTGACGCCGCTTAAGCTAAAAGCAACCTTCTCCCATCCGTCGACATTCTGTTTTTGGATCGACGCATCCGATTTGCCACGCTCGCACCGATATCGAAAATTGCCCAGGTCGAACTCGACGGCGACACTCATCTTGCCGCCGTGATGCATATTTGGTAAATCCTCCATCTTTCCACGACAAACACCGTAGAATGCGTATTTCAGTGCTTCTAGAATCGTGGTTTTTCCCGACCCGTTCGCTCCCAGTATCATCGTTATGCCTTCATCGAATTCGATGTCCGCCGCGACAAATTGCCGGAAGCTGCGAAGCTCAATCCTCCTGAGGATCACCCGCTGCCTCCTTCATGACTTTATGACCGGCACCAACGAATTCTTCGCGGTCGACACCGAGCGGAAGTTGTCTAGCCTCCGCGTAGGCTTTCCAGTCATCCTCCAGTGTCGCCCCACGAGTCTGGACATCCTCGGTGTCCACACCAACACTGGCCGCGAGGAGCATCTTCAGTTCATAGTGAAGGGCTCGTGACTGAAGTTCGCTGCGTACGTCCGCAGGAACTTCGGACCGCGCGATGGGATCGCAGTTTGTTACGATTTGACGGATGATCGGCTGAGCATCGACGTCCCAGTGCGCATTTCGAATAAGCTGCGCTCCGATGTCTTCGCCGGAAAGGCCGCTAGCATCCAATTGTTCCAAAGTGCGGGGCGCGCGAAGCGGTTCGACGTGCATAAAGCGAGTCTCTCCAGTTTCCGAATCGAACAGGTTCCAACCCTTCAACTCCTTTTCTTCCTCCCAGAAATTACTGCTCGTGTAATCGGTCGAGCCGGAGTACCAAACGTTATCCGCCAATGGCTTTCTAAAGTGATAATCGCCAAGCGCGACATAATTCCACTCCGGATAATTCATCCGCGAAAGCGACAACGTTGCGCCGGGCATACCGAGGGACTGCTCAAGGCCATGAGCGATCAGGATGCTTACATTTCGCCGATCTTCCGGCCGAATGTCGAACGCTGCGTTCTCACCACTCCAGGGCAGGGCCAACGCCTCGAAGCCGATATCCGGCAACACAATCCGCTTGGCATGAGACTCGACCACGTACACGCCGGGAATCGAATAATCGCTCGCTTCACCCTCACCGAAAATGGTAAGAATGTTGCCCTTCCCAATGGTCTTTGGTGAGTCGTGGTTGCCGGCGATGATGATCATCGGCCTGCCACCACGTAGTTTCTGAAAGCGCACCAATCGCTTATAAGCCGCGACGATCACAAGGTTGAGGGGCTGTACGGAATCGAAGAAATCACCGGCGTGGATCACGACGTCCGGATCGGTGACGAGAATGTCATGCAACACTTTCTGAAAGGTGTCAACGACATCGACCGTCCGCTGGTTGATGCCCCGTTCGTCCGTACGCGCATAGCGCGAGTACCCGAGGTGTGTGTCGCTGAAGTGTGCGATTTTCACGCAGACGTTATTCTACCTGTTCTGCTTCCTGCTTAGCCAGCTTCGCCTTTCGCCGATGCCGCCAAATCTCGAGGATCGCAGGCACGACGGTTGCCGCCACGATCACCAGGATCGCGACCGTGAAATTGTCCTTCACCCACGGAATCTGGCCGAAAAAGTAGCCCGCAAAGAGGCAGACGCCGACCCATAGGAAAGAGCCGAACACACTGTACGCGAGAAACTTGCGGTACTCCATTGCGCCCAGACCGGCAACGAAAGGAGCGAACGTTCGAATGATCGGCACGAAGCGCGCGAAAATAACGGTATTGGCGCCGTACTTTTCAAAGAATGCGTGAGTTCGATCAAGGTTCTGCTGTCTGAATATCTTGGAACTGGGGTTGCGAAATAGCCGTCTGCCGAGAAATTTGCCGATAAAATAATTCGTCGAATCACCGATAATGGCCGCACTCGTAAACACTGCGAAAAGCAGGCCGACATGCAAGCCGACATCCTGATGCGACAGCACGCCTGCACCGAAAAGCAAGCTGTCTCCAGGCAGGAACGGAAACAGCACGAGGCCGGTTTCGGCGAACACGATCAGAAAAAGGATCAGGTACGTCCAAGTGCCGTAATCGGTAACGAGGACGCGCAAGTGCTCGTCGAGATGTAGAAAAAAATCGATCATGTCCGCGTTATGAAACTACAGATAGCCGGTTTTGATAGTTGCGATGCCTAATCCAGTGGAGCACGCGTATCGCTGAAATGCTCGAAATTCTTCAAAATCTCGATCTTCTGCTTCGCTCCCCGCATGAATTCGTAGTAGCCTGTCGTCAGCACGACCGTTTCCCCGGGCGCGTCTTTGGCGGGCTTCGTGTATTTCATCTCGGCCTTTACCTTTTCGAGCGCCGAATCTCCCACGTACCCTTTGAGAGCGTCGAGCGTTTCGGGGAAGTCTCCCTTTTCAGAAACGTACTTCTGCAGCCCAATGGCGGTTTCTTTCACCGGCGTCTCAAGCGATTGCGTGCGCTCCATTGCGGACGTGAACTGCTTCCCTTCCGGGCTTCCTAAGAAGCGCGTCGTCATCACGATCACTATGATCCCCAAAATCGCAACGATGCCGAAGCATCCCAGAGATATCCAAATCCACGGATTTTTCTTCTTTACCGGATACGGTTCCTGTGTCATTTTCTCAACCTCGGCGTGAAGTCGGTTCTCGGAGTAACGAGCCGGCACATCGCCGCCATTAGTTTGGCGCATTGCTCCACGTCCTTGAGTGAAAGCACCTCAACCGGCGTATGCATGTAGCGAATAGCCACTCCGAGTAATCCGGTAGCCATGCCGGCACCAGCCACCTGCATGGCACCCGCGTCCGTGCCGGTCACGCCGCCGTCCACTTCAATCTGAATCGGAATCTTCTCGGCCTTGGCGGCTTGCTTGGCGATTTCGAACATCATCGGGTTGATGTTCGGTCCCGCATTCACTACCGGCCCCCCTCCCATCCTGATGTCCCCGTGCTTCTTTTTGTCCTTTTATAAGGGCGGGAGAGTTTTAGTGGGCGACGAGGTTGCCGAGATCAACCGTTTGTTCTCGAAGGAGGGGAACGCCATCCCGTTCGGTGGGCCGAAGACTTGCGGCGGGTTTCATCCGGACTATATGGTCGAGTGGACGGTGGGTGACGCGAGATATCGGGCGCACGTTTGCTTCGGTTGCGGTGAGATCATGGTGATTGGGCCCGGAATCGACACGCTTGTAGACATTTCGGATGCAGCGTCTCCGGATGTGGAGAAGGCGTTGCTGGTGTATCGGAATCGGCGGCCGGTGGACTAGCAAGCCTAGAACGCAACCGATTTTATCGTGAAAGCGTATCAGACTTTGGAACTTGACAGTACCACACTCATGTTAGTTATACTAGCAACACTCAACTTTACGGAGGTATGACACAACTTTGCCAAAAACAGTAGGAATCGATTTAGGCACGACCAACTCGGTCGTTGCCGTTATGGAAGGCGGTGAGCCGGTGGTCATCGCTACAGCCGAGGGCACGCGTACGATGCCCAGCGTCGTCGCTTTTAAGCCGAACGGCGAGCGCCTCGTGGGCGTAACCGCCAAGCGCCAAGCCGTTATGAACCCGGAGAACACGGTTTCTTCGATCAAGCGGTTTGTGGGCCGCGCGTTTTCGGAAGTGACCGACGAGGCGGGCCGCGTCTCGTACAAGGTCGTTCGCGATAAGAAGGGCAACGCCGCGGTGCATTTGCCCGCCGTGGACAAGGAGTTCACGCCGGAAGAGCTCTCGGCGATGATCTTGCAGAAGTTGAAGGCGGATGCCGAGGCTTACCTGGGCGAATCGGTGACGAAAGCCGTTATCACCGTTCCCGCGTACTTCGACGACGCACAGCGCACCGCGACCAAGAACGCCGGCGAGATTGCCGGGCTTGAGGTGCTGCGAATTATCAACGAGCCGACGGCCGCATCGCTGGCTTACGGCCTCGATAAGAAGGACAACGAGACGATCCTCGTCTTCGACCTCGGTGGAGGAACATTCGACGTTTCTATTCTCGATGTCGGCGAGGGCGTCTTCGAAGTCCGCTCGACCGATGGCGACACACATCTTGGCGGCGACGACTGGGATCATCGCGTTGTGGAATGGCTCGCCGAAGAGTTCATGAAGTCCAACGCGATCGACTTGAAGAAGGACAAATCCGGGCTGCAGCGTTTACGCGAAGCCGCGGAGAAAGCGAAGGTCGAACTATCGAGCCAAGTCACGACGCAGATCAGCTTGCCGTACATCACGGCAGTAGACAATCAGCCGGTTCACCTAGACGTCACGCTGACTCGCGCGAAATTCGAAGAGCTGACCAAAGATTTGGCCGAACGTCTTCGTGGGCCGTTTGAAAAGGCATTGAAGGATGCGAAGGTAGATGCCAAAGAGATCGACGAGGTCGTTCTTGTCGGCGGCTCCACACGCATGCCGATGGTTCAGGAATTGGTTAAGAAGCTTGTAGGAAAGGAGCCGCATCGCGGCGTCAATCCCGATGAGGTCGTGGCAATCGGCGCAGCGATTCAAGCCGGCGTTCTGGGCGGCGAAGTCAAGGGCCTCGTGCTGCTCGACGTTACGCCCCTGAGCCTCGGCGTGGAAACGCTTGGCGGAATTGCGGACTTTCTTATTGAAAGGAACACAACGATCCCGACGAAGAAAAGCCGTATTTACACGACCGCGCAGGACAACCAGAGCGAAGTAGAAATTCACGTGCTTCAAGGCGAGCGGTCTCGCGCCGGCGACAACAAATCGCTCGGGCGATTCCACCTCATGGGAATTCCGGCTGCTCGGCGCGGCGAGCCTCAGGTCGAAGTGACATTCGATATCGATGCCAACGGTATTTTGAATGTCAAGGCCCAGGATAAAGCTTCTGGAAAAGAGCAGCAGATTACGATTACTGGTTCCGGCAATCTTGGCCGCGAGGAGATCGAGAAAATGGTCGAAGAATCGCAAAAATATGCCGACGATGACGCAAAGGCGAAGGAATCGCAAGAGGTCAAGAATCGCGCCGACAGCCTTGCATATCAGGCAGAGAGTAACCTCACCGACCTCGGTGACAAGATCGAGGAGGCTGACAAACAACTCGTGCAGGACAAGCTGATTGCCTTGCGATCGGCAATGACCACGGACGACATCGACGACATCCGCTCCAAGACAGCTGACCTTGAGCAAGAGTTGCACACCATTTCGCAGAAATTGTACGAAAGCTCTGCGAAGGCATCGGAAGCACCTCAAGAACCGACGGAGGAAACCGTTGGTGCAGCGACCGGCGGCGAGGAAGTCATCGACGCAGAGTTCAACGAAAGCAAGGAAGAGTAATCGCGGCTTCGGGGTGACCCACACGGGTCACCCCGATCACCATTCACATAACAATTTCCGATGGATTACTATGCGATTCTCGGCGTCGATAAAAAGGCCGACGAAAAGGCTATCAAGTCCGCATATCGCAAACTTGCGCGGAAATACCATCCTGATGTCAATCCTAACAATAAGGAAGCCGAGGATAAGTTCAAACAGGTTTCCGAAGCCTACGAAGTCTTAAGCGACGAGAAGAGACGAAAGCTTTACGACCAGTACGGATCTAGTTGGGAAGCTGCGGAGAAAATGGGCGACCAAGGGCCGTTCTCTTATCAAAGTCCCGGGGGATTTCGTGTAGATTTCGGCGACGGGAACATGCCTCCTGGATTTGAGACGATTTTTGAAACAGTATTTGGAGGTGGGGGTCGAGGTGTCGCTCACCATGCCGTGGCGCATGACGTCGAGCAGACAGTGACACTTTCACTAGAGGAAATCGATACGGGCTCGCAACGGACGTTTACTTATCGTGTGGACGATGCGTGCAGTACCTGCGGAGGCATGGGCGTCGTTCAATCGAAGTCAGATTCGACTTGCCCCAAATGCAGAGGTTCGGGGCAGGCGAAAGGCGTTTTCGGGATCAGCCAGACGTGCCCCGTGTGCGGCGGTATCGGCAAGGTTGCCTCGGGCGCGTGCCCAACGTGCAAAGGACAGGCAACGATGCCGAACACGAAGCGGGTCGACGTCAAGATTCCGGCTGGGATCCGGGATGGCTCGCGACTTCGTGTAGCCGGGCAAGGCGCATCGGGCGCCGGCGGCAGGAAAGGAGACCTGTACGTTCTCATCCACGAGGCAAAGCATCCAAGTTTTAAGCGGATCGGAGACGACCTGGAGACCGAGGCGGACGTCGATTACACGCTCGCGGCGCTTGGCGGAACAACGAAGGTCGAGACGCTGCGGGGCTCCGTGGAGATGAAAGTCCCAGCCGGGAGCCAGTCAGGTCAGGTGTTTCGCCTGTCGGGCCAAGGGATTTCCAAGATGAACGGCGGCCACGGCAACCTGCTTGTGAAGCTGAAAATCACGGTACCCAAGGTGGCAACGCAGGATGAGAAACGCCTTCTGGAGGACATAAGGAAGTTGAGGACATGACCGACCGGGAACCCGTGTACGCGATCAGCGTGGCGGCCCGCCTATGCAGCGTCCACCCGCAAACGTTGCGCGCGTACGAGCGTCAGGGCTTGGTGACACCAGCCAGATTAAATGAGAAAAACCGCATGTTCAGCGAGGCGGACGTTCGTCGCGTCAAGCAGATTCAACGCCTCACGCAAGAGCTCGGAGTTAACCTTGCCGGTGTCGAAGTGATCCTTCGCCTCCTCGATCAAATGGAAGATATGAGGCAGGATTTAGAGGCTCAATTGATTGAATATGTCCGATCTGCGGAAGAGCGGCTCGGGCACCTAACGAGGGAGAGCAAGGCTCCCGTTCCGAGGGGAGAAGCATTGCTGCCAACACCAAAATTAACTTTTCGCCGAAATTTCGACCTGTAGTTCACCCATGTGGACGAAATCCCTGTATACTTAAACGTGACAAGGGTAGGGAGCTCCGCTCTGCGCGGAGATCAAACTCACGAAAGCTATAACTGCGGATAGCTGATCGACTTGAAGCCGCGCAATCGCGTCGCCATAGGTCCTTCCGTATCTGCAGTGGGACACCGGCCGGATGAAGCCGAAGGCGGAGACCGCACACCGCTCGTTTCATTCCCGGAAATTTATATGGAGGCAACGGCATTGCAAAAAGTGGCTATGCTACTGACAGGCACGCTTCTCTGCGGAGTGTGCACGGCTATTGATATGGCCGACATGGAGGTCTATGTAGATTATCCTGTCGGGCTCTGGGACTTCACGTCCAATGGTTCACTGGATAAACTCAATACTGAGCAGGTGCACTCGTACGAGCACTCGGTTCGGCACGGGCTAAATGCCGGCCAAAAAGCTACCATGTATCACACATGGTACGGCGAGTACACGCAGGATGTACTTTCGCTGGACTTTTGGATTTATTCCGACTCCGAAGACGTGAAAGACATCCGATTTTCGGCGCGGATACGCGGCCAGGCGCCGCGGGCGGAAATCCGCCTTGGCGACTTTTCGACAATTATTGTAGGCAGCTGGTCCTACGTTGAACTGCCGCTGCAGACGTTTTTCGTTAACCCTGGCGAAATACTGCATTACACATATTTTAGGTCGCCCAACGGCGTAACTTTCTGGATGGATGACGTTAAACTGCTCACGCGCCCGCCACTGCCGTTGACAACGATTGTCATCGATCCAACGGTTATTAAATCCACATTGAGTACGAAGAGTTTCGGCGTGGGAATAAATGCGCGTGATCGCGCATTTGAAGATTTACCGGGAACCTGGGCGTTGATGCGAGATGCCGGCGTAACATTCATGAATTTCCCCGGTGGGATTAATGCTGATCGATATGACTGGCGCACGAGCCTGAGCACTTTTGACGGGTCTCTGTATCGTGTGAACACGGCCGACTACATTCGCACTGCGGGCCTTATCGGCTCGGACATGATGATTACCACAAACTACGGCTCAGCGACGCCGCAAGATTCGGCCGACTGGGTTGACTATGCGAACATAGAGCGCGGGGCGAACATCAAGTATTGGTCGATTGGCAACGAGTGTTATCACCCTGGCGAATATGATATTCGCCCAGCGCCGTTCCATCACGACGCCGAAACCTACGCTATCTTCTGTGTTGAGGCGATTCAGCTAATGAAGGCTGTCGATCCGACCATCAAGATCGGCGTTGTTGCTACTTACAACCAACATAGTTTCCCCCAGCGAATTACGGTGACGAATCCGCGGACGGGAGAACAGGCAAATGGCTGGTCGGCCGTGCTTCTAACCACAATGAGAGAGCGTGGCGTACTGCCGGATTACTTTGACTTCCATTTATATACGATGGCGCCGGGCCGTGACAGCGACTCGATAGCCTTCCAAATGATAGATCGGCTCGACTTTTGGACGGAAGGCATGCGGCTGATGCTTTCGGACTATCTCGGCGCGGCTGCGGAAGGGATCGACCTTCACTTAACTGAATCGAACTCGGTTTGGGGCGTACCAGGAAAGATGAGCGTAAGCCTCACGAGCGCCCTTTACGTCGCGCATCAGTGGGGTGCGATGAATTACCGTGATGTTAAGTCGCATGTTTGGTGGAAGCTGCATGACGAATATCGCGAAACGGGCAATTATCACGAGACGTTGTACGGCTGGAGAGAGCACAGCGACGGGGGCATTCTGGGAAGCGCTTGGCCGGTTGGCTCGCCGGTTCCGATGAATGCTCCGTACCCGGCTTACTACGCACTGCGCATGGTCAACCAGTTCGCAGATCCCGGCGACCAGATCATCGAATGTGAAACCGAGAATATGTTGCTCAAGACGTATGCCATTCGTTCCGCTAGTGGGCGCATACGGTTGATGGTTATTAACATTGCAAAAGACACAGACTTGTCCGCTCTCGTCAACGTTTCGGGAATGCTTCCTCCCCAGTTTGTCACGGTGCATCGCTACGGCAAGCCGGAAGATGAGGCTGAGTCGGACTTTACGACCCAGATCGGGTACGGGGGCGCCTCAATTTTCGGCCGCATGGGTCCTCGTGGGTTTGTCGCCCGCTTCAACAGATACTCGATCA
>JALYSG010000048.1 GCA_030854945.1 Armatimonadota bacterium
GCTCGAACCAAACAGGACACCATCTGGAACGATGACCGCTGCTCGCCCGCCCGGCTTCATAAGGCGGATAAAGAGAGCAAGGAAGAGCAACTCGGTCTTCTTGGTCTTGACGATCTGAAGTAGGTCTTTGGCGGTGTTCTCGTAGTCGAGAGAACCTGCAAACGGTGGGTTGGCAAGGACGAGGGTGTACTTGTTCGCGTCGGAACTATGCTCGTCGGCCAAGGAATCCTTGTAGATGACGCTGGGGTTTTCGACGCCGTGCAACATCATGTTCATGCTGCCGATGCGAAGCATGGTGTTGTCGAAGTCGAAGCCGTGGAACATCTTGTTGTGGAAGTGGTCACGTAGCTTCGGATCCCGCAAAGCCTCGGGATGCTTCTCGCGGATGTATTCACCTGCGGCAATCAAGAATCCGCACGTGCCGCTGGCTGGATCGCAAATCAGGTCGTCTGGCTTGGGTTGCGTCATCTCGACCATGAGTCGGATGATGTGGCGGGGAGTTCGGAACTGGCCGTTCTGCCCGGCGCTGGCGATCTTGCCGAGCATGTATTCGTAGAGGTCGCCCTTGGTGTCTCGATCCTCCATCGGAACCTTGTCAACCAGGTCCACGACCTTGGCGAGAAGCGCGGCGGTCGGGATGGTGAACCTCGCGTCCTTCATGTGATGGGCGAAGGCGCTTCCGTCTGCTCCGAGCGTCCTGAGGAACGGAAAGACATGCTCGCCGACAACCTCGTACATCTCGGTCGGCGCGAAGTGCTTGAACCTGCTCCACCTGAGGTCTTCGTAGTTCCGGCCCCTCTGATCTTTGCCTTCAGGATAGAATCGCCGCTCGATCGCCGCTGCGAGCCGGTTCGCCTTGTTTTCCTCAAGCTGCTGAAGCTCATCGAGCCGCCTCAAAAAGAGCAGATACGTGATCTGCTCCATGACTTCTAGCGGGTTGGAGATGCCTCCAGACCAGAATGAATCCCAGAGTTTGTCGATTTGATTGCGTAGGTCGCCGGTGAGCATGGTTTGTTCTTCTAGTTAGATGGCTTTTGAAGTCGATTCTACGTATTTCGGCACAAAATACGAAACGAGCAGCCAAAACCCTCGATCAGGGAGTATTATACACATATCTGCGGATTTGAGAATCCTTAGTACGTGAACTACATGGCGACATTTGGAGCATTGATTTCGGAACGACGGAAGGCAATGGGTCTAAGCCAAAAGGAATTGGCAGCGAAAGTCAGGAAGGAGGATCGCTCGGCAATTTCGCCTCAGTATCTGAACGACTTGGAACATGACCGGCGCGGTGCTCCTAGCGATCAACTCATTGATGAGTTCGCCGAGGTTCTGGGGATCGACAAGGACGCCCTATACTACAGTGCGGGAGAAGTCTCGCCTGATCTCCGTGGTCTGAACCCGGAGAATGAGAATGTACGCAACGCGATCGCGGCCTTCCGACGAAACCTAGAGAAAGAGAATGGCGAATAAGGTCCTAACCCTCACCGAACTGCTCGGCAAGCCCGACTTCCAGCCTCCGAGCCGAATGGATGCGAGCGCTCAGCATGCGATCATGGCTCACGTCCGGTCGCGGCGCCCTGACGAACACATTCCGATCACAACCGACGACTTGACGACGCTTTTGGAAAAGCACGTCGACGAACTCGATGTCTACGCTGAACTCGCCGACTTCGGTTCTGGCATTGAAGGTGCTGTCCTGGATGGTTCAAAAGGGCGACCCTGTTTCATTACGGGCTGACGGGGGATTGCTGGAAGCGTACACGCCAATCGGGACCAATATTGGCCGCGTGGCCGCCTCGGACGTCAAGCAACTGAATGGCAAAACGTATTCTCCGTGCTCGCGTTCACTCCGCCGACCAAAATCCCGCACACTGCATCATTGAGGTGACCGTATAGCCTCGCAAGACTGCTTGCCTGGAATGGCATGCCGAAATATGATCCATCCCCTTGATTCGTCACGCTTGGCCCTACCGGGAGACCACTCATGCCACTCTGACCATCCATCGTGCGGATCAGCCAAATTCAACCCCGAAGCTGAACGACGCTGGAATCAGTGTGGTGATGACCACAACTTGGATTTCGACTTGGATATCTCAATCCCAAAGCTGCCTCCTTAGGCCAGCGACATTGTGAATGTTTTCGTGAATGTTTCATTATTTGATTTCCTTGATTTGGGGGCCGTTAAGTACGCTTCCGTGGTGTTCACTTGGTTCATCCGCGATGAGCCCAAGCCCGTGGCTGAGCAGCCCACGTCTTGTAGGCTGCTCTGAACTTGGGTTAGGCCGCCTTTTGCAATTCGGTAGCGCAGGCGTTGGTACTCTGGGAGTCCAGCTGCAACCAGTCTCGAAGACGAGATCGAACTGTTCGGCCATGGGAGATTGTGGGGCAGGTCGCCCTGCCCCTGCATACGAGTCCCTACGGGCGCGCAGGTGGGAAGGTGACGACGTTGCGGATGGTGCGGCCTTCCACGAGTCCTCTCGCCTTGCCAGCGCCCCACTGCGGGTGCGCTACGTCGCAGACGAACGAGGTCACCCCGTCCATGTCCGCAATGATCGGGCTGCCCGAGAAGTATTGGATGATGATCGGCCTGTCGTTGTGCCTTCCGGGCCGGTCGGCGGCGATGTTATAGTCACCAAAGACGATCATCGCCCCGTCCTTGACCAGTTTGCCGCTTGCCCCGCCGTACTCGCCGAAGACGAGTTGGTCGCCTTCCAGCACCACGGACCAGCCGCCGTCGCGGACTTCCCAGCCCTGGCCCGGCACCCGCTCCTCTGAGATCGTGTAGGCGCGGTAGTTGGCTTTGGGGTTCAGTCTAAAGCCGGAAAGCATGGCGCCCGAGATGCTCTCCACGCCCATCGCGTTAGGCGCGGTCTGGGTGAAGTCGAGGCCGTAGCGCTGGAGGAAAAAGGCCTCGGCGGCCGCCTTGTTCTGAGCGATTTGAGCGGGGGAACGGCCCATGATTGCCCGTTGGAAGACGTCGACGTCGGCGGGCCCCTTGAGGAGGAGAGGCTCGCCGTTCAGGCGCATCTCGGCCATGTAGACCAGATATTTGATGAAGCCCTGCGGCGTAGGCGTGCCGCTATTCCCCTGGGTAAATGCCATCGTCGGCAACATTGCCGCCACGGCGCACAGCGCGAAGGCCAGCGACATTGTGAATTTGTTCGTGACTGTTTTCATTATTTGGTTTCCTTGATTTGGGTGCCGTTAAGTACGGCTTCCGTGGTGTTGACTTGGTTCATCGCCTAGCCGCCCATTTTCATTGCCGGTTTGTCCGGAAATGCTGTGCCGTTCTTCGAGACTTTGAATGTGAAGCCGCTTGTATAAGACCGTTGCTGGGCATTCATCTTCATCTTCATGAAGGCCATCGCAGTTTTGGCGTAGAAGTCCCTCGCCTGATTCACCGAACGTTTGCCTGTCGCAACGTCGTTTGCAAGATTCACAGCCAAGAAATTCATTTCTTCCTTGTCGCAGCGGGCACTAATCTCACCGGGCGTACGGTCGATAACGATGCTTCCGTCATAGTTCAAAACATCATTGAATTTATGACTCGGCACTTTGTAGTCGATCCCTTGGCGCAGCATGTCGTGATGCATCATCGGAAATTTGTGAGGAATCGCCTCATTTGTCAATATGCTGAACTTCCACGGGCCGGAATTAAACCACACGAGTCGGGTTGTAGTTGCCTCATTCGGCTGCCCGTATTTGGCGATCATCTTTTTGGCAACAGCCTTGGGCTTCGATTTCCAACCCTCCAATACGGAGCTAACGGTGGCTGAGTCCAGGCGCCGTAAAGCTGCTTTCGTAATCAGGCCTTCTTGGTCCATCTGCTGAGCGAGCGATAGGGCGCCCAGTGCGAAGGCCAGCGACATTGTGAATGTTTTCATTGTTTGATTTCCTTGACCTGGGTGCACTGCTTGCTTGGTGTTCACTTGGCAATCCGTGATGAGCCCAAGCCCGTGGCTGAGCAGCCCACGTCTTGTGGACTGCTCAGAACTTGGGTTAGGCCACCTTTTGCAATTCGGTAGCGCAGGCGTTGCAAGCGTCGGCGCACTTCTTGGTGGCCGCATCGTCGTACTTCTCGCACTCGGCGGCGCACATGTTGCACGCCTGGGCGCAAGCAGCGAGATCAGCCGTCGAGCCGCTCTTCATGGCGTTGCACGCGCTTTCGCAGCTGTCCGCACAAACGTCGCAGCCGCGGGCGAAGTCGTCCATTCCGCCCTTGGTTCGGGCTTGGGTGGCGCAACTCCGGCATTCGGTCGCGCACGTCGTACAAGAGTCGATACAACTCTGAAGTTCTTGAATAGTTGGCATTGGTTTCTCCTAGACTGCGCCGTTTTTGCGCAGTTTCATATCTCCGTCACTACTGGCTTCCAGTTTTCAGTGACTCTACTTATAGAACTCCGACTTGCGAGGCGTTGGTGCCCGGACGGGCGATTTGTATGACTTTCTTAGGTCGCCGCACCGCAACAAGTGAATTTGACTCGTCTTTGGCCACCGGCCAGGTGGCCAGGCCATAAGTGACCCAGGCCCGGGTGGCATGGTTCTGGTCGAAGGACTCTCCTCTTCAGCGCCATGATCAAGTGCTAATCCTTTAACCACGCTTCGGTGGCCTATGGTTAAACACTCCACACTGAATCAATGTGCTCCCCAATGGATATCTGAGTTTTTGTGGACATAAGAGCATGTGCGCCAAACTTCGTCAGCAAAAAAGGGGCACCGAAGATCAGTGTCCCGAGGTTAGGGCCGCAACGGAGCGGATGGGAGTTTAGCTTGTCACCGCTAGCCATTGTCGCCAAATCTCACGCACTGCCTGGTCAACTCGACCGTGCGACGACCCGATTGTGCCGATCTCTCATTCCCGAATTCAAAGCAGCTAAGGCTAAGACTGCGAGGATGCAGCTACCGATGCAAAGCCCGGCGAACGAGAAGTTTGCCACGATGATTCCCCCGAGCAAAGGTCCGATGATCGATCCGAATGCGGTTGAAACCACTAAGGCACTGGCGAGTTGAACAGCGGTCTCGGCGTTTGACGTCCGGTTGGAGATGGCCATGAACGTAGGGATGAGGCCGGTCTGGATCAGCAAGGCGATCAAGTAAAGCCCAAAGCAGACGCGGCGTACGGAGTCTGCGACGGGAGACATATTCGAGAATAGAAGCAATACCGGCGCGATGATTGCAGCCACAGCAGCCACCAGCGAACCTCTCTGGACATTCACTTTGGGTAGGACTAGACCCCAGAGCGAAAGCCCAATTCCAGTCGCAATTAGGTACGTCACCACCACAATTGAGACGCCAGGTTTATCAAGTAGCCCAGGAAATAACTGCCCAGGGACCTTCTGTCCAGTAAGCACGAAAGTCACTTGGGACACCCACATCGAAGCGCTCGCTGACATCGCGAGTACGCCCAGGAACAACGGATTACGGGGGAGAACGGGCCTTACGGTATGAGCGCGCGTTGAGGGTTTTGTGTGCGTTGCAAAGATGCTAACAAGGTAAAGCACAGCAGTGACAAGGAAGATTTTAGACGCGAACGGACGCCACAAAAGTGAGGCAGCGACGGAGCCAAGTGCGAATGAAACGATAACCATCGATTCGAAAGCGACAAGCAACCGTGCTCCTTTGGGCTCGCTATTAGCTCTGGAGAGGACTTGCGAGAGAGCCGACGTTGTGGCCAGTCCAGCGAGAACGCCGTCAGCGGCGCGGATAAGCCACAACGAGCCTTCACCGGGATAAATCGACGCGACCACAGCGGCCAGGCTACAGCCAACGGCGATGAAGATCGAGGCGAACCTGACAGCACGGACGAGGAACAAACCGACAAGTAACGCAGTGATTGCTTCAAGACTATTGGCAACGGCGGACGAATTGCCGATGAACCGCGCACCGGCACCGCTCGCAAGATGTTCTTCCGCCCAATATGAAACGCCGAGCCCTGAGATCGCTCCTCCGATCCGGATAACTGCGAGCTGAATCAGCCAGCTAGGCCAACGCTGCTTTGGTTCCGATGAAGATTCCATATCCAAGTTGCCTGGCGTCAATCGCTTCACGAGCGGCTTTGGCGACCCGAACAGCCTCGTCCAGATTTACAGAGGGAGGAAGCTCGAGTTTGCCTAGCCCCTTGAGTATCTTTGCGCCGACCAGGTTTTTCTGGACCGTGCTGGCCATGTCCGCAAGACTCTCATCGGCAGCTGTGTAGCCAGATTCCACCCAGAACCCCGCCTCAGATAGGAGTTGGAGATACTCCACAGCAGGAAGTGCGTCGGCAATACAGGCAACCCAAGAAAGAAGACCATCGAGCTCCGTAGTCAATGCTCCAGTCCGAGTCAAGTCCGCAATTCCGACTAGGCCTGGAGTCCGCAGAACACGATAAAATTCTGAAAGTGCTAGCGGCTTGTCCGGAAAAGTACACAGTGCGCATTCGCATATCACAGCGTCAAACTGGGCAGGCTCGAAAGGTAACTTCTCGGCGTCCCCCTGGACAAACAGAGTCAGTTCGCTCACCCCGAGTTCCTTCGCTTCTGTGGACGCCACAGCAACATTCCTTGAGCTCAAATCAACGCCTGTGACTCGGCATCCAAATGTCTTAGCAAGGTGGATCGCACTGGTTCCGCACCCCGAGGCAACATCGAGCACAAGGGACTCCGAGGACAATCCAAGCATCGTGCCGAGCCGCTCCGTGAGCTTTGTCCCGCCCGGATGGAAGGAGTCACCGATCAGTTGTTGAACGAGTGGATGCTCGTAGACGTTCGCGCAGCACGACTTCACCTCTGCCGGATTCATTTCACGAGGGTCGCTCATTTTTCGAACTTGAACTCCAGTGGACCGGGAACAAATTCTCGGCCCTCGTGTCTAGCTTTGGCTCGTTCCTTTGTTCTTGCTCGCAGCTGTTCGAATGCCTGCTCACGGTAGCCGACATTGTTGTAGGCGCAGAACGGGATTTGCTTGCCGTCAGGTAGCAGGATCTCCTTGCAGCACTTCATCAAGGCTTTTTGGCTAAATGTATACGGGTCTAGAAAGTCCTGGAGCATGATCATCATCACGTTCTTTTCGATTGCTTTGAGGTCGAGATCCTTGGGGAGATCGCAAGCTGCGCACGAAATTTGAAATTCTCGGGCAGCCTTCTCAGAACCTGGAGCAACGCTGGAAGACCACAGGCCTTCGAGCGCCGTCCTGATTTCACCACCGATATCGGGAAGGACTCGGTTCGAAATATAGTCGAGGTAATCGTCAACGTCGAGCAGGCGGGGAATCGGCATGATTTGCTCGTCATCGACCCACGCATAGGTGACCGAGTTGCACGTGGGGAAGCAACAGGGCACGGGGACAAAGTCGGTCACTCGAAATGTTCCTTCGGTCTGCTCTTCCATCCATCTGAGAATGTCGGGGATTGTAACCCGCTGCATGGGGTCGTGTTCGTCAAATCGTCCCGAGTGGAATGCAGGTTGGAAATTAACACCCCGCACCGCCGGATGCTTCGCAGCGAACATCACGATCTTCCCGACCTCATGTTCGTTCACGCCTCGCTCGATGGCGGGCACGAGGACTACGTTGAGATCAATAGACGCAAGCCGGTCGAGTGCTCTCAGTTTCTCCTCAAGAATTTCGGGCTCACCGCGAATGATCTCGTATGTTCGGCGGTCGAAGCCATCGAACTGAAAATAGATTGCCGGTTTGATTTCCGCGAGTTCGGCAAGGAAAGCGTCGTCGTTCGCGATCCGCTTGCCGTTCGTGTTGAGCATCACCGTGCGGATGTTGCGGGACTTGGCGGCCCGGAGCATATCGAGAATCTGGGGGTGAATGCTCGGCTCACCACCGCTAAACTGCACGACCTCAGGATTTCCTTCGGTTTCGACCAAGTGGTCAAGAATGCCCTCGACCTCCTCCAATGTGAGGCTGAAGCCGTGAGCGGCGTTAGCAAAACAAAGCGGGCAGTTCATGTTGCAGGCGCTGTTGACCTCGATGATCCCAAGGCAGGCGTGTTGCTGGTGATCCGGGCAAAGGCCGCAATCGTGGGGGCAGCCGTGCACAATCTCGGTAGAGAACTTGAGTGGGATGGTGCCCGGCTTGTTGTACTTACTGTTTGCTACATACGCCTTGGCATCCCCGTACACCAAACCTTCGAAAACACCGTGCTCAGGGCATCGCCTTCGAATGTAGACCTTATTGTCTCGGATGAGGACATGGCCGTCGATCACCTTGCGGCACTCGGGGCAAAGCGTACGTGTGAGTTCATAGAACACGTAGTCAGCGTCCTGTTTTTTGATGGGGGTTGATGTTTCTTGCATTTATTGATCGCCTCTCTTCACAAGGCCGGAGAGCTTTAAGGCGATCCTTCCTAGCGTTCCGTCGAAAAAGGTCTCAGTGGCAATCTGACTTGCCATCAGTTGAAGCCCGGTACTGTAAGTAGGATAGGCGTGGATCGTTCCCGCGAGTTTGTCGAGCCCGACATTGTTCTTTATCGCCAAGGCGATTTCGTTGATGAGTTCGCCTGCCCGTTCGGCCACAACGGTCGCGCCAACGATCCTGGTTCCCACATGGAGGAGCTTTATGAAACCTTCGTCATCCTCACAGACGGCTCTATCCACGCCCGTCATAGGGATTGTCTTCACTTGCAGTTTCGAGCCGTGTATTGTTTGAGCCTCAAGTTCAAGTGGGCCAACACGGGCGACCTCAGGGTCCGTGAATGTGCACCAGGGCACAAGGTCGGTCTCTCCGCTGCCCTTGCCCGGTAAAAGAGCCGAACGGACCACTTGGAACGCTTGCCAGCCCGCGTAATGACTGAACTGGTAACTGCCGATGCAGTCGCCACAAGCGTAGATGCTGGGCGACGATGTTCTGAGCGAATCATCGACCTCGATTCCCTTGGCCGTGAAAGCGACGCCCGCCTTTTCGAGTTCGAGGCCTTCAAGGCGGGGATGCCTGCCCGTTGAGACAAGGAGCCTTTCCCCTTCGAAAAAGCGGCCATCAATCTCTACTCGAACACCGGTCGGGATTCCCACCACTAGTGAAACCTTGCCGGAGGCAAAGTTGACTCCCTCTTCTCGAAGCCGCCGCTCCATCAACACCGCCACTTCTGGCTCCTCGCGAGAGAATAGGCCAGAGTCAATCAGCGTGACCTGGGTGCCTAGGCGCTGGAAAGCCTGAGCCATCTCGACACCAAGGGGTCCGGCTCCGATGATGATCAAGCTCTGAGGCTGTTCTTTGAGTTCGAACAGGTTCAAGTAGGTGAGGTAAGGAGCAGATTCTAGGCCCGGTATACCGGGGACGGTTGGTTCCGCACCAACGCAAATCAGGAATTTCTTCGTTGTCAGCGTTCCGTGACCAGCAACACTTAGCTTTGTCGGGGAGGCAAACGAGCACTCACCGATGAAGACGTCGATGCCCTCTTTGGTCAACTGTTCAGGTGTGGTGTGAGCGTAGATTTCGTCAATTTTTGCGTGAACGAATGTTTGCAGTTCACCCCAGTCGATGCTGACCTCAGAACTCTTGACTCCAAACCGAGAGCCAGTTCGAGCCTCATGCGCGCTCCTCGCGGCCCGAATGAGTGCCTTGCTCGGCACGCATCCCGTCCAGGTACAGTCACCACCAATCCGGGCGCGTTCTACGAGAGCGACTCTCGCGCCGATCTGAGCGGCGAATCTTGCCCCGATGAGGCCAGCCGCCCCCGCTCCGATGATGATGATATCGTAGTCCTTCATTCAATTCACTAATCAAGTTAGCATCCACATCAGGCTCCCGGCTGAACTCTTTTTGCTCGAGCACGGCTTTCTTGGTGGGTTCAAGTACTGCGTCAAGCCTTCGAATGACAACCATCGGCAGGATGACGTCGCGGTACTTGCCACGGACGTAAACGTCCCGCAAAACGTCGTCAGCGACGACCCAGATCAAGTTCGTTATCTAGTTTAGTTGAGGGTTTGCAACCGCCATTTATTTCCCCACGATTATGCCAGTTGACCAGGGAATGTAAACAGTCACCCCCCGATGACCGCACGTAGAAGAGCGTCTGTATTTTACCAACCTTCTTCTCTTGGCTCGGATCTAGCGTCCTAGGAGATACTGACGCGATTTGCGCCTTGGCATCTGCGGACAGTTGCGAATCATTCACGGCTGTTCGCAGGCGACGACGAGATCGTGCCCATGCAATGCCTCCGCCAAGTCAGCATATCGTTTCATCGTTCGTGACTTCTGCCCGCGAACAACAACGGTCTCAAAGGCTTGGGGCGAACCGTCTTCGAAGGTCATGCAAATCGGCAGGAACGTCGTGCTTATGAGTTTGTCATCGACCTCAGTTTTGGCGATGACCCGAGAGTCCTCGTCCGACATCAGAAGTTCCGCTTCCTCCGAGCTACATGGGCATAGGACTCCTTCTGGCGACATGGCTAAGTAACGGATATCCAATTCTTCACCTGCTCAAAGATGCTACCTAGCGTTCGCCGAAAGCTCTCGTTTTTGCGCCTCCCTAGCTTGACTTGATACGCCTGAAGAGCGACTGCCAAAGCAAGTCGCACCCAGGAGGTATCAGACATGTCTCGAAACGTCGGCGGAGCGGGAGCTTCGAAACCCCATGGCCGATTGGCCACAGAATCGTCCCTTACCACAGCACCGCCACGATCCGCCCCGTTCGATCAAGAGCCAGGGTTCTACGAACCGGCAGGTCTATGGCTTTACGGCAATGTCCGTTTGTTAAGGGCTAACCTTGCCTGTGTTGACCGTTCGTTTGGGCATCCAGTCCACACTCCGGATCAACTGGACAGGATTAGCAAAGAGGCAATGCGTCTGGTCCTTGACAGCCGGGTGCTAGTTGCCGGCGTTCATAACACCGCTCACCAAAGAGCCGCTGTAGTCCCCCTGCGTTGGGGCGCACCTCGCATCTTGGTCTTCTCGGGCGGTTTCCATGTCCACTTGGGTTCGGACCTGAAGAACGAACCATTTCGAGCTGCTCGCCTGTGGCGACACCAGTTCGATCCGCAGACTGACTTGGTGGTCTCGCGGCGGGCACCCAATCGTTTGCCAACGTTCTCTCTTTTCAATCCGACTGTTGATCGCCTTATCCAGAAGGTGGTGAACCAAGGCTTTCTCGGCTGTTTGTTTGGAAATCCAGAGTACTAGACCTCGCCCCTCACTAACGAGGGGCATTTTCTTAGAAGGTTCGATCGCCAGCACATTTTTTTGATCGCGACGGAAAGAGGCGCACGTTCGATCAATGCGTGTCGAAGTTGCCGGCAAACAATTCGTCTTTCCACGCGAGTGTGCGTGTTGTGGTGGCTTTCCGGAGGTGACGTTGACCATCAGCGGCACAGAATGGAATCGGAACTCTCGAACCCGTGGCTGGGCATGGGACGTGCCCTATTGCAAAGAGTGCAGGCGACACGTCGTTATCGTTGACCGAATTCTTCTCGGAGGATTGTCCATTGCAGCATTGTTCGGTTTTTGTTCGTTTCTGTTTGCCGTTCTTTCTGAAGGTTGGTGGCTGGGGGTCTCCCTCTTGGCGGCTTCATTATTCGTACCAGCTGCCCTCTGTTTGCTGATGGTTAATCGAGCGAAGAAACTATCCAATCGGAGTTGTAACACCGTATTTCGAGCCTTGATTTACCGTGGTTCAGTCGGAAACATCCACTCCTTCGACTTTCGCTGCAAAGGATACGCGCGGGCTTTTGTTCGGGCCAATCGCCTAAAACTTGTCAACGCGTCAGTAACAGTGTCCCAGATTGTTCGCGACCTTCCCGTTAGCGAAAATCAGGTTGCGCGACGCCTCACAAAGCGTTTACGATAGTTCGGTAAATGTTCGGTCTAATGTTCAATAAATGCGGGTATCGCCATAGACTCGGCACGCTATTGGCATGATGAACAAAACGAACACACCCACGCCCCCTCGATTCCATAACCGCATTGCAGCGATCATGGCTCACACCAGCCGGTACAGCTTCCGCGGAACGTCCCGCCTTGCTAAAGATTCCGGCGTTGCGAAGTCAACAATTTGTCACCTGGTCCATGGTAAGTCGAGCCCGCTCTACAAAACGCTGGAGCGTATCGTTGCGAGCCTGGAGTTCCAAGTCGCCCGGAAGTTGAGTACTCGAGAGGTGGCTGCTGAAGACGGGTCGTATCCGACTCCGCATATCTGCCAGCTTGTTGGGTGCTCGGGCTGCTTGCCCGAGTTCGCTTACC
>JALYSG010000049.1 GCA_030854945.1 Armatimonadota bacterium
GTTGTATCCAGGGCTACAATTCTGGTGGTGATTATCGGCGTCGACCTGGGGGGAACGAATGTGCGAGGGGCAGCCGTGTCAGTCGAAGGCGAGCTCTCGAGTCGAGTGGAGAAGCCCTCTTACGCCCGCCAGGGGTCCGAGGCCTGCCTGAACGCCCTGCGCGAGATCATCACCGAGGTTTCTGCTGGGAAATTGCCGGACGCGGTCGGAATAGCGATACCCGGTCACATCGATGCGGTGAGGGGCATCGTGCATTGGGCGCCGAACTTTGGCGAGGTCATAGAGGGGAAGTTACGAATTTGGGAGGACGTCGACGTCTTCGGTCCGTTATCCGGGGTGTCTCGGGGGCCAATTACCATCGGCAACGATGCGAATTTGGCTGCCCTTGGCGAATACCGTTTTGGGTGTGGAAACGGCACGGCCGAAGGCTTTGTCCTTTACACACTTGGTACCGGAGTCGGCAGCGGCGTCATTGTCGCGCCCAAGAGCCTGCAAGGCCGGCTCGCGGCCGCATCGATCTACATCGGGCATCGGGGTGGCGCGGCCGAAATGGGGCACGTGAAGGTGGTCACGAACGGAAGGCCGTGCGGTTGTGGATCGCGCGGGTGTCTGGAAACCTATTGCGGCACGGAGGGATTGCTAGAGACAGCCGCCGAGTGCGGCCTTCAGGTGGATAGCCCACTGGCGTTGTTCGATGCTGCCGAACAAGGAAGCGAGTCCGCCAGAGAGGCCTGGTCACTGTTCGGGCGTCACCTTGGTGCGGCCATCGGAAACACGATCAACACGTTCGCGCCCGAGATCGTGGCAATCGGAGGACAGGTTGCGGGCGCCTGGGCGCACTTTGCGGATGAGATGGAGAGAACAGCCAGGCAGCAAAGCATCTCCTCCCTGTCGAGGAGCACTCGGATCGTTAGGGCTGTGGAGTACGAAGATGCCGGCATTTTGGGTGCGGGTGCGCTTGCCCTCGGTGCGGTCACATGAGGCGTGAGACGTTCGAGATAGAGGGGCGGCGCAAACTTTACATGTACACCTTTGGCCCGAATGACTCGGAGGCAGCAGCGCGGCAACGACGGTTCTGGAACTCGGTTGGAACGGCGTGGCGGGATCGTAGCGACGTAATCGAGCAATGGGTGGAGCCCGTTACGCGCGCGATGAATGAACGCTTGGGTGAGCACCGTCGCTTGGCGCTAGATGTCGGTTGCGGGTCTCGGTCGATGGCTTTGCCCCCAGGGTGGAGGGTTTTTGGGGTCGATCCTTCGGGCGAAATGCTGACCGGCGACCGGTCGGTTCAAGGTGATCCACAAGTGCTCCCTTTTCAAATCGCGTCATTCGATGCCTGCGTGTCGCGGTTCGCGTTAATGCTGGATGCTAAGCCGGTTGCGGCGTTTAGGGAAGTGTTCAAACTCCTTCGACTCGGAGGTACCTTCACGATGGCCGTTTGGGATACGGAGGACGCTAATCCGTGGATACGTATCGCCGAAACTATTTTGGTCAGGGAATTAGGAATTAGAAAGCCGGAGAAAAATGAGCCGAGCGCGTATCGACTGGCCAATCCTGGAGAAGTGTCGGAGTTGCTCACCCAGGCGGGATTGCGAGTACTCTCGCAAGATCGGGTTAACGTGACATACTTTTCACACAGGAAGGCTGAAGAGCTATTTGAATTCTTGATCGACTTTGTCGGACCCATTCGGATGATGTTCCTTAAGCTACCTACGGAAAGTCGACAGGAAGTACAAAATGAGATTCTGCGCGAATTGGAGAAGTCGACGCGAAACGGCTCGGCGTGGGTTCACCACGCAATTCGCGAGGCAAAGGTGCAATGATAAAGATCGTAGTGGCAATCACCGGCGCAAGCGGCTCCATTTATGCGATACGCTTCTTGCAGCGCGCTGCGGAGCACTTCGACGAAGTCCTGCTGACGGTCAGCGAGCAGGCTCTACAGGTCATGCGGACGGAAACTGAACTAAAGCCGACCCGTGAGAATTTATCCGACCTTCTCGGCGGGCCGCTTCGATTGTTGGACGAGCGTGATTATTTCACTCCCCCGGCGAGTGGGTCCTTTCGACACGAAGGAATGGTGATCGTGCCGTGCAGCATGGGAACGCTCGGTAGGGTCGCGAACGGCATCAGCAACGACTTAACGACGCGCGCGGCTGACGTGTGTCTTAAAGAGGGCAGAAAACTAATAATGGTTGTTCGCGAAATGCCATACAACCTTGTAATGCTGCGCAACATGGTGTCCGCCGCCGAAGCGGGTGCAACCATTCTGCCTGCCTCTCCCGCTTGGTACAACCGCCCGGCAAATTTGGACGAATTAGCTGACACGGTGGTCGCGCGTATTCTTCAGAATTTAGGCGTGGTACAGAAAATCGTTCCGGAGTGGGCGGTCGACGAATAAAGGCTTACTCTATTTCCGTGACGAGAATCGTTCCGCTCCAGCCGCCCACATAGAGGCTGCTGCTATCTCCACCCAAGGAGTTGGTTTCGTCCGCTGTGAGATCGGCACCAGGGGGCAATACTAATTCGACCTGCTTTTCTGGGAGCGGGCCGCCGCTAAATTCGACAGGTTCGATGCCGAGCGCTCGGACCGCATCCGCGACTTCTTCTGCCGAAGCGTTCCACGCAATGGGGCCGGTGCACCATTCGCCGGAGCAAAGGGAGAACGCCCCGCCTTCGGCATTGCCGACAATGGTGACCGCAAACCGGCGTCTTGGCTCTGTGATTTCGGAATCGCTCATGTTGGCAGTTTACTGTCGGCATAATGCGTTCATGGGCGAAGCTGACACGTTTCCTTTGCATGATCGACTCAAAGCCAGGCTGTCCCTGGTTCGCGCCGACCTCGACGAGGTCATGTCCCGTTTGAAGGACGAAGACCTAGCGTTCGCACCGCGAGAAGGCATGCGCACGATCGGCGGCCAGCTTGCAGAAATAGCAGGAACGGAGATCCAACTGCTTAGTCTGCTTCGAGATAACAAGCACTTGGATTGGGAGGAAACGAACAAATCCCTAGAGCGATTGAACAGCGTTGCAGAAATGAAAGAGGTGCTCGCAGAAACGCGGGGGGTCACACTGGACTACTTGGATTCTCTCAGCGAGGAGGAGTTGGAAGCGCTTCGACCCATGCCCAAAGGCTGGTTCGAGTCCCTTGGGCGGGAAGCGGTCCCGTCCAGCGAGGTATTCCGAAGCCTGGCGCAGCACGAGTGGTACCACGTCGGCCAGTTGGTTTCGTATCAGTGGTTCCGAGGCGACGACCCCTACAATTGGTGAGCAGTGCCTAACTTTCACGAACTCATCGATGTTTTCGAAAGAGCGCGTGAGTTTGTGGTACGCGAAAGTAACGACTTTGGCTGGTCGGGTTGGGAGAATGCCGATGAAGCGGTTCTCGAGATTGATGCGATTATCTATGCTCTGCGTGGCGAGACAATGCTGACCATTGCAAGGGTTTTGTTCTTGCCGACCGGGCCCCTGCAAGAGCTATCGATAAGTAGTGGCTGGGCTGATGAATTTCTCTGGCTGGCAGACTGGTACGACGAAGGTGCGCAAGGGGTGCTGTGCTTTTGCTATAACGAGCCGGTACGAGACGTCGGCACTTCGATCGGGCGCGACTCGCGTTACGCGGATGTTTTTATCGCGCAGTGTCCGGGGTGCGGGCGCTTTTGGTTAAGATATTACTACGAATTTGAAGCTGAATCTGATTCGGGCCGTTGGTTTTTGGGCCCACTTCGGAGGAATGTCATCGAAGGCGTAGCGGCGGAAAACGCAGCGGACGTTTTTGAAGACATGATGTGGTACTTCTCCGGTGGAAGCTACTTTGGAGGCAAAGTGCAACGATGCTCGGGGGAGATACAGCTCTAGCCGTTGGCCCCTAATTGCCATCGAGCAAGCGCCTGTAGGTCTCATAGCGCGCGAGTCCTATCTCTTTCCCAAGCGCGTCCTTTACCCCGCAATTCGGCTCGTGCGTGTGGCTGCAGTTTGAGAACTTGCACTTGACGTTCGCGAACTCTGGAAAGTGCCACTGCAGCTCATTGAGCGTAAGTTCGCCAATGCCCAAGCTGCGAATACCTGGAGTGTCGATAATGCGCGTGCCGTCGCCGAGCTCATGCAAACTGGACCAAGTGGTCGTGTGTCGTCCTCGGCCGTAGCCCTCGCTCACGTCACCAATGCGCTCTGTTATCCCCGGCGCTATGGCGTTCAGCAGGGAAGACTTGCCGACACCGCTATGCCCAACGAACGCGCAGGTTTTTCCGTGAA
Source organism: Armatimonadota bacterium (assembly GCA_030854945.1). Lineage (GTDB taxonomy): Bacteria > Armatimonadota > Fimbriimonadia > Fimbriimonadales > ATM1 > JACDEQ01. Next base: position 4,252 of record JALYSG010000049.1, read on the forward strand.
CGAGCGTTCTAATCTCGTCGACGCCTTCGCCTATTTCGGTGGAGCAGCCGATAATCGACAATCCTAATTCGCTGTAGGGAAGCAATTTCTCGAATTCCAGGGCGCGCTCGTCAGCCGACAGCAAGTCGAGCTTGTTGACGCAGAGCGCGGCCTGCGCGCCGCTACGCTCGATCGTAATTAAATATCGGTCGATAATACGTACGTGCAACGGAGGCGCTTTAACGGAAACGACCACGACGACAAGATCGATATTTGCTGCAATAAGAAGCTCGGTATTGTGATTGTCAGGATCGGGCCGTGACAACAGGGTCGATCTTGGAAGCACAGATCTCAGCAGGAAAAGCTTGGGATCGTACGTAACATGGTCGCCGACGGCGACGCGTTGTTTGTTTAGTGCGCACTCGACCGCTCCGACGCGACATGTTTTTAAGCCGACCCAAGAAACCGTGCCGATTTCTGCTCCAGGGCCTGTGGCATCAGCGCCGGTTTCGTCTTGCGCCAGGAGGGCGAAGGCGATTTCGTCGAGCGAACGCGGTTTTTCGCCGGGCGATACGCGATCGTCTATTCTTTGCTTGGCGGCACGTTGGTAAAGCTTGCGTCGTGCTGCGTTATCCAATTCCGATAGCTTGCTGGTGAGGATTCGATACTGTTTTCTATCCAATTTTCATTTTTGCCTTGTTTCTGACACGCGCGCATGCGCTGGACGATGAGGTCCGGCGCGCGTATGCACAGGCTGAAAAGAGTCGACCTAGGCGGCCGCGGCACCGGAGGCGAGTGCGGGGGTGGGGTTGAGTTCAGATTTCGTCATGGTGTGTGCCTCCTTTGTTGTCTGCTTTTCGCAGCAGCCAGTTATACCCTCAGCGCAAAAGGAACTTGACAAACCTGGACTGTTTGGCTATAATACCAACCAGTTGGTATGACGACTATTGAAAGGACCCCTGAGAAGAAGGGCAAGCTGATCGAAGCTGCCGTCAGGCTCGTGCTGAAGCAGGGCTACAGCGCGACAACGGTTGATCAGATTTGCGCGGAAGCGGGTGTGACGAAGGGCAGTTTCTTCCACTACTTTTCGAGTAAGGACGAGATCTGCCATGCCGCGATGGGCGTGTGGTCTAGCTATTGGAGGCAAATTCTGGCTTCGGCCAAGTTTGAAGAACTGGACGACCCGCTCGACCGTGTGTACCGCTTGCTGGACACGATGCAGGCCGCATACCTGAACTCCCCGGTGGGTACAGGCTGCATGGTCGGCACCGTCGCCCAAGAGCTCTCGTCACCGAACGAGGCTTTCAGGAAAGCATGCAAGGGGCATTTCGACGACTGGGTGGAGTACGCGGCGAAGCTGCTCAAAGACGCCAAGGCATCCCACTCACCGCGGATCGACTTCGACTCTGAGGAGGTTGCCTGGTGGCTGCAAAGCTTCGTTCAAGGGACGCTGCTCATCGCGCGATCGAAGCAAGAGCCCGAATTCATCATTGCCAACATTAAGCACTGTCGAGCCTATGTCGATTACCTATTCGGAAGGGAATCGACCCGGGCCGACGGCGTAGAAAAAGTTAAATAAAGGAGAAAAGCAAAAAATGGAGACAACACAAACCGCACCTATGCCCAGAATCGCGTCGCATAGTGAATGGCTTGCCGAACGCAAGCGACTGCTGGTGGACGAGAAGGCATCGACGAAAGAAAAAGACCGCATCAACGCGGAGCGCCGCAGGCTGCCGATGGTGAAAGTCGATAAAGTATACGAATTCGACACTTCGCAAGGGAAGAAGAGCCTTAGCGACCTGTTCGAAGGGCGAAAGCAGCTCATTGTCTACCACTTTATGTTCGATCCCGAATGGGAAAAGGGATGCCCGGGATGCACGGGATACGCGGACTCGATCGGCGATATCTCGATGCTTAGCGATCGCGACACAACATTCACACTAATTTCGCGCGCACCGCTTGAAAAGTTGGAGGCCACAAAGCGTGAGAAGGGCTGGAAACTCAATTGGGCTTCATCACTCAATAGCGATTTCAATTACGACTTCCATGCGACGCTCGATGAGAGCAAAGCGCCGATTGAGTACAACTTCGAAGACAAGGACGCCTTGCTGAAGAAAATGAGCCCTGAGTCGCTAAACGGCGAACAACACGGGCACAGCGTTTTCTTCCGCGACGGCGACGACATTTACCACACGTACTCAGCGTACGCTCGAAGCACCGAAGGGCTATCCGATGCGTACGGCCTGCTAGACATCACGCCCTACGGGCGACAAGAAGACTTCGAGGACTCGCCGGAAGGCTGGCCCCAACGACCCACGTACGAATAAAGGAGAAAAGAAATGGAAACGAAAGATATGGAACAGAGCCCGATGTTCGCGAAACCGCAGAAAGAACACGAATGGCTGCAGAAATTCGTCGGAGAATGGACGTCCGAAATGCACGCGATGATGCCGGATGGCGAGTCGCAAAGTTGCCCCGGCTCCGAAAGCGTACGCTCGATGAGCGGGATGTGGATCGTCGCCGAAGGAAAAGGGTCCATGCCTGACGGCGACCCAACGACGATGCTCCTGACTCTGGGCTATGACCCGAAAAAGGGCTATGTCGGCTCATGGGTGGGGTCGATGATGGGGCAGCTTTGGACCTACGAAGGGACGCTCGAGGGCAACAAGCTGACGTTATCGGCGGAGGGCCCGCGGTTCGATGGCGAAGGGACTGCCCTGTATCACGACATCCACGAGTTTGTCGACGACAATCATCGCATCATGCGGTCCGAAGTCAAAGGCGACGACGGCAACTGGACTGAGTTCATGGTCGCTCACTACCACAGAAAGTAGGCGAATCAAACCGGAGCCTTCGCACATGCGAAGGCTCCGCTAAACACAATACGAAAAAGTAATGAACAGAATCAAATCGACAATAATCACATCCTCGCTGCTTGCATGCATTGGCAGCTATCTTGCGTTTCATCCCGGAGTCGCATATGTGGTACCCCGGTTTGCAGGTTTGCAGCCGGCCGCAATTGCTAAGAAAGCGACGTACGAACTGGATAAAAACCATTCCAGCGTCTACTTCGAGGTGCTGCATCTCGGGCTGGCGAAGGTCATGGGGCGCCTGAACACGATGGACGGCACGTTCGTTGTGGACCCTGCCGACTTGACTAAGTCCACGGTCGAATTCAGCGCCGACATTGCAGCGATCGACACGGCAATCCCCGCCCGCGACAAACATTTGCGCTCCGCGGATTTCTTCGACGCTGAGAAGTTTCCGAAACTCACATTCAAGGGAACAAAGATCGAAAAGCGTGGCGCCGACTACGTGATCAACGGCGACCTCACGATCAAGGGCAAGACCAAGAACATTGCGATTCCCTTTAAGTTCTTTGGGCCCTACAAGGTGCCCGGCTTCGACTTTCCACCGAGCATAGGCGTCCTGATTTCGTTCTCGCATTTTGCTTCGTGTTCCCCGAAGCCTTCGAAATCGAATAACTATGATCCGCTCCATGGATCGGAACCGCCGTCATCGGCGAAAGCGCACCCATTTGGTATCAGACAACCAAAGCTGCCTTCCACCCTAGTTCTCGCTGATTCCCTCACGTTCAAGTACCGACCGAAGATGGTCACTATCACGTCGCATACTCCGTTCATCTCTCTTTCGGAAGAAGTCGGGGACCCAAAGTGGCGGAGCTTCTGGGTTCTCAAGAAATCGATAAAGCGCGTTCGGCTCTCTTGTGTACCGTACTACCGTTAGTAGACCGGTGCGCCTCTGACTTACCGACTGTCGCCAAGCAACGATGGCGATGGTGACCACTGCGAGGATGGTAGAGATTACAGCCAGCCACGTCACCTTGAAGAATATCCCCGCGGCGATTGGTACGACCATGACCATACAAGCCCATGACATCCATCGCTCTTGTGACTTAGCATTCTTGTTGGAAATGAGTGCGAGAACTAAATGAAACCGTAACTGATCGTCATCGTATTCGGTGAGCGCCTTGTTTGAGAGACGCAACTCGGGCCAAGGTAGCTTAGTAGCAGACGTCATTGAATGGATTTCCGAGTCCGTAATATGAACGTTGAGCTGCATTCCGGCAAGTTTGCTTTCGCGTTCAACGACCCGGGGTGTGGGCAACGATAGGTCAGTACAAACTTTCCGGACGCATTCGTCTGCCCATGCTAGGCGCTGGCCTTTGTTCATAGCGTGCATAGTCCTATGAAAGAAACGAAGCGATCCCGTTTCTCATCGCACCTTCCGCATCTTTCTTCGTATTCCCCGAAGCCTTCGAAATCGAATAACTGTGATCCGCGCCCTCCACCCAAACTACCCTATAATTCTCACCCACCGGCACCCCTTCCATTAAGTCTCTCCTGCAAAGCTCGTCTCGCGTGCCGCTAATTTGCAATACCGGGCAGTTTATCTGCGGCAAATGCGCGTCGCGCATTTTATTGAACTGCCCAGGTGGATGCAGCGGATAGCCGAAAAGCAGCAGGCCGTCCACTTTGTCGCCTTCAGCTGCAATCATCGACGCGACTCTACCGCCCATCGAATGCCCGCCGATGACCAGCCGCTTGGGAGCGAGCCGATCACGCACTGAATCGATGACAGCGCGATACGTCTCCATCAACACCGGCATTCGATCGGGCATCGACTTGCCCAACACGCGGTAAGCGAAGTCAAAGCGCACAACTCCTGTGCCCGCTTGTCGCACCAACTCGGACAGCCATAGCATCGTTCGATGCTCCATGTGGCTACCAGCCCCGTGCCCCAAAAGCACAAGCGTATCCACCCGGTCGTCCGCCGAAACCGGAATCGCGGCGCGTTCGCTCCGGACCGTCCAATCGGCTACTGCTGCTCCTCCACTCGCCAAAGCCCCCACACGTTCGGCTCTTCCCACTCCTCGCCCGGCTCATGCCCGGCCGCGCGCAGCGCGTGGAAGATCGCGCCGACGTGCCAGCCCTCATGCCAGAGCATATGCTGCATATAAAACAGCGGGTGATCGTACGGACCCGCCTGACCGCCGGCGGGAAGCAGGTCCGCCATCATCCGCCGTACGCCATCCGCGCTCTCTTGCAAGCGCTGCCGGATCAACGCGAGGTCCTCGGAGGCTGCGTACTCCTCTTCGGAGACCTTCGTGTGCAGCGTAGCTGACCCGTCCAGGTACTTCGCGTCGATCTCGCTCATCCATCCGCGACGCACGCCGTGCATATGCGCCAGGTGCTCGTAAACCCGCATTTCTCCCGGCAGCGACTGCGCCATCTTAGTTTCTTCGGTGATCAGGCCGGCGACATTGTTGACGATCGTCGCCTGCCGATCCCACGATTCGAGAATACTATCGATCATCCGCCGATGCTACCGCGCCGCGCAGGTAAGCGCGCCAGTCCCACTCCGCCGCGTCACATAATCGCAGGGGCACTGGGGAGGCAATGCGTGCCGCCAAGTCTGCAATTAGCCCTTCAGCGCGCGCGATGACCTCGGAATCGCCGAACGGACGTGTTATGCTGCAATTCGCGCAGACCGCGCGAAGATTGATCGGACGGTTTCACCGGCTGCCGACATTGTCGATCGTCGTTGCGGGGGCGCCGCAAGCTTCACATTTGCCGTCGGTGCGCTTGAACACCTGCTTCATCGCACTCGGCGGTGCAATGCTCACTCGTAACGGCCTTCCGCCACCGATAAGAAACCAAAACGTCTGCCCGAACATCATTGTTCGCTCCTCGCTCGGCCCGCCGCTTGCGATAGCAACCCGAAGCTGTCTAACAAAAGCTGCGACGGATTTACAGCAATCGCTGCAATAGGGCGTTCTATTCGACAGTGAAACGCCTCCGCAATTCGGACACTCCCCGGCTCGGGTTTCTGTCCGCTCTGAATTAGGCAAAGTCATCGCACGCTCCAACAGAGGACGCAACGCAGCCCTAGCCTGCGCTTCCATGTCGCCATCCAAAGGCAACCTACTTAAGAGCGCTTCAATTGCCACAATCACGCATTTCGTGGGTGTTTCGCCACCCAGTCGATATCGATCCCGTGTAGCATTAGCAACTCGGAAAGCTGCCCGACATGCCCTTGCAAGTGCCGCAGGTTCATCATTTGGTGTTCCATCTTGCTTATGTTCTTATACCAATAAAATCCAGGATCTTCGGTGTCCAGATCCAAGCCGTCCACTGTCTCGTCCACTTCTCCGTAAACGTAGTCTAAGTAATTCAGCAGGTGCTGCTTATCGATATGCTTGTCGGCAGGGGCGTCCTCATCGAGGTCGGCATAACTTTCGGGCGTGATATCCTGCCAGTTTTCGTGCACATCGACGTTTTGGCGCATATACAGGTCCGTGTAGAATACGGCATGCGTAGCAATTCGGTCATACGAGCGGGGGTACTCGCCGCTAGTCCACAGGTCATTCGGGCATCGCTCTACGCATTGCCTCATCATCTCCAGCCCGCCCCGGTATTGGCTCTTTAGGGCATTGCGTACGTCCATGGTCTGAAGATACCCAGAGCGCAGGACCATGGGCTCACGGGTGGAGGTTTTTGGGAAGAGTTTGTCATGATGGTGGCATGGAACCAACGACTGAGATGGCGGCGCTAAAAACTCGACTTAAGGCGGTTTGGGAATCAGGCGATTACGATAACTTTAGCAACTTCCTGAAGCCCGGCGCGATGGAGTTCTTCGATAGGTTGGACATTCCGGCAGGAACGAAGCTCTTGGACATAGGCTGTGGGAGCGGCCAGCTAAGCATCCCCGCGGCTAGACGCGGCATCGACGTTACCGCAATCGACCTTGCCCAGAACCTGGTGGACAAGGCGAACGAATACTCTAGAGCGGAGGGTCTGGACATTCGCATCGAGCAAGGAGACGCCGAGGATTTGCAATTCGGGGATGGTGAATTCGATATCGCGCTCAGCCTCATTGGCTCGATGTTCGCCCCAAGGCCAGAGCTCGTCGCCTCAGAAATGCTGCGTGTTGTGAAACCGGGCGGGAAGGTTATCATGGGCAACTGGACTCCCGCGGGCCACGTTGGTCAATTCTTCAAGGTAATCGGTAAATTCGCACCGCCACCTCCGATCTTTCCTTCGCCCATGCTTTGGGGCGATCCGGGAATCGTGCGAGAACGTTTCGGCGACGGAGTCTCCGATTTGCGAATGACTACTTATTACTATCCGATGATACTGAGCATCCCCCCGAGAGAAGTCACCGACTTTTTTATCGATTACTACGGACCGACGAATCGCGCCTTTGCTTCACTCGACGAGGAAAATAAGAGTGCGTTTAAAGACGAATTTACAGCCGTCTGGGAACGAAACAACCAGGCAACGGACGGAACAACGAACGTTCCGGCAGAATACATTGAAGTGGTCGGAACGAAGGCGTAGTCCAACACTGGGCGCACGGTCCAAGTAAGCGGGATGTCTTACGGGTTTCCCGGTTTATTGAGATGTCGTTTTATCGCCCGCAGCGACTCTTCACTTAGGTGATGCTCGATGCCCTCTGCATCTAGGTCTGCCGTTAGGTCGGAAACACCGACAGATTTGAGCCAGCGCAGCACGAGCTCGTGTCGGGCCATGCTCTTCTTTGCCAACGACTTCCCGGTCGCCGTCAACTCTATCCCCTGTCTCGGGAGAACCCGGATTAGCCCCTCGCGTTCCAGCCGCGCAAGAACCTTCGTGACGGTTGGCTGTGCAACGTGCAATTGGTTGACGACGTCGATGGTCCGCACAAGAACACCCCGCCCATTCGCACTGCTGAGCCTGTAAATGACCTCGACATAGTCCTCCGAGGTTTCAGAAGCGTGATCGAGCCGCGTCTTGGCGAACGCGTTTTGCTGAGCATTCACTGCAGAATTATACCGTCATAGCAATGGCTATGGCGTCGGGTAACATAGCAAAGGCTATGATCATGGG
>JALYSG010000050.1 GCA_030854945.1 Armatimonadota bacterium
CCTCAACATGCCCTTGTCACGGACGCTGCCGGGTGGGCATAGCTCCTTTACAACGACCAAACGATCCATCGCGAGGTCGCTTGCCAGATACGTGTTTGCAAACCCGCCGCGGCCGAGAGACCGCTCAATGCGAAATCGCTCGGCGACGAGAGTCCCTGAATCGAGCTCAGGGCTCAAACGCAGGTCCTCGGTTGTGGCGTCACAATAGGGAAGACGTGTCGATGCATAACTTAATTCCCAACGGCTCTTTCGAGGCCGGGCTCAGCGAATGGGAAGCAACTCCCGGCGTTACGCTGATTAAGACCGAAGCCAAGCGCTTTGTGATGCTTCAAGCCGGAACTCGCTCCGCAGCAATTTGCAGCGATCCAATCAACGTGCAGCCGGGGGCGACCTACGCCGTCGAGATCGAGCGCGCCTTGCGAGGCGATTGCGAGGTCGCTGTAATCAGCCCGAATGCACTGCTTCGGCCGAATCACTCGGGCGAAATTATCCCGACCGAAGACAAAGTCCGTGTTCAGGTGACGGCGCGCCCAGGTGAAAAAGTCGGCATCGCCAAGGTGCTATTAGTGCCGGTTGGCGAGCGTTTGGAAATCGAAAACGTGCGGTCGACGGCCGGATTTCGCAAGACCGGCGATCCCTTTGAAATCCTATGTGAGGTTCGGAATACAGGATCGCAGACCGTCGCCGGTGCGATTGCCAGGCTTCTCACCGAACAGCACGAGTTGATAGACGATTACCGCCACGAACAGCCGATCGCCGCGATCGATGTGGGCGGAACATTTCGGTTGGCCTGGCCCGTCGTGAAACAGAAAATCGCCCTAGCGCCGTTTTCAATCGAAATCGAGTACGGCGGCGGCACCGCAAAAGCGACCGGGGCCACGCTGCGTCATCTGCCCAAGCCGCCGGACGTGAAGCCTGCAACTTCCGTCGCAACCGGAAGGCGATGGTTTTCTGTTGGCAGTCGAGCGCTGCGCTTGACTGCGCATGAGACCGACCTGGACTACGGGCCTGCGCTTTTGAGCACCAGCGCAGGCGGCGAGGTCGGAATCATTTCGGCCCTCGCTCAGATTGTGTTGCCGGGTGGCAGTGTGGTGCCGTTATGGTCGAAACTTAAGCAAGCCGCTCCCGGCGGTGTCGAGCTTTCCGGCAAGAATGAGTGGATGGAGTGGACCCTGCTCGTAAGCGCAGACGTTGCGACACGCGGAATTTCGCTCGATTTAAAGATGAACGCGAAAAAGCGGTTAGCGGGCGCACGATTAGAGTTGCTTCCGTTTCAAACGCTTGTGCCAATGTCCTTCTCGAATGGCGCTGCCTCGCTTTCCGTGCCGAAGGAGAATATTCGCCTATCATGGGCAGCGACCATGCCCCGCACAGACATTTCACTGGTCGCCGCGGCGGAATCCGGGCTCGCCGTCCTGCGCACCGAGTTGATCACGCTATCGCCAGGAATCAAGCGCGTGATCGCGTCGGTCTTCCCAGCCGGCCGCGCCATCGTACGGTCATGAAACAAATTCGCAATTGTATTGCTTCAGCCGAGATTGCATAATTTCGCACGCTTGCTTGTTGCAGTCGATCATCGTAAATGTCCGCTTCAGTTTTCCTGCGGCATCGCCGAGTGAGCCTGATCCGGCAAAGAAATCCAATATCCGTGCATCGTCCCGCGTGTGCACGCGAATAATTCGCTCTAAAATTGCCAGCGGCTTTTGCGTGGGGTAACCGGTCTTTTCGCCGCCGGATGTCGGTACAATCGTGTTCCACCAAACGTCAGTTGGGGTCTTGCCGCGCTCCGCTTTTTCTTTCCCCACAAGCGAAGGCGCCATGTAAGGAATGCGATCGATTTCTTCGTATCGGAACACGTAGTCTTTCGGGTTCTTCACATACCAGAAAATAACGTCGTGCTTCATGGGCCACCTCTTCTTAGAGCGCGCGCCGTAGTCGTATGCCCAAACGATTTCATTCATAAAATGTTTGCGTCCAAAAATCTCGTCGAGCAGCACTTTGCAATAGTGCGATTCCCGCGAGTCGATATGAAAGAAAAAGGAACCGTCGTCTTTCAGCAGCCGCTTGGCTGCCACAAGGCGCGGCATGAGAAACTCCAAGAAGTCTTCGTGCTTATCGGAGTATGCGTGCGAGGAATGCGTCTCCAGTCGGTAGCTTTTGCCCCCGAAGCCCTTTCGCCCGGCCTCATCCGGCACTGCTGTTTGCGAAAGCCGCAACTGATCTTTGCCCGTGTTAAAAGGCGGATCGATGTAAATCAGATCGAAGCACGCATCCGGCATCGTCCGCATTGCCGCAAGGTTGTCGGCAAGGACGATGTTGTTCACCGCAGGATCGATTGTTGGCACCTGATCCGGATTATAGCGTTCGGGGGGATAGGTTTAGACTCATTCATTCATCGGTTGTTTAAACATGATCACTTTTTGCGCGGTCTTTGTTATGAGCAAGGTGGAGTCGATTGACGATGTGCGATTTACGCCCATTGCATAGTGGAATCTCCCTGGTCGATAGCTTCTTGTCTACGAGAAAGCATTCACAGAACCGTTCACAATCTGGGGGTGTGAACAGTTCGGGGTTCGACGTTCCTGCAAAGCCCGAATAATTACGTGAGTCGAGTTTCGAGCTTACTTGCGGCTTTCCGTTCTTTCGTGGCATCACTACCATCATAAGGCCGGTTCGGCGGCATTCGTCAACCTTTAGAAGTCTATCGGAAGTCCGTTGTTGTGGGTCGGCAATAGACAATGTGGATCGGCCTTGCAGAGCGGACTGTGCGCAGGTCGGGGATAACCGGCGGTAAATTCGCCCAGCCTTGCGCCGGGCCGATGACTTCCGTCCACTCGCCCGGCGCCTGGGCAAAGCCGAAACTCATTCCTAAGACGAGACCAGCCGTGAAAAGCAGTCTCTTATTCATCTTTTCTCTCCTCCCGGGGTGGACCGGGTTTGGTTTATTTTCGCCGACGTCCTCGCCGACAAATCGTCGCGAACGCGATGCAGCCCAGTGACACGGCAGTCAGGGTGCTCGGCTCGGGAACGGGGTTTAGCAGCAAGTACCTTGTTTCCGGCTGGGCTGCAGGCGATCCAATTGCCAGCAGTTGGCCTGCATCGTTGATGGAAAATGCGCTCATCGATTGCCATGCTTTGTTGTTCTTTACAAGATCGAGCAGCACGAACATCTTGCCCCCTTCCCAATAAAAGCCCTGGCTCGGCTTACCAGCTGCAGATGCATAGCCGACTACCTGAGACAGATTATTCACATCGTACGCTTGGCCGATGCCTCCGCCGAAGTCTCCGAGGTCTATCGCAGTCCCGTCCTCTCGCCAAAGAATTGCCCGCTGCCTATTCTGCAGGTTATGCCCCCATCCGGCAATCTCGCCGCTGTCGCTGATCTTTTCGGCGCGGCTGTCGATCGCCCACGGCGGATTGATATCCTCGAAAACGCCGTCGATCCAGCGCGCTGCATGTGGGTCGAACTGCTCGGTTACGGCGAACCCGACCACAGCCCCTGCGTCGTTGATAGCTTTCGGAGTGTTGCCGTACGGCAGTCCCGTCTCCAGGTACGAAAGTTTACCGTCGTCCCACAAAAACGGCTGGTTTGTGGCAAATTCCCTGCCAACGACCTGGCCATGTGAGTTCACGCTTTGCCCGGCCGGATTCGTTATCGAGCCCGGCACGCCGATGTCGATCACCTTGCCGCCTCGGTACACGATCGTATGCTCGACGCCTTTGCCGAAAGTGTCGTGGCCCAAGGCGTCGCCGTGTCTGCAAGCTCGGTCATCCCCCAGGTCAATCCCTTGTAGTGGGGTAGCGAGCGCAGTGTCAGGTCCGGCTCTACGACACAAGCCTGCGACGGCCCCGTTTGAGCTATGCTCGCGCCGATCTGGCCGGCGTTGTTGATGTTGCTCGGAAAGAAGAACTGGCCAAAAAGCTCGGTGAGGTCGATCACCTCATAGCGTGGCTGCGCAACCGCCACCGAGGTGGCCGCGAAAAGCGCGGAGACAATGAGTGCCCGAATGTGCATGGCAACGCCTGCAAACTCATTATATCTGCGACGCAGTAGCATACGGGAGGACGTGCGCCCGTACGCTATAATCTCGCGCTCCTCCGATGCAGACTCAGACCACTTTTGAAACCGCGCGCGGCATCTCGGCCGTCGATGCGCAGACTGGGTACAGCCTCGTTGTCGTACGCGGTCTCGGCGACGATCGCGAGAGGCTTTCCGACGCGCTCCAAGCCGTGCAGCAAGTCGCGCTTTCTGCGGACTTCCTCAAAGTTGGGAAGGCACAGTTTTCGTTCCTCGTCAAGGAAGAGCATCAGCAGGTCGCCGTCGATGCGCTGATGGCGGGCGGATTCGAGGCAAGCCACCATCGGAGCAAAGCGGTCATCAAGGTGTCGTCTCCCAACGTGCGGGACGAGAGCGGGCTCATGGCTCGCATCTGTCAAATCGTGCTCGAATCGGGTGCGACGATTTACAACGTCGGCGACATGCACGATGGCGTGCAGGTTGTCGTGCAAGCCGAACGAGCGGAGGCTACGTGCGAAGCGCTGCGCGCAACCATAGGGAGCCCAGAGGTCCTGTGAAGCCGATCAAGGTAATGAAATTCGGCGGCACCAGCGTCGCCACGGCAGAGAGCAGGCTTCTCGCAGCGCGCAAGGTGGTCGGCGCCGTCGAGCGCGGATACGCACCGGTTGTTGTGGTAAGCGCGATTGGCAGGAAAGGCGAGCCCTACGCGACTGATACACTGCTTTCGCTTTTGAGCGAAGTCGATCCGTTGATGCCGTACGACCTTCGCGAGATGGACCTGATGCTTTGCTGCGGCGAGATCATGTCCACGTGCATTTTCGCGCAAACGCTCAAATCTCTCGGGCAGCCGGCGAGTGCCATGACGGGTGGGCAAGCGGGGCTCATCACCGACGAAGCTCACGGCAATGCCCGCATCATCGAAGTGCGTCCGAACGACATTCTGCGTATTGTAGGCAAGGGAAGAGTTCCGGTTGTCTGCGGGTTCCAGGGCCGTAGCGATTCTTCGGACGGGGCTATTTACGGCGAGATCACGACGCTCGGCAGAGGGGGCAGCGACACGACGGCGAGCGCATTGGGAGCAGCGCTTCACGCAGAAGCGATCGAGATATATACGGATGTAGACGGAGTTAAGACAGCCGACCCCTCCATTGTCGAAAATGCCCCGACCCTGGGCAAAATGACATACGACGAGGTGGCGGAAATAGCACACCAGGGTGCGAAAGTTTTGCATCCGCGAGCAGCGCAAATCGCGCTCAAGTATGGTATTCCGCTCTGGGTGAAGAGTACGTTCACAGATGAGTCGGGTACCGAGATTGTCTCCGACGAGGCTTTCGCGGGCAGACGCGTCACCGGAGTGACACACACCGGAAAACTGGTTTACCTGCACTTCGAGTTGGAATCCGAGGAGGAAAAGCGCTCGATCGAGCTACAGGTCTATCGGCTGATGGCGGAGAACAAGGTGAACCTCTTCATGGTGAACACCCACGAGAACAGCTTTGCTTTTGCAGTGCCGAGGAAGCAGTTGGCCAAGGTCAAGGAGATCTTAGACGGCCTTGTTATTCCGCTCAGCGAGGAAGGGAGAGTGCGAAAGACGTTTTTGGTGCAGGTGGGGAGGGCGAAGTCGACTGAGATGACGGCTCAGGAAAAAATGCTCTCGGGCCTCGGCCCTATCGAGCGTTGCCTTGCGACGCTGACCGAGAACTGCACAATCGTCTCGGTGATCGCCCACGAGTTTTTGCAACAGCCGGGCATCTTCCGTCGCGTTGTGGAGGCCCTCAATAAAGGCGCAATCAAAATCATTCAAACTTCCGACAGCCTGCTTAGCGTCAGTGTGTTGGTGCCAGAATCGGATGCGGAGCGCGCTGTTAAGTTTTTGCACGCCGAGTTCGACCTCGCCGGGGCCATCTAACGACCCGGAAGTGGTCGGTAAGACGTAGAGTAAAACGGAGAAGGAAAATCCTACTATGAAGTTTTTCACATTGGTGTCGATTGGGGCGTTCGCCCTCGCAGTGATAGGTTGTGGCGGTGGAGGCTCAGGCGGCGGTGGCGGCGGCGGTCCTTTTAGCATCGTCCGCGTGGAAAGCCCGAGCACCGACCCGCTCAACATTCTTGTGGGCCAGAGCGTGCAGTTCGAACTCGCCGGGTATGAGCAGGGTAGCGGCAACCGCGTCGTCCTGCAAGCCACGTCGTGGAGCGTGCTCGATAACCCGGCCGTAGGGACGATCAACGGCAACGGATCATTTACGGGCGCCTTGCCGGGTAACGCTCGAATCGGCGCAACTTGGAACGGAACCCCGACGGTTACCCCTCTTCCCATCAGTGTTCGTCCCCAGGGCATCGCCGGCCTCGCAGGCTCCGTCAGGAATGGCGGTACGGCCGTGAGGGGTGTTGTGGTTGTGTTTTACAACGCAGGGAATACCGAGGTCGGACGCGCGACCTCGATGGCGGACGGCAGCTTTCGGGCCTGGGTGCCCACGACCGCTACAAGGATGAACTTGGATACGACCACTCTGGACGGCCGCTGGCTCAGACAGTGGGATTATCTCAGTGAAACCTATCAAGCAGGACAGCAGATTCCCAACTGCCACGCAACGTTCGTCTTAACTGGCGGAGTGCTGACCAACGGCGAGACCCGGACGATCTCAGGGCCCGTGCAGGTATTCGATCTCAACACACCGCCACCCTTTCCATCCGGCTGCATTTAAAAGAACTCTTCAAAGCGCCTCTGCCTGAAGGCAGAGGCGCTTTGTTTTGTCTGCTAACGGAACTAAAGCACCGCTTGGTGTGTAGAAAGCATTTCGATGACCGTGAAGCAATTCTTCTTTTCTGCACGAGGCACGGGCTCGACGCTTGGTGACCTTGGCCTGTTGATTTTAAGGCTTTCCGGGGGTCTTGCATTAGCTTTCGCGCATGGATTGGGCAAGCTGCCACCGGGAGAGGGCTTTGTTTCAGGCGTCGAGAAGATGGGCTTTCCCGCTCCGTCGTTCTTCGCGTGGGCTGCAAGCTTCTCGGAGTTTGCCGGTGCCCTACTCGTCGCCATCGGATTGGCAACGCGACCTGCCGCCGCACTGGTGGCCTGCACAATGGCTACAGCGTTCTTCCTCCGTCACGGCCCAGATGCGTTCGAAAAGAAGGAGAAGGCATTTACCTATCTCGTAATTTTCGTTGCGATCATGCTAATGGGCGCGGGAAGGTTCAGCATCGACGCCATAATTGGCGGCAAAGGCAAGAAGTGAGTCGTCGTTAGGATACATGGCTGATCTTCACGCTTGGGTAACCACGGCAAATCACTTCGACGGCTACAGAGTCGCACGCTATCTTGGCGTCGTGCGTGGAATAACGGTCCGCAGCAGATCTGTGTTCGGGTCGATCGGAGCATCCCTGCAGACCCTCGCAGGTGGCAACATTACTTTGTATACGGAACTCGCCGAACAGTCTCGAGCCGAGGCGTACGAGCTCATGATTAGGCATGCCGGCGAAGCCGGGGCCAACGCAATCTTGGCGATGCGATACGACGCAAACGAGATGGCTTCCGGCGTAACCGAAGTGATCGCGTACGGCACGGGCGTTGTGATTGAAGCCGAGAACAGATAGGCGCGGGAGGAGGAAGAATGCTCAAAGAGTTCAAAGAATTCTCCATGAAGGGCAACATGATCGACCTAGCGGTCGGTGTCATTATCGGTGCGGCATTCGGCTCAGTAATGACGTCGTTGGTGAGCGATATGCTGATGCCGCTGCTTGGCCTGCTCACAGGTGGCGTCGACTTCTCGAGCAAGATGATGGTGCTCAAGGAAGGGGCAACCGCCGGGCCCTACGCGACGCCTGCCGCCGCTGCCGAGGCCGGCGCCGTCACGCTCAACTGGGGGATGTTCTTGAACGCCATCATCGCGTTTCTGCTCATCTCGTTCGCAATCTTCTTGGTGATCAAAGCGATCAATAAGATGCGGAAGCAAAAGGAGGTTGAGGCCGATACGAAGCCGTGCCCACAGTGCAAGATGGTCGTCCCCATTGATGCGGTGAAGTGCGGTCACTGCACGTCGCAACTATAGACCAGGGGTGCCAAACAAAAAAGAAACCGACCGGGGCCATTGGCTCCGGTCGGTTTTGTTTTCGAACTTCGTTCGAACTACTTGCGGCGGCGAAGCGCCACGAGGCTGGCAAGGCCAACGCCGAGGGCGATGAACGTGCCGGGCTCAGGAACGACCTGAAGCTCGAGGTTGTCGTAGAACACCGAGGACGCGTTGTTCGCGAAAAGGTCGATGTTGGCAATCGCCGCGACGCCGGGAGCGCCGTACCACGCGCCAGTCACAACTTGCGCTCCGTTGTAGCGCCCTGTGTGCGTGTTTGTATCTAGGTCGATTGTTACGTCAAACCCAACCCACTGACCCCGAATGAAGGGGACTTGGGTTTCTGTGACGACGTTATTGCTTCCGCCGGCGTTGAGGATCATTCCGGTGCCGCCATCGAACTGCTGTTGCATGCTCCAGTTGCCGCCACCGCCGCCGGCGCTCGTGTACGTGTTCATCATGATGAACCACGAAATGCCGGTGAACGACGTCGGAATGAAGACCTCGCCAGAGAACATCCAGATGCCGGATGTGGCGCCCGCGAACTCTTGAACCAAGTCCGAAGCTCCGACGATGTCGACCGAGTTCGGCGCGCTCGAGGACTGTGCGTTCGAAACCAGTGCTCCTGCACCGACGCTGTTGCCCCAGCCGGTCCAGCCACCCACGCCATGCAGCTGTGTGCCGGCGGCGTAGCTATCAAAATTATCGCTCCATTGAGCGTTTGCAGAGACTGCGAATGTCGCAGCTACTGCCAGAACTGAAAGTTTTTTCATTTTGTGCTCTCTCCTTATTCGAGATACGGGCATACATCTGCATGCCTCAACATATTGAGTTTACACGACTTTGCCCAGATTTGGTTGGCTTTCGCTCGGCCTAACCCGGTGATGCGCCGTTAACAGTTGATACGCCTTTGCGACGCTAATGATGACGTTTTCGCCGAAAGCTGGTGAAATTACCTGTCCTCCGATCGGTGAACCCTCCTCAAGGCCAATTGGAAACGCCACGGTGGGCCAGCCCAGAAGGTTGGCCGGACCGCCATCGCCGCCCATGTTCCGCCAGGCCTCTGAGAAGGGCCGATCCGCCGGTGGCGCACGGTGGTAGAACACTGGGGTGAAGATGCAGTCGCACTTCTCCCACAACGCCGAGCACTTTTCCGCAGCTTCGACGCGCATTCGCATCGCCCACAAGTAGTCCACTGCCTTCACTTCGAGGCCCGCCGCGAACCCGGCGACCTGGTTGACGTCAGCCAGGTCAGTGAGCCGTTCCGAACGGATAAAGTTCTCATGCGCAGAGGCGCCCTCAGCGTCGACGATGATGCCGACCGCCAGCCCGTACGGCAAGTCCGGATAGGCGACATCGACGATCTCATATCCGCGCTTCTTAAAGACGGCGATCGCCTCCTCGTAAGCCTTTTGGCATACTGGCGCGTCGTTCTCGGCAAACTCTTCCTTGAGAAGGCCGATGCGAATCTTTCCTGGCGCAGCGAGGTCGAGCGCGGCCGAAACGCTGCTCGGGTCTTTCGCGTCGTGGCCGGAAATAACCTTCAGAACAGCTTCGCAGTCTTCGACCGACCGGCAGATCGGCCCGATCTTATCGAGCGTCCAGCAAAGCGCCATCGCGCCGAACCGAGATACGCGGCCGTACGTCGGGCGCAGCCCGGTAGCCCCGTTGAAGGCGCACGGGCAGGTGATACTGCCACTCGTCTCGCTTCCGAGGGTAAAGCCTGCGCAGCCGAGCGACGCGACTGCCCCCGAGCCGCTGCTGCTGCCACCGGCCCAACGTGTTGCGTCGTGCGCAGCGAGGCACGCGCCGTCTGCGCTCGCCCACGGAACGTCGTAATTGCCGCCGCCCGCGAGCTCAATCATGGAAAGCTTTGCCGCCAGCACGCCTCCGGCTGCTTTGAGTTTCGCGATTACGGTCGCGTCGAAATCGAATCTCTGCTCCTTATGCCCAGGGGATCCCCAGCGAGTGGGCGCCCCTTTCGCTGCAAGCAGGTCTTTTGCTCCGTACGGGATCCCCAATACTGGTGTCGATTCGCCGGCGGCGATGCGCCTGTCGGCAGCTGCAGCTTCGTCTAACGCGCGGTCGCGCATGAGTTCGGCAACCGCTCGATGGCGACGGCCGATGGTCTGAAGCCGCGTAAGGTACTCCTGCGTGAGTTCGACCGAGGAGAACTGCTTTTTCGTCAAGCCATCACGGAGTTTCGCGATCGAGGCAAAGGGGTCGATCACTTCTTCGCCGCCTCAGCTCGAAAGACAAAGCACGGCTCGCTGTTCTCGGCAAGCTTGTGCCTTAGCCGACCACGGCTGGCATTCGCGTTGCTCCTCAAAGCGGACGCCAACAGGCCCTTCGCGCGCTCGTCTAGCTTGGAAGCCAGTTGGGATTCGACGGCTGCAGTCGCTGATTCGTGAGCTTTGAGAGGGGCGGCCGCCACGGAGATTGCGCCAATACCGACGAGCTTTGCGAACGCCCTTCGCGAAATCATCTCTTTCACGACTGTACAGTTCGCCAGCTCTGCCTCGCGTCCTGCGATGGGTCGGTAAAATCAGCCCAATGGATTTCTCCCTCTCCCACGAGCACGCATTGATACGCGAATCTGCGCGGAAATTTGCACTGCAAGAAATCGTCCCAGGCATTCGCGAACGAGACGCTGCGCATGAGTCGGACCCGGACTTTTTGAAAAAACTTGCTTCAAGCGGTTTCACCGGAGTCTCCATCCCTGCGGTTTACGGTGGCAGCGACACCGATTACATAAGCCTCGGCATCGTTTGTGAGGAATTGGAGCGGGGAGATACCAGCGCCCGCGTCGTGATGAGTGTCCATAGCGGCCTGCATTGTCTGACAGTTTTGCAGTGGGGAACGGAAGAGCAAAGGCAGAGATGGCTCCCTGCACTCGCCAAAGGCGAGAAGATCGGCGCTTTCGGCCTCACGGAACCCGACGCAGGCTCGGACGCTTCCAATCTAAAAACAACCGCCAAAAAAGATGGGGACGACTATTTAATTACTGGGGAAAAAACCTGGATTTCGCTCTCCGACTATGCCGACCAGTTTCTGGTCATCGCGCGACTAGCTGATAGTTCTGAGAAATCGCCATTTGCTGCGTTTATTATTAATCGAGACGCTGCAGGATTTTCCAGTAAACCGATCAAAGGGAAGCTTGGCGTTCGGGCGGGGAACACGGGGTCGATCTTTTTCGACAACGTTCGCGTTTCAAAAAACGACATGCTCGGCGAAGAAGGCGACGGCTTTAAAGTCGCCATGAGCGCGCTCGACCATGGCCGCTATACGGTTGCATCTGGGGCAGTCGGCATCATCCAGGCGTGTTTGGATTCTTGTGTCGCATATGCGAATGACCGTACCGTTCAAGGCGAGCCAATCGGCAAAAAGCAATTGGTCCAGCAAATGATTGCGTCGATGGTCCAGGGAAGGGAGATCGGAAAGCTGCTCTATTACAAGGTCGGCTGGATGAAGAACAAAGGCTTGCGTCACACACAAGAGGTATCGCTAGCCAAATGGACCAACTGCGCCGCGGCTTTCGATGCCGCCAACAAGGCGGTCGAAATTCACGGCGCGTACGGCTACTGCGACGAATTTCCCGTGGAACGGCATTTCCGAAATTCACGCGGCGCTATGATTTACGAAGGCACGCACGAGATTCACACGCTGATGCAGGCTGAGTACGAACTGGGTTACCGCTCGGACAAGCCG
>JALYSG010000021.1 GCA_030854945.1 Armatimonadota bacterium
ATTGCAAAGGCTATGATCATGGGAGTGGATAGACGTAATGACGGAAGATCAACCAAAAGCTGAACCAAACGGACTGACGAGGCGAGACGTGCTTGCAAAAGGCGTTGGAGCTCTCGCTGTAACGGCAGTGGGGGCTGCCCTTGCCATCGCTCCGGCAGCGCAAGCATGCAGCACATGCAAGGAAGGACTCGTCAAAAACCCTGCTCCAGATGGGAGCGTTCCAGTCGGAGCGCGATTACACGAAGAGGAGCCGGTTACCCACGACAGAACAGGGGCACCACCTCCGGCATATTTGAAGCCACCGAATCCCACTGAGTTCCTTACCAGGTTCGACTATGGGAAAGTAAGCCGTCGTGCAAATGGACAGGTGCAGCGCGACTATGTCCTTGTGGCCAAGGATGCAAATATCGAGATCGCGGATGGTGTGACTTACCCAGCGTGGACGGTCAACGACTCGATACCAGGCCCCACGCTAAGGGCAACCGAAGGAGACTTTCTGAGGATCCACTTTTACAACCAAACGCCCCGCGATCATACGCTCCACTTCCACGGTGTTCACGCCTCTAACATGGACGGCTCGTTTGAAATCGTCCCCCCCGGCGGATACTTTGTGTACGAATTCGTGGCAGAGCCCTTCGGGCTTTTCATTTACCACTGCCACATGACACCGCTGCGAAAGCACATTTCGCGTGGAATGTATGGAACATTCATCATCGACCCAAAGGTCGCCAGGCCACCGGCAAATGAAATGGTGATGGTAATGGTCGGTTTCGATACCGAAATGACCAATGACTCGAATTCGTTCTATGCCGTGAACGGAAAAGCCTTTGCCTACCGCGATCAGCCGATTCCGCTGAAGCACGGCGAACTGGTTCGCATCTATTTGAGCAACATGACCGAGTTCGACCTAATCAACTCGTTCCATTTGCATGGCGATGTGTTCAAGCTATTTCGCACAGGTACCCGGCTCGACAACTACGAGATTACCGACACGGTGATGCTTTGCCAGGGCGAACGCTGCATTTTAGAGATTAACTACAAGCACACGGGCAAGTTCCTATTCCATGCTCACCAAGGTGAGTTTTCGGAACGTGGATGGTTGGGCATTTTTGAGGTTCAGCCTTGACGTCTTTCGCGCGGCTCTTCATCCCGCTGATTCTGCTTGCTGCCCTCGTTTTTGCATTCGTTTCTAAAGGCGACATATTAACTGCCCCAATTCGGGGAGGCACGGCCGACATCCCGCCGGTCGAATCCATCACATTCGAAAGAATCCTATTTAAGCCGAGCCAGATCGTGGCGGTCGTGCGCAACGGCGGAGCGAAAGAAATCAAGATCGCACAGGTACACGTGAACGATATGTCGGTGCTTGCCTATATCGGGCCGAGTCAAACGATCCCAAGACTCGGGCAGGCGACCATCACAATTCCCCACGACTGGGTCGAGGCCGACCCGTACGAAGTGCGCCTCGTAAGCGCGGACGGTCTGTTCCACGCGCGAACGGTCGATGCGGCCGCGATGACCCCCGTTGCGAACACTCAGTACATTCTCGTGTTTGCACTCCTTGGCGTGTATGTCGGAGTAATTCCGCTCTATTTGGGCCTTGCATGGTTCCCGTTCCTGCGCAAACTTGGTGACGGAACGATGCGTTTCCTTACGGCCTTTACTGTCGGATTGCTGATTTTTCTCGGCATTGATTCGGTTATCGAGGCATTGGAAGCGCAGGAAGCAATTGCCGCCCCCTTTAAACCGACGATCCTGATCTTCGCGGGAATTATTCTGAGCTTTCTTGCCCTGACGGCTGTCGGCCAGTGGCTTGAGAAACCCGACGACAATCGCGCACCGGGTTTTGTGAACATGGGCCTCGCCTACATGATTGCGGTTGGCATTGGACTGCACAACTTGGGAGAGGGACTCGCCATCGGAGCCGCATATTCACTCGGAGCCGTCGGCCTTGGCGCCTCGTTGATACTTGGCTTTACAATTCACAACACGACAGAGGGAATCGCCGTTGTCGCCCCCATTGTGCGTACCGGCGCCACGCTTCGACACCTGATCGCGCTCGGATTCATTGCCGGCGCGCCGACGATCATCGGCACCTGGGTTGGAGGTTTAACCTCGTCGCACCTCCTGTCATTAGTTTTCTTAAGCGTTGGAGCCGGAGCAATCTTCCAAGTTGTCTACTTAATCGTGAAGCAATTGGGATCAGACAGTCTAAGGCAGCTATCCACACGCGCAGGCTTCTTGGGAGTTTCGGCAGGGCTCGCGGTCATGTACGTTACGGGCCTGTACATTGCGAAGTAGGCCGCGTTTTCCATCATCTTCGCATTGCCTTAACCAAATCGCGGATCCTCTTGTCGATGTGTGACGCCGCCCGGATATTGCTCGCTGAGCAATATCTCATGAAGCTCTTTAGCGCGTGCTCTAGTTCTCCGTAAAACCGGGAGCCTAAAACTCGATTCTCGTAATGCCATTGTCGGAGTTCAAGAGTGCCGTCGCGGCAATAAAACTCAGTGCGCGCCACCAACTCGTCGCCAAATAGAACCGGTAAAATGTAGTATCCCCAGCGCCTCTTTGCTTCGGGAACATAGACCTCCCACACATAATCGAATTCGAAGACGTGCGCCACCATTTTACGGTCCCACATAAACTGATCCAGCGGTGCGACAAATACGACTCGAGGCTTTATCGCAGGCTGGTCGAGAATGGACAGAAATGCGGGTGTGGCATGTGCTTTCATGCCGTCTACGTCCACCGGGACGATGTCGCCTCGTTGAGCGAGTTCGCTAATCAATTGCTTTTTGTCGTAATACATAACCGAGTACGACCAGACCTCAGGACCTGCTGCCGGTCGCAATATGCCCATGGCTCGATGGTGATCCAACGCTATCTCGCGCTTCGCGTCGCTGTCTTCCAATATGGGGGTGTCCATCAACGATTTCGGAACCACCCGCTCGGTTAAATCATAAATGTGTTGCCCGTTCTTGCGCCCAGAGGTCATGATTAGCCCGGAGTGCCAAAGCGCGCGCAGCGTCTGCTTCGTAACGCTGGGGCCGAACCAACTTCCTTTCCACTCGTCTTTTCGCAATTGAAATTCGAAGTCTTTTGGCATCATCGGGCCGTGGTCGGTGATTTCTTTTAGGATGGTGTCGACCGCATCTTTATGGTGATCGAAGATTTTCTTCTCGAACGCACGCCGGTGAACATGGTAAATAACCCGACGCAACGGCCAACCCTCGAACGGTACCAACGACGCCATCTTGTCCCAGCCATCGTAAATGACTCTGTCCTTGTACGCGAGCTTCTCCCACCCGCCGGCCTTGTAACCGAGCACTCTCGCCTGCAGCACCAAGTCGTGATTACAGCCGACAGGTGCAAGCGGATCGAACTGAATACTGCGAAGTCGCTCGAAGGCGCCCTGTTGGCTCCTGCACGGCTCGAAATGATGGCGAACGAGCGCCCTTCGTGCATCGGCTTTGGTTAACTTGATCGGGCTCTCCACCGGACCTAAGGATACTCACGCTAATTGGGGGGTCCAATTTGGTCCGAGCCGCAACTCGGACCCCATCCAATCGCTTGCATCCCGGCACCAGAGCCTTCGCGCAGAGATTAGTAGGTCGGGTTTCTCCCCAGGCGGCGCATTTGCCCAGACCAGTTGCTCGCCACTCCAATAGAGCCAAGCTTCGAAAATGATGTGGTCAAAATTGGGCGGTGGAGGTAACCAGCGTAGCTCCCCAAGGCCATGGAAAACCATCTCAACAGCCGAAGGCAATTTCGCCTGCCTTTGAAAGAGCACTCGAAAATTCACCCAGGGTTCGACGGTCATGCTAAGATCCGGAGCCACGCAATGCCCTGTCCAGACGAATGCCTCTTTTATGCACCCGTCATGAAAATTGCCGAAGCACTCAACAAACTCATCGATCTCGGCGTCGCTCGCAAGTTCCCTCCAATCTGACATTGTCAATGCTTCCTTAGCTAAATCTGCAGCCGTCGCGGTTGCCCGCTTCCCGTCGGCGCAGATCGTCGTGCAATCGCTCCCACACTCTCGCTCTAGCGACGGCACGATCCACCTTAGTAATAAAGGTTACTTAGCTTCTGCTAATCGCTTTGCAATCAGGTCGCGCTCGCCCTTAGTAATGCTGGGTGCAGTCTTCTCGAGGAATGTCATGAAGTAGGCAATTTCCTCGGGCGTGGCAGGGCATCCAACGTTCGTGGCTGGCTTCCCCTCGATGGGCCGCTTCGAGTTCATCAGCACTTTGCCATTCTTATCGAGGGCCGCAAAGTAGGGAATACCTTGGTTCTCTCCGCCAAGCTCTTTCATAACGTCCATACCGTTCGGGTTCATATCGGCGGTGAACTTAGGGTCGGACTCCATCACGGTGAGTCTCACGCGTACGTACGCTTTGTCGATCAGCGGTTTGACATCCTCGAGCGCAAGCACGCGATCCAATCGCTTACACCAGCCGCACCAGGACGCGTGGAAACTGACGAGCACAGCTTTGTTCTCCTTTGCCGCGGTCTCGCGAGCACGGTCGATCAAGACACGCGCATCATCCGCCGCAAGAGCCGAAGCCGCCAGAACCGCGACTGCAAACACGATCACACTGAGCTTTCTCATGAAGTGATAATACTGTCTTTCGGCCCGAAGTCCTCCCACGGACGTCGAGTAAGTGTGGTGGACGTGGAGCCGACAGCCGGACTTGAACCGGCGACCTGCTGTTTACGAAACAGCTGCTCTACCACTGAGCTATGTCGGCGCGAGGCGAGAGTATACCTATCGCGTTTTTCGCCATTAACCCGCCCTTAACACGATTTCGCCTACAATAGGACGTGGAGACCCTACCGGCCACCAAAGAGCCGCTCAGCAACGCAGTGGAGCCTGCCGAAGAGGAGTTGGAGGTCAAGCTGAGTGCTAACGACATCAGCTTCTTTTACGGTGATTTCCAAGCTCTTAAGGGGATCTCGATCGACATCCCAAAGAACCGCATCACTGCCTTCATCGGGCCATCCGGGTGCGGAAAATCTACCTTCTTGCGGTGCATGAACCGCATGAACGACCTCATCGACGACACGCGCATGGACGGCACTTTGTTGCTGGATGGGCAGAATGTAAACTCACCCAGCGTCGATGTAGTTGCCCTGCGCAAGCGCGTGGGCATGGTCTTCCAGCGGCCGAATCCGTTCCCGATGAGCATCTTCGACAACATCGCCTACGGACCCCGAATTCACGGAACCAAAGATCGAACCAAGCTCGACGAAATCGTCGAGACTTCGCTGAGGCGAGCCTTCTTGTGGGACGAGGTAAAAGACAAGCTCAAGCAGAGCGGCACGCAGCTTTCGGGCGGGCAGCAGCAGCGGCTATGCATCGCCAGGGTCTTGTCAGTCGACCCCGACGTGATCTTGATGGACGAGCCCGCAAGCTCGCTCGATCCCGTGGCAACGTCGAAAATCGAGGACCTCATGTTGGAATTGCGCGACATTTACACCGTTGTCATCGTTACCCACAACATGCAGCAGGCCCAGCGCGCAAGCGACTTCACCGGTTTCTTCCTCATGGGCGAACTGGTGGAATATCAAGAGACTTCGAGCCTGTTCCTGACCCCGACGCAGAAATCGACGGAAGACTACATCAGCGGCCGATTCGGGTAGCCCCGTCGGATAGAGGCTTGGCGGTCCATCCGTCCGCAACGAAGATCGTGCAGTCATCTTGCGCAATCACAGCCGGCCCGATCGTTTCCGTATCCACACCAAAATCGCCCGAAATCAACGGGTGTTTCAGCTCGGCGCCATGAAGCCTGACGCGCGCCGTCACCCACTCGATCTCTCTGCGCTCGAACGTGGCCCCAAAAGTGTCCCGATGCAATTCGGAGAAGGCGGCCCCGGCATCCTCATAGGTAGAGTTCGCCGGTACCGAGAGCTCGTGCGATTGACCCCTATAGCGCATATCCGCGATGCGCTCTGCGCCGACGTCTCCGGTTGGCACGTGCGTTCGCGCCTTCGACTCAAGCTCGGCAAAAGTGCTCGCCCAGTCGTGAGCACCCCCGATCACCCCCAAAGATTCTTCCCAAGCGTAGGGGGCGCCCAACAATCCCACAGCGGAGAAGACGCCCGCTCCGATGGGACAAAGTATCTCGGTGATTTCAAGCAGCTCCGCAACCGCACAGGCATGCATCCCGCCCGCACCGCCGAACGCAACGAGCGAGAATGCCGACGGCTCGAACCCTCGCTCCGCCGACACTCTCCGAACGGCTGCGGCCATGTGCGCGTCCGCGACATCCACGATTGCCTGGGCGCAGTCTTCCAGCGATATCCGCAGTCCGTGCGCAAGCGACGCCATAACCGTCCTGCAATTCTCGGAGTCCATACGGCCACTGAATGCAGCAAGCGGAAGCCGCCCTAGAAGGTAGTTCGCATCCGTCACGGTAGGCGAGGGACCCCCGAAGAGAGCGGGGCCTGGTACGGCTCCGGCGCTGATCGGGCCAACTCGCAAGGCACCCGCGGAGTCTGCTAAGGCGATCGAACCGCCTCCACATCCGATGGTGTGCACGTCGATTCGACGCAGCCGAACCGGCAACCCTGCGATATCCGCACATGCGGTCATCGAGGGCCGGTAATCGTCGATCAGCGTGACATCCGTGCTCGTCCCGCCCATATCGAACGCGATCAGGTTCGGCCTCGCATGGCGCCTCCCGAAAGCAACAGTGGCGGCCACACCACCCGCCGGCCCGCTCACAACCGTTCGGATGGGAATGGCCTCCGCGTCCTGAACCGAGAGCAAGCCACCATGGCTGCCCATGACACCGATATCGTCCGACAGAACACGAATATTCCCAAGATACCGGCCAATGATCGGCCCCACGGCGGCATTGAGAACCGTCGCGCAAGCTCGTTCATATTCGCGCGTTTCCGGGCTAACCCGATGCGAAAGTGAAGCGAATGCCCCGGCTCGGATTAACCGCGCAATCGCCTCCTCTGCGCCTGGATTCGCATATGAATACAGCAGGCAGACGGCGACCGCTTCGCAGTCTTCGAGGTCCAAAGACGTCGGAATCGCGAAAGGCTCTAGAACCGAGCCATCCGGCGCAACGCGGCCCGAAACTGTCCGAATGTCGCAATCCAGAACCGGCAAGTCGGGCAGGGATGGCTCCCAATCGTAAAGCTCCGGGCGCGATTGCCTCCCGAGCCGCAAAAGATCCCGAAAACCTTCGGGCACAACCAACCCGGTTCGAACGAGTTTGCCTTCCAGAATCGCATTCGTGGCAACCGTCGTGCCGTGCACCAGCTCGAAATCGCAATCGGCAAACGCGCACCCTTCCTCAATTGCGCGCGCGGGCTCGTCAGGAGTGCTAGGCAGTTTGAACCGGCGTACCCCGGAGTCGTCTAACACGACGAAGTCGGTAAATGTCCCGCCCGTGTCGACCGCGATCCGCACGGCGCCGAGTTTAGCGTTCCTTCACCCACAATCGCACGTCTGAGTCAATGAAGATGCTGAGACTGTTCCCACTGCTTATCCTCGTCGCCCAGTGCACGACGGGCTACGCGTCGCCAGATTGGGCAGTGCATCGCTTCGAAGAAGCGCGCTTTTCCGTCATGTTGCCGGAAGCCCCGCGAACGTCCAAGCAGAACGTTAGGGCAGAAAGCGCCGACACAACCAACAGCGTTTTCACCTTGCGTACGAAAGCGGGCACCTTTTTGGTCAGCTACACCGACAGCGAAACTTTCGACGACAACCGATCGCTTATCGATACGTTGCTCGATGCTACCTGCCGAGGCGCGGTCGAAGGCGCAAATGGTCGCCTAATCTCTATCCGGCCCATCACTCGAAACGGTTTTCTGGGACGCGCGCTCGCCTTCGAAGGCAGAGACGGCAAAATGGCGCGTGGCCTCGTCGTCCTCGCGGGCACCCGCCTCTTCCAGGTCTACGCGCTGGGAACCCCGGATTGGATAGCGGGCAAAGACGTCGACCGCTTTCTGAACTCGTTCAGAACTTGGCGATAGGTCACTCGGTTTCCGAGGGAGGTTCGCCGGTTTCGATTATCTTCTCCGAAACCTTCGCCATCGGCTGATTCGTCCGCCGAGCCGAAAAGTGAATCGCCCGAAACGCCTCGTGCTCGGTCATCCCGTGCTTGTCGATCAAAATCCCCTTCGCGCGTTCTACAATCTTCCGAGCGTCCAGATCTTCCATCGCCTTGGCCAACGCTCGCGACCGCTCCTGCAGCTGCCGGAACCTCGCCACCGAAAGCGTGATTGCAGGGGCAAGGTCCTGAGCGCGAAAAGGCTTCAGCAAGTAGTAAAACGCCCCCGACTCTTCCGCCCGAGACAATAACTCTTCCTCCGCAAACCCGGTGAGGAATATAACGGCGCACGGATGGATTTCAAGAATGCGATTCGCCGCCTCGATTCCGTCGACAACCGGCATTCTAATATCCAAAATCGCAAGGTCGGGCTGGCGATCCTGAGCGTAAAGCACAGCCTCTTCGCCGTCCTCTGCCATCGCCACAACCTCGTGCCCGAGATTCTCGATGTGTTCCTTAAGAAGTAACCTAATAGGCTCTTCGTCATCTGCAATAAGTACCCTATACATTCGAACCCCTATTCAATCTACACCACACGCTCCGGTTTTCGCCAGACCACATTGCCGCATGTCGGGCACTGGCAGACGAAGCCTGGCATAACCACCTGCATGTCTGTCTCATTAAGTATGGGGTATCGCGTATCGGCCAAAATCATCATATGCGCGAAGTCGTTATCGTTTCCGGAAAAAGAACCCCCATCGGAGCCTTCAGTGGCAGCCTTAGCAGCCTCACCGCTCCCCAGCTCGGCAGCATAGCCATCAAAGCCGCCCTCCAAGAAGCCGGCATCACCGGCGAGCAAGTCGACGAAGTCCTCATGGGATGCGTCCTCACAGGAGGCATGGGCCAAGCCCCCGCCCGCCAAGCCTCAAAAGGCGCGGCAATCCCCGACAGCGTCCCCTGCACCACCGTCAACAAAGTCTGCGGCAGCGGAATGAAAACCATCATGATGGCCGCCCAAGCCATCAAATGCGGTGACGCCGAAGTCATCGTCGCCGGAGGCATGGAGAGCATGTCCAACGCGCCTTACGCCCTGCCCAAAGCCCGCACCGGCTACCGCATGGGCAACGGCGAACTGATCGACCTCATGATCCACGACGGCCTCTGGGACCCCTACGACAACATCCACATGGGCAACGCCGGCGAGCTTTGCAGCCGAGAATGCGGCATCTCCCGAGACGCGCAAGACACCTTCGCCGCCGCTTCCTACAACCGCGCCCTCGCCGCCCAAGCAGCGGGGAAGTTCGCCGACGAAATCACCCCCGTGTCAGTACCGCAGCGCAAAGGCGACCCGGTCGTCGTCGATACCGACGAGGAGCCCGGCAAGGGCAACCCCGCCAAACTCCCCGACCTACGCCCCGCTTTCGAAAAAGAGGGCACCGTCACCGCGGGCAACGCATCCTCGATCAACGATGGCGGTGCCGCGGTCGTCGTTATGTCCGCCGAACGCGCGTCTTCCTTAGGATTGACCCCCCTCGCCCGCATCGTAGATTACGCCCAGCACGCCCAAGAGCCCAAATGGTTCACCACAGCCCCCGCCGGCGCCATCTCGCGCCTGCTCGAAAAAACCGGCAAAACGGTCGCCGACATCGACCTCTTCGAGGTCAACGAAGCCTTCTCGGTAGTCGCCCTCGCGGTCTCCGAAAAAGTCGGCATCCCGCACGAAAAGCTCAACGTAAACGGGGGCGCTGTAGCCCTCGGCCACCCCATCGGCATGTCCGGCACGCGCCTCGTCCTAACCCTCATCCACGAGCTCCGCCGTCAAGGCAAGAAAACCGGCATCGCCACCCCCTGCATCGGAGGCGGGGAAGCGACTGCGGTGATGGTGGAGATTCCTTGATGCGAATCGATACCGGGCGGGCCGACCTGAAACCCGGATCAACGGCTCCGCGTAAAATCTAAACCCTGAGCGCCGCCCAAGAAAGTCATCGCAATTTCCTGATCATCGCAAGCGTGGTGTCGCTCGCGCTCTGGCTTGTCCCGCTCTTTCGCCCAATTCTCACGCCTCTTATCTACTTCAACACGCACATCCACGAGCTGTGCCACGCGCTGGTGGGAATGGCGACTGGCGGATACGTCGAACGGATCGTTGTGGAGTCCAACGGCAACGGCCATGCTCTGATCGGTGGCGGCAACCTGATTCTCACCGCGAGCGCGGGCTACGTCGGCAGCGCGATCGTCGGCGCGATCATGATCGCTGGGGCTAAGAACGGCAGAGGAGCGCGGGCCATGCTCCTCGCGGCGGCCGCTTTCCTCGCCATCTCGATGGCGCTGTTCGTGCGGGGCGACGTCGTCGGCGTGGTCAGCGGGTTGGCTTGGGTGTCGGCGCTCGCCGCTGCCGGTCTCAAGCTCCCCGTCGATTGGCGCACGTTTGCCGCCCAGTTCGTAGGAGTGCAGCTGTGCCTCACCAGCGCCCACGCCTTCTTCGCCCTGCTGCAGCTTAGCATCTCGTCCGAAGCGATGACCGACGCCGAAGCCTTGGAGAGGGTAACCGGAATGCCCGGCATTCTGTGGGCAACCGGCTGGTTTGCGGTCTCGGCGTTGGCGGTTGGCCTGGGCCTACGTCGGGCTTGGAAGGGCTCGGGTCGGTCGACTTCGGTCTAACCCAGCTTGCTTCCGTCCTTTTTGTTTGTTATTCTATTGTGTTAAGAAACTCGTTTTTACGAGTGCGAGATACTGGGTTTTTGCACGTTTTGGTGGGACGGAATCGGCAACGTCCCGTGCCTGGCTTCCTGATTTAGTAATAATAACCTTTGTTTTTTCGTCGCTTTCTCGTCGGTATCTCGCGACGCAGGGTGCTTTGGCGCGGTCGTTGTCAACTTTTGGAGCCACATCTATAGGGCCCTCGCGAGGGTAAAAGTCAAACAAGATTTTGGTTCTTCCATAATTCCCGCATGGAAGGCGATAGGCGGAAGTCGGAAGAGTTTTTCGGGATCAGCTTCGAGGACTTCGAGCGCCAACGCGATCGGCGTTACGGAACTGCGAACCCCGATCCTATGGACGTTCCTCTCTGGCAGGTGATGATCAAGCACATGGTCAAACCCTACTTCATGAAGATAGGCTACGACGTAGACCCTAGTCCAGAGGTGCCCAGGCCGACTTGGTCGTTCGACCGACTGGGCATGTCAAGAACAGAATTGCCGGACGGGAGAACCGTCTTCATCGGCGGCGAATACGACGCCTTCTACGACCCGGACTTCTGCATCTATAACGACGTTATCGTTCGCGACGATGATGGCAATTACAAGATTTACGGCTATCCAAAATACGACTTTCCGCCAACGGACTTTCACACCGCCACCTATGTTGAAGGTTTGCAGATAGGAAGCAGTAGTAATAACATAATTGTTATCGGTGGCCTTGGATACCCGGAGGACCGAATACCCGGTATTACAAACGTCTTCGTTCTTCAGGTTGGCAATTACGGCGGAACCGACTACACAATGCTGCCGATTGAAACGACGGGTGACAACCCGGGTTGGATATGGGACCATCAAGCCATCCTGAGCCCAGACGGCGGATCGATAATCGTGGTTGCCGGAAAAGTGCTGGACGCAAATGATAACACTGTTCCAATGGACGACGTATTCCGTTTGGATTTAACAACACTCGTTTGGGAGCGTGTCGGCCATTTACCAGCGAAGGAACTCTTCAAACCTAAAATAGAAGACAGACAAAACATCGAAATGGATGTGCTCAGATATGCATTCGGCTATCAGGGAACGGAGCTAACCCTAACGGAGAAAGTAATGAAGCAAGTTATGCTACAGCACGAGATCGAAAAGGGGTCGTCGCAATATGACGAGGAAATGCTCGCTGAACTAAAGCAAATGTTGGACGAGCTAGAAGAGTAAACACACTTGCCCGCTTCCCGGCCAAGACTGCAACATCTCTTCTTAGAGAGATGCGCCATCCGTGGGAGGATGGCGCAAGAGACGCGAGGCGTCGAAAATTCCCATCGTTGGCGTCAGGTTCCGGGTGCCACGGATGACCGCTCGTGAGACTCCTACTCTCGCCCACCTTAAATCGGTCGTCCGTGAGGCGGCATCCCGCGAAAGACCACCACCCTGTCCAAACACCTCCTTTCGCTGCGCGCTCCCATCGCCCCCGCTCGGCGGGTACAACCAGGTCTTGGAAAAGGCAGAACTCATCTTCGAAGCACTGAAGCAGCCACGCGACTCGGTATTCACAGCCGTAAACCGAGCCCTTGCACAGGCGATGCCGGAGAGAGCGGTAGTTGAAACCGGCGGCGGTGTGTTTGACGTCATGCAGTTTTACGGTGACGGCAAGTGCACGCTCATCGGCAACGTGGAAAGCATCTCTCAGTGGACCCGCGAGTGGTCGTATGCCGAAGAGCGCTCGTATGACGAGCCCTACAACGTCTGGCTCGATTGCGATTGGGAAGGCAAACAGCTCGAACTCCTGATGGTTGGCATTGAAGGCAGTTCATGTCGTACCGAAAGATGGTACGTAGTTGCCGATGAAGCTGAAACGGCGAACAACTTTGTCGATGCGGTTTACAAGTGGTGCACCGAGATTCGCGGCGAAGTGCTTGTTTTTTCCGAGGGACAGTGGCACAAGAGCCAGGAGCTGTACAAGGCGATCTCCGCAGCATCGCTTGACTCTTTGATACTCGCCGGAAATCTCAAGCAGGAAATTCGATCGGATTTCAGGCAATTTCTCGATTCGGAAGAAATGTATTCTCGGTACGGTATTCCCTGGAAGCTCGGAGTGTTGTTTCTTGGCCCACCGGGCAACGGAAAAACACACGCAATTAAGGGGTTGGTGAACGAGCTAAACGTCCCATGCCTGTATGTGCAAAGCATGACGGCACATTATATGTCGGATCAATCCTGCGTCAATCGCCTTTTCGAAAGAGCGCGTACAACCACGCCCTGCATCCTGATTCTTGAGGATATCGACGCGTTGGTTACGGATAAGAACCGGTCGTTCTTCCTAAACGAGATGGACGGGTTTAGCGCGAACCACGGCATCCTGACGATCGCAACCACAAATCACCCCGACCGCCTCGACCCTGCGATTCTGGATCGGCCGAGCCGGTTCGACCGAAAGTACTTGTTCAGCCTGCCGGAAGTCCAAGAGCGCCGACAATACTCCGCGATGATCAATGCAAAGCTAGAAGATGAGTTAAAGCTCGACGCCGCGGGCATCGAAGCGGTCGCCGACGAGACTGCTGGATTTTCGTTTGCGTACCTTAAGGAGCTGTTCACATCCGCGATGATGAAATGGATTGCTAGCCCGGGCGACGTGCCGATGTCCGAATTAATGCTCCAACAAATCTCGACGTTGCGAGAGCAAATGGCGACGTCCCTGGAGCAGCTTGAGGGCGCGCGCTCGGCCGAGTCTTCAAGTTTCGAGGACTTCGAAGAATACGCCCGCCGCTTCATGCCGCCGGGTTTCTGAGTCGCGATTGTCCCTCGCTCCACGCTTCGTGAGCTGCCTCGGATCGGCAGGGAACTACTTTGTGGGCAAACCCAGCTGCTCACTACTCCCGCAAAACCTGCGACTATGCGCTCAAGTTGCAAGATGTTTCAAATAAACCTCCGGGTTCAGCAGAAAGTCCCGCGTCACCTGGTAATGCTCCGTGTCCTCATACCGCGTCTCCTCGATCCCGTTCTCCCCAAACTGAAACAGCCGCGCATGCGGAAAAGCCAGGATGATCGGAGAGTGCGTCGCGATAATAAACTGCGACCCCTGCTTCACCAAATCGTCCATCCGCATCAAAAACGCAAGCTGCCGCCGAGGTGACAGTGCCGCCTCCGGCTCGTCCATCAAATAAAGTCCCTGTTCCCTAAGGCCGTTGGCGATCTCCAAAAACGCCTCCCCATGCGAGCGGCCATGCAGCCTGCCATACCGGCTGCCACCCGCCTCGCGAACATAAGTCGCAACGTTGTACAAGGTCTCGGACCGCAAGAAAAACGTATCCGCAGGCCGCTCCAAGCCACGTTTCAAAAACACATGCTCGTGCAGGGGAGAATGCGTGTTGTGCGTGCTGAACATATGGCCGGTCGTGCCGCCCTCGGCGCTGAAGCCCATCGCCACTGCAATCGCCTCCAGCACCGTCGATTTCCCCGAACCGTTCTCTCCGATGAAGAACGTGCACGGCGCATGGAAATCCATCCGCTCGATCGCCCTAACCGCCGGCAAGTCGAATGGATACTTGCTCCTCGATGCATCGTGCACTTCCTCCCATCTAATGGTCAGATATTCGATAAAGTTGCCCATAACACTGCTCGAAAAGTTCGCACTCCCGTCGCCCGGACTGTCATTCTGCGCCCTACATCACCCAAGCCGAAAAGTCCGCACTCGCCGTCTTCTGCGCGATCTCCCGCAGCACTTGCATATCCGCGTCCTCGAGTTTCTTAAAGTTGATACAACTCTTCCCGATACTCGCCCGAGGTAGCCGCGAGGCGAAGCTCTCCGCAAGCGTCTCCCCGGCAACGCCCGGCGCGCACGTATAAAACGCGATCGTGTTCTTATTGCTCGCCAGCCCCAGCTTGAACCACTCCCCCTCGGACGTCTTCCCCTTGTACTTGAACCGGCCGAACCCGACCTTGCCTGGGATCATGAACGGCTCCAACTCCGGCGCCGCCTCGCGCACCAGGTCATAAATCGCCCGAATCTGCGACCGCCTCGGCTCATCCAATCCGGCGATGTATTCCTCAGGAGTGGCGGCAGTTGTCTTGGTTGCCATGGCACGAATCTACCCAAATGCTCCCCGGCTCGTCCCGCGAACCGAAATGGCGTATAACAGAAAAATGAAGCACGCAAAAAACACAGTCTGCCTCTGGTACGACGGCGACGCCGAAGAAGCCGCGAGCTTCTACGCCGAGACGTTCCCCGACACAACCGTCGACCAGATCGACCACGCGCCCGCCGATTACCCGGCGGGCAAGGAAGGCGACGTGATCGTCGTCTGGTTCACCGTCATGGGCATCCCGTGCATGGGCCTCAACGGCGGCCCGGAGTTCAAACACAGCGAGGCCTTCTCCTTCCAAGTCTCAACAAAAGACCAAGAGGAGACCGACCGCTACTGGAACGCTATCGTCGGCAACGGCGGCGAAGAGAGCATGTGCGGCTGGTGCAAAGACAAATGGGGCGTCTCCTGGCAAATCACCCCCACCGCCCTAACCGAGGCAATCTCGGACCCCGACCCCGCCGTCGCCAAGCGCTGCTTCGAAGCGATGATGGACATGCAGAAAATCGACATCGCAACGATCGAAGCCGCGCGCCGTGGGTGAGCCTTGAGAGTCGTCGATGAAGGGCCGCGGGCCTGGCTTCTCTTCGAGCGGGAAGACGGGCTGTTCCTCGACGTCAACTGCAGCCACAGCGCCGCCGGCTACGTCGTCCTGATTCACCTGAAGCCAGAGGAGGAGGCGCAGTATGCCCGGGAGGGGCGCGCCTTCCTGGACCGCTTCGCGCAGGAGGTGCAGGATAGAGGGCCGTTCAGCATCCTGCAGAACCGGAACCTGTATACGCTCTCGTACGAAACTAAAAAGGCGTTCGAAGAATGGCGACGACAAGCACCGGAGCAATGAGTTACCTATCGAAACTAAAGTCGCACCTCTCCCCCCAAGCCCATCGTCATACTGATAGCGATGCATCCGTTTGGATGAACGGGAGGAGACTAATAAATGAGCCAAAACATGGACACCGGCCCCGAAGGGCCAAGCACACCACCAGCGCAGACCGATACGATGGGCCTCGGCACAACTTCGATGGGCATGGAGCCGAATGTCGCCGCAGGCTGCAGCTATATTGCGACTTGGATCACAGGACTCATCTTTTTCTTTACCGAGAAACAGAACAAGTTCGTGCGCTTCCATGCGATGCAAGCAATCTGCCTTGGCGTCCTGGTCGCGGTTCTCGCTTTTGTTTATTCGTTCTTAGTCGCCGGCGCCGTCGTAACGGCGACAGCTGCTCCGAACGCCGCCGCTGGTGGCCTGGGGATCATGGGGGTGCTGTTCATGCTGGTTATGCTGGCCTTCGTCGCTCTGTGGGTCGTATTCCTCATCCAGGCTTTCGGCGGAAAGTGGTTCAAGATTCCGGTCATCGGTGATTTGGCGATGAAGTGGTCCGGAGCGAATCCGCCGGGATAGCAGGTCCCTAGGGCCTGCAGCCTAGTCGGACGCCTAAAGGGAACGAGCCCGTCCCGCACACGTAATGGTGGATATGCGCGAGACCAGTGGCATAGCACTTCGTCTGCAAATCCCGCTGGGTACGCTCATCCTGGGGTCGCTCTTGCTCACCCAAACGGCAGCTACCCCTGCCATCGAACCGCAACACCCGCCGACCGCAGCTACCCAAAGGAGCCCCGACTGGGCAGCCGAGCTGACGACGGTTTACAGAATAGCGGACGGCGGCGGCCCGCGATACACGGGCGACCCAAACAAAAAGGTCATCCGAATAGACGGCCGCAACCGCGTGACCTCCATGATCGCGATGACCGCCGAGGGCGGCTGCCAAGCCGTGGACAGCTACGACTTCGGTCGCGTCAATTTCGACGACGGAACGACGATCTACCTAAACCACATGACAGTCGAAGGTTGGTCCGGATACCCACCCGCCCTCGTCAGCGGAACACCAGAATAGTACGTTCAATCGCGCCACGCTGGGTGGCGTTGCCGACTATTCGAAACACACGGCGAATAGAACCGACGGCCGCCACTCGAAAGCGTCTTGGTACAGCCCAGAAAGGTATTTCCGTACTACTGCTAATCGGCGGTTCTGTTCGATCGCGTCCAATCGGGCGAGCCGGGCACGGTGCGAGAGCTGGGATTTTAAGATAAGCAGAGATTCAGCCGTCCATAATCTTTCGAATGTCTCACGGTAAATCTCCACCCTGGAAAAACCCGAGGCGCTGAGAATATCGCGCAGTTTGGTTTCCTCGTTCAAGTCATCCATTTTGTCGTACTCGTCAGGGCTCTTCGGAATATCAGCGAGTACTTCCTCCCATATTTCGTCACCGGGCAAAGCGTGCGAATCGGCTTGCCAGATAGAAACTCCAAGCGCTCCTGCCGGCCGCAGCACCCTCCTCGCCTCTTTGAGGCCGGCGAGGGGCGAAGGGTATTTGAATAGAACAAACGCCATGAGGGCGACGTCGAAGTTTGCGCTGCGCAACGGAAGACGGCAACCATCGGCGTGCACCAGCGCCGCTCCGCTCTCTGCTGCGACAGCCAACATATTTGCCGCTCTGTCCAGCCCCAAGTACTTCGCGTTCGGGGCAGATTGGGCGATCTGCGAAACCAAGTTTCCGGTACCGCACCCGATGTCGAGCACACGTTGCGCCGAACTCAGGGGCAGCATTTCAAGCAAGCGCAGCCCCATTGGCTTAATGACCGGCGACCAAAGCCTTGCGTACTCATCGGCCAACGCGCTGTATCTGCTCTGTATCAAATTCGACATCGGACAATCAATTGGTTTTTTTATCTTCTCCGAGCTCCTCACCACCGCCACTAGCCTGCGCACACGCGAAGTTTACTGGCTCGCAGAAAAAACTTGATTGACTTGCGAGCAAACATCCTAGCGCGCCACCCCTTGGGGTGGCGACTGCAGCGACTCGACACCAACGATTACCGCCGAGAGATCCGCGTCCCGGTCCATGAGCTGGCCATCTCGCCCTCGTTCCCATCGTCACACCACTCCCCGGTGAACGACTCGCCATCGTCTGCGAGCCGGAAAATACCCGAGCCGCCCTGGTCTCGCTCGACCTCGAACCAGCGGAAAGTCAATGCGTTTCCACTCACAACGCCTACAATCTCGCCGCCACCCGACGTGTAAGTGCCGGTAATCCGCGTGCCATTTACAGTTAGGTGCATTTCACCGAAAGTCGTTTGCCAAACGCCTGCAAACGTGCCGCGCTCCAACGCGATGATGTAAACCGGCTTGAGATTAAGCGCGGCGATCACTTCTTTCGATTTTTCCGGAATCACCTTTTGCGACAGGATTTCGACGCTCCCTTCGTGCACGACGCCGACCTTCCCATAAAGTTGAGCCTGCGCCTTCGCATACGCGAGCACCTCGTCTCCCTTCCATATCTTGCCTGCAGGCGGCGGGGGCAGGTACAGCTTTCCCCAATCGGCCCCTCTCGGCAGCGCCTTCACCAAGCGCAGGATTTCGTCCTGCAGGTTCTCGGCCGTGACCGGCTCGGACGTAACCGGCCAGAGCACCTTCTCCTTGGCGACTCTGGATTCCATATAGATGCCAATCCCCGTCTGCTTCGTGAGGCTTGCCGCCACATCCGATGCCAGCTTTGGCTCCATGTTGCGAGCCTGCTGCGCCACGCCCAAACTAAGCGCTCCGAGCGCCGACAGTAGGATTAATGTTCGAATTGACATGGTTCTCTCCTCGTGGTCTTGATCTCATTGTAACCCGTTGACTCTCCCTCCTCGTCTTCCAAGATGGGGAGGGGGTGCGTCAACTCGAGCCACGGAAACTTTGCCTTCCAGTCGATTCTGAATGAAACCTGGTTGACCCTGACGCTTTGAAACGCCTTACTAAGATAGTGAACAACTGCAGCCCAACGGACGAATCCTCGAAAAATGAGCCGCGTGAATCCTCAAAGAAATGAGAGTAATAACAACGCGAAAGTGAATGACTTAATGAATCCTTGGTCCCGTGCGTAGGCAGACATGGCACCTCCGAGACCGGTCCGCGAGCCGCCTTCAGAGGCCGTGTGTTTCTCAAATTGGCAGGCTCGAATTAGTGCGCAAAAAAACAGGACGCTGCCTTTCGGGGCAGCGTCCTACTTTGCGAGTTACTTCCTTCGTCGAAGGGCCAGCAACGCGAGTCCCGCGCCAATCGCAAGGAATGTGCCAGGCTCGGGAACAGGGGCGATCTCGCCACCCCAGTAGTTGCCACCGAGATTGATGGTGTTGCGCTGGAGGACATTGCCAATTGCATCGATCTGTACGATGTCGGATCCGCTTGCATCCAAGTACCACATGGTTTGGTCGCTCGGATCGTACGCAAGCGAACGAGCGCGAGAGTCTGCTATGGCGAACGAGTTTACAAAGCCTCCGCTCATGTTGATCTCCGTGATGGCGCTGTCGCCTCCAAGGAACAAACTGTCGCGGGCGGCGTTGTAGGTGATCGACCAAATATCGCCAGCCAATGTGTAGATGGATGAATCGGGCGCATTGAAGTACTCATCGCCGTATCGAATCACATCACCCGTGCCAAAATTCACGGAGTACGAGATGTTGCGCGTCGTGTCGAGAGTCCCGTCAAGGTGCTGCCCGGAGAACGATGAGAAGTTGGTGAAAGTATCGACTTGGTTATGGTTAATGTCGTAGACACCGCCGACTCCACCCGTATCGCGACCGATAGTCGTGAACGTGCCACCCAGGTAGCTGCCGTTCCACGCAATCGCGTATTGAGTATTCGTTCCAGCTGCTTGAGCAAACGTATTGACGCTCGCGTCTTGGATCAAGGCGTCAGTTCCTGCGTCGCCATCCGTCAACATCCAAGTTCCGATTGGACCCTGAGCCATTGCTGCGGCGCCGAGCGAAGAGAGAAAGAGAAGTGTATTTAATTTGAGTTTCATAGCTACCTCGTATAAGTATTGTGCGCAGCGACCAAAACTGTGACACCAGTTCTCACATTCGAGACCCTTGTCCTACTGCTGCCTCATGCTCTGCAAGTGACGACCCTACGACGATTTTCTCCGGCAGGGCGTGCCCGTCGCGCAGCACCCCGACTCGGTGAATAGTTCTCAGCCGCCTGGGCCTCCTTCGGCTAAAATCGAAGTGCACACATGGACGACCCCACCGCCACGGCAGAACTTCTCACCAAGCAAGTGATCGTCGAAAAGACCCTCAATACCATAAGGGGCCTTTCGATGGACGCCGTGCAGGCCGCAAAAAGCGGTCATCCCGGGCTCCCCATGGGCGCGGCGGCAATAGGTTACGCGCTCTTCGCACACCACCTGCGCTTCGATCCTCAAGCGCCGAGGTGGCACAACCGCGATCGGTTCGTTCTAAGCGCGGGCCACGGCAGCATGCTGCTTTATAGCTTGCTGCACCTGACAGGCTACGACCTGTCGCTGGACGAAATCAAGCGTTTTCGGCAGTGGGGAAGCCAAACCCCGGGCCACCCTGAAAATTTCATGACGCCGGGCGTCGAAATGGCCACCGGACCCCTCGGCCAAGGGTTTGCCACTGCCGTGGGCATGGCCATCGCCGAAGAACGTGCCCGCGCGCTCTATCCTGAACACTTCGACCACTGGACCTACGCCATCGTCAGCGACGGCGACCTAATGGAGGGGATCAGCCACGAAGCCGCGTCGCTCGCCGGTCACCTGCAACTGGGCAGGTTGGTCTACTTGTACGATTCCAACCAAGTTACGATCGACGGCAGCACCTCGCTGGCGTTTTCGGAGGACGTTCGCGCCCGCTTCGCAGGCTACGGCTGGCACGTCGACGCATGCGACGGTATGGACGTGGAAGCCGTCAGCGATAGAATCGCGGCCGCGAAAGCCGACTCACGCCCAAGCTTGGTCATATGCCGAACCACCATCGGTTACGGCAGCCCGAACAAGTCGGGCAAAGCCGCCTCGCACGGCGCACCGCTCGGCGAGGACGAAGTGCTCCTGTCGAAGCAAGCCCTCGGCATTCAGACGGAGCCTGCGTTCTTCGTCGACCCGGACGTCCGCGAGCACATGCTCCAACTCGGAGCCCGTTCCCACCAGGAACGGGTCGAATCTGAAGTAACGTTCACCGGCTCTCACGCCCAGCGCGAAATGACCGCTATCCCGGTCTGGAGCCAAGTCGGTCCAGCAGTGAAGCCCGAAGCTACTCGTGCGAGCAGCGGCAAAGTGATCAACGCCATCGCAGCCGACATGGCTTTCTTCATAGGCGGAAGCGCAGATCTAACAGAGTCGAACCAAACCGAGATCTTTGGCTCTTCCGCGTTCTCCGCGCAAGACCGTGCTGGCCGAAACCTTCACTTCGGCGTCCGCGAGCACGCGATGGCTGCTGCGCTGAACGGCATCACCCTCCACGGCACCGGCCGCGCCTTCGGCGGCACGTTTCTGATCTTCAGCGACTATATGAAGCCCTCCATTAGGCTGGCGGCGCTGATGCAGATCGGCACGATTTTCTTGTTTACGCACGACAGCATCGGCCTCGGCGAGGACGGCCCAACGCACCAGCCCATCGAGCAGCTTGCGGGCCTCCGGGCAATCCCAAACCTGCATGTCTACCGACCCGCCGACGCAAACGAAACTACCGCAGCCTGGAAAGCCGCGATCGCAAGAACCAGCGGCCCGACAGCAATCGTGCTAACGAGGCAATCGGTTCGGCAGGAAACGCCTAGCGGCGACGCGGCGCTGAGCGGCGCCCACGTTTTGCGAGATTCAGTCGACGCAAAAGCAATCCTGATCGGCACTGGCTCCGAAGTTGAAATCTGCTGCGAAGCCGCTCAGGAGTTGGCCGCAGCCGGTATTCCCGTTCGCGTTGTAAGCATGCCGTGCTGGGAAGCATTCGCGGAGCAGTCGCAAGCGATCCGCGACGATGTGTTGCCTCCGGACGTTCGCGTGCGCGTTTCAGTCGAAGCAGCCGCGACGCTGGGCTGGGAAAGGTGGACGGGGCCGAATGGTTTAGCGATAGGTCTTGATCACTTTGGAGCCAGCGCTCCCTACCAGGAGATTTACGAGCGCTTTGGATTGACTTCAAGCCGCGTCGCCGACGAGGTCAGGAGACTCTTGAACACCTAATTGGCCGACCGTGTCTCGGCCATAATTTCGCATGCCCGTTTACGAAGAACCGCTACCTGGAGTTTTGGTAAGGAGGATGAACCGACACGAAGACTCGCGAGGTTGGCTCATCGAGCTGTTTCGCAGCGACGAATTGCCTGACGGGTTTGAACCTACGATGGGATACTTGAGCGTCACTCACGCAAATGTTGCCCGCGGCCCGCACGAACACGTCGACCAGACCGACGGCTTCGCATTCCTTTCCGGGACGTTCCGGCTATTTCTATGGGAGAACCGGCCAGGTCGTGAAGAGAAGCGGGTGGTCATCGACGTAGGCGAGGGAGATCTTGTCTTCGTGACCGTGCCCCCGGGCGTTGTTCACGCCTATAAGAATGTCGGTGACTCCGATGCATTCGTTCTGAATTTCCCGGATCGACTGTACGCGGGAGTCAACAGGGCCGAAGCTGTCGATGAAATTCGACACGAAGAAGACAAGTCCTCGCGTTTCGGGATGGACGATTAAGTGCGTGTACTCGTTAC
This sequence comes from Armatimonadota bacterium, assembly GCA_030854945.1. Classification (GTDB taxonomy): domain Bacteria; phylum Armatimonadota; class Fimbriimonadia; order Fimbriimonadales; family ATM1; genus JACDEQ01. The sequence continues at coordinate 22,324 of JALYSG010000021.1, forward strand.
CGGAGGAGCCGGGTTTATCGGCAGCCATTTGTGTCGACTATTGCTCGAAAAAGAATACTCCGTATCTGTAATCGATTCGTTAACCTACGCGGGCAACAAAGACAATTTAGCCGGCTTTGAATCACTCGGGACTTTTTCCTTTTATGAGGGTCAAATTCAGGACGCACCACTCGTCTCGAGAATTCTCGGGGAACAGAAAATTGAAGCGATTATCGATACCGCCGCAGAGACCCACAACGATCGTAGCCTGCTGAGCGCAACTGCATTTCTGGACACAAATATCCAGGGCGTTTACACATTGCTCGAAGCCACCAAAGACCACGACCTTCGACGAATCCTGCATGTCTCGACGGATGAAGTTTACGGGTCCATTGTAGAAGGCGAATTCACGGAGGACTCGCCGCTGGAGCCCAACACTCCTTATAGCGCCAGTAAGGCGGCTGGAGACTTGCTTTGCCGCGCACATTACGTGTCCTACAAAACACCAGTCGTGATAACGCGAGGCGGCAACACTTACGGGCCGAATCAATACCCCGAGAAACTTGTTTCGCTTTCGCTGGTCCGGCTCCTTCGGGGGAAGCGGATTCCGGTTTACGGCGAGGGCGCACAGCGGCGCGAGTGGATCCACGTTCGGGATCACGCGGCGGGAATCTTGACCGCATTCGAGAAGGGAAGTGACGGTGAGGTTTATAACATTTCTGATACCAATGAGCGTGAGAACCGCTGGATCGTTACTCGCCTGCTTGAGCGGCTGAATTTGTCCGAAGAATTAGTGAAGCGAATTCCCGATCCGCGGGAAGGCGCGCATGATTTCAGATATTCGATGTCCTCCGGCAAACTACGACAACTTGGATGGAGGCCCGAGGTCTCGTTCGAAGCTGGCCTCAATGACACGATCGATTGGTACAGGGATAATCCCAGCTGGTGGGAATCCACCATCGCAGATGCCAACTACCAGGAATTTATGCGGCGGTTCTATGGGAAAGCTTTAGGAGACGACCTGTAGCCATCGACTCCGACGAACTTCGATCCGCCGTAGAAGTGTTCGTGAGAGGGCACTGCTTTATGAAGAGCTTCGCCTCGCCTTATGGATTCGAGGTGCACGATGGCATTTGGCTGATGAGGGACGGCGTTGCGGAAAAGCGGAGAAGAATTCCACGAAAGAAAGAGGTGGTCGCTCTGTCATTACTAGCCGAGGACGTCGTGTGCCGCATAAGTGAACTTGATCTAGGGCATCACTTTGTTAGCCACATTCACCGCCTAGATGAGTCACAGGATGAGATACGCGAGTCCTATAAAGCCTTGGGATACCGCAGCATGCTTTCGGAGGGAATGTTCGTTCATGATCTATTAGATATCCCAAAATACACGAGCCAGCCGGAAGTGCGGCAGGTCGTGACAATCGAGGATTCCGAAAAGATAAAAAAGGTTCGTAGAAATAGGGCGGCGATTCGTGATTCGGATCTCACGAGCGAGAACCCAGAGCACAGGCTCTACGCGATTGTCGATCGCACCCGAGCCTACGGCTGGGTAGGCTCCATTCCTTTTTGCGACCAGACCTGGGTCGCTGACCTATTTGTGCGACAAGGATATCGCGGCCGTGGATACGGCAGGTCCCTCATGAGTGCCTTCATGGCAGCCGATAAGGCCGAGGGGATAAATAGGAGCGTACTTCTAGCCAGCTCGGCTGGTGCCCGCCTGTATCCGCACCTTGGATACCGGCAAATCGGAACGCTCCAATTATTCTGCCCCGCTAAAGTTCGGTCGGCTATTTAGTCCAGATGTCTTTTGTCCTTACGACGCTGTCGACAATGGACTCGCTTCTTTGTCGCAGAATCGCGTTTGTGACACCGCGATTGTCTATCGGCAGGCCCACCATAAGCCGGCCCGCATCTGTTACGTAAAAGAACGTGGGCTGGATCTTCGTGTTTTGCTTTAATAGGGCTAGATTCTTTGCCGATGACTCTGCAGGAGGCTGTCCAAGATTTACCGTTAGCCAGATGTACGTGCTGCTCGGGCTGATCTCGTAGCCAATCGGAATGTCGAGCCCATCTTTTGTGATGGTAACGGCGTATTTTTCCTTGCCGACCTCTGTAACCAGGTCCTTAACCTCGTAGCCAAGCTGCACCAACATGTCACGCAGCTGCTTCCGGTCAACCTGCTGGGATTGATTTGCAGCAAAGCCGTATACAAGGAACGCCGACACAACCACTAAAAGAAAACTCGCGAACTTCAACCTTCTCATGGTCGAAAGTATACGGATAGCAGCTACGTCTGCGCGCGGCTGTCGCTACTATTGTGGACGCTGCTACTTCCCGGAATCGGCCATTCCGATACGGTTCGGTGGCCAAAATCGCAGCCAGGCCTTGCCAACGATCGCGTCTCTTGGTATCAGGCCCCAAAAACGGCCATCGAACGAGCCGTCGCGGTTGTCGCCAATCATCAAGAAGTGAGCGTCCGGAACCGGCTGAGCGTCGAGGTCCCAGACTCGAAGCTTGTCCTGGTTTGGAACCGCTTGGTCGTAGATGCTTTTTCCGTAAGAACGACCCTCCGCACTTCGCACGATGGGAATGATTTCGCCGTTGTACCGCACAAGCTTGAAATCGACAGCCTGAAACTGAACGGGCAGTTCGCGGTTTAAATAGGGTTCGTTCGCCGGCACGCCGTTGCGGAAGAGTTGCCGGTTCTTGATTTCGATAACTTCACCAGGCGCGCCGACCAGGCGCTTTACAAAGTCGATATCCCCTTGCCCCGGCTCTTTCGCAAGCTCCGGCGGTTTGAACACGACGATGTCGCCCGATTTCGGCTCCTGAAAACGGTAGATAGCTTTGTTGACGATAAGAAGATCGCTCACGAGAAGCGTTGGCACCATAGATTCGCTCGGGATACGGAATGTTTGAATAACGTATGGGCGGATCAATAGGAAGACGAGGATGCCCGCATAGATCAGCGCATCGCAAACCTCTTGGAAAAAACCCAGCACGCGCGAAGACTTCATCTGCCGCACGTGAGCCTCTTGACCATGAAGGTGTCGCCAAATGCCGACGCGCACCAGCGTGCAAACGAGGGCGAATAGTACGACCTGGTCGATCGGCGTCCGGGCGAGCTTCTCTACGAGCCCGGCAATCCCGGACTCCTCATACTGCGCAAGGAGGCCGAGCATGTAAGGTTAGCGTGCCTCTTTGATGCGGGCAGCTTTTCCAACCTTTGTTCTGAGGTAGTAAAGCTTGGCTCGGCGAACGACGCCTCGGCGAGTCACTTCGATCTTCGCGATAAGCGGCGAATGGATCGGGAAGGTTCTCTCAACGCCTACCGAATGGCTAATCTTGCGAACCGTAATCGTTTCGCCGATGCCTCCGTGCTTGTGAGCAAGGCAGACGCCTTCGAAAACCTGGATACGCTCCTTGTTGCCCTCGCGGACTTTAACATGCACCTTAACGGTGTCGCCAGGGTTAATGGCGGGCATATCGTCACGCAAGTTAGGCTTGGCGACGCTTTCAAGGATGGCGCTCTTAGACATAAAACGTATCTCCGCGGAGGCTCTATTGTAGCAGTTTCAGGTCGTCTTTGGAAAGGGGGGCTCTCGCAAACAGGTCGGGCCGATTCTGTCTTGTGAGTTCCAAGCGCCGAGCGCGCCTCCATTTGTCGACTCTATCGTGATCTCCGGAGAGTAGGACATCAGGAACAGCCATGCCCTCCCATTCCGAAGGTTTTGTGTACTGTGGGTACGAAAGGAGGCCGTCTTGGAAGGCATCTTCTTGCAATGACTCCGGAGAGCCGAGGACTCCTGGAAGCAGCCGGACGACGGCGTCCGCCATTGCCGCAGCGGGGAGTTCGCCTCCTGTCAAGACGAAGTCGCCTATGGAGTATCGACGCATGCTGTAGCGCTCCGCAACTCTGTCGTCAATACCTTCGTAGTGGCCGCACACAAAAATGAGCCGAGCCTCGTTGGATAACGCCGCCGCGTCGGCTTGGCGGAACAGTTTCCCCGACGGATCGGTAAGGATAACGGCAGCGCCTTCCGGTTGCATGCTATCGATGGCTGCGCCCACAACATCGGGTTTCATCACCATTCCGGGGCCGCCGCCGTATGCCGTGTCGTCTACCGTGCGATGCGGGTCGGTTGCAAAGTCGCGGACGTTTACGGCATTGAAGGAAACGATGCCCGCCTGCTCAGCTCGCAGCAACATGCTATGGCGGACTGCGGCAAGGACGGTAGCGGGGAATAGGGATACGAAGCTAATCCGCATCGTCGAACATGCCTTGAATCGGCCGAACTACCATGCGCTTTCCGGCGATATCCACTTCGAGAACAAACTCCTTTACTGCAGGAATGAGCGTGCTCCCGACCTGATATAGGTCTTGCGCACCGCGATGAACATCTTCCAAAGTCCCGAGGTGCTTCCCGCCTTCGTCAAATACTTCGAGTCCCAGTAAGTCAGCAACCATATACTCGTCCTCCTGCAGTTCCGGAGTGTCATCCGAAGGAACAGCGACGTCGTTACCGATTAGCGCCTCGCCCTGGTCGATTTTGGTAATACCTTCGACTCTAATGCGGACTTGCTGCTTATGCCAGCGCGTTTCCAGAATCTTATATGCCGTACCGTCGATAAAAACCGTCTGGCCCTCATCAAAACGCTGCGGAAAATCCGTGTCGGGCCAAATCTTGAGAATGCCTTTCAAGCCAAAAACGCCGACGACTTTGCCGATGATGACGGGATTCTCCATGTCGTGGACGAATGCGTCCGAACTAATCGGTAATGACTTTGACGTAGACTTTTTCGCCGTTCTTCTCCGCGGCAGCAGCTACTACTTGACGTAGCGCTCCAACGAGGCGGCCGCTACGGCCGATGACTTTGCCGGTGTCGTCGGCGGCCACGCGAATCCGCACCTGCACGGCGTCTCCATCCTCGACTTGATCGACCTCGACAACATCGGGCTCATCGACCAGCCCTTTCACGCAGTATTCAACTAAAGACGTGTATTCCATTAGGCTTTCTCCTCCGGAGTTTCGTCCGCGACAACTTCGTCGGTTGACGTTGCTTCGGCAGGAGTCTCTTCAGCGGGCGTCTCTTCTAAAGCCACTTCCTCGGCGACTTCAACAACGTCTTCCGTTGCAGGCGCGTCCTCGACCGGTGCATCTTCGGCTACCGCTGCGGGCTCCGGAGCTGGCTTTCGCTTTTTCTCCTTAACCGGCTTTTCTTTTTTCACGCGCTCCTTAACGGGTTTGCGCCGTGGCTTGCCCTCGGGTCTCGATGCCTCGTGCTCTTCCCAGATTCCTTCTCTTTTCAATAGGCGAACCAAAGTATCGCTAGGTGAAGCCCCATTCTTCAGCCAGTGCAGCACGCGCTCTTTATTCACTTTCACCAGCGAGGGCTCTTGTAGTGGGTCGTAGTGCCCTAAATGCTCGACAAACCGCCCGTCACGTCCAGCGGACGTGGGCGCCGCCACGATACGGTAAAAGGGCCGACCTTTCGTGCCCATTCTTCTTAAACGAATCCTAACCAAACTGTTTGATTTCTCCTGTTATTACCGGCGGCGCATTTTACGGCGGCCCGCCTTCTGTTTCTGGTCGCGTGCCATCTTCGACATCTGCTTCATTTGCTTCTGCATCTGGTCGAGTGACTTAATGAGGCGATTGACCTCTTCGACGCTCGTGCCCGAACCTGCGGCGATTCGTCGCTTGCGGGAACCGTTCAGTATATCCGGATTCCGCCTCTCCGATGGGGTCATGCTGTGGATCACCGCAGAGACGCGCTCGATATGGCCGCCCTGGCCAACTTCATCGAGTACCTCCTTGGGTAGCTGGGACATACCTGGGATTAGCTTGAGAAGGCTCTTAAGGTTCCCCATTTTCTTTACCATCTGCATCTGGGAGAGCAACGTTTCGAAGTCCACTTTGCCTGCGCGGAACTGCTGATCGATTTGCTTGGCATCTTCCTCGTCGAACGTATCCTGAACTCGCTCAATCAAGCCAAGAACGTCTCCAAAACCAAGTATTCGTTCGGCGATGCGCTTACTGTCGAAAACGTCGAGCGCATCCGTCGCTTCACCGACGCCAACGAATCTAACCGGCTTGCCAGTAACCGCCCTGACGCTCAGCACTGCACCGCCCCGCGTATCGCCATCCAGCTTGGTGAATATCAGGCCCGTAATTCCCAGGGATTGATCGAAAGATTCCGCCACGGCGACCGCCTCCTGACCGGTGGTGGAATCGACAACGAGGAGTGTCTCGGTTGGCATTGTGGCAGCCGAGACGTCTCGAATTTCCTTCATCAGAGGCTCGTCGATCTGCAACCGCCCCGCAGTATCGAGGATGAGAGTATCGAGCAGCCGGTGCTTGCATTCGGCAATCGCCGATTTGGCGACTCTAACCGGGTCCTTAGTCGTCGTGTCTGCGAAGACCGGAACGCCTATGGCCTCTCCCAGAACCTGTAATTGGCGGATCGCCGCGGGGCGCTGAAGGTCGCAAGCGGCGAGCATGGGCTTCTTGCCCATCTTCTGAAGGCGGAGCGCAAGCTTCGCGGCCGTTGTCGTCTTACCGGATCCCTGTAGTCCGCACAACAGCACAACCGTCGGTGGGGAAGGGGACCAGGCGAATTTGGGTGGCTCGTCGCCGAGTAGCTCCACAAGCTCATCGCGAACCAATTTGATGACCATCTCATCGGGCCTGAGGCTATCCCAAACCTGTTCGCCGACGGCTTTCTCGCGAACGTGCGATATGAACTCTTTGACGATCTTAAGGCTCACGTCCGCTTCGAGAAGCGCAATCCGTACCTCGCGCATCGCGTCGTCGAAGTCGGCCTCTGAGATCCGCCCCCTGCGACGCATTCGTCCGAAGATGCCTGTCAGTTTTTCGGTGAGATTGTCGAACACGGGGATCAGAATTATGGCTTACTGCGAGACCACGGTGCCCTGGCATACGGGTTGAAAGGAGCGAAGAGAACGCGCGCGAACGTAGCAACTTGTTTGCGAAATCGGCCCACGAGGCCGAGCGTGACGATTGTCGCAACTGACCAGATAAGTAGTCGCAGCAAAGCTCCCAGTCGGTTGAGCGCGAAGCAAACCTTTGACTGAAATCCGCCGTGATGAATCTCGAAATAAAGCTCCTTGCCGCGATTGTAGCAAGCAACCGCCCACCACCGGTTCTGCTCCGAGCTTGCGCCTAATGCGTGATGAAACTCTGCGCTTGGCAGGTGATAGATATCACCATAATTAGCAATCCGATTCATCAGTTCCGAATCTTCGCAATAAAGAAAAAAGCGTGGATCGAAGCGCAAAAATTGGCCATTAACGCGTTTCATCGCGAAACAGGCGCCGGTGACTTGAGGAACTTTCAACGGTTCGGTCGCGCTGGCCGTTTCGATCCAATATCCCTTCACAACTTTTTCTAGCAATGTTTGTTCTAAAAACACAGCCCCGAGCGTAAGTTCACGCGCGCAGGACAGTTGCACACTGCCGTCCGGCAGCCTTAACCTGCCTCCAACACAAATTGCGGTTGGCGCATCATCCAAAAATTGAGTTAGGCGATGCACATCGTTGATAGCGTTCGCCCAAGCGTCGGGATTGAGAACGAGCGCAAACTCGCCTCCGGCTAGGTCGAGCCCTGAGTTGCAAGCAATTCCGAAGCCTTCGTTAGCCGGCATCCTCACCAAGACTACGCCCCGCAGGTTGGGCAGAACAGACCCCTCTGCCTGATTCTCAACCACGATAATCTCGGCGTCTGCCGGCAGGGAAGAGACGCAGGCCTCGATGGTGGCTTCGCTTCGATAGGCGACGATAACAACGCTGAGCTTGATCACAGGCAATGTATAGGACGGTGGCGCTATCCAGTAGACTTACCTAACCCCAATGCGCGAAGACTTTTTCATAACACCTACGGGACGCGAGAAGCTGCTAGCCGAGCTTGAAGACCTGACCGGGCCGCGTCGCCAAGCCGTCACAGCCGCGATTCGCGAAGCCCGTTCGCATGGCGACTTGAAGGAAAACGCAGCCTACCATGAAGCCAAGCTCAATCAAGGGAGACTCGAGGGCCGAATCGCCGAGATTCAGCACATCCTCGATGTGGCAAGGCCCGTCGATAGGCCCGCAGACGCAGAGGGCGCGCACCTCGGCAGCGTTGTGACGTACGTGGACCTGGATTCCGGTAAAGAGACAACCGCCACTCTGGTCGGCCAGTTCGAAGCAGACCCGCTCAACGGACTGGTGTCCATACAGTCGCCTGTGGGCTCGGCGATGCTGGGCAAGAAGGACGGCGACCTCGTCGATGTTGAAGTACCGGCCGGCGTCAGAAGGTACGAAGTCAAGAAAGTCTCGTACGAGGTCTAAGGGGAACGGTCATAGCTGTGCGAACTGGCGTGCAACTCAACATAATATGTATTATCGGACACATATTCTCGTGCTGCCTCTCTCTATATGACCGCAAACAGGGTTTGTGTCAACCAGTTAGTTGGCGATACGAATCTCGGTCTCGGTTACGAGTCTGTCCAACTCGTCCGCTTTGCCGTTGTAGAAGTCGATCAAGTCATCGATAGCTTCATCGACACCCTCAGAGCGCTCGCGCAGCACCCTGATGATCGCAACAGCGGCGGCCCCGACGCCTGCAAATGCAGCCGCCCACCCTAAAAGGCCGAAATAACTCCGTTTCTTAGACATATCTGTATCGCGACACGCCGTTAACCGCGCGCCGCCCTCACAAAGATTATAACGCTTCGGACAAACGAGCGGGTTTCGTACTTACGGGTGAATTTCGCGCTAGTCGATATCGTAGCGCTTCGATCCGTCGCTGTCCGCGCCGGCGATGATTCGCTTGATGAAGGTAACCAACTCCATCGGGTTGAAAGGCTTGGTCAAGTAAACGTCGGCGCCGTAGTGGTAGCCCTCGAAAACGTCCTTGTCCTGGGCCTTCGCGGTCAACATGACGACCGGAAGCTTTTGGGTCGCAGGCTCCCGCCGAAGGTTCTTAAGTACCTCGAAGCCGTCCATGTACGGCATCATCACGTCCAGCACGCAGATATCGGGCGCCTCGGACATGATCTTTTCGAGGCCCTCTTTGCCGTCGTACGCCGTAATCACCTGCCAACCCTGCCTTTCGAGGTTGACTTGAATCAGGCGAACGATGCTCCGTTCGTCGTCGCAGACCAAAATCTTTACTGCCATATCGTTAGTTCTTTACGCTCCCCGAATGCTCGGTGGCTAAATCGTACCCTGCCAGCCTACTCGTCGTCCATCTGAGCGGCTTCGAGTATGGAATCCAGCACGTAGATCGGACATCCAAAACGGACCGCCAATGCGATGGCATCGCTCGGCCTTGAGTCCACCTCGAGCTCCGCGCTCTTCGTCTTCACATAGAGTTTCGCGTAGTATGTGGCGTTCCAGAGGTCGTCTATCAGCACGCGATCCAAACTTCCCCCCATGCGCTCGATTGCCATTTTCAATAGGTCATGCGTCATCGGCCGGTCGAGCGTGGTCCCCTCTAACACCAGCGAAATGGCCATAGCCTCGAACGGGCCGATCGAAATCGTGAGGTCTCTTCCCTCGTCATCCTGCAGCTGAACAAAGCGCTGCACCGTGTCGTGTGCCTCGGTCGAATACGTAGCCGCTATGCGTACCGTGACCGGCGAACCGCCGAAGCCGCCCCGGCCCAACTCACGCGGAAAAAACGGAGGTGGCTCCGAAAAGTCGTCGGGCTCGAAAGGCTCGCGGTCTTCGCTCATAAGGGGATGCTTGCGCCTGCGCTTCTTTCTACCTCACTTTCATGCGCGCCCATTGATATGCGTCGGTCGGCGTACGGGCAAAGCAATTGCGATGCCCCGTTCTTTCTAAAGTGGTCTCACGCTTACAACGGTAGACGAATACTCGGGCCGAGGCCCTATATAGCAGAGTGCGGCCAATCCAGGTGCGAGTCTAGCTTGAAGGCACATACCCATGTTCATAACATTGACTGAACAAAAAGTGAGCATGTTTATACAACCGATGAATGAATGAACCTAACGTCACCCACAATCGCGACCGCCGAAACAACTTAAGCCGGAGCGCCGCGCGTCTTTTCAACGACGCTTTGCAAGAACGCCGCGTTCGACGGCGTCCGCTGCAAGAGCCGGATAAGCGACTCGGTTGCTTCCACGCTCTCGCGCTGGTTGGCCAAAAGCCGATGCAAGTGATAAACCGCTTCCAGTTCCTTGGGGTCGAACAGACGCTCTTCGGCGCGAGTCGACGATCGTTTCACGTCGATCGCAGGCCAGATGCGTCGTTCTGCAAGGTCGCGGTCGAGTGCGAGCTCCATGTTGCCGGTACCTTTGAGTTCCTCGAAGATCGCTTCGTCCATTCGGCTGCCTGTGTCTATCAAGGCGGTTGCAATGATTGTGAGGCTGCCGCCCTCTTCGATCTTCCGCGCAGATCCGAAGAAGCGGCGCGGTCGGTACATCGCAGAAGGGTCCAAGCCGCCAGTGCCGGTTCGGCCGCTCGGGTTGACGGTGAGGTTGCTTGCGCGAGCCATTCGTGTGATCGACTCTAAGAGAATCACGACGTCTTCGCCGACCTCGACGAGGCGCCGCGCCTGCTCGAGGCACAGATCGGAGACGCGCATGTGATTCTCGGCCGGCTCATCGAAGGTGCTGGAGATGACCTGACCCTTGACGCTCCGGCGCATCTCGGTAACTTCTTCTGGGCGCTCGTCGACGAGGAGGACCATCAGTTTGATCTCTGGGTGATTCGTCTCAATGCTGTTCGCGATGGTCTTGAGCAGCATGGTCTTTCCGGACTTGGGCGGCGACACGATGAGGCCACGTTGGCCCTTGCCGATGGGGCAGATGAGGTCGATAATCCGCGCCGCGACCTTGTTCGGCTCGGTCTCCATGTAGATGCGCTCGTTCGGGAAGATCGGCGTGAGCTTGTCGAAGTCGGGTCGCCTCAGAATCTTTTCGGACTCGGTGGCGTATCCGTTGACAGACTCGACCCGCAGCATTCCGTAATACTTTTCGCCCTCTTTCGGCGGTCGGCACTGGCCGAAAATGAAGTCACCGGTGCGGAGAGCGAACTTTCGCACTTGCGACTGGCTGACGTAAACGTCTTCGTGCGAGGGAGTGTAGTTGCGCGAACGCATGAAGCCCCAACCGTCAGGGAGGATTTCGAGGATGCCGTACTTGTACTCGACATCGGCATTCGCCTCTATGAGGACCTTTTCGACGACGTGCGCCCGATTTACCTCTCCGTTCAGCGTGATCTTTAGCTTCTTGGCTTCCTTCGCTAGCTCGGTGTCGGGCAGGTCATCGTAGTATTTGTAGTCCTTCTCCGGAAGGAGGTCCAGGTCTGCCTGAGTTAAAACGTGGTCGCGCGGGCGTTCTCCGCCTCCGCTGCGACGAGGCTTCTTTCTTTGTCGGGACGCGGCACCGCCGTCGCCCCCTTGTGGTTTGCGAAAATGCATAAAAAGGGCACCTTAGGAAAGGTAGAAGTGGGAAGTGCCCGGCGGCGGAAATTCTTCCAGAATCCGCGGGGCTCAATTAGTATAACGTATCGGGGGCAAGAAAAGTTCGTGAGAAAGTGTGCGGCTGCCTCGCGCTGTGACGAGGCAGCCGCACTGGCTTGGGTTTTGGATGTCCTGGCTACTCGCGGCCCAGGATCGGGTCAGCGATCACGGAGAAGGCCCGCGATGCAGTTTTACCGTCTGCAGTCACCCGCACTGCGTACGAACCTGAGGGCAGCGCTCCGCCTCCGAACTGGCCTCCTCCTCCTCCTCCTCCTCGGCCACCGCCTCCTCCGCCACCGCCACCCTGCGGGCGGGCTCGAAGATTCCAGTACACCACGTTTGCGCCTTTGGCCTTGCCTGGGTCTTCGATCGAGCTGACCACGCGACCGGAAGCATCGAGTATTTCGACCGCCAAATCGGTGGCATCGGCTTTTAGCCAGTACGCCAGCCGGGCGCCGAGCGGCGGATTTGAGCCGTAGTACCAGCCGGCTCCGTCGCCGTAACCTCCAGACGGATCACTTGCCCAGTTGACCGCCGTAATCGGTACGAAGACGTCTACGTCCTTCGCTGTGAGTTCGGAGGTCGCCTGTTGCAGCGGTTCGACGGGGGCTATCCAAATGCCACGCCCGTGCGTGGCGATGATGATTTCGCGCTCTCGCGGGTGGATGACCAGGTCGTGGACTGCAACTGTCGGCAATCCTGTGTTCCATCGCGTCCAAGCTTTGCCTCTGTCCAGAGAAACGTACAGGCCGAACTCGGTACCCACATACAGCAGGTTCTCGTTCGTGGGATCCTCTTTGATCACGTAAGCGGCGTCGTTGGAGGGCAGGTTCGCTGTGATATTGGTCCACGTCTTGCCGAAGTCCTCGGTCGTGTAGACGTAGGTTTTGTAGTCTCCGGCGCGGTGGCCATCGAACGTGGCGTAGGCGCGCTCCAGCTTGAATCGGCTCGCTTCCACTCGGCTAACCCAGGTGTTCTTCGGAACTCCGGTGAAGTTGGTTGTTACGTTTGTCCAGTTATAGCCGTCGTCCTCACTCAGCTGAACATTGCCGTCGTCGGTACCTACCCAAACGACGCCGACCTTCCGTGGGGACTCAGAGATCGTGATGATCGTGCAATGGCGCTCTGCACCGGTGTTTTCAGGCGTCAGTCCCTCCATCGGCTTGTTCTTGTCGGCATCGTTTGTTGTGAGATCAGGTGACGCCACACGCCAGTTCGTACCCTTGTCGACCGACTTGAAAAGCCGATTGCCTCCGAACCAAATGGTTGATGAATTGTGCGGACTCATGACGATCGGACTTGACCAGTTGAACCTATAGGTCTCACCCTGCGGGGCTCTTGGCCGGATGCTCGCCTGGTCGCCGGTGCGCTTGTTGCGCCTTCCGATTGCCCCGCCCTGGCTCTCTGAATATAAGGTCACGTTATCTGTCGGGTCAACCTGCACGTGAAAGCCATCGCCTCCGCCGACTCGATACCACTCCCAGTTTCCTATTCCCTGTCTGATTCGCGACATCGAGGGAGACCCCCAACTGCCGTTGTCTTGTAGGCCGCCGTATACGTGATACGGCATCGCCATGTCTGCCGCAACCGCGTAGAATTGAGCCACGGTGATGCCGCCTGCCCATCGCCAGCCGTCGCCATCGCGCGTGGTAGCAGCGCCGCCGTCTTCACCGACCCAAATGTGATTCTTGTCACCTGTGCTGAACCAAATAGCGTGATAGTCCACATGAATCGGCATCCGCTTGTTCCGCCAAGTGGTTCCGCCATCTGTGGTCTCGGTCAGTTGGGTGTTCGTAGCGAGCAAATGGTTGTCGTCAAAAGGATCTACAGCGATTTCGTAGTAATAGAACGGACGCGAATTAAACCGCCCCCGTTTCTTCCAATTTTTGCCGCCGTCATCGCTGCGATAGGTGCCGTCCTCTTCCCTACTGCCCTCGACTTGCGCATACACTGTTCGGGAGTTCTGGTAAGAAACAGCGAGGCCAATCTTACCGGTGTCGCCTTTTGGAAGGCCACCTGCCAGCTTCGCCCACTTCTTGCCACCGTCTGTCGATTTGAATACGCCTCCAGTCTTGCCGCCAGAGCGAAACGTCCAGGGCCAGCGTCGGCGCTCGTACATTCCCGCGTACAGGACTTTGGGGTTCTTGGGGTCGACTACAATTTCAGTGCAGCCTGTGTTTTCGTCGATGTAAAGTACTTTCTTCCACGTCGCACCCGAGTCCTCTGTGAGGTAAATACCGCGATCTTCATTTGCGTTCCAGAGTGCGCCCATGGCTGCAACCCAAGCCCGCTTGGGGTCCTTCGGGTCCGTTACAATACGCGCGATCTGTTGTGTCCCTTCCAACCCGACGTTCTTCCAAGTCTCGCCCGCGTCCGTCGAAAGATAAACGCCATTGCCCCATGCAGAGCTGTTGCGGTTGTTAGACTCGCCCGAGCCAACCCAGACGACCTTGCTGTCGGCATCTGAAACTTGAACGGCCCCGATTGAGGCAACCGGCTGGGCATCGAAAATAGGCGTCCACGCAGTCCCGTCGCTGGTGCTTTTCCAAACCCCGCCTGACGCCGTGGCGACATAGACGGTCGACGTGTTCTTGGGGTCGCAATCGATGTCGGAAATCCTTCCGCTCATGACTGCCGGCCCTATGTTGCGAAAACGCAACGCCTTCACCACGTCTTCGGCGCTTTGCGCCCCTACAATGACAGAACTCGCGCACACCCACACGACGGCGAGCGCTTTATAATAACGCATGTACATTTCCTCCCAGAGATTCGCGGTGAAGCCGGCGGTTACCTGCCGATGCCGCTCAGAAATCCTACGTGTCGGCGTTCGAACTTGGTTCCGCCGAGCCTGTGCGGTACGATTGACCCTACGCGAGCGTAGATTGGAGAAGAACATGGAAATACCGATGTGGTGGCTTGTCATAACAGCGATCTTCGCGATCGCCGGGATCATTGCGATCATCGTTTTGGTACTGGTCGTGGTGAAGCTGGTCGCGATGCTTCAAGAAATGCAACCGAAGATCCACGCCATCGGCGATAAGGTCGAGAAAATTTCCGAGCGCGTCGAACGCATCTCGGAGACCGTCGAAAGCATTGCCGGTTCGGCCAAGGGAACCGTCGAGAACGTGATGAGCGGCGCGAACGCCCTCATTCGCTCGCTCACTTCCTTTAGCGAGAAAGCGGAAACCGGCCTCACAAAGTTTGCCCCACTTCTCGTAGGTGTCAAGCTTGCTTCCAGCCTGTACCAGGCCTTCGCCGGTCGCAATTCTGGCAAAACGAAGATAACAGCCAACCTACCCGCGAAGATCGAAGTCGAAGCCAAGCCATAGCCCGAGGGTAACCTCCTCGCGATGGAAAGCCAGGAGAAAAACCCCCTCGAAGACCTCGAAGCCCTGGCAGAGGCGGAGCGGTACCAAGAAGCAGCAGACCTCCTGACTGAGCAGCACTCCCAGGACGCCGCAGACGCGCTGCAAGCCCTCGACGCCCACCAAGTCGCCGCGATTCTCGTCCTCGTCAACCCCGACCGAGCCGCCGACATTCTCGAAGACCTTCCGGACGACTTTGCCGGGGACATCCTCGAAGAAATCCAGCCCCGACAAGCCGCGAAGATCGTCACACATATCACATCGGACGAAGAAGCCGACATCCTCCAGGAGCTAACCGACACCCAGCAAGACGCGATCATCAGGCACCTCGACCGCGAGCAGGCAGACATCGCCCGAGAGATGCTTGCGTACGAAGAGGACTCCGCTGGCGGCCTCATGCAAAAGGAGTTCATCGCTATCGACGACTCCCTCACCGCAACAGAAGCCCGCAAAACCCTCCAACAAATGGCGGAGAACGAAACCGACTTCTACCCCTTCTCCTATATTTACGCGACCAACGACGGGCGCTTCGCCGGAGTCCTCGGCCTACGAGCGTTACTCTTCGCCCAGCCGAACACGCCGGTCCGAAACCTCATTACCGAAGCCACCCAACTTTCCCCAGAAACCCCCGCCGACGAAATCCTCAAGCTCTTCCGAAGAACCGACCTGCTCTCGCTTCCGGTGGTCGACCAGAGCGGTAAGCTTCTCGGAATTGTTACCCAAGAGGACGCCCAGCAGTTCGAGCAAGAAGAGTCTGCCGAGGAATTCCTCCGCTTCACCGGAATCGTCGGAGGCGAGGAAGTCCGCGACATGCCCCTCCGGCAGCGCGCAGGAAGACGCCTCCTCTGGCTAGTAATCAAGATGGCGCTCAACGTCATCCCCGCCAGCGTCGTCGCTGCCTACACCAAGACCCCAGCTTTCCTCGCTCTGGCGCCCATTTTGCCGATTATCAGCGACATGGGCGGAAGCGGAGGCAGCCAGGCCATCGCGGTCACCATCCGAGAGCTCGCCCAAAACCGCATCAAAACGGCCGACTACGCCTGGGTCATGGCGAAGGAGGTCGGCGTCGGAGTGGTCAACGGCCTGATCTTGGGGGCGCTCCTCGGCCTCGGCACGTGGGTAGCCACTCAGGGAGACGCTTCCAGCCTCACCATCGGTCTGATCGTCGCTGCCGCAACCGTCGCCAACATGATCCTGGCAGTGGTTTTCGGCGGCCTGATGCCCATCGCCCTCCGCCGTATGAAGGTGGACCCCGCCGTCGCCAGTGGCCCCATCCTCACCATGGCGACCGACACGTGCGGCTTCTTCTTCGTGCTGGCGCTGGCCTCGCTGCTGATCCGGTAGTTTGGGGGAACGCCTGCCCCCTGGGGGGGGAATGGCCTGCAACTTGGCGCAAGCCGTCCTCAACTTGGCGGGAGCCTCCTGCACCCAGGGTTAAATGGCCTGCAACTTGGGCGGAATGGCCCACAACTTGGCGGGAATGACAGGGGGTAACCTGCGGTCTATGGCTAAGTTGGTTTGGCTGAATGGTGAGATTCAGGACCTCGACAGCGCGGTCGTGCCCGCAGCGGACCACGCGCACCTGTATGGGGACGGGCTTTTCGAGGGCATCCGCTTCTATAACCGCAAGGTTTTTCGGCTCGATGCTCACCTGCGCCGGCTCTACGACGGGATGCGGTACCTCGGCTTCGAGATGCATATGGGCGTCGACGAGCTTCGCGGGGTGATCCTGGACGTCTGCAAGCAGGCTGACCTCGACAGCGGCTACATCCGGCTGAATGTCACGCGCGGAACGGGGCTGGGGCTCGACCCGAGAAACATCGACCGACGGCCTAACGTGATGGTGATGATCAACACGTTGGCGCTTTACACGCCGGAGGCGTATGAGCTTGGCCTAAAGGCGGTGACCGTGAGCACTCGTGTGATTCCGCCACAGAGCCTCGACCCTCGGCTGAAGACGATTGGGCGCTACGCCGCGAACATCTACGCGAAGCTCGAAGCCAACCGTCAGGGCGCGGGCGAGGGGATCATGCTTAACTGCGAGGGGTATCTCGCGGAAGCCACCGGCGACAATATCTTCACGGTTCGCGATGGGGTCGTGTGCACGCCGCACATCTCGTGCGGGATTCTCGGTGGGATTACGCGTCAAACCGTGATCGATTTATGCCGCGCGGACGGCATCGAGGTTCGCGAGGAGTTCATGACGCTGTACGATCTGTTCGCGGCGGACGAGTCCTTCCTCACCGGGACTGCGGCGGAGGTGATTCCTCTTGTGTCGGTCGATAGTAAAAAGATCGGTTGCGGCACACCAGGCGAGATCACGGGCCGCATCATCGCAATGTTCCGCAAGGAGACCGAGAACGGCACGCTTTTCTAAGCGCTGTGCCGACTGCGGCGGCGCTGGCTTCGCGCTCATCGGAGATCGTGCCGTGTGCTTTCAGTGCTTTTCATCGCTGCTGGCGAAGCGCGTGGCGCTGCCGACCGTGACTGGGATGGACGGACATTTTGACTTGGAAGCGTGCCCAGGTTGCGGTGTGACGCTTGAGTCGGTTTCTCGCGGTGGGCTGTTCGGGTGTCCGGCTTGCTATGCGTCGTTCAATGGGTTTGCTTCGGCGATTCTCGAAAACGATTCGGTAACGTCAAACCGTCCGTAAGTGTAGAATAGGAGAGTATATGAAGCGTTTCATCTTTAGCTTGTTGGCCGTCGTACTGGGGGCCACGGCGCTGGCTGGAGCGGATTGGTCGAGCTATCGCGTATATGCGCCGACCCCTCGTGCCATTCAGCGTGTCGCGGACTCGGAGCTGAACCTCCTTTCGGAGGTAGTGGGCCCAATTACCGACGTGGCGGCACCTAACGACGGTTTGCTTCGACAACTTGGGCTGAAGTTTGAGCGCACGGGTTCGCTTCCGGATCCGATGGGCCCATACCAACGCTACACGGACGGCCTTGATTACAAGACTGAGTACCTGACGTTGGACGAGATCATGGCGCAGTACGAAGAATGGCGCGCAGCATATCCATCTCTGATTCAGCGCGAGCAGATCGGCACGAGCCATTTAGGCAGGCCGATTTGGGTGTATCGGCTGCACAATCCAAACGGCGTCTTTCCTGAAACGGGGGTATTTATTCACGGCGCTATTCATGCCCGCGAGTGGATTTCGCCTCCTACATGCATGTATGTGTTCGAGTCCATGCTCAAAGAAGCGCTTACGAGCTCGGCCGGCTGGGAGCTCATCACAAGGTACGAGCTCAGCGTGGTCCCTGTGCTCAACCCCGATGGGTACGCGCACACCTGGTCGACCTTCCGAATGTGGCGCAAGAATCGCCGCGACAACGGGGGTGGAGTGTATGGCGTCGATCTCAACCGTAACTACTCGAAGGGTTGGGGCGGCCAGGGCAGCAGCGGTGACCCGGGAAGCGACACGTATCGCGGCCCATTTGCCTTTAGCGAGCCGGAGGTTGCTTGCGTTCGCGACTATTTGAACGCGCGAACGGCGACAGTTCCCTTCAACTTTATCATCGACTACCACAGCTACGGCGAGTACGTCCTTTACCCTTGGAGTTACACCTTCAACCCTGCACCCGATGCCGCGCGATTGCACGCGGTTGGCACCCAGTACAATAATGCGATGATTGCTTCGGGAGGGCACTCGTATCAAGTCGGCCAAGGCTCGACTACCCTGTACATCGCGGCCGGTACCAGCAAGGATTTTTATTACGACCAATATGGGGCGGATGCGTTCACCGTCGAACTTCGCGGCCCCGGCTTCGATCCTCCCGCCAGTTCGATTCTTCCGACGATTCGAGAGAACTGGGCCGGCTTCAGGGCCGTGTTACGTAGCCTGCTGTAGGTATAGTCTCCGCAAGCTTTACTTATGAGGTGGCATACATTGAATTTGCGTTTAGTTTTCGTAGTCGTGCCGGTCGTCATTCTCGGGATCGTCGGCTGCGGCGGTGGTGGTAATCAGGAAGACAGGTTTTTCTACCGGCTAACGAATGGGATTCCGCTGCTCAACGGCGGCATCGATTTTGTAGTGGACAAGAAGCCCGAGGCGACGGGCCTCCTTTATGACTCGGACACGGATTACGTGGAAGTCAATTTGGATGAGACGAACATCTTCTTCGACATTCTCGATAGTGCGACGGGCGAGTTCCTTGACTCGATTGTTGCCGAGAAGCAGGACGAGCAAAGCCTGCATTTATTCGCGGTGGGAATTAAGAATGGCCCGCTCACATTGCAGCCACTGGCCCAAATCGCGCCCGTGGTCGTGAACCGCACGACCCCGCAGGGCAACGTCCGCATCGTGTTTGTCCATGGTTACTGCCGCAAGGCAGGAACCCAGACGCCGAACGTCGACCTCATTCGCTCGGGTCAGATTCAACCCGTTGTCTCGGATCTGGATTTTGCAGGCTCGTCGACTTTCGTTTTGCCGGCCGGCGGCTATACGCTAACTGCTCGGTATGCGGGTTTGATCAGCGGCGAGTTTCTTGTGAGCCCGTTGCTCAACTTCGAGGCCGGAAAGGTTTACATCGTACTCCTGGAAGGCATCGAAGATCAGGCGGCGCCCTATCAACCCAAGTTTAGGGTGTTTGAAGAGCCAATACGCGATCCGTAAACCTAAGGGGTGGCAAATTCATGAAGACGGGGTTCTTGGTCTTTGCTGCCCTTGCGGTTGCCGCGGCCGCGCATACGCAGGATGTCGCGTACGCGGGTCGAAAGATTGACGGAATCTGGTACCACGCGATCGTGGCAAACTTGCGTTCTGACGATGTCAAAGTTAGCGGCCTGGTCAATCAGACAATTGGGCGCGCGGAACCGATATGGACGATGATCGGGCGGACGCAGCCTGCGGTCGCAATCTCCGGTACATTTTTCGACACGCGCTCAAAGCGCCCGATAGGCACAATCATTATTGAAGGCGAGGGCAAAGTAGATGGGTTTCATGGATCGTGTCTGGCTGTCGACCATTTCAATAAGCCCGTGATTCTCGACCCGAAATGGGGACGACACTTTGATATCAGCCTTTACCGTTTCGTCGTCCGCGGCGGCGTGCGGCTATTGACCGGTGGAGAGCTTACAGTTTATCCGAAGGCGCAAAGGTTTAAGGATCCCCGCGTGTGGAGCGCAGCCCGAAGGATCGCTGTCGGTGTGACAAAAGGCGACAAGCTGATCTTTGTCGGAACGAACGGAAGTGTCACTTTGTCGCGGCTTGCAAGAGCCATGCGGGTGCTGGGCGCCCGCAACGCGATGGCATTGGATGGCGGAGGCTCGGCAGCTATGTATTATCGTGGCAAACTGCTGATGAGGCCGAGCCGCGGAATGACCAATCTGCTTACGATTTCACAAGCCAAAGATATCGCTTGGAAGCCCATGCCACTCGGCAATGGCGGCAAGTAGTGTCCGCCTTTCCCCGCACTTGGGCCGAGGTCGACCTCGATGCCCTGAGGCACAATCTCGGGATCATTCGGGGGCAGCTTCCGCCGCAAGTAAAGATGGCACTCGTGACAAAAGCCGACGCCTACGGTCACGGTCTTGTACCCATAACACGCGTTGCGACGCAGTTTGGAGTCGACTTTGTCGCTGTTGCGACTGTTCAGGAAGGCATTGCACTTCGTGAAGGCGAAATCGAAACTCCAATTCTTGTGCTGGCTCCAACATTGCCGATGGAAGCCAAGCTCGCGGTGTATTACGGACTTCGCAACTTAGTCGAGTCCTTCGATGCCGCCAAAGCCATTTCCGCTGCCGCAGTCGCACAGGGAATCGAAGCAAAGATTCATCTAAAGATCGATACAGGTATGGCGCGATTCGGGGTCGAGGCGGACATCGCTCCGGAGATGGCAGTTAACATCGCTGGGCTGCCGGGTGTTGTGCTGGAGGGAGTTGCAACACATTTTTCTAATTCCGGGCGCGAGCCGGAATACACGGCCTGGCAGATGGGCAGATTTGAGACAGCTATTGAAGAAATGAATTCTCGGGGCGTGTTCCCCACAATCCGTCATTGCGCCAACAGTGGCGCCCTCGTCCGCTTCCCGTCTGCCCTAATGGACCTAGCAAGGATCGGGATCTTAGCCTACGGAATTTCTCACGTCGGCGACACCGGACTGGACTTGAAGCCAGTTATGGCTTGGAAAGCAAGGGTAATGGCCTTGCGGACTTTGCCTGCCGGCAGAAAAGTGAGCTATAACCTCACGTTCGAAACGACACGTGCCACTACGGTTGCAACGCTGGGCGTGGGTTATGGCGACGGTTACCATCGAGCACTAAGCAACAAGGGCGCAGTTGTCTTGCATGGAAAGATCGCACCTATTCTCGGCGTGGTTTGCATGGATCAGCTGATGGTCGATGTCACGGCAATTCCGGAGGTGAACATCGGTGATGAGGCGGGCCTTATCGAAAAACCCATTGACGCGGAATACCTCGCGGAAATAGTGCAGACAACGCCACACGAAATCACCACACGAATTATGACGCGAGTTCCGCGAAAATACCTCGGGCTTTAACGTATCTTAAATAGGATGCTCCTTACGGAGGAGTCGGGGCGCTGAAATACCTCTACGCTCTCCAACAATCCCAAGCGAAAAGCTTGAATGATCTGCACCCGGAACTTTGCGCAGTTCTCGAAGTCATTGAAGTTAGGATCGACTAATCCATTGAGTAACGCTGTCCCTTCCTGCCCCAAAGCCGACAGCTTCAGCAATACGTGCGTCGTGTCGACGCCCTTCAGTCCACTAACCAGATCCTTCGGCTCATCGAAGCTGTCGTACTCTAGCATCGTGTGATGTCCAGGGTTTGCCCAAAAATACGGTACGTCGAGGTAATAGCCACGAACCTCGTCGTAGAGCGCAACGTTAACCGGTCCGGATTTCCCGATCTCATTGATGCGCAACGTCTCCGGATAGAAGTCGAATCCTGCTCGCAACGCCTGTTCTGGATCCGGCACCGCAAGCGGACTCCTTGTGAACAAGAACCCAGTAAAAAACGCCTGGAGCGCTATTGCGCTCGCTGGCAGAAATCCCGACGGCAAGCGAACGACAGCGCCACCGAGCAGCGGCGCTGCCACGGCCACCAGGCTGATGATGTAACGCGATTGTTGAGTAAGGAAGAACCAGGTAATGAGGGTAATGAGCGCCGTTGCGAGCAGCAGCTTCTCGAATGCTCCGGCTTTGCGAAGGCCGGACAAGGGCCACCACAGCAATCCCAAAAGGAAGGCGGGGCCAACTGCCCCCATCGGCGTTCCACCGTCAATTTGCTTGTCGGGATGCAGCGCAAGGGCAACTGCAGCGCCCGGCAGCGCCGAGATGTCTTTACCCCCGCCGCTCTTCTGCCCAATGCCAAACTCCGCCTGCGACGCGCTATAGGCTGCGGCGTTCGCTTCGCTCCAATTGCTGCCCCCGAATACAGAATAAAAGAACGGATAAACGGGGTTACCCGTGTTGACAAAATTACGTACATACCAGGGAGAAGCCAGCAACAATCCAACGCCGCCCACCACTACCGCACCTCGCACCGACGACGCCATCGTCTTGCTGCCCGCCCCGATTATCAGCATCGCAATCCCGAGCGCTCCCCCAGTTTGAATTGCCGTGTACTTGGTCGCGAGGGCAATTCCCATGAAAACCGCGGACAGCACGAGATACTGGCGTTGCCCTCGGTCCTCGATCCACATTG
>JALYSG010000022.1:0-22565 GCA_030854945.1 Armatimonadota bacterium
ACGCAAAGAGGCGATTCTCGGCGCCGGTCGGCAGCGTCGTGACGACCATGTCATCGGCTGCGAGGACGGCAGCGAATAGAAGGCTACATAACATAGGCGGCGTGTTCCCTCGCCTCGAGGTGTCTCTCTGCCTCGATCGCTGCCATGCAGCCGGTGCCCGCGGCCGTTACCGCCTGTCGGTATATGTGATCCGCAACGTCGCCGCAGGCGAACACACCTGGAATTCGGCATTTGGTGCCGGGGCCGGGGAGCATGAGGTATCCAAGCTCGTCCATGTCGAGCCACTCGGTGAAAATTTCGCTGTTCGGTTTGTGGCCGATGGCCACGAACACACCGTCGATGTGCATTTCGCGCTCGGAGCCGTCGAGCGTGTTGCGCAGGCGAACCCCGGTCACATGCTTGGCGGGTTGATCGCTGCCAAGGATTTCGACGACTTCGGAATTCCAGACGAATTCGATTTTGGGGTTGTCGAATGCGCGCTGCTGCATGATCTTGCTGGCGCGAAGCTCGTCACGGCGGTGCACGACGAAGACGCGGTCGGCGTGCCGTGTGAGGAAGTTAGCCTCCTCCATCGCGGTATCGCCGCCGCCAACGACGACGACCTGTTTTCCGCGGAAGAAAAACCCGTCGCAGGTTGCGCATGCGCTAACGCCGTAGCCCCCGTACTTGACTTCGCCTTCCAAGCCGATCCATTTGGCCTCGGCGCCGGTCGCGATGATCACCGTATGGGCAAGATGCTCTTCGCCGGCCACGAAAACACGGTGCGGCGGGCCGGAGAAATCGACGCGGTCGACGTGCCGGTCGACGACCCTTGTGCCGAACCGCTCGGCCTGCTTCTTGAACAGTTCCATGAGCTCTGGGCCCATGATCCCGTCGGGGAAGCCAGGGTAATTCTCCACGTCTGTGGTGATCATCAGCTGGCCGCCGGGGACGTTGCCGGAGAACATCAGAGGGTTCAGGTTGGCGCGGGAGGCGTAAAGGGCGGCTGTGTAGCCGGCAGGGCCGGAGCCGATGATAATAACGTTCTCGATAACCGGATCGGACACGCTGAAAGTTTAGCCGATAGGCGGGGGCGGAGGCGTTAAAAGCAAACGAGGCTCTGCTGGAGCGGCCTTTGGAGAGCAAGCTCTCCTCAGACAGAAGATCGAATCGACTTGCGTCGAAACTATCATGAAGCCTGGCAATTTGTCGGTGGTTTTCGCTTGCGCGAAAACGCGGCTTGTTGCGGGTGGCTTCCACTTCACTGGATTCGACCTTCCTCTCTTCCCCGGAGGGAAGCGATTCGGATCGGCTCCGTTTGTGAAGTGCGCGCTCCAGCGCGAACCTCTGAGTAATGTTTTACCGCACCCCAGAATCGTTGTCAATGGGTAAATGGATGTTTAGGATTCGGTTAAATCTTCGACAACTTATCCACACTTTGTTAGCGGATTCTGCCCGTTCTAGCGGGCGAGTTATTCACACAATGGGCAAAAGATTCTTTGCAAAAAGGTTCGTGGCCGTCGGGTGTCTCTCCTCGTTCTACCGCACCATGTCCAAGCCCTTCCTGGAGTTCGAAGGGGTTCGTTTGCCCGCTCAGTCATTCATCGGTTCTATAAAACGTACTCATTCTTTGCAGGCATTTTGTTATGAACATGGGCACCCTCGAGAAACCGTTCACAGAAACCGTTCACAATCTGGGATTGTGAACGGTTTGGGACTCGCCGCCGTTCCAATGCAGGTGAAACTACCGGTGGCGCGCTTAATCCGCGTTTCGGCGTTGCGACATCGCGACCGATGGTCGGCAACACGCTGCCCACTCCCTAAGGCCCCGAAGGCGGCATTTGTCAACCTTCGCAATTTGCCTCGACCGACAGCACTGCTTGGCCGCGAATGCATCTCACCCACGAAGCCGGCGAATACTCGGCGTATTCTTGCCATCATGACTTTCTAAGGCAGATCAAGCACATAGAGTCTGTGATCAAAGACAAAGCTTACTGACCGAGCACCGGGGACGAAACGTATCCAGCCAAATCTCTGCA
Source organism: Armatimonadota bacterium (assembly GCA_030854945.1). Taxonomy (GTDB): domain Bacteria; phylum Armatimonadota; class Fimbriimonadia; order Fimbriimonadales; family ATM1; genus JACDEQ01. Next base: position 2,019 of record JALYSG010000022.1, read on the forward strand.
TGTCCATCCCCTCGTCACCGTCGGTCAACGGTAGTCTTCCAAGCAGTCGCATGTTCCTGCCGTCCCAGCGAGAAATCCAGAGACCGATGAAGCGCTCTCCAAGAACCCTGCCGTCGGAACCAACCGGCCACTCACTAGAGTCGCCCGAAAGTGAGCAAGTCTCCCAAAGGATTTGGTCGCCGTCAGGTGAAAACTGCCAGTCGTGGACGCGTGATTTGCCGGGAAACGCCACGTCGTATTGAGCCCAAACTCGCGGATACCATGCGAGCCATGCAAGAACCACTGCGGATTCAGGCAACTTCATGTCCCCCTTCCACATGCCAAGGTTCTTGATATAAACCAGCATGGCCCGCATGCCGGGCCCGATTGCCTGGGGATAATTCCATTGGGAACTCACCGGGAAACGCGCGAGCGGAAGGACATTCTCATCCGAAGGTTTGGACACGCTCCTTTGTCGAGCGTGAACCTCGAAACCTTGTTCCCAATGGCTCACCGTTGCATCGATAATTGCTTTGCTATCCGGCGTCCAAACCGCTTCTGTCCGACCGGTAGTATCGTGATGGTTGGGATTCATCTCGCGAATTGGCCAGGAGCCGTGCTCCCTGCCATTAATATCGGTCAAGTAGAAAACAGGTGTCCCGCCATACCTGCCCGAGAGAAACAGTTTTCCATCTGGAGAGCGGTCCAGGTCACCAACGCCACTGCCATCCTTATTGTAAGTGCGAGTAAGGGCGGGCAGCAGTTTTGATTTCCGCGCCCTGGTGTCGTATTCCATGACGCTATAGGTGTCTTCGTCCTCCTTTCGATAGTAGATGAGTCCCGTCTGCCCAATCCATTCATAGTCTGGAACTGAAACCATTCCCCCCGCCCAGTTCTCGGTCGAAGCAATTACCTCGGCCTTCGCTAATAACGAGTCAGGTTGACCAATAAGAAAGAATGCGAGAGTTAGGGCCAGCACGTTAGGTCTCCCGCCGATTGACACGAGACGACGTCCATGTTCCAGTAGCAGTACCGCATTCCCGCAGTTCGCCGATTCGAGATGGGCATGTAACATGAACGCTCCTGCGCAGTGGAGAGTGCCTGGGCCGATCAATGCACGTGAAACTACCGGGGCGCGTTTTGTCCGCGTTTCGGCTTTGCGACATCGCGACCGATGGTCGGCAGCACGCTGCCCACTCCTTAGGGCCATTGAGGCGGCACTTGTCAACCTTCGCAGTTTGCCTCGGCGAGATGCTGGTTACGTACCGCGGCGCTCCAAAGCAATCGCGCGGGTCGATCTGTCCGCGGGATACAATTAGATTGAGGTGGAAGAAATTGCTCACACTACTGCTAGCATCGCTATTAGCCGGACCTGATTTGGTATGGGTCGCTACAGTCGACGGGATGGGAATATCTCCAGTTCATGTCTCGAACGTTTTGAGGTGCCACGGCATCAGTGCGCTCACTGGAGGGTCCATAGCATATGGCGTCAACGTTTCAGCGGAGGATGTCGACCATGCTTCCCGCATAATTCGTGCCGACGCGCATGACAAGCCCTACCACTATGGCAGTGTCATCGGCGGCCAATCTGTCGGCTTGCCCGAGTCTGAGTCATGGGAGGCCATCGTTGTTATTGCGAAGCTCAATGAAATCGACCGCTTTCCGGCTCTGCGTAATGATCGGAACCTTAGGGGCCTCGCCCGAAAGGCATTGATTGAAGTCGGTCGAATGTTCGAGGAGCTCCCCTCCGATCTCTACGTCAGTTCAATCCGCGCGTTTCGAATGGATTACATGGCGGACGACCTGAGGTTGCGCGCCGGATACGCCGCCGAAGTTAAGGTGGCGTCGATTGCCGAACCGAGTAGGACCGCTACCGCAATTGGTTGGGCGTGGGACGACGGCCGTCGCGTCGAGTTTCGAACAATGTTTGGCGATTTATGAAATGGAATCTGTTTCGCGCTTCGTCGAGCAGGGTCGTTGCAACGATGGCGGCGGGTAGGGCGCAGTGACCTCCCTCATTCCCATATTCGTGCTCGTTGCGGCGGCGCTCGCAATAGCGATCTTGCTGGTGCTGTGGGGATGGTCGTCAGCGAACCGGCCGCTGCCCTGGCGCATTGTCGCGTTCGCTCTTGGGTGTCTACTGCTGCTCGGGGTAAGCATGGCGCCGTATCCGCTTTATCCCATCTTCCAACAAGCCCGTGCAGGGCTGACCGAATCACGTGTGTCACTAACCTATGCAACTTGCAGCGCGCACTAACCCTATACGCAGAGGACCAAGGTGGATGGCCCGCCGAAAAGTGGACCGACGGTATTGAAGCTTATTCGTCTCAAGAAAACTACCGGTGTCCCGAATCGGACTAAGACTTTGCATTCTCTATGAACGCTGCGTTCAGTATGTGGCAGCCGACGTTAAAAACTCGTATCAATGATGTGGTTGATCCGAAGTGGGTACTACTGTTTGACGGCTTAGGTGGAAGAAATCGCTTCGGTAACCTCGACGACGTCCAGTTCCGGCATGACCGAGGAATAGCGTCGTTCTTACTTGTTGAAGGAAATGTAAAGCAGTTCGACCGAAAGAAGGCAGCGGCTCTACAGTGGGACAACTGAAGGAGCGTGCCGAGTTGGACGCAATCCCGGTGTTAGCGTGGTTCTCTTTTCAAACAGGCACCATTGGGTTCCTGCAATTATTGAATAGCACGATAAGAAACAATATTGCCAGCAAAATGAAGATGGCATTTAGGATTTTGTGGTGGCGCGCATCCCTCGCAGCATTTGGATCGGGTTCAGGTTGTTCGCCCTTGGCGGCGGTGTCTTTCTCATCGTCCATGGTCCCGATTATGTAAGCGTTCTAGCCACCCATCCGCTATACTTAGGTTGTGACGACGCGAATGCTGATCCCGCTCTCTGTCCTTGGGTTTGCGGTCCTCTTGGTCGTCCAGTTGGTCACGATGTCTCGGGCGGATTCACCCGCCGCGCAGCCAGCGGCAAAGCCCACTCCCGCGCTCACGAACGTGTACCGAGCCCCAGGATCGGGCCAACCTTTACAGTACACCGACCACAACCCGGAAACCCACGACGAACGGATCGTGGTTCGCGTCGACGCGTATGGGCACAATGCATCAGGCACGGGGAGCGGCGAGGGTGGATGCGCAACCATTAACAACTACGATGGCGGCCGCATCTATTTCGATGACGGAACCACACTCGACCTGACGAACATGATGCTAGAGGGTTGGACCGGCCAGCCGCCAGCCTTCGTCAGCGGAACGCCTGCGAAACGCGAATAGACCAGCCACCTCAGTCGGGGCGAGGTTGCCCCTCGTCGGTCACAATAGGGCATGAGGGCAATCGCCATCGTAACCGCCGCCTTTCTCTCTTTCGCAGCTTACGCTCAATACGAGCAGTTTGTAGACCTTCCGGAAACCCACTGGGTTTACGAAACACTTGCAAAACTATCGCAGGAAAACGTTATCCCGCACAGGCCGATATTTAGGACGGGCCGTCCTGAGGACCGGATGGAGTTGGCGACCTGGACTCTTCACGCGTGCAGTGCGATGTTGTGGCGCCTCGAGCGGGCAGAACATGCGTATGAGAGGTCCTCAGATGGCATCAACCATGCAAAGGAAGATGCTGCCTTTTTACGCAAGCTGGCCAAGGAAACCGACAACTTGGCAAAGATGGCGTTCCTTTTCGAGCCGGAGCTGAAGAAGCGTCACATCGATGCCATGGCGCTTAGGCGAGAAATGCTCTCGTTTCCGAAACGCATCGAGAGAATTGCCGACTTAAAGACTGGCGAAACCTTACCGGGTGGGATAACGGGGCAAGACAACCCTCTTGTAATCAATTCAAGCGGAGCGGTCATGCAATTCAACATCGCAAAGCGAGCCTTCGATGAATTGCACGTTGTTCCAATAGAACGCCATATGCGACTTATTGAATTGGAGTCGAGTAAGGATAGGTATGCACTCGTGCTCCAGGGACAAAGTTTATAATGATTGGCGAGTCGAGGTTCGCGACCGAAAGACCGGTCTCTTGGCTGGTGTTGTAGAAGGAAATAAGCAGGTCGCGATTGCAAACGTTGATGGTCAATTTGTTATTGACACGGAGGAACGAGTAACAATGCCGGATGATCTAAAAGGCGTAACTCTGTCAACAGTGATGACTAATTGGAATGTACCGCCTGAGATAACTAAGGCAATCGAGCTCCTTAGCGTACACTTCAAAGCTCCGTTCTCATTGCATTCGCTGACGGGGTATTTACCTGAAAGACTAATCCCAAGATTCGGCTCGCCTCAGGGCCGAATTCTAGATGGCGGTCAATATGCGGTGATTGCACGTGACATAAAAGGCACGAAACGGCCGCCGGAATCAAGTTATAGCCTTGTTGATATGATCACTGGGCAAATTTATGCAAATTATGGAAGTGAGTTTCGCTGGTCAAGCGTTTATGTTGTTGGCAGATTCGTTTTCCTGGCGCCATCAGAGAGAGGCCCAGGCAAGCTTCGAGTCTATGAATTGAACGGAAAGCTGCTCTTACAGATGCAGTATGTAATCTGTGGATAACGAACCCAGTCACGTTTTACGCGTTCGCTCGAAATGAACCAACGACGACGCCCCGTCAGTGTCGCCACTATCCGCTGCTATGGCCAGCACCGCACGTCGCCGCGCCATGCGTGACCGTCTGCGAAGTCAGCGGCTCTTGGCCATGTGGTACGCTCCATTCGTGATGCACCTGCTCAAAAGGCACCCGCTGCCAGTGAGCGCATTTTTCAGGCACTCACTCGTACTTGCTTACGCTTTGCCAAGCGAGGTACTGCAGCCTCTATTACCCCCCGGCCTTTCGGTCGACAGCCATGGTGACTATGGGTTTGTTGCAATAGCAATGGTTCAAACAGAGACCCTGCGCCCAAGTTTCCTTCCGAAGATCTTCGGTCAGGATTTCTTCTTGAGCGGATATCGAATTTTCAGCAGATACAAAACGTTGCGCGGAAAGAATCTGAGGGGGCTAAGAATTCTGCGAAGCGACACCGACAAGAACTTGATGGTTGCTTCAGGCAATTTACTCACACATTATAAGTATCAGAAGGCGGACGCAACAACAAATTTCACCGATAGCTGCCTTGAGGTTAAAATCACGACACCGGGGGCAACCGCTGACGTGCATGTGACGGCGAGGATCAGCGATGAAAATGCTTCGCTTCCCAGCGGCTCTGTGTTTGAAAATCTGAAGGAAGCAAGACGGTTTGCCGGACCGCTGCCGTTCACTTTTGATTACGAAGAAGAAACGAATTCAATAATCATGATCAAGGGAGTTCGCGAAAATTGGAATCCAACATTGGTTGCGGCAGACGTTCATAGAATAACCTTCTTTGACCAGCCGGCTTTCGAAGGTGTCACGCCGATTTTTTCGAGCGCATTCCATGTCCAAGATATTCCGTATCGATGGGAACGTGGCATCCGTGAGACTCTGGCATGACCCATCAACCGAGGGGACGCCTGCAAGGCACTGCCGAAATTGTTAAATACAACATACACCAGTACTTGGGAGCGCTCGGGTTCTTGGCGCTTGCAATCGCCGCACTATTGTTTCTTAAGTTACCGACGATCGTGTCACTGGTCTTACTCCTCGCAATTAGCGTTGTGGGCTATTGGTCGATCGCATCGATAATCGTTTCTTTTATCGTTTATGACGCATCGCGAATCTACGATCCAGTGTGGATGCGTACGTTGGTGGACGATTCGCCAGCGAAATGGGCGAACGTGCATGCGGGAGTGGATGACTTCAGCGGACCGCTATCCCATGCCTACGGGCAACCTCTTTACAACTGGGACATTTTCGATGAGCGAACGATGTCCGAGCCCTCGATTTTGCGTGCGCGCTCTATTAGGAGTAGTGCGCTGGGCGCCACTGTAGACTTTAGAAAATTGCCTTGTAACGCAGGTGAATTGGACGCAGTTTTCGCTTTCTTCGTATTGCACGAAATCCGAGACGACTCGCTACGTCGAGATTGCTTCGACGAAATCGCTCGCTGCACTTCGCCCTCCGGTAAGTTGGTCATTGTTGAGCACCTTCGTGACTTGCCTAATTTCGTTGCGTTTGGACCTGGCCTCCTTCACTTTTGGCCCCGATCCGAATGGTTGCGGTCTGCATCCTTAGCGGGCTTCGAACTGCTAAACGAGGCGCCCATGACTCCGTTTGTCAGGGTAATGGTTTTCAAAAAGCTATGAATGTGCCGGTGTTGGGGTATGCACGGTTGGCTAATCGTCGTGGTTGGCAATGAATTCAGTGAGGTCGCGTCGACCGTGCAACCGGATACCTTCGGAAAGGTCTTTCTTAAAATCCCTAGGTTTCCACCACCCCATTCGGTGGCTTGGCCAGTCACGTTCGATGGTCAACTTACCAGCTCTGTTAACGAGAACATTGACTGTAATATGGACTTGACGCTCAGGGTAATCAACCATCAACCCCAGAAGCAGTTCGAGCAGGTCTTCGCGGCCAATACGATCGCGGTTCGAACTAGAGCCTTGCAAGAAAATGGCTGCAGCTTCCTGAACATGATCGAGGTCGGCGGATGCAACCGTCAAGAGGACATCGATGGTATCGCGCGGAGCTTGTTTGAAGTTGTATTCCCGAAAAGGCGATCTAGCGTCGCAAGATTCTAACAAGGTCGCCAAGATGCGCGGCATCGACCAGTACTGTCCAATTTCGAACTCGCTTATCTCGCTCGAATCGTGGCGCTTTACGTGGCCGTCTGCGTAGCCAACCGGCCTTTTTCCATCGGGCCAGGGTTTCGATTCCATGAGCACGATCACAGTTTCAGGCGGGCCGAGGTCGGCCAGCGACTTTCCTTCAATCTTTGCGTTTGGTATGAACTCTCCCCCGTTGGGGTTGTATGTTTCAAAGCTCCTTGCATCGACATCCGGGCTCAACAATCGCCGTAGGTCTTCGCCCGTTCGCCAACTTGTCGGTATCTTCCCCTTGCTATCTGGAACATACAGGAGAAAGGCTCGCGTGAGGGCACGCGCGTTTACGATCGTGGCGGTTTGCTTCGCCCTTTCCTTGGTGTTCCCTCTGGGGTAGCTCAAAAAGACCGCGAATAGGGCTAGTCCTATTAAAGCGACGATTGTCAAGCTAAGTTTCATGTTTGACCTTGGCGAAGAAACTATGCATGATTTGGCCATCGATGTGATTTCTTGCGAGATCGAACGCACACTTGTGTAGTGGGCGAAAGATGCTATCTGCGGCTGTCAGTTTTTCGATATCTCATGTAGTTTGGCAACTTTTCCGGCCAGCATTGGTAGACGAAGAGCACGGGCGGTCTACCGACCTCTCCTCGTTTCGGTTGTCGAGGAACGAAGGATAGTGAGTCATTTGAGACGCGCATCGTTAATGGGAACACGATTCTCCCAACACACTGGTTCACTATGTTAGGCGGCCATAGGCTGGTGTCGTCATATACTATGTTCACTTTGTAAGTACCGTTTTGCGTAACATCGAAGAACCAGCCCATCTCGGGAAAGATCGAACCCGATAAACCCTGTCCATGATCGAGTTTGTGCATGAATTGCGTGTCTGAATTGAACGACGGAGAACTAATGATCATCAGGGGTGAAACCGGGCCACCGAGCGGACCCCGTCCAACGTTCTCGTAGTAGATACTCGAATCACTCCAGAACGTTTCGAATGCATAGCGCGATTCACCTGAAACGTTCGTTAGGGATATCGAGACAGGATTCGCTTGGCCCCCGCGGTGCTCTGTGGGTTGGCTGCCCCAACGTATCTTCTTCGGCAGGTGGAGGGTCGCCCTAAACGTCTTGTCGGAGTTGTACGCGGATAGATCGGTCACTGGCGGTGCCGACTGCTGGGTGCAAACCATGGCGATCGCGAAGGTCAATGTGTTCATTTCGCTGGGTGGTAACCGATAGTACCGCCTCCCGGTCGGGCATGGAACGAACCGATGAAACCTGGCGCCACGAGTTGGAATCGCCACCCCAAGGGTTGGCGCGATGGCCGCTACGCGGAATCGACGAGAGAGGGCACAATACGATCATGAAGGCCATCGCGATTGTAGCTGCTGCCGTTCTTGGATCGACGTGTTTAGCACAGTACGAGGACTACTTCCCGGACGTGCCGAGCAACCACTGGGTCTATGAAACTCTTCTTAAGCTCCATCGCGAAAACATTATCGATTCACCCCTCTCACTAATGTTTAGAGGGGGTCGCCCGCCGAGCCGAATGGATATCGCAAATTGGACAGTACACGCGAGCAGCGTTATGCTAGAACGCCTCGAATCTGCAGAAGCGGACACAACACAGTCCACATCGAGGTCCAAAGCAATCTTTCTCCATCTGTTGGCGAAGGAAACCGACAACTTGGCAAAGATGGTTTTCCTGTTCGAGCCCGAGTTGAAGATAAGACATATCGATGCCGCAGCTCTTCGTAGGGACATGCGGTCGTTTCCGAAGCGAATCGAGCGCGTTGCCGGCGTTAAGCTCGGCGATGATCCTGACGGCAGGGATGTGCCGCCGGCTGATTTTGCGAACACTCCGAAAAATCGGTGGGTTTATGCCGCATTGGATTCAATGCTGAATCATGGAATTCTAATGGGCTACCGGTTTCCATTTCCGGGCCAGCGAAGGGACGACAGGCACACCAAGGCGAACGAGTCACGGGAGGTGATCGCGGGCGCGATGATTAAGACCTACGAGAAGTTGGTCGGAATCTACAGAAGCCAACACGAGTCTATGTCGACCGATTTCGTGAAGCTCAAGGAAGCTGGAGACGACTTGGCTCGAATCCGGCGAGCAATTAATGAGTTGTCAAGTAATCTAAAGGTCCTCGCGGGGTTCGACGACAGCGTTTCGGATCTGATTCGTATGACGTACATTTTTGCAGATGACATTAGGAAGCAGGATGTCGATCCTGAGAAAATGATACGGGAGTTGAAAGAGATTCTGCACGGTAGTCCAATGCAGTGAAGCTACTACCGGTAGTGGCACAGCGGGTATCGTGATTTCGATGAGACTTGGACTCATTGCCTCGTTCGCAGTCGGCGTGGCCGTCCTATCGGGATGCTCTTCGTCACGAGAGAGCAAGTCCTCCGGCGAGGCGACGGAGTAAACCGTACAGGAGTTGCCGAACGGACTGGCGATGTGGCCGAAATCCGACGGTCCTTGGGGCGAAGAGCACGCGGAGGCCTTCGCTCGAGATTTCTTAGAAATCGCCGGGTACGAGGACGCTCATAGCGCGAAGGTAGAAGCAATAGGCGGCGTCGCTTTCAACAGCGTGGCGACTCCATTGAAAGAAGTTACTTTCACCAAGCATCGCAAGGTCTGGTTGAACATGCGCGGGTACGTAACTAACTTTTGGGATGAACGGCCACAGGCGAAGGGCGCGTTTTATTTCAAGAGTGAGAACGAAGCACGCAACCGTATTGGCGAGATAGCGAAACGTCTAGGATTGCTGAAAGAGCAGCAGCGTGAGTTTGCCTACAACCCGCCCGGCAAGCACCCCAACGGATATGTCGGAGTAGGGGCACACTACGCAGTGCCGGTAAATGGTCTGCCCGTTTTTGGCGGTGGCGAAGTCGACATCCAACTAGACCCGGTGACGGGCAGCATGAAGTATTACGCGGCGGATAGGGATTTTATTGTTGAGAAATCTGAACATCGAATTTCAAGAGGAAGGGCGGCCGCGCTTGCACGGACCGAAACGGATAAAAAGTACGGCGGTGAAGCCGAGATTAGCGAAGAGCCGGAGCTGGGCTATGTTGTGCTGCCGGGCCAGAAGGTGCCTCCCTATCGCATTCGTCTTGCATGGGAAGTCGGACTGCGGAACACCCTCCCGTATTCGGTTGTGGTAGACGCGCAATCGGGAAAGGCAATCGGCTGGAAAGACAGTGCATTGAGAATGCCATAGTCTGTTGGTTGACATGTGCCCGATTAGATGCCTTAAATACGAAGGGTCGCTCGCTTCAGATTCGCGACGATCAGAACTTGCTTGCCGAAAAAGCCAAAGCGAATACAGCCGTGGTCAGTGCGGACTCTCAATAAAAAATGAATGTGCCGCGTGAATCCACAAAAAAATGAGACTAACAACAACGTGAATGTGAGGGTTTAGTGAATCCGTGCCCAACAAGCACGCAGGGTATCGATGCCCGTGCCGACGAACAGCACGGGCATCACGGCGATTTAGTACCGATAACTTTCCGGCTTGTACGGCCCTTCGGCTGGCACTCCGATGTAGGCGGCCTGCTTCTCGGTGAGCTTGGTTAGCTCCGCGCCCAGCTTCGTGAGCTGCAAACGCGCAACTTTCTCGTCGAGGTGCTTCGGCAGGACGTAGACGCCGGGCGCGTATTCGCCTTGCTTGGTCCACAGCTCGATCTGTGCGAGAACCTGGTTGGCAAACGAGGACGACATAACGTAACTCGGGTGGCCGGTGCCGCAGCCGAGGTTGATCAGTCGGCCTTTGGCAAGCAGGATGATTCGCTTCCCATCGGGGAAGATGACGTGGTCGACCTGCGGCTTGATTTCTTCCCAGCCGTAGTCGCCGAGCGAGGCGACGTCGATCTCGTTGTCGAAGTGGCCGATGTTGCAGACGATGGCGTTGTGCTTCATCCGCTTCATGTGGTCGTGGCCGATGACGTGGTAATTGCCAGTCGCGCTGACGAAGATGTCGGCTTTGTCGGCGGCGTAGTCCATCGTGACGACCTTGTAGCCTTCCATAGAGGCCTGCAAGGCGCAGATCGGGTCGATCTCGGTGATCCAGACCTGGGCGCTGAGGGCGCGAAGCGCCTGCGCGCTTCCTTTGCCCACGTCGCCGTAGCCGCACACGACGGCGACCTTGCCGGCGATCATCACGTCGGTGGCTCGCTTGATCCCATCGACCAGCGATTCTCGGCAGCCGTACAGGTTGTCGAACTTGGACTTGGTGACCGAGTCGTTCACGTTGAACGCAGGGAACGGCAATTCGCCCTTCTTCTGCAGTTCATAGAGGCGATGGACTCCGGTGGTGGTTTCCTCGCTGACACCCTTGAGGTTGGCTTTCACCTTGCTGTAGAAGGTCGGGTCTTGCGCCAGTTTCTGCTTGATGGAAGCGAAAAGGGCGGTCTCTTCCTCGCTGCCGGGGTTTTTGAGAACGCTCGGGTCCTGCTCGGCTTTCGATCCGAGGAGGATGAGCAGCGTGGCATCGCCACCGTCGTCGAGGATCATGTTCGGGGTGCCGCCACCATGCCACTCGAAGATTCGGTGGGTGTATTGCCAGTACTCGTCCAGGCTCTCGCCCTTGTAGGCGAACACCGGCGTGCCACCCTCGGCAATCGCCGCCGCCGCGTGGTCCTGGGTCGAGTAGATGTTGCAGGAAGCCCAACGAACCTCTGCGCCGAGAGCCTCGAGAGTCTCGATCAGGACAGCCGTTTGGATTGTCATGTGCAGCGAGCCGGCGATGCGGGCGCCCTTGAGGGGCTGGCTTGCTGCGAACTCGTCTCGGATGGCCATGAGGCCGGGCATCTCGGTCTCGGCAATCTTGATCTCTTTCTTGCCCCAGTCGGCGAGCTTGAGATCGGCTACGTGGAAGTCTTGCGTGGTAATCATTCTATGTCTCCGTCTTCTGCGGGCATAAAAAACGGCCCGCAAACTTGGTTTGCGAGCGCCGTTGCCTTCCACGTCGCCGAGCCTGGTCCCTCTCAGGGATCGCAGCGCTCCTCGGCGAGCACCTATAATTTTACACCATCTACCGAGTTAGGAGGAGCGCATGAAACGCTTGTTCACGACCGTCGCGGGCATTTCGTTTTCTCGAACGACCACGGAGCAAGGCGTGTCGAGAGTTGCGTGGTCTTTATCCACGAACGCAAAGGCGATTCCGCAATCGAGGATGGGTGAGAACACGCCGCTGGAAACCTCGCCGATGCGCTCTCCGTTCTGTCGAATTTCGTAGCCTTCTCGGGGAACGATTTTGGACTCCATCCGAATGCCCACGAGTTTTCGTGGAGGACCCACTGCGCGCATTGCTTCGATTGCCTCAGAGCCGATGTACGATTTATTTTTCGCGCAAACCCAGCCCAAGCCGGTCTCGATCGGATTAATCGCGTCACTCAATTCATGGCCGTAAAGTGGCAATCCCGCCTCGACACGCAAGACGTCGCGCGATGCCAATCCGCAAGGCTGCACGCCGGCAGCCGCAAGCGCATCCCAAATTGGTTCCGCGAAACCGCTCTCTACAATTAACTCGAAGCCGTCCTCTCCGGTATAGCCCGTACGACACGCGAGAACGTCATGGCCGACAACCGTGCATTTAACGGCGGAAAACTTTTCGACGCCCGTGATATCTTCATCGGTTAGGATGTTCACGATTTCGACTGCGCGCGGACCTTGGACCGCGATCATTGCAGTTCGGTCGCTTGCGTCGTCCAGGTTTACGTCGCCGCTCATGTGACTTTTCATCCACGCGATGTCCTTCTCGCGATTCGAGGCATTGATCACAACCTGGAACACCCCGTCGGCGATGCGGTACACGATGATGTCATCCACGCAGGTGCCGTTTTCGTAGCACATAAGCGAATACTGCGAACCCCAATCCGCAAGCTTGCCCACGTCGTTCGAGGTGATTGTCTGAAGGAACTCGAACGCGCCCTCACCTTTAAACCAGACTCGGCCCATGTGCGAGACGTCGAACATGCCGGCTCCCTCGCGAACGGCTTTGCTTTCGGCAATGATGCCGGCGTACTGGACGGGCATTTCCCAGCCCGCGAAGTCGACGAGCTTAGCGCCGAGCATTACGTGGGCGTTGTATAACGGGGTTCGAAGCATGGGTTGAGTTTACAACGGTTGCGTCACTTGAGCGCTTCAGGCAAGTTCCAGTCGCATATCTCGAGACGGGCAACTGCCGCCTCCTCCGCGACGCCGAGCGCCGTCGCCACAATGCCAATGGCGCGCTGGCGCAGCTTGTCGTTATTCGGGGTCATGTGGGACATCTCGTTTCCGATAACCCGTCCCGCAAGAACCATAGCGCCGGTCGAGATCGTGTTGAGAGCAATTTTTTGCGCCGTGCCGGCTTTTAGGCGCGTCGATCCGGCTAGCACCTCGGGGCCGGTGTCGAGCAGGATGCCGAGGTCGGCAAGTTCCAAAAGCGGTGCGCCTGGGTTGTTCGCGATGCCAACGGTTTTGTTTCCGGAGGCATTTGCTGACTCCATAATCGCAAGCACATAGGGCGTGGTTCCGCTCGCTGAGAACCCGATCACGATGTCAATCGTTTTTGGCTCGAGAGAAGCGAAGTCGGCGGCAGCGGCCGAGCGGTCGTCCTCAGCTCCTTCCTGCGCTCGATCCGTGGCGCTTCCCGCCACGAGGGCCACGAAGCGATTCGGATCTACGCCGAACGTGGGAGGCATTTCGGCGGCGTCTGCGGCTGCGATTCGTGCGCTCGTGCCTGCGCCAGCGTAGATCACTCTGCCGCCTGCTTGGAATGCTGCGGCGCACCACTGCATGGCTTGCGCCAGTTCATCGGTCGCCAATAGAACGGCCTCGACGGCGTACCGATTCTCACCTGCGATCAGTGCTGCGAGGTCGGTCGGCGCCATCTGGTCGAGGCCCTTGCTCCTGGGGTTTCGGTCTTCAGTCGACATGAGACCTCCTCGCGATTGCAGCGGCGCCGAATACGGGGGCCGGTAAGTCGAAAAGCACCTTATCCGGCGAGATCTCACACCAGAGCGGTAGCGCATCGACGAAGGCCCTGCGGTAAACCGGCGACGCCCACAGGCCACCTTGGCAGCCGATGACAGGGTTTTCGGGGCCGTATCGCTTCAGGTGCTGCCTGCAGACGTGTGCCAGCTTCGCCATATTGGTCCGCAGGCTTTTCAGCGCATAGATCTCTTGGTTCGCAGCATCCGTGACGAGGGCTGGGGCTAGCGACGCGACCCGCCCAGCGAGCCCTGGCGATGCATAGAGCGCCGCTATAGCGTCGCTCCGGCATCGAGTGCCGAACGCGTGCTCCACTGCCGATGCGAGCGTTTCGGAAACGGCCTCGTCGGAACCATCGAGGAATGCTAGCAACGCATCGCGTCCGAACTGGAACGCACTGCCTTCGTCGCCCAACACGTATCCTCGGCCTCCGGTGCGCTTCACCGAGCCCTCGTGTCGATTACAGACGATGCTGCCGGTTCCTGCGATGACGCAAAGGTTCGCGGTCGGCTCGCAAGCGGCCAGGGCAGCCTCAAAGTCGGGTACTGCCCTCACGGTCGCGGCTGGAAAGAGTTCACGTAGAGTTTCCTCCACGCTGTTTGCCTGGTGCGTTGTGACGAGTCCAGCGAAAGCCCCGCACACGTCATCGGGCTGCGGGCAGCCTGCCAAAAGATTGCGCAAAAGAACGGCGGTGTCGGCGGGGGAAGTGGTCACCAGGTTCGAAGCCGGTCCGGAACCTTCCCAAACCAGTCGCTCGTGATCGAGGATCACAGCCTTCGTTGAAGTGCCGCCCCCGTCGATGCCCAGTACCAATGCCATTGTCCGAATTATAATCGCAGCAGTGAAGCCGCATGTGATCGCGATTCTGGGGCCGACGGCGTCGGGCAAGACCGCGGTCGCCGAGGAACTTGCACAACGGCTCGATGCGCGCATCATCAACGCCGACGCCTTCCAGGTGTATCGGGGCTTCGACATTGGGACTGCAAAGCCTGTTGAGCGCAGCCGATATGACCTGATCGACATATGTGAGCCTACCGACGCCTACACCGCGGGCAGGTTCGTGTCCCAGGCGAAGGCATTGATCAGCGACTACGAACGCGCGGGCAGGCACGCGCTGGTTTGCGGCGGAACCGGCTTGTATGTGCGCGCCCTTTTTGAGGGGTATACCGGGATGGCGCCCGCAGACCCGGAATTGAGGGCCGAGCTGATGAGGGACTTAAATAACCTAGGCGTGGAGGCGATTTTGAAGAGGGAAGAGGTATCGGCTGACGAATTAAGCCATGATCTGTGTAGGAACCCTCAGCGGTTGCTAAGGTTTCTAGAGAAGCGACGGATGCCGATCGAGCCGCTAAGCGAAGGCACGGCATGGATATCGGAGCGCTGCAAGTTTGCGATCCATATCCCACGCGACGACCTTGTGGGCCGGATTGAAGCGCGCATTCGCCGAATGGTGACAGACGGATGGATAGAAGAAGTGCGTTCCTTGTTGGATAGTGGCGTGCCGATCGAGGCGCCCGCTTTCCGAGCGCTCGGGTACAGAGCTGTAGCCGAGGCGATTCTAGGGAACATTTCGTTCGACGAAGCTGTTCAGAAAACCATCATTGCTACGAGGCAGTATGCCAAACGCCAATTCACGTGGCTAAGGAGAGAGCCACGTTTACTTTGGGTCGACGGGCAGGGAGGAACCATGGCCGTTGCCAATATCATTCTAAATAAAATAAAGGCGGGAAGTAATGGCTAGAGCAATTAACCTTCAGGATATGTTCCTGAATCAGGTGAGAAAGGAGAGCATTCCAGTAACGGTGTATCTATCCGGAGGCGTGCAAGTGAACGGCCTAGTTCGAGGTTTCGACGCGTTCACGGTATTGATCGAGTCGCCGGGAAAACCGACGCAGCTCGTGTATAAACATGCGATGTCGTCGATTGTTCCCTCGAAAGAGCTGCCGGCCTACAAGCCAGGCGGACGCGCGACTAAGAGAGGATGACTTTAGAGTTTACGAAAATGCACGGACTCGGCAACGATTTTATCATTGTCGATTCCGTGCGGAACGCTAACAGCTTCGATGGGCCAGCGATTTCACGTTCAGTGAATGATCGGCGATTCGGCATAGGCGGCGATGGACTGATACTTATCGAGAAGGGAGAGAAGGCGCCGTTTCGGATGCGCATGTTTAATCCCGACGGCAGCGAGGCGGAAATGTGCGGCAATGGAATTCGTTGCGTAGCGCGGTTCATTCACGACGAAGGTCTTTCGTCGGAAGCGTCGATCCCGATTGAAACCGGGGCGGGCCTGTTGACTCTGGAGCTTGTTGGCGACTTAGTGCGCGTCAACATGGGGAAAGAACGTCACTTGCGCAGGGACATCCCGATGGCGGGCGATCCTGCCGTGCCGGCTGTCGGTTTCGATCTCGAATTTGCGAACCGTCGGTTTAAGGCCTCTGCGATCAGCATGGGGAACCCACATTGCATTCTATTTGTCGACAATGTCGATGGGGTTCCGGTCGAAGACTGGGGGCCGCAAATCGAGAATCACGAAATGTTTCCAAGCCGGATCAATGCACACTTTGTCGAGGTTGTCTCTCCGACGGAATTGCGAATGCGAACATGGGAGCGGGGGGCAGGGGCAACGCTTGCGTGCGGCACAGGAGCGTGCAGCGTTGGTGTCGCAGCGGAATTAGCAGGTGTCAGCGGGAACGACGTTCTCATTCATTTGCCTGGCGGTGACCTTCGAATTGAAATAGCCGAAGATAGGACAGTCTTCATGACGGGACCGGCGGCATACGTGTTTCAGGGCGAGTTCGACATTTGATTCCTTGGGAAGATCGGTCACCGAGCAGCTCTGCTCCTTTGTGGAGATATTCTAAAAACCCGATCATTTCGCGTGATGCGATTCCCTCTTCCAACAGCGTTTTCAACAGCGCAGTCGTTCCCTTTAATCATGGCTTCGCAGGCGTGTTTCGGTGCGACAATAGGTGCCGGGAGATGCGGCTGCATGCGGGGTTCTCTTCCGACGGATTCACCTGGGACATAGACCCATCACCGATTTCATGGAACCTGCCCGCCGGTGTCGAGGCACCCGAGTACGGCTACGACCCTCGTGTAGTCGAGATCGATGGCGAGTTCATCGTTACTTGGTGCAATGGCTTTCACGGCCCGACAATCGGCGTTGGCAAGACACGGGATTTCCGGTCGTTCGACATGCTCGAGAACGCGCTGCTTCCCTACAATCGCAACGGAGTTCTGTTTCCTCGTAAATTCGGCGACGACTATCTGATGCTTTCACGGCCGAGCGATACGGGCCACACCCCGTTCGGCGACATTTTCTTGAGCCGCAGCAATGACCTCGTGCATTGGGGCAGGCACCGTTTCGTAATGGGGCCGCAACAGCCCTGGGAGTCGACAAAAATCGGTGCTGGCCCTGCGCCTATCGAAACACGGGAAGGGTGGTTGCTGTTTTATCACGGGGTGCTTACGTCGTGCAATGGATTTGTTTACCACTTTGGCGCAGCTCTGCTAGATATTGATGCGCCGTGGAAGGTAATTGCGCGCGGAAGGGAATACTTGCTTTCACCACAACAGCCGTATGAACAAATTGGAGATGTTGCGAACGTCGTGTTTCCTTGTGGGGCGCTCGTCGACGGGAATAGAGTTGCGATTTATTACGGCTGTGCGGATACGGTTACCGGGCTCGCCTTTTGCAACATGGACGAAATTTTGGCTTTCGTTCGGGAGAAGTAGTTGGGCGCGGAGACACCGGGCGGTATCGAGGCTATGCGTTGGATGGAGGAAGTGCTGCGTTTGCGCAACGCTACGGCGAAAGACCCAGGGTTGCGAGAGATGTTCGCATCTTTGAAACGCGCGCCGATCCGCATTGTCTGCTGCGATCTTGATAAGGGTATCAACCACGGTAACATTTTGCGAATTGCAGATTGCTTTCGACTGCAGGAAGTCTGCTTCTCGCCAGTCTCCCGGCGTAAGGAAAAGGACTTTTCCGGCGGATTTGCGGCCCTTAAGTGGCAGCCTTATCGATGGGTGCCACCATTGCAAGTTGTTCAGGAGGCTAAGAAGGCGGGCGAACTGGTTTATGGGCTTTCGGTTAGTGACAACACCAGAGCGCTGCGGTCAGTAGCTTGGCAGCACCCTTGCGTTATCGTCCTCGGCCAAGAGTTGACCGGTATCGACGCTGATGTGCTGGAACTATGTGACGAATTGGTCGCAATTCCGATGTACGGGATGATCGATTCGTTGAACGTAGCCGTTAGCTGCGCACTTGCGGTCGAGAGCTGCCACAGCGCATACGTGGCGGCCCATCCCGATTTCGAACCCGCTCGCGAAATTTCGCGCCTACTTCTTTCTTCGCAAGAGAAACAGCAAGAGGACGGATAAGGCGCCGACGGAAGCCGGTTCAGGAACGGCGTGACCGACGCGAGCGACGCCGTCGATTTCTCCTCCCGAGCCATTGAATCGAATATATCGGACACTCGTAAATCCGCTCTCAGCTAGGTCGAAGCTTGTGCCACCTGCGGATCCTTCGTAAAGCTCGATGCCGTGGGCGACGGACAAGCCGTCGAAATTCTCTCCTGACAAACTAGGATTCACGGGCTTTGTCCAGTCCGCGTCAGCGCCCCAGTTGTGGATATCGAAGTCCCAATTGAACGCCTGCGTAGGGAATAGGTCGTCGGCGAATGAGCTTGGGTAAGTGTACCAATTGACTAAATCAGGGCTGATGCTAACTTCCGTCGGCTCGGCAAAAACATCGGGCCCGGTAATGGTTAGGGTTTCGAGGTTAGTGTTCCATTCGACATATCCATCGGAAAGGAATGACGCGTTTCCGTAAACCGTGAAATCCAGCCCGTACCAATTAGAAGGGTCGTCGAGGATGGGCTCGTCGAATGAGACGATGACATGACCGCCGACCGGAATCGACGTGACGACGTTGTTGCCTTGGTCGTCTAGCTGCCAGGGTCCGTATGCGATGCTCGTGGCGACCCGCTGCTTCGGTCCGCCGCCGAATTCGTCACGATTCCATAGAGTAGGGCGCCCGAGCATTGCGTTAGGATCGTTATAGAACGGGTCGCCTCCGAGGCCGTGTGCTTCCACGACAGATGAAGCGAATGTCTGCGCCTGAGAAGTGGATACACAGAGTCCAAGAGAAATAATCGTTATTTGTTTCATTGTTTATTCAAGGTCGTATGCGGAATCGTCTTCTGAAAGCGCGCCGCATTCCGGCTCGTGTGCCCGATAGCGGAACTTGTATTTGGCAAGCGAAATGTGCCCATCGACTTGTACGACGACGGCGTTATTTAGGTGTCTGAAATGAACTTTGCCCGCAATAAATAATGGATCGCTTGGTGCGCGCAGGTAGTTCTGCGCATTTACGGGATTCCCGTACCCACCGTCGGCAAATAGCGCCGTGACGGTTGGTGACGCTATCGACGAAAGGTTTACTGCGAATCGGTTTTCGGGCGCGTCGCCGCCTATATAAGTGGCATTGTATGCGTAACCAGTGTGCGGTCTATTCCACGCATTTCCGAAGAACACGGGACATGCGACGAGCCTTCCGTCGGTGAGGTATGGCCCCAGCAATCCGGGAGCAGATCCATTTGATCTCAGCGTAAAGTCCCACGCGAATTCGATTGCAAGATCGTGGGAAAAATAATAGGACGGGCACGCGCGCTCACTGTTATCTCCCGCGTACATCTGCCAAGCCAAGCCCAACTGCCGTTGATTCGAAAGGCACGTTGTTCTTTTTGCGGCACTCTTTGCGGATGCAAACACGGGCAACAGGATTGCCGCTAAAACAGCGACGATTGCAAGCACAACGAGAAGTTCGATCAGCGTAAATGCGCGGCGTTTCATCTTTCAAAGTTCGAGCAGAGAAAGAGATAACGGCGGTGCCGTGCTCTTCGGCTCATGCTCGTGAGCGAGATTCAGAAGCGCGCGAAGCGGGCATTCGGACTTTAACCGTTGCGGCACAGCACCGGAATTTCACCGGACTTTCCCCGTCCAAACTCGGCTACGATACCGAGTCTTCGCGACAATCGGAGTCTACCCTGATCGGTTGAAGCGGCGGCCGAGTGCTGTGAACGCGTACTTGGCCTCGTCGAGGCCCATCCACTTTCCAATACCGAGATAGACCCACGCGCCGCCAATGCCGAGCAACAGAATGCGGAGGGCTGAAGCCCAGTGGGATGATGACACGGACGCCGGGACGAGTTCCGCAATGAAGTGCACCGCTGCAGCCGTACCCACGGCTGATGCGCCACCGACCAAGAACAACCGTAGCAGTCGCTTGCCGTCGATCCGTGTCAGCTTGAGTCGCAAAGCCGCCAGCAACATGACCATTAGCAAAATCGCCGAGACGCTTGTGGCAAGCGGCAAGCCGGCATAGCCGAGCCTATCTGAAAAAAGCCAGCAAAGCAGCGCAAAAACAGCCGATGTGAGTGTCCCGAGAAGAATTGGACGCAAGGAATCGTGCATCGCAAAGAACGCGCGCATCAGAACCGGGTGCGCGCACCATGCAAAAACGCCGATTGCGAACATGCGCAGCGCACTAGCAGTTATCTCAGCGTCGGTTGCGGAAAACTTTCCGTATTGAAAAAGCACGCGCACGATGTCGTCGCTAAGCACGAGCAGCATTGCTGAAACGAAGATGCCGATGTATACTGCGGTTCGCAGAGTTTTACTTAGTGTCGCAAGAAATTCCGGGGCCTTGTTTTGGGCGTAGAGCGCGCTAAGGGCGGGGAACACCGCAATCGCCAAGCTTTGGCCGAAGATACCAAGAGGCGCCTGCATGATTCTATTCGCGTTCTCAAGCGCGGAAATCGTTCCTTCCACATGAAAAGAAGCGAAAAACCGCAAGGCTATCGCGTAAACACCCGGCAAGCTGAGCC
>JALYSG010000022.1:22575-44017 GCA_030854945.1 Armatimonadota bacterium
GCTGAGCCCGAACACGACGGGAAGCATGAGCTTGAAAACCTGCTTCACACCTGGATGGGAGGTATCCAGCGAAGGCTTAAACGAAACTCCGAAGCGTCGCATGAGCAAGATCGGCAAAGCCAAACTCCCAACCAGCGCCCCCGCCAAGGCGCCCCACGCCAAGCCAAAAATTGGAACGGATAGCATCGGCGCGATTAATAGCGCACCGAGAATAATGCCGATGTTATAGATATTCGGGCTCAGCCCCGGCGTGAGGAAGTGCCGTCGGGCGTTCATCGTGCCGAACATTAGACCGCCGAGAAAAAAACCTATCTGGCTTGGCAAAACAATGCGTGACATATGCACGGCCATATTGCGCGTTTCGCCTTCTAAGCCTGGCGCCACGAGGTCGAGTAGTGGTCCAGCAAATATTTCCGCAATGATAACAAAGCCGACCACAATAATTCCCATCAACGTCGCAACGACCGAAAAGACCTTCCAGGCTTCTTCGGGCTCGTCGGTGGACCAGTATTTTGTGAAGACAGGGATAAATGCGCTGCTTAGAGCGCCGCCGGCAATCAAGAAGAAGAGAAGATCGGGGACAGAGAATGCCGCTCGGTAGGCGTCTGTAATCGCGTCTTGGCCGAACTTGTACGAAATAATCGTATCGCGAACTTGACCGAGGATGCGGCTGAGTAGGATCAGTCCAGTCATCAAGCCGCCGGCCTGTGCTACCGTCAGCGCCTTCGGTTCTTTCCCCTCGTTCTCCATCAGATAAAAGGACGACGCCGGGCGAGTGCCTGGCGTCGTCTTAGCCGCTTAGAGCATGGGTTCGTTTAGAGAGCCCTGTCGATCATCGCCGCGATCTGATCCTTGGGGGCGGCGCCCGTGATGCGGTCGACCTCTTGGCCGCCTTTGATCACAAGAAGCGTGGGGATGCTCATCACGCCGAATCGCATGGCAAGCTCTCCTTCGCTGTCTACATCGACTTTGTAAACCTTTGCCTTGCCGGCGTATTCGGTGGACAAAGCTTCAACGTGCGGGCCGACCATTCGGCAAGGGCCGCACCACTCCGCCCAAAAATCGAGCAGAACGGGAATCTGGGACTCGAGAACTTCGGTCTCGAAGTCGGAAGCCTTTAAGGCCATATCAGCCATCTGGGGTTAACCTCCTTAGGTTAGGGATTTGGGTAGAGGTTACCCGTTCGCCATTGAAACAGAAGCGCCCCACCTGCTTCCAGGCGAGGCGATTTCCGTCGAGTTCTATCCGTCTTCTATCGCTTGACGACGTTCGGCAAGTTGAAGATGGGCATATAGAGGCTAACGAGAACGAACAGCACGATAGCGCCGACGACAACCGTCAGGATCGGCTCCATCATTCTGGTGAGCTTCTTCACTTGGTACTCAATGTCTCGACGGTAGAAATGGGCTACTTCGTCGAGCATTGCGTCGAGGTCTCCCGATTGCTCGCCGGCAGCAATCATTCGAGTTACCATGGGTGGGAACTGCCCGCTAGCAGCCAGCGGGTCTGCCAGTGTGGACCCTTCCTTTACGAAGTTGATCGCTTGAAGCACCGAATCTCTAATGATCACGTTGCCTGCGGTGTTCGCAGATACCTGAAGCGCTTGAAGGATCGGCATACCGCCACGAGTCGCACCGGCGAGCGTGGTCGCAAAACGCGCTAATGCAATTTTGCGGATGAGCTTGCCTAGCAAAGGCAGTTTCAATTTGAATCGGTCGTATTTGGTTCTGCCGCCAGGAGTCTGGACCCATTGTCGGAAAGCTATGAAAGCGCCCAACAGAATTAGTATGACAATCCACGCTCGATGCAGCATGATGTCGCTAAGGAAGATCAAGCTTTGCGTTACCGCGGGCAACGGAGCATTGAACTGCGCGTAGACTTTGGCGAACGCCGGGACGATAAAGACGAGCATGAAGCAGACAACACCGAGGGCGGCGAGAATGACGATTACCGGATAGGTAAGCGCAGACTTCACCTGCTCTCGCAGTTCCGCCTCTTCGTCGAATTGCTTGGCGGCAAGTTCCAGAGTGTGATCGAGGGTACCAGCGGCCTCTCCTGCTTCGACGAGGGCAACGTAGAGGTCGTTGAAAATCTTCGGGTGGCGCCGCATCGCCCCTGCGAGCGAAGCGCCGGTCAGGACGTCGAGTCGAACAGCGTTCAGCGCGTCGACGAGCGTCTGATTCTCGGTTTGCGCGGAAACCGCAGAAAGGGCTTCGATAATGGGCAAGCCAGAGCGAACCAGCGTTGCAAGCTGGCGGCTCATGACGACCATATCGCCGAGCTTAACTTTCTTAGCGCCAAAAAGGCCGGGCGCAACTTGGCCCTGATCTACGACCTTGCCCTTGCGAAGTTGATACTTCGTCAGGAACAGGTCTTTGTTTCTGAGGATTTCTCTCAGTTCAGCTGTGTTTTCGGCAGCGAGCACACCTGTTTGCAGGTTGCCCTCACGGTCTCTCGCAGAGTCCCATCCGGGAGTGTTGTGTAGACGGCGCCGGAAAGCTGTGCATTCGCGGCTCCCGCCAGGAATACTGCGGCGCAAACGGCTCCGACGAGCCGAATTGCCATTCCCCGATTATTCATTTGTTCCTCCTAGGGTGGCATCTGCGGTAACGCACCCCTTGATCGGCCGAGTAATCAACATATTTCACTAACGGCCGCGTACAGTTTGCAACATCGGCAAGCACATTCATGACTAAAGTCACTTATTCCGTAAGTAGAAATACTATGTTTCCGGAAAGAACCCGTACCATTAGCGTCTGCAGAAAAACAGACGCAGGCATTTTCAACCCAATCCTGCCCGATAATCGGCCCATTCAGAAGCGCTTGTCTGTTGGCTCGAAGGTGTACCGGTATTAACTCACCGCATGAACGAGAAATTGAAATCGAAGCTGGTTTTTGGCATTACAGGGTGGACGGTTTGCGTTGCGATTTTCGGACTCGCGCAGGCTCAGCAAACGGCGAACGCCGACGAAGCGCCGATTCGGTCCATCGCTAAGACGCTCGAGGATGGTTGGAACGCGGGTGACTCTGCCAAATTCGCGTCGCCATTCGCAAGCGATGCGGACTACGTGATCGTTAACGGCCAGCACATCCGAACCAGGGCCGTGACCGACTTTGGCCACAAGCAGATTTTTGGCACGATTTATAAGGGAAGTAAGAACGGGTCGACCGTGAAACAAATAAGGTTCTTACGTGCGGAGGTGGCGCTGGTCCATGTGCAGTGAAACCTTGTCTATGGAGAAAAGCTGGAAAACAGAGGGCAGGCAATGAACTGCCTTGTCGTAGTCAAGAACGCAGGCGAATGGGAGATCGCAGGGTTTCACAACACCCCGGTGCAACCGCCGAAATAAAAATTAGGGACGCCACATTCCTTTAGGCGCCCCTAATCTACTTCTTCGCGATTCGAAGCTCTAGTTAGCTTTCTGTCGAGGAAGCATCGTGTCGGCACAAGCGAGGTTGTAGGCAACGACGGCCGTCACGGTCGATGACTGGACCAGGTATTCAGGAATGGCCTGATCGATCGAGTCGTGCTGGGTGTGGTGAACGTGCGTGTAGTTTGCCCGGCCGGTCTCGTTCCAAAAGAACCCCGGGACGCCAACCTGGTTAAACGGGGCATGATCGCTGCCCCCGCCTCGAGGCATAGTGTCACGGATCACAAGGTTTACAGGCATATCCGGAAAGAACGTCGCGACGGGAGAGATCGCTGCGCGAAGCATTGGCTCCATATCCGCGATAGCCACGAGGCCGCCGGAAAAATTGGTGCCGCCGTCGTCGACCAGCACCGCACTGATCTTGTCGAGCTCAGCTTGATGCAACTGAACGTATCGTCGCGAGCCGTGAAGGCCCTGCTCTTCGCCGGTCCACATGATGAAGCGGATGGTGCGCTTTGGCTTTGCACCGGCCTTCATTAAAATACGTGCTGCTTCGAGGGCCACCATTGTTCCGGTACCGTTATCGCAAGTGCCCTGGCTACCGGGTCCGTCCCAGCTATCCAAGTGTCCGCTGACGATGACGACTTCGTCCGGTTTTTCGGTACCTCGAATCTCAGCGACAACGTTGTAGATCGGCACCGGACCCTTGAAGAACTTCTGTCGCACGTTGAATTCCAATTGCACATCCTTGCCTGCGTCCAATTCTTTCATCACGGCGTCGTAGTCGCTCTTGCGAACCATGACGCTGACGTCGCGGGGCAGGTCCAAGAAATCAAGGTTTGCCCACGAACCGCTTGTAACGACTAGCTCGTTGCTAGAGGACGTCACCGTTCCGGACGCGCCGGCCATGCGCAGAGCCTGCATGAAATCTGCCGAGGGCCGCTGGCCGCCGCCTCGCCTTCCGCCGGCAGCAGGCTTCATCATTACCCAGGCGCCTTTCAGTTTGGATCCTAGGGTCTCGATTGCGGCTAGGTCCGCCGGCTGTGCAACTGCAGGACCTTTCATTAATCCGTTTGTCCCTGGCGTCCAAGAGCGAGTTGTGAACTGGAAGTCGCGCCTGGTTGGCAGCACCATGCGTCCGACGTGTCCTGTCTGCTCGCGCTGGAAGCCAACGGGGACTTCGCCCCACTGCTCCAGGTTGGCATTGACGAGGCCAAGCCTCTTGAACTCGTCGCGGGTCCATTCGCATGCCGCTTGCAAGGAGTGCGACCCGGTGAGTCGATGGCCGATTTGGGTTGTGAGGTGGCGAAGGTGAGTCATCACTTGATTGCGATTCTTGCCTTCATCGAGGATCGTCGAAATGACGCTTGGGTCGCCCTGAGCGTAGGCGCCTGCGCCAAGCGCAGCCGCGCATAGAAATAGATAGGAACGAAACATAGTGCCTCCGGTTGAGATACAGAAAAGGGAGCGGGATATGTTCCATCCCGCTCCCATTGGAACTTGGATCCTACGGTGCGAAGGCTATTCGCACGTGATCCATGTTAGCCGTGACCGGGAAGCCGAACACGGGGGCGTCAATGTAGTACGACACTCGGGTTCGGATATTCCCGGAGCCGTTTACGTAGTTAGCTGGGCTCCCAACGAACTCGGTGTGAACCGAGTCGGTCGTGGCCATGTCCGTGTGGGTTCCGATCGTGACCCAAGCGCTGGTTGTCCAGTTCCACAACTGAATGCGCTCGCTCACGCCTGCATCGCTCACCGAAGCCTCGGTGGACACCCATAGGCTGCCCACAGTCGTTGGTGCTTGAACTTCCTTCACGAACCTGATAGGATGCTCGCCGGCGCTGAACGTAATCCCAGGTCGCACGCTGAACTTGTCGTTATCGCTGAGGCGCGTATCTGCAACGCCGCCCGCGAAAACAATGCCAGTCTCAAGGGTCTCAGAGACCATCGGAAGGCTCATCGCACCGGAGACTCCTGTGGCGACCAACGCGTAGTCAGCGTCGTTCACACCGACAGTCTGAATGTGAGTATCGCCGTTGATGTCCGGTGCCGAAACCTCGACGATCCAGACGCCGCTAGCAGGGCTCTGCACGAACACGTTCTCGACGGTGTCTTTGATGTTCGCTGCGCCACCCGCGACTGACCAGTTGCCCGCGGTTAGGGCGTTATTGCCCCAGTACTCGGTGCCGCCTGGGGAGACGACACGAAGCGTAAGGTCGTTCACGCGGTGTTGAGCCTGCACGGCAGGGTTGCCGGGAAGGTCTTTGTACGAGAGGGTCGCCTTGAAGGCGGGTTCGCCCGGCGCCACCCACAAGCGGTAGGTCTTGGTTTCGAGTTCTTCGAGGACGTCCGTTTGGTCGACGATGAACATCTTGTTGCGGATGTTGTACATGTCGTCGACTTGGGAATGCCCCCACCCTTGGTGGACGCGAGTTAGGTCGTGTCCGACCCCTGCGAATGCCCACTGCCGGGCAGTGTTGATCATGATGGCCTTCGCCGTCATCGCGTTGGGTTTCGATGAAAACACGTCGGTGCCGTAAGCGGTGTTGTTGAACACGCCTTCGCCCCACATCTGGAAGAGGAGTCCGAAATGACCGGCAGTGATTGGCGTCGCACCACTGGTTCCGCCGAAGATCGTGTAGGCGTTGTTCGAACTGTTCCATGAGGTGAACGTGTTGTCATAGAAGCTCGCGAGATCGGGCTTGATGCGTCCGTCCGACGCAGGCCCGATACTTCCGCCAAAGCCCCAGTTGTCATCGGCAGGCGATACCGTGTTTTGGTGGTTGATTCCGCCGACCGACACGATATTCTTGGCCCACGCCTGTGGCCGCGAGTCCTGATTACCGGCATTGCTTTGCGACTGGCAGATCAAGAGGTTGAGGTCAAAGATGATATCGTCCATGTTCGCGGACTCAGCCAGGTAGAGGAAAGTTCGTGGGCTGCCCGTGGAGTTCGTCTCGAACACAACATGATGAGAGTTGATCGCTGCGTTGGTCTCGTTCCAGCGAGTTACGCCTGTGGTGAGGCCCGGTCGGAAAACGCCCTGGGCATCGGGGATCACTCCACGCGCCGCGGGGTTGGCGCCGCGAGCGAAGACAATGCCATACACGGCCGTCCCGTGCGCATCGTTTGGGTTCCCTGCGCCGTAGATGATCGGCGGATGAAGCGTGAACTCTTGGTGCGTCGTCCGCAGCTCCGTGTCCCGAACCATGCCGACGACTCCTTCGCCCGAGTAGCCCGCGGGGGTGCCGCCAGTTAGTGTTTCGAGGTTGTTAGTGCCGTGGAAGATGCGCGCGATATCCATATCCGTTTCGTACGGTCCCCACAAGTTGATCCAGAGTACGTTATCAAAGTTGGCAACCTCGAGCAATTGCTCGGGTGTCAAGGTGGCCTCCACCAGTCGTCCGCCTGGGGTTGCGTCGTTGACTGTGCCACCAATTGCCTCGATCTGCCGAGATACAACCGTCTTGTTATCCGGTGTCTTGTCGGCTAGAAGGATCGAGTAGCGGGCAGTGCCTTGCACCCCGCTAACCAATCGAGCCGAAATCGCCGGGTCGATTCTGAACGCCGGGTCGTAGTTGCCCACATACCGCACAAACTCGAGTGCCCGAACGGCGGCCTTTGCTTCTGCATCCATCCGAACGATGTGGCCGTTATTTGGAATGTAGGAGACGATTTCGCCGCCTGCAGCCTCGATGGCTTTGCGGTAGGCGCTAAGCGACTGGGTCTCGAATTGAACGACGAACAGTTGGTTGTCGCTCTTTGACCTCAACATCTCAGGGACGTCGGGCAGGGTCTTTTCGGGATCGAACGGCTGGAAGTAGAACTCGAGCGTGTTCTTCGCTTCAGCAACCCGTTGGACGGACATGCCGTTCAGGCTCACGGCGTAAAGTTCTCGTTCTCCCTCGTTCCAGAGCGCAACGACAGCGCTACCGGCGAGGTCGAGGGTTCGCAACTGCGACACCCGTTTCGTTGTTGAATGGAATGTTGTGCCTTGAAGCGTCAACTCGGTGCGGCCGTCTGCGGTTTGCGCCGCGACGCCGTTCGAGCCGGCAAGCATGGCTCCGGCGGCAATAGCTGATAACATGAATAAACCTCCGTTGGTCGTGTGAAGCAATGGCGGGCGCAGAGCGGACGCCACTTTTTCGCTATCATTCGGAGTGTAACCCTATTCGTCACGGAATAGGGGTTTTATGGCCCAAATCCCAAGGTTTTTCGCAAAGATAATGTGTTCTGCGGCATTTTTCAAAGGAATGCCGTAGGAAGCTTGAGGGAGTCTTAAGGCCTAAGACCAGACAACTGCGTTCAGAGCTGGTATACTTTTCTGGATGGACGTCTGCCTGAATCATCGGGCAGATGGCAGTTGTTTCGGTTGGCGCAATGGCCCGGAGGCGGAGGTTAACATAGGATTACTCCCCTCGGATCGGGATCCGGCGAGCCGGCCGACAGGACTACTCTCAAGGAGGAGTACTCTAAATGAATAAAACACTCAAGCTCGCCTTTGGCGCGCTGCTCGGTGCGGCTATGATCGTTCCGGCATTTGCGCAAGGCGAACAGTTCCCGGACGTGCCGGAGAATCACTGGGTCTACCAGGCTCTCCTCAACATGAAGAACGAGGGAATCCTCGTTGGCTATCCGGATGGTATGTTCAGAGGCGGCCGCCCCGCGAGTCGCTACGAACTAGCCGGCGCAATCAACGCCGCTTACCAAAAGCTCAAAGGTCTGATCGACGGTCTTCAGGACCAGATCACCGCTATCGAGCGAATGCCCGGTGGCAACGCTGCAGAAATGGCCGCCCTGCGCCGAGAGCTGGATGCTCTGAAGACGCAGGTTGCCGCGATGTCTCGCTACGGCGACGATATCGATGCTCTTAAGCGCTTGACCGCCACCTTCGAGCGAGACCTCGCCGCCATGGGCGTCGACGTCGAAGCTATGAAGGCAGACCTCGCTGACCTCGCTAGGAGAGTCGGCGATCTCGAGAAGATCAAGCCCGCCATTGACGTCCATGGTGACGTCAACCTCTATATGACCGCCGGACATCGCTCCAGCGGCCTCGTCGGCTTAACCCAAGACATTCGTCTTACGGGTCTTCCGTCGGGCGGTGGTGGCATTCGAGACCTGGCCTTTGGCCATGAGCTCGCTCTTCAACTCGCTGGCACGAACCCGGCCGGTCCTCAGTGGCACGGTACGCTCGTGGTGGGCAACTTGGTCGGTAACCTTCTTGGCGACCAGAACCATATCAACGTTGCTGCACCGTTCGTCGAGAGCAGCGAGTCGTTGTACGTTCACGACCTCGTAGTCAAGTTCGGCACCAGCCTTGTTGGTCAGGGCTTTGGCGTTGAAATGGGTCGCATCGGCCATCAAGCCGGTTCGTACTTCATGGAGCGCCAGGACACCACGCCGTACTTCGAGAACGATCGTTGGGACAACGGCAACTATTACTTCGACGGCGCTAACCTCGGCTTCGACTGGGGCGCGTTGGACCTTAACCTGTACGCGGGTAAGCCCAGCAACCAGACCACCGTCGGTGGCGGCGGCTTCCGCACGATGAGCGCTGGTGTTCAGCAGACCGTAAATCTACCCCCTGCCATTTTTGTTGGCGTGGGCGAAATGATGGTCAACCAGATGCTCGGCGCAGACCTGGGTATCGGACTTGGAACAACTGGAGATCTCATGCTCCACTACATCTTCCTCGATGGTCCGACCACTCCCGGTGGATACAACCGAGTCACTGTTTGGGGCGGCGAAGCCAATTTTGACATTGGCAATATCGCGCTGAACGGCGGCTACAGCCAGACCGACATGGGCCTCAATAGCACCAACGTTATCGATACCGATAACGCCGCTTGGTGGATCATGGCCGGCCTCGGCTTCGGCAGTGTAGACGTCAACGTCGGCTGGCGCTCGATCGAGCCCTTCTTCGGTGCCCCGGGTAGCTGGGGTCGAGATGGCGTTATGTGGAATCCGGTCAATGTTGAGGGAATCCACGGAGACCTCACATTCGACATCGGCAACATCGGTGCCAAGGTCGCTGCCTATCACATGGAGCCCGTTCTCGGCGCTACCATTCAGGGCACGATGACCGAGTACACCGGCATCAACGCGGAGCTCAACTTCAATGTGTTCAACAACTGGCAGGCAATGCTCGGTTGGGAGCACGTGAACTACGAGCAGGCCGCGGGCGACGCGACGATCGATTGGTATCGATTGGGACTTCGCACGGATATGGGCGGAGACTCGATGTTCATCTTCAAGTATGAGATGAGCAACTACGAGGACGGCGGCGTCGACCTCGCTAAGGGCGGCTTCTTCACCACTCAGTGGTCGAAGAAGTTCTAAGCATCCGCTTAGACTAAATCGAAATCCGGCCGGTCGAAAGACTGGCCGGTTTTTTTTGTCCCGCCACGTTCCTAGTGCCGACCATGCCGAAGGAATCATCTTCGGCTCATGACCGTAAGTTCTGACAATGATCGTCGTACTAGTCGCTCTCGTTCTCGCCCCGAAACCCAGCGGCATCGCCGTTGTCGTCAATCAGCATTCCGATACTGCCTCGATTGTCGACATCGCTTCTTACAAGGTGGTTCACGTTCCGGTCGGAATCGGCCCGCATGAGTCGTCGGTGTCACCCAACGGCAAGCGGGCGGTCGTCACGAATTACTTTAAGCAAGGCGCAGGTCCCGGCTCGTCGCTAAGCGTCCTCGACCTCGACTCAAAGAAAGAAGTAAAGCGTATCGAGCTCGACCGCCAAGCGATGCCGCACGGTGTGGAATGGGTCGACGACCGGAAGGTCGTGTGCACCGACGAGCGGAACCAGCGCCTGCTGCTGGTAGATGTGGATGCGGGCAAGGTTGAACGTGAGTACGAGACGGGCCAAGCTGGATCCCACATGCTTTCATTGAATCTCGGGGCCGACCGATTAGTCGGCTCGAACATGGGCGGCGGAAGCGTCACGATCTTCGACTTCAAGACCGGCGAAAGACTTGAAACGGTGAGCACGGGCAAAGAGTGCGAGGGCGTCGGCATCTCGCCAGACGGCAAAACGATCTGGGCAGGCAACCGGGCGGAAGACACGATCTCGGTGATAGACACCGCGACTCGGAAGGTTGTCAAGAGGATCGACTCGCAAGGCTTCCCTTACCGTGTTCAGTTCACGCCGAACGGCAAGTGGGCGCTGATCCCACATGCCACTTCCGGAGAACTCGTCGTTTGCGATGTTGCGGAAATGAAGGTCGTCCGACGGATCAAAGTCGGCGCCGAAGGCGTGAAAGTGCCGACCCCCAACCCCTCGCCGGCGGGGGTTTGGCCCATGCCGGACAGCAACTTCGCACTGGTAACGATCCGAAACGACAACTCCGTCGTCATTGTCGACCTACATAACGGACAGACCCTCGGTCGTATCGAGGTGCAAAAGAGCCCAGACGGCGTGTCGATGAAGCCGACGCGAAACTAACCGCTCCCGGGTGAAGCAGCGTCCCGTCGCTCAGTCGCTCCACTCCCAAGGCATTTGGCCGCGTCCGTATCCAACCCTGAACAAGTAGAGCCGCGAATGTGAACTGCAATAAACCTCCGATTCCATTGGTCTTGGAACGGCGCCGAGATCGTGCGCCTCCACATCGATGTCCTCTTTAGATAAGGTTGCTCTAGTCTTGCGGGTAAATGCGTCGAACTGGGCCGGGTCGTCAGTTGCCACGATCCAAGTTATGCGAATAA
This sequence comes from Armatimonadota bacterium, assembly GCA_030854945.1. Taxonomy (GTDB): domain Bacteria; phylum Armatimonadota; class Fimbriimonadia; order Fimbriimonadales; family ATM1; genus JACDEQ01. The sequence goes on from JALYSG010000022.1 coordinate 33,660, forward strand.
ATGCGCCATTGCTCGTGCCGTATGGCCAGTCGTTGCGCGCCTCACGAGAGATAATGACACCGGGAATACTCGACTCATCGAACTCGCGCGAGAGAAGCTCTAGCTCAAAGTTCTCGTAGCCAGCCTGGAAGGCAAACCAGATGAGAAAAAGTGCGAAAGGCGCCAAGGCGCATCCACAGAATGGGCCAAACCGGCTTCGGAGTCCGCGGTGTCTCGTGGACGAAGCTAACGGATCACCCGTCTCGACTGACTCCATTACACCGCCGTCCCGTTTCGCAAGGTACGAGAGTCTACCGGCGGCTACGGATTTTGAATGTAGCCGAGTAAGGCTGACACCGGGCGATCAGCCGCGAAGACGTAGCTGTTGTCTCGCTCGCACCACGTGAGAGCATTTAGGCCGTTGATGCGCGAATGCTTCATCCCTGGATATCCTTCGACCGGTGTACCATCGCAATCGACAGTTCCAGGTGCGATGAGGAGGACGTAATCGGTCTCGCCGTCGGAATATATAAATCGCCCAACCGGTCGACTGTTGATCAATAGGTTGTCCCATCTCTGGAGCGTTAGTTCGCGGTTTTGCTCGAGCGTGACATTAAGCCTGTCACGGAGCCACTTGGTCGCTTTGCCCTCATCTTCGATGGAAGCGCCGCCGCCCGTCATCGAAGCTGAAAGAGATCGCGAAATCGCGTTGCGATCCATGATGTCGCCGCCACCGAGCCGGTTCACAGCGGCCGCGCCGATGATGGCAACGGCAAGAACGGAGGCAAGCGCGTAGCGGAATTTATGAACGACGTTCTCGGTGCGGCCGACACGGTCGACCTCGCGAATGCGATCGAGGCAAAGGGAGAGAGTTTCGGGAGAATCGTGCTGCGGAAGATCGTTGCGTAGAGAGCGTTTGAGAGAGAGAATGCTTTCGTATTGTTTGCGAAGTAAAGGGTCGGCTTCCATCGCCATTCTAACGGCGGAGGCATCTTCAGCGCTGAGCTGATCGTCGGCCAGGGCGGACATTTTTTCCCAATTATTCATTTCCGATGTTTCCTTTCAGATAGCCTTCTTCAACGGCATATTCTCTCAATTTCTTCCGAAGCGCAGCCCTGCCTCGCGCCAGTCTGGAACGCACTGTTCCGATCGGCACGTCGAGCGCCTGGGCGATTTCGTCGTAGCTCATGCCTTCGACATCGCAAAGGAGCACGGTCACTCGGTACTCCTCAGGCAACTCCATCAGAGCTTGCTCTACTTGTTCACTAACAAGCGAATCGAGCAGTTCTGTTCCCGGAGTTGCATCATCCGCAACGAAATTTTCTACAGCGGGCTGATCTTCTATAGCGACTGTGTCAGGCTCGCGCTTGGACTTGCGGTACTTATTGATGAACACATTCGTGAGAATGCGGATCATCCAGGCACGGAAGTTCGCGCCGTCGAATCGCTCGTATGCTGAGTACGCGCGCACGGCTGCTTCTTGAGTGAGGTCTTGGGCATCGTCCGGGCTCCGCGTGAGCCTCAGCGCGGTGCTGTAGATCGCCGGAAAGATAGCCTCGAACCTCCTCTCGAACTCCTCTCGCGCATCGCGCTTCTTCCAGAGCATGTGCAGCGGCAGTGTACCTGCCGAGTGCTTCGAACACCGGTCGGGGTCAGCACGTCCATATGCTATGCGCTTTGTGTTGTTCGCCTTGTGCCTGGTGATGGTCGGCGGCGCCATTTTCGCTTACGCGACCAGAGACCGGCGAACCCCGCAACAACGCGCTGTCGAAGGCGCGATCGAGGCTGTCTCGAAAAGGGATGCCGACGCCTTGTTCGCGCTCATCTCGGAAGAGGAGAAGCAGGCGAGCGGCATTACTCGCGAGAACCTACGCAGGTATTTGAACGACTATGTTCTGGCAGGCCTTGGAACCCTGGAGCCATCGGGCGAGATCCAGCCAAGCGAGATAGTGGTGACCGGGTCCTTCAGCGCTACCCGACACTTCCGTACCGCCACGGGCTCGATACCGATACATTTCTCATCCGATACTGTCGGCGACCATACGAGAGTCAGCAGCGCAGTTTGGAGCCTGCTTATCGCTCGCATGAATTCGGAGCTATCCGGTGCCTCGGTGCCCCAAGGGCGAGGCCGAATGTTATTCATAATCGACACGCTCAAACGCGACAAGGCGGCGGTAGAAGCAGTTGGAATCAAAGGAGTTCTCTTCATGAACGATGACGGCGATCGCTTCTTCACTTGGAGCGAATACATCATTAACCGAGAACGGGCGCTGGCTAGGTACGAAGAACGAATGAAGGCCGACAAGCGCTAGTCATCAAGGATTTCCTTCAGCAGCTTTTTCGGCGCCTGGACGCGCCAGCCGTCAGTCAGCACCTCTTCGAGGTCGCCCCTCGTGATCTTCTTTAGTCGAATGCAAACGGCAGGATAACCGTTGTAATGCGCTTCGGTGAAGTAAGCCTCCGGGTTTCGTCCACCAGAGCGAACTTGATGGCTTCGTTCAGCGTGCGAACCCCGATTCGGTCGGTTGTCGGAATCCGCCCCTTTTTTGCCTCAACACGCTCAAGGTACGCCCAGACGAACGGCTTACCGGCGACTCGAAATCCGAACGAACCATCGTCCTCGGTTACCTCGGGAAGGGCCATGACGATGCTGCAGACGTCTGCCTGAGTCGGCATCTACTTAAGAAGCGATTTTGCAATCACTAGTCTTTGAATCTCGCTCGCCCCTTCTCCAATTTCTGTGAGCTTGGCATCGCGCCACAATTTTTCTATTAGAAAATCGAATGTCATTCCGCGGCCGCCGTGGATTTGCAGCATTCTATTTGTGACTTCGCGCGAGGTCTCCGATGCATATAATTTAGCATACGAGGCCTCCTTCACCACATTCTGCCCTTGGTCGTACATCCACGCCGCTTTTTGCACGAGCAGGCGAGATGCTTCCACCCACATTGCCGAATCGGCGATCATGTTTTGTACCGACTGCATCTGCGATAACGTGCGGCCGAACTGTTCGCGCTGCATGCTGTACTCGATGCCTAATTCGAGCGCCTTTTCGGCAATGCCGAGCGCCATGCCCGCAATGCCGATACGGCCCCTGTACAAAAGCGAAATAACTTGTTCGAACGAGCCGGGCGTGTGCCAGCCGACCGCGTCGTTCAAATCGAATTTAAGGGTGTAGGACGCTGAAACTCCGGTTGTTGGAATTCGGCCCTGATCTACGAATCCGGGTTGGTCTTTTTCAACCAAAAATGCTGTTAGTTCGGTTTCGCTTACTCGCGCGATAATAATAAATAGTTGCGCGAAGCCGCCGTTCGTGATGAACATTTTGTGGCCGTTCAATTTAAAGTAGCCAGGTTTGCCATCGATCGGAGTGGCGAAAGTTTGCACGCGTCGTGCGTCGCTGCCGGCTTCAGGTTCCGTCAAGCCCCACGAAAGCGCGATATCGCCGCTCAAAATTCCTGGCAGGTATTTTTCGCGCTGCTCGTCGTTCGCGAAATGCTCGAAATGCGCGACGCATAGTGCGTTGACCGCGGCGACGTTCATCGCGAGCGCGGGGTCACCGGTGGCCAGGATTCGAATCAACTCAGCGTAGGTTTGGCACGAATATCCGCGTCCGCCGAATTCCTTCGGCAGAACGCAAGAAGTGATCCCCATCTTCGCGGTGGTCTTCCAGATGTCCGCCGGGAAGGTGGCTTTCTCCCAGGCACGGGTGTTGGGGAGAACGCACTCGTCGACCCAGCGGGTCACTTCGTCTAAGAAACGCTTCTCTTCGTCGTTGAAGGTAGGCACCATGTCGGCGTAATGTTACCGTGAGGCAAGGGGGAAATCGGCGATGAGCTTGCGGGCTATTGGCAGCCGCGTGTCGGCGGGCTTCGGCAGGCCCATCATGTCTTGGAACTCCGAGAGCGGCGCGGCGACTTCCCGGGTGATGCACCGTGGAATAGCATTCCGTAGAGCGGAAGGGCGTACGAGTCGTACTCGTTCTTCGGCACGCAGCCGATGGGGTCCCAGTGCTTGTGCAACCAAAGGGAGATTCGGCGACTTCAGGCTTGAGTTTTGGGCTCATCGTCTTCGGGCTTTATTCTCCACAAGTCGTCAGCGATTGCGTTGCCTGCGCCCTTTATGGCACCTGTAACCTTGCCTCCGCCGCAGTACAAGATAAGGCCGGTCACCAGCCAAACGAACGCGGATGCGAGATCGTTCCATGAAGCGGGTGGCGACCAGAAGATGCCGGAGGGTTCCGCGCTTCTCACAAGGGTGCGAACCATGAAATCGAGAACCGTGGCAACGCCACCAACCAAGAAGTAGATTGCGACCAGGCGAACGAGCGTTTTGGGGACGTCTGCGCTGCCACCCGGTTGCTGAGCAACTCCAGATTGCGGAAACGCCTTTTGAGACCAGCTTGGTGAGTAGAACCAAAGGAGGAGGGCCGCGAAAAGGAGAACCGTGGGTACTGCGAAGTGGGGAAGGTAGAGCCCTTCCGCCTCGCGAGCTAATCCGACCACGTAGACCAACTCTTCGACGACCCTCACCACAGCATCGACGAAGTAGTAAATCGCCAACAGTCTACAGCCGAGGACTAAGCCGTCGCGCGCGCTCATGAAGTAGAGACGGGGTGCACTGGAGTTTAGCGCGAAGCGACTCTGTCGACAAGCCCGTGAAGCAGGATCGAGAACGGGTTCTCCCAGGCGAGACTCCAGCTTGAGTTCTGTTGCCCAAAGCGACGTTTCAGCTCTGCGATCGTGGCGTTGCGGATATCCGGGTGCTCCTTCAGGACAGTGATTTCCGGATTTCCTTCCCGTTTCAGCCAGCCGAAGTTCTGCTCGTTGCCGGTCAGCAGGAAGTCGTTGATTGCGATCGTATAGACACGACCGTCGTTGATTGCCTCTCCGTTATGCATCGGCTGGTCGCCATTGTAAGTCACGCCCGCCGTCTGGAGGTAGCCGCCCTGCCCCTTGTTGGCAATACCCTGCGCAAGGATCCGCTTAAGATATGCCCCGGTGACCTGGATCGATGCGATCTTGCCACCGAAAGGAAGGATGCGGATAACGTCGTATTCGGTCACTACACCCGGCTGGATCATGTCATCAATGCGGATCGAGCCCGCGTTGTATATCGCAATCTCGCTTCTCGGGGCCGCTGCCAACATGCCATCGGCGATGATCTTCGTGAGCTCGGTTGGCCCGTTGCGGACGCTCGATTCGTGGCCATCCAGCGCCGTCGAAACATCGGCTACCTTTGCTTCCGGGTTGAATCCGTCCTTGCGAAAGCCGTCAAAAGCGATCTTTACCCACTTGTCGACCTCTGCCTTCACCGTGGGGTCCTCAGGAATGTCGGCGCCCAGCGGTCGCAGCGTGGAGTTCTTGCGGAGTTTGCGAGTAATGGGATCGAAAGCAAGTTCATGCACGAAAACCGACCGCGCGTTCGCGTCGGCTTTGTAAATCCCGGGCAAACTCGCGATCTCGATCCGATGCTTCTCGTGCTCGTGCCCGCCTAGGATCATGTCGATTTCTGGGAACGACCGAGCTATCCTCATGTCATCCTCGTAGGCGAGGTGTGTAAGCGCGATGAGTACGTCCACCTTCGGTCGAAGCTCCCGAACCTGGTTGGCGGCTTCTTCCATAAAGTCGGTGTACTTAACATACTTTGTCGGGTTGCTCGGGATTGTCACCCCAAAGTAGCCGACGCGAAGCCTTTGGCCGCCGCTTTCGATTACCTGAATCCGGTTGCGTTCAACCTTCTGAAAGGCTTGCCCGTTGGCGTCCGTTACATTGCTTGATACCCAGCCGAACTCGGACTCCCCGAGGCGTTGTTGAAACTGCGCTTCCGAAACATCGAACTCGTGATTGCCAAATGTCGCTAAGTACAAGGGGATCGTATTGAGGAGCGCCACCATCTGCTTTCCAGCAAGCCGCTCTCCGTCCACGCGGGCTGTTCCGAGTGCGCTCGGGCTAAAGAAGTCTCCCGCGATCACGAGAAATGTGTTCGGGTTCACCTGCTTGTAAGCGTTGAAAACGGTGGCGAGCTTTGCTATGCCGCCCTCCTTGCCCACCGGCGTGATCTCGTACACATCGTTGACCTGAATCAGGTTGAACTTTATCGTGTTGTCGGTCGGCTCTACACCAGGTTCTTGGCCGTACGCCGCAGCGAGGTTCGTCCCAAGCAGCGCAAAGACGAGTGCCCGGATATACAGTGTCATTCCGGGATTATGATGCGTTCGAGGTAGGGCGGCAGAAAGGGCTCGTGCCAGCCGCCGTCAAGTCCGAGTTTGCGACGAAACTGCTCTTGAGGCTAAGTGCGGTACCTCTTTTTTAGGGATTCTTCTTGTATCAGTTGAGTGCGATCAACGGCGGCAGCGTTGGGTCTTCAGGGATGATTTCGATGGTCCCGATGAGGTCCGTTGGTTGCTGCGCTTTACAGTGAACGGCGAAGACCGGCTGCCCCGCTTCGACCTTGTCACCGATTTCGAATAAGACCTCAATGCCTACTGCATGGTCGATCGCGTCGTTTTTTGCAATGCGGCCCGCTCCTAGCGCGCGTGCGGCTTCGCCGAGAGCGCGGCAGTCGATCGCCGAAACGTATCCTGAACGATCGGCCTTCACCTCATAGACAAGCGGCGCCGAGGGTAGCAGCGAGGGATCATCGACAACGCGCGGGTCGCCGCCTTGGGCGTCGATCCATTCTCTCAGTTTCGCCTCCGCCGCGCCGTTGTCCACGGCCTCGCGTGGCGAGATGGACGAGCCTGCCAGCGAGCACGCCGCCTCGGCCAGAGCCATCGTCACCTGCCCCAGGCGTCCGCGCATCCCGGAGTGCAGCTCCGCAAATGCGGCTTTCAGTTCCAGCGCGTTTCCGACCGCCGGCGCGAGCGGCTGGCTCATGCCGGTGATGAGCGCTTTGGCTTTTCGTCCGGCGGCGTGTGCGATGGAGGTCAGCGCGGTAGCCAACGCTCGGGCGTCTTCCGGTGACTTCATGAACGCACCATTGCCGCACTTGACGTCGAGGACGATCACATCCGCTCCCGCCGCAAGTTTCTTGCTCATGATGCTGGCGGCGATCAGTGGCAGGCTCTCCACGGTTTCGGTGGCATCGCGCAGCGCGTAAAGAATTTTGTCGGCGGGGGCGAGGTCGGCGGCTTGGCCGCCCCAGGCACAGCCGATCCGTTCAGCTTGTGCAACCAATTGATCAGGCGACAGGTCGCCTCGAAAGCCCGGGATCGACTCGAGCTTATCCAGCGTTCCGCCGGTGAAGCCTAAACCCCTGCCGGACATTTTGAAAACCTTCACTCCGCACGCCGCGACGATCGGGATGAACAGCGGCGTGACCACATCGCCCACACCACCGGTGCTGTGCTTGTCGACCACGGTGCCGAGCGAAGGGAAGGACAACGTCTGGCCGGACTCGGCCATCGCAAGCGTCAGAGCAGTTGTCTCTTCGTCCTGCAAGCCATTCAAAACCGCCGCCATCAGCCAGGCGGAGACCTGGTAGTCGGCAATCTCTTTTGCCACGAAAGCATTCACGAACCACCGTATTTCTGCAGGGCTGTGTGCCTGCCCGTTTCGCTTGGTGCGAATGAACTCTCGGGCTGTCATCGTACGAGTCGAGTATGCAATACTTGCAAGTACGGTTGGTGTACTATGCCTGCCGAATACTGGAGAGTGAAGAGTAATGAGTGACGACCGAATGACGCCCACAGGCGAGCCAATCACGCCTGTCGAAGGCGAAGATCAGGCCGCCACCGCGACCGAAGAGGCAGGGGACGCAACCCCCGTCGAGACTGACATCGCGCCCGATTTGCAGATCGTGGCGCCGGAAGAATCCGCAGCATCCGAATCGGTTACGGAAGCGCCACAACTTGAAGCCGCTGAACCCCAGCCGGCAGCTCCTCAAACGCCGGAGGAATTCGTCGTAGAGCACGCCGCCGTCGAAGGTGAGGCGCCCTTAGAACAGCTGCAAGAGGCAGAAGCAAACGTGCCTCCGATGCCCGAAGAACAGCCGGGTGAAGCAGAGGCAGTTCAGCTTGAGGTGCCTGAGGCACCGGCAGCTGCTGAATTGCAACCGACACCCACCGCGCCGCAGACTTTTAGCGAGCCTGTTTCGGCTCAGCATCCTGCGCCCAAGATGGACGACCAGGCGGAATTCGAGGCAGCGTTGAACGCTTTCGAAGGCGAATCCACGGGTACCAGCTACGATGACGTTTTCCGTCCGCTCACTCGCGGCGAGCTGATTACCGCTCGCGTGATCCAGGTAGACGAGAAACGCGTTTTCGTGGACCTCGGCACAAAGGCCGAAGGCATCGTTCCCATAGAAGAACTCGCGATTGGCAACATCGAGAACGCCCACGATGTCGTTAAGGTTGGAGACGTGATCTCTGTAGTCGTTCTTAATCCGCAGGGGCGAGAAGGACACCCGATCGTAAGCCGCAAGCGTGCTGAGTTCGAATCGACATGGGATCGCATTGTTCAAGAATTTGAAAAGAAAGAGACCGTTTCCGCGCTCGTAACAGAGCGCGTTAAGGGCGGACTTGTGGTCGATCTTGGTGTGCGCGGCTTCGTGCCGGCGACCCACGTTGGCACGGGCCAGATTCGCAACCTCGACCGTTTCGTGGGGCAGAGCCTTCCGTTCAAGATCATCGAAGTGGATCGAGAACGCCGAAAGGTCGTTCTCTCTAACCGCCTCGCCGAAGAGGAAGTGCGTGAGAGCAAGAAGCAGGAGCTTTTCTCCAGCGTTAAGCCGGGCGATGTACTCGACGGAACGGTTCGCCGTTTGGTCGACTACGGCGCTTTCGTCGATCTCGGCGGCGTGGACGGCCTGCTTCATGTGAGCGAAATCAGCTGGAGCCGCGTCGACCACCCCAAGGAAGTCCTCAAAGAAGGCGACAACGTGCGCGTTATGGTTCTTCGGTTGGACGCGAATTCCGGACGTATCAGCCTCGGAAGGCGACAAGTTCTGCCAGATCCGTGGACGGGTATCAAGGACAACTATCGCATTGGCCAGACCCTGACGCTTCCTATTTCGCGGCTCGTGCAGAGCGGCGCCTTCGTCAAGCTGCCAGAGGGCGCAGAGGCGTTCATCCCGATCAGCGAGATGGCTCACCGTCGAATCAACAAACCATCGGAGGTTGTGAGCGCCGGTCAAGAAGTCGAGCTAAAGGTTCTCGACTTGCGGCCGGACGAGCGCCGAATGGTGCTTTCGCTCCGCGCAATGCAGCCGTTCGAAGATCGACAACAGCACACAGGCGGACGCGATGAAATTCGCTCGAAGAGCGAGCGGCGTCGAGAACGGGGGCCGACCACATCCGGCGGTCAGGCAAGCCTTACGATTGGCGATCGCCTCGGAGCGCTCAAGGGCCTGGTAGGCACCTTCGGTGACGACGAGGAAGCAGAAATGGAAGCTCCAAAGCCGAAGAAAGCGAAGGCGGAGAAACCCGCCGAGGAAGCTCTTGCCGCCGAAGAAGCGGTAGTCAGTGAGAGCGCTCCCGAGGCGCCGCCGGCTGAAGAGGCGGTTCCAATTGAAGCGGCACCCGGCGTTGAAGAGGTTGCTCCGGCCAATGAGGAAGCGCCGGCGGAAGCGGTCGCCGAGGAGACCGAGGAGTCGGTCGAGGAAGCAGCTGCCGAAGAAGCCGCGCAGGAACCCGAAGAAGTAAAGGCGGAGTAAATCCGTTGAACTCCCGGAAACGAAGGGGCGGCCCTATGGCCGCCCTTTTCTTTTGCGGTGGCCCCTTAGCAATGCCAACCAAGCGCTCGTCGGACCGGGTGCAAGTCGCAAATCGAGTAACGTCAAATTCTATGCGCATTGCCATAACAGGCGGAATCGCTGACGGTAAGTCCACCGTATGCGGGATGCTCGCAGAAATGGGCTACCCGGTTGCGAGCGCGGACGAAATTGTGCGCGAGCTCCACGAGGACCCCGAGATACTGGAGCGAATCCGCCGGGAGGTTGGCACAGAGTTCGTGAACGAAAGCGGGCTCGATAAGCCTGCGCTCCGAGCGGCCATTGGTCGGGACGGCTCACTACGCCAGAAGCTGAACGGCATCTTTCACGTGCCCACAATGCGCAAACTTGTCGAGCGCACTGAGACGGATGGGATTGCTTTCGCGGAAGTTCCGCTACTCATTGAGACTGCGACTCAAGGTTGGTTCGACGAGGTTTGGGTGGTAGAAGCCGGGCGAGACGAGCAGCTACGGAGGCTGGCCGAAAGACTCGGAGACGAGGCTGCCGCGGTTTCAATGCTCGCAACGCAGCTCCCCACTGGCGCAAAGATTCCCTTCGCCGATCGGATCGTGCGAACCAATGAGGCTCTCGATGCTGTCAGACTAACAATAGCTCGACACGTGAGGGATCTCGTGGAGGGGTAGTGTGCGCACGCGAAAACGCTGTGC
>JALYSG010000051.1 GCA_030854945.1 Armatimonadota bacterium
TTGCTTGGACCGAAGAAGTCGCTTCACCTTGGATTCGCTGAGACTGAGCACGTACGCGACGTCGCCGACGCGATAAGCTAGTTTCTCAAGATCTACTCGCTCGCTACCTCGATACCTCATGCTCGTCGGTCCTCGCTGATCACCTGAAAGAGTCGGCCCTTTGTCCCTCTCAGATAGTCCACCCACACTGGACCATAGAAACCGACCGCATTAATGTCCTCCATCGTGGCGAATCGCACATTGATCCCACAGCTCTTGGCAACGGCTACCAAATGATCGATTCGACGATTGCCTGCGGTCGTGACAACGAGAACATCAAACGTGTCCTCGTTGTAAACGCTTTGAAATGCGCCTTCGCGTTTATAAGCAGCGTAACGTTCAAAGACGCCTCGCATTTGCGGCAGCGAACAATTACCCCGATCGTATTCGATGAAGAAAAAATAGTGATGTTCGCGAAATTTAACGGCAGCAAAACCGTCTGGTTTAATGACCCGTTTTATTCTCCGCATGCCCTTTACAATTTCATACTCATGTCTGCACTCGGGCTCAGTTAGAAACTCCTTGAGGTGAGTTCCTGCCGGGGTAAGTTCCAGCGCTATTCGGAGAGAAAGGACACCGAGGTGATGTTCCAGAAACGTACGTTGTGGCGGTCTCTGAGAGTGTCGAGACAGTTCGACACGATTAGTTATTGCTGATTCTGCGACTACCGCGACGCCCTTCGGACCGAGCAAGTAGACGGTTTCCAAGCAATACGGTCCCGACGCAACATGCGTGCGTCGCAAGTAATTGCAGTCGAACAGCTGGCGCAAGCGGCGATTCGCCCGGCTTACCGACTTGAAGTACCCGCGCGCCATCAGCTGGCGGCGCGAAGCCGCCCCGTGGAGCGCGACCGTTTCGATTAACTCGCCATCTCGGTCTGTCAGTTTCACGGTGACGGTGTGGTCTGGTTTCGACCGGCATCGAATTTTAGCGGCGCGGTTTGCGGACATGGCGCACCTCCGGGGAGTCGTTTTGTTTTTTGTCGTTGGCTTTTTCTCCAACCTGCCAGCGCGAGGCTATTTCGGCATCTATCTCCTGACACCGCTGGCCATGGGCAATCATTGACTTGCGTCGAAAGGCATGGGCCAACGACATATTAACTGCCTTCGCATTTGGTGTGAGGACTTTTGCCGGATACTTGGCGCGCCTCAGTACAAAGGCTTCGCCTACTTCCAGCCGGAGAATGGCATCCGTCGCCTCCTCACGTGTCATAGGCATCAGTATCGGGGACATCTCTCTCGCGTCGACGATTCCGACATTGAAAACTACTTGCACGGCGCAGTTGTTGCGCATGATGGCCCGAAGCTTTTCGTCGATTTGAGCCTGGCTCTGGTGCGCAAAAATTAAGCGCAAACCGTACCGTCTACCCTCGGTGATGATCTCATCGAGACAGCCTTTTGCAAAGTTCTGACCCTCATCAAGGATGAGGGTGCTCTTAACTCGCTGAGCTTCGGGAATTGTGGAGCGGCTTCGGACGGCATTCCAAATTCCCTGAATCACCATATCGCCGACCAAGTCCCCGCAATCATGGAGTAGATCCTTGCGGAGTGTAACTAAGAGGATTGCCGAAGGATCATCGATGATCTTTCGTAAATCGAGCGTTCCTTTTCCGCAAAGCATCCGGCGTACTCGAGGGTTTGAAAGGAAAGTTTGCAGCTTATTGCTGACGGCTGACTGTCGTTGAGCTCTCTGCTCACGCGTCCATCCCTCGAATTCGACGAAATAGCTACGAAGCCAGGCATCGCTCACGTTCGAGGTAATGCGCGCCCGGAATTCGTCGTCCGAGAACATCCGTACGATCTCGAGCGGGCTTTGACGGTTAATTACGAGCGCATGACAAATGTTCTTAAGATCGAATTGAACTTGCACACCACATGGCCAGCGGCGCTCGATGGCAGCGACAAAGCCGTCCGCGATCTGACAAGCGTCGCCCGGTTGCAAAAATGGGTTCCAGGGGATGACCCACTCTGGATCGCCGGCATCGATGATGATTAGTCGTTCGGGCCGTATGCCTGCGGCTGCGCACCTAGCTATCAGCGTATCGTTTAGATCGCCGATGCGATCAATCCCGACTACTGCCATTTTAGAACCTCCTCGGTGAATAGCCGCGCGATTAGGGTTGACTTGCCTGTGCCAGTTCCGCCGACAATGAGGAGGTGGCGATCAAGTTCCGGGCCAAGCGCGTAAATCGGCTCGAATGTTCCCATCACGTTGCCAATTAAAAAGCTGCCGTCCGGTGGTAGCTTCGGCTTGGGCGGTAGAACGGGCCACTCAATTGGAGGGGCGGGCTGCTCAAAGGGAAAGAGGACATCGACGGCACGTAGTGTCAAATCGCCGATGGCTTCGAATGGTCGAAAACTCAACTTGTACTCCTTGGCTCGCGCAGATCGCAAAACAAGGGGCTGAAGACTTGCAAGTGCCCGTCTTCTTTGCTATCGTGCCCACGCTGGCCCTCCGACCGACACTTGTACCGGTCACGGCCAGCTCTAACTGGACCGTAGCCGAGGGTCGGCCATCAACGGGAGCACGTGGGAATAGCGCTGCTCCTTTTTTGCGTCTCAGTGGGCTTTGACTAGGCCACACCGGCGAGCGCAAGTAGTAGATTGCCTGCCCACAGGTACCGAACCGATAGCGTACGACGACGCACTTCGTCTGAATATTTGCGTTACCAGAGCCGAATTTGTGCAGTAGCTGGCGATTCCAATCCGTCACTACTGTTGAATTGGAGGGTCAAGGTAGCAACAGCGGAGTCAGATTTGAACTGTTCGGTCCTTTCCGGATCTTTGTACGGGACCGGGAGATCGCTACCAAACACGCTCAGTTTTATACTTACTTAAAGCTTCTGCTCCTGTCGGGGCAGACCTATTTCGACATCACGAACTCTTGCCCGATTATGAAGGTTTCACCTGGGGCAATCAGGGACAGCGTCGATAATGGCAATAAACCCCGGCGAATACGAGGGGGATGTTTCAACTTTACCGCTCTCACGGGCGTAAGTTTGAGGTATCGGGAGGGTCTGGGCCTTGTGCTCGAAGGAGCGGGTTGCCGAAGCGATCTAGAGGAATTCGAAGACGTTTGGAGTCGGCGCAGTGCGCCGTCCAAAGGTCGCCCCAAAGCGACTGACGACGAACTCGCCAAAGCTCTCGACCTCTATGGAGAGGGCGTGGGCATTCATAGTTGGAAGAAGGATCCAATCTACATAGCATGTAGCAATTGGATAGAGAACCGTCTTGCAGTTCTCGAGGAACATCGAGAGAACATCCAAGCAGAACTAGACAGTAGAGAGGGATCGGGCGGACTAGCAGATCGTGGGTCGCTTGGAACGGCGCTCGGAGAGCGTCCGGAGGGATGGAGTGAGGAAGGGGGAGTTCCTCATGTAATATCAGGTTTGGAGAAACCTGCGGCCGAGGCTGAATCGGGCGAGATTGCTGGCACAGTATTGCGCGAGCCATTGCGCCAAGATGATGCAGCGGATCAGCAGGTGCAAGAAGTCATGATAGATGATACTGAAGAGGGCGACGCCGGTCAGCCGAAAGCTGGAGCCGAAGGCGAAATCTCGACCATTCCGTCTGACGGTTCAGGAATTCCACCATCCGAGCTGAAATCTGACTTCGACAAAATTCCGCCGACTGCTTCAGAACGAATCCCAGAGCCGCCTAAAAGGCGTAACGTCACTGCCCTCGGCGTTCTGGTCTCCGCAGTCTTGTTGGTTATGGTCTTTGCTGCTGGCTACGTGATCAGTAATGTGCTTTCGGCCCCTTCCCACTCGGACAATCAGCGATCGCCGCAGAATAATCTAGGATCAAAGCCTGAAGTCGGTACATCTGGGGGCACGACTTTGTCGAGCGATGACCCTGGAGAAGAACAACCAATCGTGCGGGCGCCTGAAAACCCGATTTCGCTTAATAAACTTTTTCTTAGAAATATCGGCACAAACGACGCGACTTACGTCGAAGAAGACATCGTCGTTGGTAGACAACTGTTTTCCCATTATGTCAACTGTTTTACGAACGAGAGAGAGGCTGTTCCAGCTTACAAACTTGACGGCCAGTTTCAAAAGGTGACCTGCGTCGTTGGTGTAGCCGACGAACAAGAAGTATATTTTTCCAATGAAAGACGGCGGGTTTTGTTCGAAGGCGACGGCAAAGTTCTGAAACAGCTTGATGTCGAACCCGGTCAAGCTGTCGCGGTTTCACTTCAGGTGAAAGATATCAAGGTTCTTATGATAAGTTTTCGCTTTCCCGTAGTGATTGCATCCCCGAAGGCCCATCGCTAGGACTAAGGGTTCTAGACTGGTCTTCGGTCGGATAAGAATGGAGGTTGTGAGGCGGGAGAGCCCTTAAATCTTAGCTATTTGTCCATTTACGAATCGAAACTCCATTTCCATAGGCATCGTTGGACAACAAGACGAATCTTCCGGACCTTTGCCTATTATCTTCACGGTGATCATCCGATCGAACACCTGAACCGACCGCACATCAATTCTGTCAGCAAAAAAGTCATAAGGCTCACTTGTGCTGGCGATCTCGGTAAACCCCAAGCCCTCCTGCTTCAATACGACCAATTCTGGGAAGTGACCAGTACCTCCAAAATTGCCCAGTTTTACTGCGACGCCTTCCTCAATGCCATCGCCATCGAGATCCCCACGAACAGAGGCGTCGATATGGTAAAAACCGGTCTTGCCCGGAATACGATATTTACCCGCGAAGAATGGTACAAGCTCCTCCGTTCCAGAGCTCTCATCGAAATCAACCTTAAGATACGCGATTTTATAGTTTGCGAAGTCAAGGGGGTCCACGTCCTTCAGCCATAAAAGAGTTTCCTTCTGGCGTTCTTCGATGATCGCGTCGGTGTCGCTTGCAGCAAGGAAAGTCTTGTCACTTGAGCTAACCTTGCCCAGGAAAAAGGAAGCGACAACTAAAAGAAAAGCAACGGCAAGCATGTTTCTCATTTCTTTTTGAATTTATGCCTTTGCGAGTGATTGGGCAATACCCAAGAGCTACTTACTTAGGATGAACTGGTAAGGAATCTGCCGGATCGCAATTTCAAAGCGGTTCAATCGTTATTTATTCGAACAGTCTCTGATGTGGAACGCGCTTCGTTCGTTCTGTTGAAGAAATAGGGCTCGCGCAGGCCAGCAGGGCTTGAAAAGCTAGTTGCTCTGGCCCCCGAAGTATTTCCCTTAAGTGAGTCTCTGTGCCTGGCACTCGGCGATCCGGGTGACGAGAGCGGACGCTGGAGGCAGGCAGGTGCAGCGCCTTGTTCGGCATTAGCGCCGTTGATCGCGACTGCCCCCAGTTTCTCCGCCTTTATTCGGACTCTGTTGACCTGCGCATGGACAGAGGCGCAGGAACATGCGGTTGTTGGCGTGCGTCAATGATCCCGGTCAGATGGTTGCGGGCTTTCATTAAGCTTTCTATCGTCAGTTGCTCGACGAGATCACCGCGCTCGCTTTGGCTCATGGTTTGCAAAGTCTCGAAATCTGCCAGTAGTTGCAGTACGGGCAAAAGCGGCGATCGCGGAGGCACTTTGACGAAGCCTCGGCCCGGCGTCCACACCAGCCCGCCACCGTCAACCGCGACGCCGCCGAACACCGTGCCCGACGGCTCGATCATCCGACGTTCGCGGACGTAGACGTTTATCAACGCCTCCCGGTTGGCGGCATCGATCCGGGTCGCCGTGACTCGCGCATAGAAGCCGAAGGGGTCGGCCTGCGCTCCGGCCTCGAACGACTCGCCCTCCAGCAACTCCGCCCGCGGACTCGGTGTTGCCGTCGCATTGGCGACGAGAAGTTCAGAACAGGGGCGCCCGTCGCCCGGGTGAGTCGATCGCCGGTGCAGGAGGATGCAGGGAACAGGCAACTGTATGTCCCATCCCTCGTTCATCCGGAACTCGACGTAGATGGTCTCAAGCCCGATTTGGATACGCGCGGCAAGCCAGCCGGGAAGGTCGCGCCGGTGCAGAGGCCGCAGCCGGAAGGTGACGGTCCCGCTGCCAGTGAAGACGCGCGTCGGGTCGAGCCAGCCGACGAGGTCCATATTGACGGCATTAGCTCCGGGCCCAAAGGTGAAGTAGGGAGAGCCCGGAGGCGTCAGGGTTCCGGAGGAGTCCGAGAAGACACCGTCGTAAGCACTCATGATATCCCATTGGTCGCCATATTCTTCGGCCGAGCCCTCCAGTCGCGAATGGCTCGCCAAGCCCAGTCCGTGCCCGACTTCGTGGGAGACACCGGTCAGGTCCACCGAAAAAGACGCGTGGTTATTAGAGTTGTCCCAATTCAGGACGACCTCTCCAATACTTCCAAAGTAGTCAACAGGTTGATTGAAGACCCAGACAAGAACGTCGAACTTGCTGAGATCGATATCGCTCCTCGTTGCGGCCTCTCGCGCCCACTGCTTGATCGTGCCTCGCCGGACACCGTTGGCATGGATGTTGGCGGCGCTTTCAGCGCCGGCCTCAGACACGCCGGCATCCATGAGTTCCTTCTTCTTCTCGTTTTTGGCCCTAGTCCACTCGTCCATAAGATCCTGATTGGTGTGCCCGTAGTCGATCCAGTCGAACACCTGGCTTTCGCCGATATCGAGCCGACCGTGCGACATCTCATCGTAATAGTCGACAAGATTCCGTGAGCCTTTACCCGCTTTAGTGAAGAGCTGCTCCGCATAAGCTTTTGATGGCTGATCAGGGGCGCCCGTTATCCTAAGAAGAACCACTGCCAAACGTTTGTTCATAATATCTCTCTCCTTGGAGTTTCAGGATTGTTGATAGCTGACTCCAGACGTTACCATCGTAACCTATCAATGCAGTCTAGCCGGTGAAGTCGAACGACTGATTCTCAAGCATACTACCAAATTGCATACGCTCACATGCCACAAACGAGGCAAAAAAACTGATATGCACCCGCAATTTGTGTTTGTTATCATGCAAACGGGGTAAAGTGCCGCAATGGGCGGCCAGGGAGACCCAGACAAGGGAGACCCAACGAGAGCGCGTACCGTCACCGAGTTCCTCAACGAAGCGCGGGAACAAATGCGCAAGCGCCATCTTCGCCTCAAAACCGAGCAAGCCTATCTGTACCGGATGCACCAGTTCATCGAGTTCAACGGACGGCGGCACCCGTCGAAGCTCGGCGGCGAGGAAATCTGCCCATATCTTTCCCACATCGCCGTCAACGATCGCGTTGCCGCTTCCACGCAAAAAGTCGCACTCTGCGCGCTCGTCTACCGCAGTTCTAAGTGCTCTGGATACGTGACGTGAAGGTAGTCCGATTCCTGCCGCCACATGATTGCTTTTGGGTAGGGATTGGTGCCATGCCGACTACTGTTCCGAAGTTGTCAACGGCTTTTGCGCCGGAAGAGCCATAGCCCGGAAGCATTGCGTGGAGCTTTGTTACAGAGAGCGTATCGAGACTCCAGACCACCGCTGCCTGGGATTGGCCCGGCGAATATGCTTCGCCAGCCGCCCCTCGCCCGTTCTTGCTTACCGCCAAAGCATAGGAATCCGCAAATCCAGTTGGACTAGGCAAGGCAAAGCCTTCGAGGGTGTCAAGGTTCCAAACTTCGCCCGTTCCAACACGACCCACTGCCCATCGACCGTCCGCGGAAATGGAAAAAGCGTTCGCCGGGTACTGAATACTTGTAGGGACAAACCCGTCCCAAACGATTCGACGTGCTTTATGAATGTTGTCTTTTCTTCGTTAGTGCTCTTTCTACCGACTTCAATCGAGGTTTTGGCTAATAACGCTTGGTCCAGGCCCTCGATAGTTTGGTTAAGTAGCTATACCATTCGTCAGGAGTGAACTTATCTGAGCCTGCAGGCAATATCTCCTTTACGGAGGTCTTTGCCGCTCGTCCCGAGCACCTTTGTTTTCTTTATCTGGTTTCCTAGCACTTAACTACGGGGTTCCCTTTCCCCTGCCGTCGTAGGTGCCACAACTATCAGAGATATAACAACGGTACTAAATGCTTCTGCCAACTTATTTTTTATTCTCATATTTCTTATCTTCCTATATCAAACCTAGCATCCTGAGATTGTAATAGAACCCCAAAATTAACAAAACTCCCGACGGATGTCGGGAGCATTTGATTGGTCCTAGTTGGTCTAGGGGAGAGGGACGGTTTCGGGCTGATCCACGTTCAAGAAGTGGACTGACCCATCCGTGGCGAGGAAATTTGCCCTTTCCTTGTGAGGACTAGCCTGAAGAGGATCGCCAGACGGATGTTTGTACTCTTTAACCCATGTAAAGTCGTGAAAGTACGTAACCTTACCGCTTCCGAAGACGCCTTCTCGAATTCTCTCTGGGAAAACATCCGGATTAAACCGAAATGCCCCATCGACGGTGCCGAAAGAACTCGGAGAAGATGTTAGAACCCAATGATGTTGGTAGCTCATGAAACTATTACGGTGGACTCCGGCTGATTCGAAGTACCCAATCACTTTCTCGTCTCCTTTGTAGGGATCGAGTGGGCACCAGAACTGAGCTTCATCCACTTTGTAGGCCATCAGGCACTTCTTCAGTGCCTCGGGATCCCCTTTAATCCATGGGAGGCCTTCTTTTCTACCTCGTGCGGTAGTTGTTGCGTAAGGAGGATACCAACCGTCGTGGTCGATGCTGTAGAGAATGTGAGCTGCGCCGATTTGGCGCAGATTCTGCAAACAGCCTGTCTGCTTGGCGGCCCCCTTTGCTTTCAAGAAGACAGCCAAGAGAATCGCCATCAGAATTGCGACGATGAGAATAGCCGCTAGTAGTTCGAATAGGCTAAACGCTCTTACTCTTACTTTTCCTTTTATTAGATGCATTATTTATCTCCAGTCACGAGCGCCGTTTTTTACAGCTCCATCGAATCGCGGTTGGGGAACCGAGGCCGTTATTGGGTGAAGAAGCACCTGCGAGGCGCTCTCCGTTGCGTGATGCGCCGCATGCAATGGATGCGTTTCCCGTGTTTATGTCCGCGAAACTGCCAGGGTGCCAGACCAACGCGCAGCATGACGACCTCCTAGTGCAGTCAAGATATCGCCGACCTGCGTGCCGCCGTCAGGCGAGATACCCACTGCAAATGAGCCGCTTGCACCTGGGGGATGAAGGTCAACGCTTCCGAACGCACCCCAAAGGAAAGCGTGATAAACCTCGTTTTGACCTTCCCTCCGCCACCCGTACCCGGCCTTGCGAGCGCCGTCATCCGAGACGGCATATCCATAGGATTGTTCCCGTCCGGCTGGCAGAAACAGGCTGAGGCTCTCAGAGTTGCCATGCCACTTTGCAGCAAATATATTTGGCCCACCGGCTATTTGCGCGGACCCCACTTGAGTTCGTCCGTCTGGCGTTATGCCATTGCACTCTGAATAGAATGATCCTATCGGGTTCGGTGAGACAACTGTGTAAGTTGCGTTAGCTGGAAGTGTGCCCAAAAGGCTGACCAACATCAATAGCGCAAGCGATTTTGCCACGGACATCATCACGTGAGTATAGCTCGGCTGAAAGAACTCGGCGCGTAGGCACCGCAGCAGGCGCAAGACGTGGAACGTCGCTTCGTTCGTTCTGTCGAAGAAACACGGCTCGCAAAGGCCAGCAGGGCTTGAAAAGCTAGTTGCTAGGAGGAAGCCCTCCGGGAGCAACAACTTGGCAAAGCGCCTTTACAAACAAAACAGCCGCGGCAACGCCGCAAACAATTCTTCGTCAATTTACGACCGCGTGACCAGTCAGATTCTCTCTGCGTTGGCGAGCGGTGTCATTCCCTGGAGAAAACCCTGGAAGGGGCGGGAGTTCCTACCCTGCAACGCCGTTTCGAAACGATCGTACAGGGGGGTCAATCTCTTGCTGCTTGGATTAGCTCCGTTCTCTGATCATCGCTGGATGACCGTCAGACAGGCAAATGAGCTTGGCGGCCATGTTCGCAAAGGTGAGCGTGGCGCCATCGTTGTCTTTTGGAAGATCATTGAACGCGACGGTGATGAGTCGGAGCCAAAACGGACAATGCCACTTCTTCGGCAGCACTATGTGTTCAACGCTGAACAGATCGAGGGCCTCTCGCTAGAAGACGTTCCCCCCGGCACGACCATTGGCGGTATCGAGGAAGCGGAGGAGGTGGTCCGACGCATGCCGAACCCGCCACGGCTAATCGAACATTCGAGTGGTGCGTTCTATCGTCTGGCTGACGACACGGTTGCCGTGCCAAAGATCGAACGGTTTGAATCAGCAGATCACTACTACTCGACGCTCATGCACGAACTGGGACACGCCACGGGGCACCCGGACCGACTGAACCGGCCAGGTGTAGCAAGGACGACCCAGTTTGGATCGGAGGACTACAGCCGGGAAGAACTAGTGGCAGAGCTGGCTTCTGCTTACGTGTGTGCTGAGATAGGTCTAGATAACAGCCTTGTGTCGAACGCGGCTAGCTACATCGACGGCTGGCTGGACGCGTTGAATCGTGACCTAAAGGCAATCGTGTTAGCGTCTAGCCAAGCTCGCCGCGCAGCTGATCGTATCTTCGGAAGGAATCTGTCCGAGTGACTAGCAATTAGCCCCGCCAATCTTGGCGGGGCTTCACATTGAGTCTCGTTCGCTTCGTTGAACACTGCTTGTGCTGACTAGGGCCCCGGAGTTAGAGTGCCCCTTGATTCGCACTATGACGAGAGCCTGAGCTACCGCTCGGACTCTCGTAGGAGGCGAACAATGTACGCGACATTTGAACTTGGAAAGCTCCTCATTACCCCGTCCGCCCAAGTCGAACTTGATCAAGGGAGTGTGCTTGAAGCAATCCATCGGCACGCGTCGGGGGATTGGGGCGAATTAGACGAGGAGGATTACCAAGAAAATGAGTTCTCCGTTCGCGAAGGCCACCGGCTTGTGTCGGCGTACGAGGACCGCAGGGGAGTCAAGTTCTGGATTATCACCGAAGCAGACCGATCAGTGACGACCGTTTTGCTTCCGGCAGACTACTAAAGGACAGGCCAGTTGGCCTGTCCTCGCTAATTTGTTCGTAAACCGCGAGAACCTAGCTGAGCCGTGGAAGAGTGAACAACGCCTTCAAGCCTTCGAGTCATGACCTGCTCCGGTTTCGTCTACTAAGCTCCTCAACACCTTCTGCAGCGTGAGCCCTCGATCCCGATACCTGAGAATGGCTATAATCTGCGCGGAACAACCCCGGTTCCTTGATCCTTCCAATGCGACATGACGGCGATTGTTTTAGGGCTCCCGACCAAGGTGAAACCGTAACTTGTTTGCTAGGTGACCCAGTCAGCCACAGCGTCTCACATATCATGTTTGGAGCCTTTGCCGATCAAGCCGGCATCGGCACTTATACAC
>JALYSG010000001.1 GCA_030854945.1 Armatimonadota bacterium
GGCATGCATATCCACAACGCGCCGATGGGCGTGAACGGCCCAGTTATTTTCGACATCCTGGCGAATGCCGCCAAGACGAGCCAGTCGGGGAATGTGTCGAACTGGTTCTTTACCGCCGTGCTTGACGATGCGCCTATCATGCGTGAGCAGAAACTCTCGGAAATGGTGGCGGAAAGAGCCTACATCAACGTACATACGCCCGACTTCCCCGGGGGAGAAATCCGCGGCCAAGTCGAGTGCGTCGTACCGGAGCCGGGCACGATCGCAGCATTGGGTTTCGGCCTGGGCTCGCTTCTTTTGATTAAGAGAAAGCGCTAGAAAAAGCGGCGTCGGCAAAGCTTCGTTTCAAAAATGGAGTGAGGCGGAAGATTAACTCCGGCACCTAGGAGTCAGGTGCCGGAGGCCCTTCGTTATCGCTTTCTTCCCAGTGGAAGTGATGGAGGAGGCGGTGAGCGAACGGCGCAATGAGAAGCCCCGCAACTCCAATAAAAACAATCCCCGAGAAAACCGCATAAAAAGACGCGAACAGCTTGGCGGCGTCCGTATGCAAGTCGCTCACGGGTCCCATTCCGCTGAGGATCATCGAGGAATCCAGGAGCGCATCCACCCACTCGAGCCCCGCAATAAAATGGTAGCCGAGTGTGCCGATGCCGAGCGCGACTGCGAAAATGATGATGATCCAGAACGAGTGGTGCAGGACACGCCTGCGGAACCTCTGAATACTTATGGGCTCCTTGCGTCGATCCTCGTACATAGGGTTCTTAGCTAGGACGATGCATGGTCTGCGCTCGCCTCTCACTAATCCACGGAAGTCGTTAAACCCATCACCGTCGCCCTCCGAAGGTTGACAAACGCCGTCCCACAGGTCCTAGAAGGTAGGCGATGCTATACGCGATACGTTGAAAATTGAAATTGCCCGTAAAAGTGACTCAGGCAGATATACGTGGATTGCAACGGATGCGAACCGCAAACCATCCACAATCCCAGATTGTGGATGGTTCTTGTGGATGCTTTCAATCCGCGCGGCAAGCGGATTGAAAGATGCCCTATTCCGGCGAGGTAAAGGATTCGATACTGCGCTTAACCGCGTTAATAAAATTCGCTGCGCCGACGCCGTTAATAACCCGGTGATCGAAGGTTAGCGAAAGGTTAACCATCCGCACAAAATCGTAGCCGCCCATTTTTGCGACGGGGTGCCAATAAGCCTCGCCCAAAAATAGCGTGGCGACCGACGGCGAAACGACCACCGGCACCGCGTCGTGGAGGCCGAACGCGCTCATATTGGTGATGCTCAGCGTCGTTGCCTCAGTGGCCTGGTCGTTTCCGTCTCGCGCTTTCTCGATCTGCGCGCGGGAGGCCTGGGCAAAATCCGGCCAGGAAAGCGTGTCGGCGTTGGGGACCAGGGCGGTGACAAGCTCATCGCCCGGCAGAGCGACGGCTATGCCGAGGTTTGCGCCTTTGTAGGTGCGAAGCGTCGTCTCGTTCGGCATCGTGCTGCGAAACTTGGGATGGTCGGCCATGGCGCGCACAACGCACCACGACATCATCGTGAAAGCGCTCGGCTGAAACTCGCCGCTGCCGGCCTTGACGCCTTCGCGCGCCGCCTCGATGGCATCCCAGCGGCACCGCACCATGATCGTGCCAGGCACGCATAGCTGTGATCCGCGCGCCAGACGGTACGCCAGCGTCTGCTGCCGCTTCGCGAGTTCGAATTCGTCGTACTCGGCAGTCGCCTTGAGCGTCTTCGGCGGCTCGGTCTTGAGCGTAGGCGTCGCCACGGCAACGGCGCCCGAGCGCGCAGCGACGTACCGATCGACGTCTTCCGGCATCAGCTTCGATCCGGCAGCAGGGATGAGATGCGCCTCATCGAGCAGCCCCTGCTCCTTGAGCATCCGCCGCACCCTCGGCGGCACCTGCGCATTGCGCATCGGGCCCTCGGGCGCATCGATTGGCTCGGCAGCGGCCACGGGCTGAGCGACGGGCTCTTGCTTCGGTGCCGGCCCGTGGCCGGCTGCCATTTCGCGAACTCCGTCGGCGACTTCCATCTTCGCGATTTCTGTGCCGATCGGAAGAACCTTGCCCTCTTCCGCTGTCCACTCCATCAAGACCCCGTCATAGGGCGACTCGACGTCCATGACCGCTTTGTCGGTCTCCATCTGATACAGCGGGTCGTCTCGGCGCACATTCTCGCCAGGGTTCTTAAGGAAGCCTACGAGCCGAGCTTCTTGAAGCCCCTCGCCCATTTGCGGGATTCTCACGGATACGACTGGCATAATTCGTTCCTCGCCTTTAGCGGGAACGGCTCATTCTATCACGGCCCGTGCGTAAGGCGTGAGCGGGACGCCGAACGTGTCTACGCTTCGCTCGAGTTCTCCCGACGAACAAACGTTGGGTGTTTCCAACATGACAAGGGCGTCGCTTCCGGCAGGCATTGCGAAACCGAGTTTGATGAGCGGGTCGAAGACTAATTTTGCGCCGACCTTGGCAAGGCCGAGCGGAATCGATGGGTGCATCGCTTTCTTACCCTTCACGCTTTCTGCAGTTTCGATCATCTGGCGTAACGTCAGGACATCGGGCCCGCCAATCTCGAAAGTGCCGACAGCCGGATTTGTAAGCGCCCGCGAAATGAACTTTGCGACGTCGCCCACATAAACGGGCTGAAATTTGCTGGCGCCATTATCCGGTAATGGTGAAAAGTTGCCTGCGAAGCGATTGACAAAATCGTCCCCAGGGCCGACGATGACGCTCGGCCTGAAAATGACGTAAGGCACACCGGAGTTTATAACGGATTGTTCGGCATGGAATTTGGCCTGGAAGTATTTACTGGTTGCATTCGCCCCGGTGCCGAGCGCGCTAATATAAACGAGCTTTTTGACACCTGATTCGTTGCACGCTGTAGCGAAGTTGCGTGTGCCATCTGCGATCACTTTTTCAAACGTAGCGTCGCCCTTTTCTTGAATAATGCCAACGAGGTGGATACCGAACGAGCAATCTTCGCACGCAAGACGCAGAGATTCGACGTCCGCCACGTCTGCTCGAATCTTTTCTTGAGAGTCGCATACACGGGCTTCACCGCGAATCGCAGCGCGTACGACAAACGAATCGGCGGCTAACTGGCGGACCGAAGCCCTCCCTAAGAATCCGGAGGCACCGGTCACGACCACACGAGGCTTCACTCCCGTTACAACGTCTCGCTATCGTCCTGGCGTTCGGTTTGACCTCTGCGAAACTTTGCGAAGGCATCAACCGCCTCCATCACTTCAATGGGTATGGCTAGAACAACCGTGTTCGAAGCCGTCGGCCCGAGGCCGTCGATGGTTTGTAGGGACCTCAGCTGCATCGCTCCTGGGCTCTTGGCCATGGTAGCCGCTGCGGCGGCAAGATTTTCGGCTGCCAGCCGATCGCCTTCGGATTTCGTAATGTTCGCGCGCTTTTCTCGTTCGGCTGCAGCTTGGCGAGACATGACGCGTTTAAGATCTTCCGGAAGAACGATGTCCTGAATCCGGATGCCCGCAACCTCCAACCCCCAATGCTCGGTTTCGCGTGTCACGAGCTGTTCGATTTCATGGCCGATCGACTCACGTTCGGTGAGGACCTCATCGAGCTGACGGCCGCCTATTACATCTCGCAATGCTGTGCGCGCGTACTGCTGGATCGCAAGCAAGTAGCTTTGCACGTTGATTATCGCTTGGTCCGGACGGGCGACTTGCAGAAAAATGACGCCGTCGATTGAAACCGGAACGTTGTCTTTCGTAATCGCCTCTTGGCGTGGGATATCGAGCGTGATGACACGCGTATCTACTGTTTGCACTTGGTCTATCAGCGGAATTACGGTGAATAAACCGGGACCTTTGACGGAGCTAAATCGGCCGAGGCGAAAGACGACGGCGCGCTCCCATTGCGCCGCGATGCGGATTGTGGAGGCGAGAACGCCGGACACGATCGACCATCCGACCATCAGTGCGAGCCTTATGGGGTCGAGAAAATCCTTACTGTCTCTAAAGATGAAAAAACCGCCACCGATGGCGAGGAGCAAAAACAATAGACAGCCGACAGAATTCGAAACCTTAGCCTCAGCTTGTTGTGGGCGCGACGGCGCGAACCGCTGGCGATTGAAAGCAGCTTGAATCGCATCTTGCACAGGGTCTGTGTTGGACATTCTCTACTCCAAGTAGAGTACGAACGATCGGCGTGTTAGGGTGCAATTCCGACTACGTGAATGCGGTCGCTCTTGCCCTTGGGCCGGTCGAGGGTGTAGGCGTGATAGAACGCCACTCCGGTGAAGCCGGCTGCTTTCATCCAAGATGAAATCTCCTCTTGCGAGTGGGCGCGTTGCAAGTGGACTTCCTCAAAGTGGTGCTGATCAGTCCAAAAGTCCATTTCGACTCGGCAAATTCGCGATTCTGGATCGTAGTGGCTTTGCCATTTGTAACGGACCTTGCGGCTCGGCTTCATGTCGGTTTGGTTAAACAGTCGCTGCTCAAAAGCGTAGGCGGTATTCAAGTCGAAGACAAAAGGCGCGCCAGGCGTCAGGTGTTCTGCAGTGCGAGCGATTGCGGATTTACAGCATTCCGGATCGACGATGTAATTTAGACTATCAAAGAAACTAAATGCCGCGTCGAACCGCCACGGCAACCGGAAAGTGGAAGCGTCCTGGCATGAAAAACGAATATCAATGTCCTCTTTACTGGCTTTCTCGATAGCGACGTCGATCATTGCCCTTGAGAGATCGACGCCTGTCATCTCTATGCCCTTACTTGCAAGCATTCGGCAAAGAGTCCCGGTCCCGCAACATACTTCGATTGCGTTCTTTGGTTTGACCTCCAGCTTCGTCCATAGTAATTCTAAGTACGCGATCCACATCGGATACGGGACTCCCTCCATAAGGTCGTCGTAATGTGGCGCGACATGGGTGAAGCTAGACAAGGGTAAGCATGCGGTCTAGCGCGACCTTAGCGAAGTCTTTTGTCTTTGGCGGAACTTCTACGATGTTGACGGGTTCGCCAGCGACGATTCTGTCGAGTGCGTAAAGCAGGAAACTTGGGTGCACGCGGTACATAGTTGCGCAAGGGCATATCATTGGGTCGAGGCAGAATACGGTTTTGTCAGGGTTTTCCCTCGCCAATCGATTGACCAAGTTGATCTCAGTTCCGATGGCCCACGAGGTATCGGGTCCCGCTGCACGCACCGTATTGATGATGAACTCGGTCGATCCATCCAGGTCACTTAGCCGCACTACTTCGATCGGACATTCAGGGTGCACGAGGACTTTGATGCCAGGATGATCTCGCCTAGCCTTTTCAACTTGTTCAACCGTAAAGCGCTGATGGACGGAGCAGTGGCCCTTCCACAGAATAAAGGTCGAGCGAACAATGTCTTGCTCGGTGTTGCCTCCCAGGGGCTTGTGTGGATCCCAAACGACCATATCCGTATCGGGATCGTAACCCATTTTCGCGCCGGTGTTTCGGCCCAGGTGTTGGTCGGGGAAGAACAGAACCTTGCCGCCTTGGGCCAGTGCCCATTCAACCGCTTTCGGTGCGTTTGTACTGGTGCAAACGGTGCCGCCTTTTTCTCCAACAAATGCTTTAAGGTTTGCTGCTGAATTAATGTACGTCACTGGAACGATGGTGGTCGCTGTTCGTGCTTCGTGCATCACACGCTCGAGGTCGCGCCAACAATTCTTCACCTGAAAAAGGTTTGCCATATCCGCCATGCTGCAGCCTGCCGCTAAATTCGGGAGGATGACTTTTTGGTGGTCCGGCGTAAGGATGTCGGCGCTTTCAGCCATAAAGTGCACGCCGCAAAAAACTATGAACTCGGCCTCGGGATGCTTGTTGGCGTCTTTGGCTAATTTGAAACTGTCGCCTTTGTAGTCCGCATGCTCGATAATTTCATCTCGTTGGTAGTGGTGGCCGAGGATGACGAGCCGCGAACCAAGCACGCGCTTCGCTTCGACGATCCGCTCTCGTGTTTCGTCAGCTGTAAGGATCGCGTACTCTGGGGGCAGAGGAGCTTGATACATGTGCGTGCTTCAGCTTACCGAACAGCCTTTTCGGCGGGGATGTTGTTCAGCAAATCGCGTTGTGATTGTACCTTTCCCACAACTATCGTCGGCGCGTATTCGTAGACTCTATGGCATGGAACTTCCAATCTACGCGTGGGCGCTGCCGCTGCTTGGGCTGCCGGTACTTTATCTGTTATGGGTAGCCGCGCGGCGTGTCGTGCGCTGGGGTTTCTTCGCATTCTACGCTTTAGTCGGCACCGGCCTCTCCTATGTCGGTTTACTTTCCGTGAACGATGGCAGGGCCGCGACGCTGCCGTATTGCATTGCTGCCGGAGTCTCCTTTGCTTGCGTGTGCTCGGCGATTCGGGCAAGGATTGCCCGCGTGGTGGGCATTCTTTTTGTCGCTGCGGTCGTGGCAATGATCGGCTGGCAGATATACTGGCAGCGTTAGCTCGCTGAGGTAATGCCCATTTGCCGGTACTTGTCGTACCGCGCTATCCGAATCTCCTCGGGTGAAAGACCGGATAGCTCGGCGAAATGCTTCAAGAGTGCCGCCTTTGCGTTCTCGTAGGTTTCCGTGGGATTGCGGTGTGCACCGCCAAAGCCTTCAGGAATGACTTCGTCGATCAAGCCGAATTCCAGCGCGCTTTGCGCAGTTAATTTGAGAGCAGAA
The DNA here is from genome assembly GCA_030854945.1 of Armatimonadota bacterium. Classification (GTDB taxonomy): domain Bacteria; phylum Armatimonadota; class Fimbriimonadia; order Fimbriimonadales; family ATM1; genus JACDEQ01. The sequence continues at coordinate 6,678 of JALYSG010000001.1, forward strand.
GCAGCGCGATCATTTGCTGAAGGATCGCGCCATAAAATGGCTGCACATCCTTCGGGTGGAATAACGGAATAAACGGAATTCTCCAACATGAGCACGCGGCTCGATGCACCGATGCCGATCGCGCCGCCGCTACCGCCTTCACCAATAACTATCGCCACCGTGGGCACACCTAAGGAAAACATCTTGAACATTCCTGCTGCGATGGCTTCGCTGATTCCACGCGATTCGCTTTCAAGGCCGGGATCCGCAGCGGGTGTATCGATAAACGATATTACTGGAAGGTTGAAACGCTCGGCCATGTCGAATAGCCGAATCGCCTTCCGATATCCCTCGGGCCCTGCCATGCCGAAGTTGCGGTACTGCCTTCCTTTTAAATCTCTTGCTTTCTGATGACCGACGATGACATACGACGTGCCTTGAATAGCACCCATGCCACCGATGATTGCCTTGTCGTCGGCTGCCCTGCGGTCACCGTGTAGCTCGACCCAATCGTCGACAATCGCGTCGATGTAATCCTGCGTGTATGGGCGGTTTTCGGCTCGAGACAGCAAAGTGCGTTCCCAGGGACCGAGACGGCTGTATTTTACGCGGATGTAATTGTCGCGACTGCGCTCCAGCCTCTGTATTTGGTCTTCGATTTCTGCTGCCCGAACGGATGCCTCGCCGGTTTGAAGAGATCGAAGTTTGGTGATTCCCTCTTCGAGTTCAATCAATGGACGCTCCCACTCACGCCAAGTCCTAGCCATTAACCCTTCGCCCCCATGTGATTGAGAAGCGTTGTCAAAGTCGAGCGTATTTCTTTTCGCTCTACGATTTTATCGATCATTCCTACTCGCAAGTTGAACTCGCTAGTTTGAAAATCGTCCGGCAGTTTTCCTCCGGCTGCCGCTTGCGCAGCGACCCTCGCCCCGGCGAACCCGACCAATGCGCCAGGCTCAGCGATGATGACGTCCGCAAGACTGGCATAGCTGGCAAGCACACCCGCCATGGTCGGGTCTGTAAAAACGCAAATAAAAGGCACACCGGTCCGTGCGAGTTTTTCACACGCTGCACTTGTTTTTGCCATTTGCATTAATGAGAACAGCCCCTCTTGCATGCGTGCGCCGCCGGTTGCCGTAAAAATGATTGCGGGACATTTTTCGGAGGAGGCCAGCTCAAGGGTTCGTGTGATTTTTTCGCCCGCAACGGAACCCATGCTGCCTCCCATAAATGCAAAATCCGAGACGGCGACAGCCACGGTCCTGCCCTCTAACTGCGCCTTGCCACGAACAATCGTGTCTTGGCGTCCAGTCTTGGCGATCGCGGTCGCAAGCTTTTCACTGTAGTCGGGAAACTCCAAAGGGTCCGCCGAAATTAGGTCGGCGTCCATTTCTGTGAAAGTGCCGGGATCGAACGTGAAGTTGATGCGGTCGTCGGCGGGCATGCGGTAGTGCTTGCCGCAATATGGGCACACCCGAGCGTTGCGTTCGAGTTCCTTTGCAAGGAGAACCTTCTGACACTCTTCGCACCTCAGGAACGCGTCCTTACCCTTTCTTGAGCGGCTTAACAAGAGGTCGTTACTTTACTCTATCAGTCCTAGACGGCCCAGTTCCGCTGTGAGTCTGGCGACAGGCAAGCCGACAACCGTATCGATGTCACCATCGACGCGGGTTGCAAACTTTCGCGCGCCACCTTGAATGGCGTAAGCCCCCGCTTTGTCCTGGGGTTCACCTGTCGACACGTACAGGTCGATTTCCTCAGCTGTCAGTGGGCGAAAGGTCACGCGCGTTACCTCGCAAAACGAATGCTCGCCACCCGGCCACAGGACCGCCACTCCGGTGATAACGCGATGTTCCCCTCCCGAAAGGCGCCTCAACATGTCCCTCGCATTGGCATCGCCTTCCGGCTTACCCAAGGATTGGTCGCCCATGCCCACGATCGTATCAGCCCCGATGACGAGCTTCCCTCCAACCGTGACGGACCGTGCTTTCTCGAGCGCGAGGTGAACCGCGCGATGTTCAAGCGGGAGTAGCGAACTCGATTCGTCTATGTTTGAGTCATAAACCTGAAATTTTTTAAACACGCTGCTCAGGAGCGCTCCTCTGCGGGGGGATGCGCTAGCGAGTACCACGGGAAATTTGGGAACGACAGCGGACACGAAGCGCGAGTTTACTCCTGAGTGGGCTGCGGATCTATTCGTAACTTCCGGAACGACGTGCGCGTCGTAACCTTGGCAAGGGAGGCACCTTCACAATGAACCTAATACCGCTATTTCTCGCCGGAGTGGCAGCTCCGCAGAGCATTGAACTGACCGTGTACAACGTGAATTTCGGTCTCGTAAAGGAGATTCGGACGTTTGATCTCCGGTCAGGCAGACAAGAATTACGAGTTGAAGACGTCGCTGCATACATCGACCCAACAAGCGTGGGGATGAAAGTAATGCGCGGCAACGCAATTGACATTCTCGAGCAGAATTATCAGTACGACCTGATTTCGACTTCGACCATTTTGATAAAGTCGATAGGCAAGCGCATTCGCCTTCGACAATTATTGGATGACGGCCGCGATTTGGTTACGGAAGGCGTGCTCTTAGCCGCACCAGGGCAGGTTGTTGCCGCTGACGGAGGTGGCCGGATGACCTACACCGGGCTCGTCTTGCGCACCGACGACGGGCGGATTATCCTCAGCCCCGCCGGAACGATCGAGGTCTTGGAAATGCCTGAGGGCCTGATTAGCAAGCCGACGTTGATGTGGGACCTGTTTGCCGAGCAAGGCGGCTCTCGTGATATTGAGCTGACCTACCTTACGAACAATATCAATTGGAGCGCCGACTACGTCATGATTTTGGACGCGGACGACAAAAAGGCTGATGTGAATGGGTGGGTTACGATGAATAATCAGTCGGGCACCACCTACACAAATGCGACCCTAAAACTGATCGCCGGCGACGTACGCCGAGTGACGCAGTCACGTGGGGGAGGATTTGGTGGAGGCGCACCGGAAGCCGCCGCCATGATGCGCCGCGACGCACTAGGATTTCAAGAGGAGTCGTTTTTCGAATACCACCTCTACACGCTCGGACGGCCCGCCACCGTGCGCAATAACGAGCAAAAGCAGATATCGCTCCTAAATGTTGCCGGCATCGATGTGTATAAGGACATGGTTCTGGAAGGGCAGCGATCTGTTTGGCAGGGATCGGGACGCGACTATATTCCTGGTGAGGGTTACGCTTCAGACCCGAAAGTTAAAGTAAACGTCGTCGTCGAAATGACGAACAGCGACAAGAACGGCATGGGAATGCCACTGCCCGCTGGCAAGGTGCGTGTCTATAAAAGGGATTCGAAGGGCCAAGTGCAGATGATCGGGGAAGATCGCATCGATCACACGCCTCGCGAGGAGAAGATTCGTCTGTATATCGGCGACGCGTTCGACGTCGTGGGAGAGCGAACGCGAATCGCCTTCCGTAGAATTTCCTCCAACGTCATTGAAGAAGACTTCGAGATAAAAGTTCGAAACCGGAAAAAGGTGAACGAAACGGTCCGAGTTGTCGAACATGCTTGGTCCGATTGGCGAATTCTTCGGGAGAGTATGCAGTCGACGAAAAAGGATTCAAATACTTTCGAATACATGGTCACTCTCAAGCCGGACGAAGAGAAGGTGATTACCTACACCGTGCGAACTCGCTGGTAGATCCCTGCGCCATTATCCTGAACGCATCGAAGTTTGGTGGGCAGTGGCCTGACGCCGGTAGGTAACACGGTACTCGGCCGTGCCCTGTCATCTCATTTGCGAGCCGGAGGACAAGACGGGCTGGACGGGCCCGTTTCAGAGTTACGCAGACCGTTCCATGGAAACCAGTTGCAGCTTCGCGCGCTTGCCGTTCCAGTTGTCCACAACCGGCTCCACCAGTAAGTCCACTGGCGTTTCCACGTCGATCTGCGCAAACAGCGGCGCCATGCGGAAGGCGATGCCTTTCAACTCGTGCAAGGTTTCAATCTTGAACTGGACATGCGAACCATCCCCACAAGTGTTGAATCCCTTGAACTTTGTGTTGCGGACAATAAACCGAGGATCATCGTTGGCGGTACCGAAGGGCTGCAGGCGCTGAAGCTCCATGATGCCCTTGCCGAACACCTCGTTCTGATCGAGCTCCGCATCGGCGAAGTGCGTGGGTATCAGGTCCTCCGGCGTGAGCACTGTGCGGGCGTAGGCGTCCAACCGGTCGGCGGCTTCCTCTAAGCGTGAGGATTCGATCGAGAATCCGGCCGCAGCAGCGTGGCCCCCACAAGTTAGGAACACGTCGCGCACGCTTTCCAACCCACTGAGCAGGTGGAAGTTGCGGATGCTTCGCGCGGAGCCTCCGGCGATACCGGTTTCCTCGTCGATGGAGGCGACTAGCGCCGGACGGTTGTACCGCTCCGCGATTCGGCTTGCAACGATACCCACGACGCCTTTGTGCCAACCCGGGGCGGCGACGAGAATCAGGTGCCGAGAGCCCAGATCGCCCTCGGTGATAAGCTCTTCAGCCCGCTCGATGATTGCGAGCTCTTCGTCTTTGCGCCTGCGATTGAGTTGGTCGCACAATTCTGCTAATCGGCGGGCCTCCTCCATGTCCTCGCAGAGAAGCAGATCGAGTGCAATAGCGGCGTCGTCCACACGTCCGGCGGCGTTGAGTCGGGGGGCGAGGGCGAATCCGACATCGCGGGTCGTGAGCGCGCGGCCGTGGGTATCGGAGACGATCTTAAGGGCTTCGAGACCGGTCTTTTTCGAATGCTCAAGCGCTTGCAGGCCAAAGTGCGCGATGACTCGGTTTTCGCCGATAAGGGGCATGACGTCCGCTATCGTGCCGAGACAGAGAAGGTCGAGGTAGGCGCGGATGAATTGGCCGCGCTGGGCGCCGCACGCTTCCGCGACGGCTTGAGCGATTTTGAATGCGACGCCGGCCCCGGCGAGCTCTTGAAAGGGGTAGGCGCTGCCGGGTAAGTGAGGGTTGACGAGCGCTTCGACTTGGGGCAATTCGCTGCCCGGCTGGTGATGGTCCGTCACCACGATGCGCATGCCCGCTTCGCGAGCGATGGCAAGGGAAGCGACTGCACCTGTGCCGCAGTCGCAGGTGAGGAAGAGCTTTGCACCTGTAGCGATCGCTTCGCGGGCCGCGCTTTCGTGGATGCCGTAACCTTCCTTCATGCGGTGCGGCACGTGCGTCACAACTTCGAAGCCGAGCTTCTTCAGCGATCGGGTCCAGATGGCTGCGCTGGTCACGCCGTCGACGTCGTAGTCGCCGTGGACGTAGATTTTCTCGCCGCGGTCTTTGGTGAGCATGATCTCGCGAACCGCCTTCTCGGCGTCGGGCAGCAGCAGCGGGTCGTGCAGGTCCTCGAGCTTGGGGTTTAGAAAGCTGTCGGCGCCGGCAGGGTCGTTGTAGCCACGCGCGACGAGCGCTGCTGCGGTCATGCTGGTGATCCCGAGTTGCTCCATCAGAACGGCTTCAGCCGCGCGGTCGCGGTCGGGCGCGTGCCAGCGGCATAGGGAAAGCGGCTCTGAGATCATGGAACCCACAGGATACCGACGAAGTTAGCGGTCCTCTCGTGTCACGACGAATTCGTCGCCGAAGACGACGACAACGTCATCGGGATAAAGCTTGCGGCCACGGCGGTTTTCGCTGTCGCCGTTCACCTGAACCTCGCCGTCATCGAGCATCGCGCGCGCGTCTCCTCCGGTCTCAGCGATGCCTGCAAATTTAAGGAACTGGCCGAGGGTAATAAACTCTCCTCGTATGCCGATTGGCTTCAAAAGTGCGGCGGCGTGGGTGGAGGGCCGAGGCGCTGCTGTTGCCGCCTGTCATCGAGCTCCAGTACGTTGTCCGTAATAAAGTGCCTCAACTCGGCAACTTCATGACGGAGCGAATCGACTTGTCGCTCAAGAGAGCTCACGCGATCTGAGTTGTCCGAAGTGCTACCAGTAAGCTTCGCCATCTTTTGTCGATGGCTCGTAGCTATCGCAACGATCGGCACAACTACGATGAGTCCGAAGCCGGTAAGAACGCCGATAATCGGCGTTATATCGCTTAAAAGCAACTGAGCATTCACGTGACAATAGAGTACCGGATGAATCGCACAATGGTTGCGGCTTTGTCTGCGTTAGCGAGCGGCTCGAATCGCCGGAGCGGGAGTGGCCGAACTTTCCAGCCTATCAACCTCGCTCTTGGAGAGCATCTTGCAGGCGCCCGGAGGCAGCTTTCCAAGCGAGATAGAGCCGAAGCGCGTTCGCTTCAGTTCCGTGACGGAGTGGCCGATAGCTTCGAACATCGCGCGGATCTGTCTCTTGCGGCCCTCTTGTATCGTGATTTCTATCGAAGTCTTCTTTGCCTTCGGATCGCGTCCCACGGCGTCGATGATGGCCGGTCGGGTTTTGCGGCCCTTGTGGCTGCCGCGGTCCAGCGGAACCCAAATTCCCGCTCGCAGCTTGTCGATCTTTTCATCATCGACCAAGCCTTCTACAACGACGCGGTAGGTTTTTGAAACGAGGTGTTTTGGGTGGGTTAATAGCGCGGCTAAATCGCCGTCGTTGGTGAAAACCAGCAGACCCTCGCTGTCTTTATCTAACCTGCCCACAGGCTTTACGGTGACGTCCAGTTCGGGGAGGAACTCTGTGACCTGCCGTCGGCCGCGCTCATCGTTCATCGTAGTGACAATGCCCTTCGGTTTATTCATGATGAGCACGACTCTGCGTGGCTGGGTAATTCGACGACGAGAAACAGTGACCTCATCGATAGTGGGATCGATTTTTGCGCCCAGTTCGGTCACGCGACGTCCATTCACCGCAACCTTGCCTTGCTCGATCATTTCCTCGCATTTTCGTCGACTAGCAACGCCACATGCGGCCATGAATTTGTGAAGTCTAACGAGCATGGATTCCTACGGGTCTCGTTCTTCGGTGACGTTTGCGACCGCGGAACACGACGAAAGAGAACCCTACCACGCCCATTGCCGTCCAAGTCAGCCAGCTGCCTGCAACAGAAAGTATCAGCGGTTTGGCCTCTCTACTTTCAGCGAATACAAGCGGGTATTCGACGAATCCACCACGAGAATCCACAGAGCGCAATTTCCCTGCAAGACCGCCTTCGACGATGGGCGCCGGCTGCTTCTCGAAAGTAATCTCGAGAGGTGGGGCAGATTTGGGAGAAAAAACGACGAGCGCACCGCTCGTTCTTACCGGAACGGAATCGTCGTAACCGCCTACGAATGGAACCTTGCCGATGATTTGGCCCTTGGCATATCGAGCACGAACTTCCAGTTCTCCGAAACCCCATGCGTACAAAGCCTTCGTATCCGCGCCCCAGTCGCTGCTGCCCAAAACTACGGAAATGAGCCGCAGGCCGTTTTCATTTCGCGATCCGACAAAGCACCGCCCTGCCGCCCGCGTGTAGCCCGTCTTCACTCCCTCGATGTATGCGTCTTCCAAGAGCAGCTTATTGTTGTTTTCCACCATTAAGTCTTTTTGGTTGGTCGACCTCATCACAAACCACTTTTGGGTCGCAACAATTCTCCTGAAAAAATCGTTCTTCATCGCTTCGCGGGCGATTAGGGCGAGATCGTATGCGGAGGTGGTGTGCTTGTCGTTCGGCAGGCCGTGTGGGTTTGCGAAGTTAGTGCTTTTGCACCCAATTTCCGCTGCGCGAGTATTCATCATTTTCGCGAATGCGTTGTCAGAGCCTGCGATGTGAACGGCGAGAGTGTGCGCCATGTCGTTCGCACTGCGAAGCATCAGGGCAAATAATGCGTCCTCCCGCGTCAGCGTTTCGCCGGCCTTGAGGTGCAGGCTCGATTCGCCGACCTTCTCGATATCCCATGGAGCTGCGATCATTGTTCCCGGCGGAACCCTTTCCAGCGCAATCAGCGCGGTCATAATTTTGGTCGTACTCGCCGGCTGGCGATTTCCGCGAGAATTCTTTTCGAAGAGCACGGTGCCGCTCTCGGCGTCCATCAGAATCGCTGCTTTGGCAGTCACATCCGGCTGCTGGGCGAAGGCATTGACGACGAGGAGGATGCCAGGACATATTCGTCCGAGACCCCGCACCAATGAAAGCGTGTGGGGCCACTTCATACACCGACCTCGACAACTTCCGGCTCGCCCTGCAGTTCGGGCAGTTCGTCGAGATCATTCAAGTTGAAAACGTGGAGGAATTGGTCGGTGGTTCCGTAAAGGATCGGGCGACCTGGAGTTGCCATGCGGTCGACCTCGTATATCAAATCTTTCTCCACAAGGCTTCGCAGCGCGTAATCGCTCTGCACTCCACGAATCTTCTCGATTTCCGATGAGGTTATCGGCTGCCTGTACGCAATGATCGCGAGCACTTCGAGGGCGCTTCTGGTGAGGCGTTGACGTTGCGGCTTTAGAAACCTGGTGATGGCATCTACGCACTCAGACTTGGTGCAGACCTGGTAGCCACCAGCGAGGCGAACAAGCTGGAGCGGGCCGTCTTGCGCCATCCGCGTTCCTAGGTGACGCAGCGCTTCGTCAGCCTCAACTTTGCCTACCTGAGCCGCGTGAGCCAGGTCATCAAGTGCGACCGGGCTGTCAGCTACAAATAAGAGCGCTTCTAAAGTGTCGATTAATTTCATTCGCGCTTTGAGGGCACCAGTGTGAGGTCGTTGTTTTCCGCAATCGCTTTTATCTGTCCGATCCGCATGAGTTCAAGGACGGCAAGAAATACGAAGACGACGTCGAGCCTCGTAAAGTCTGACGGCAGAACCGCCTCTATCGTGGCGCTGCCGGCTTCGCGGACATGTTTGAGCACGTCCTTCATCACGTCTGCGAGGGATGGGCGATGCCTCGCCAGCGGCTCCATGTCGACCGGCTTTGCTTTCAGAAGGATTCGTTCGAAGGCTCTCGCTAGGTCCGCGGCGGAGGCTGCGCCAGGCGCCATCGGAACTTCGTAGCTATCAGGCGACTCGCCCTGGCGGAAGAACAGTTGGCTGCGTTCCCTGTGGCGTTCTTCGAGGGAGTCGACTGCGATAGCGAACTCGTGGACGGTCGGTTCCGGGAGTTCGCCGATTTCCTCCGGGGGAGGCGGATCGGCGATGGGAAGCAGTGACCAAGCCTTGCGCTCCACGAGGTAAGCCAAGGCGAGGAGAGCGGCGCCGGCGGCGTCCACGTCGTCCTCGGGCATTTCACGGATGTATTCGCAGTACGCTATGCAAACCGGCGTGAGCGGGATCCCCGAGAGGTCGATCCTGCCGTCGCGTGCAAGGTGAAAGAGGGTGGCCAGGGAGCCCTGAAAACCGGGCGACTCGACCCTCAACGGGACCGGCGTCGCGAGGCCGGCCGGCGCGAGGGAAGTCTTCTCCTGCTGACGGCTCATGATTTAAAGACGAACTGGAGGCGCCGAGCGGATTCGAACCGCTGAATGAGGGTTTTGCAGACCCTTCCCTTAGCCACTTGGGTACGGCGCCGTGAAGTAGAGATTCTACCGCGCGGCATCTTTGAAGAGGACGTCGAGCATCGGGTCTACGAATCTGTCGTCTTCCCAGTAAGCGCTATGTGCCCAAATCGCCGCCGGCGGACGAAGGCAAATGTCCCGCTTTTCGGTAACGTTGAAAGACGTCTCATCGGGCGTGTTGCCGGCTTTGATCGCGGAAAGCGGGTCGGCGAAGAGGTCTGTGTAATACCAAAAGTTATGCCAAGGTGGTCGCCTGCCGTCAACGCCGTCGCCGAAAATTAACCGGTCGGTCTCACTGTTGAATTCCAGATACTTCCACTTGTAGGGCCTTGTGCGAAAGAGTTGTCGGATCTTGCGGAGCGGGGAACCGATGGTGACGAAGCCGACAATGTTGTCTGGCAACGCGGGCCGGACTTGGCCATGCTTTATGGACAGACGCCTGAGTGCAGTTAACGTGACCGCAGATCCGAGGCTGTGTGCCACTACCAGGACGCGCGAATAACCGGCCGAGACGACCTCGTCGATTTTCAATGTGACAATGTCGATCGCCTCATCACGCGCTTTGTAGAATGCGTTGTTCCAATCTGTGCTTGTGTAAATCTGCACATCACCTAAGAAATTGGTGAACCAATATTTCACTCCCCAAACGACCAAATAAAGCAGCGAAGCGTAGAGCATCGCTTTCACAAGGAACATGCCGACGTAGGGATCGAGAAGCAGATAGACGAGCGTTGCCGCCGCTCCGGTGAGCGCTTGCTGCTTAAGCGATCCCATGTCGGATTTGAACTTGGTTCGCCGCGCGGTTTCATGCGCACGCGGATACGTCCTAAGGCCCATCGCCGCAACGCCAAATCGGACAGCAGCGAGAATCATAAGCGACCAAGCGATGGAGTAAACAATTGCGAGGGCGATCTCGAGCCCCGCCCGCGCCCGCAATTGATCGAGCGCTAAGGTGAGGTTGAGGTCGCCCGCTCTACCGCTGATTGCGGCGATCCCTTCCTGAAAAGCGCTGCTGATCGACTCGAACATCTCGTCAACGCGTTGGCGAACGGAAACGAAGTGGTCGGCCCGCCCTGTTCCGATCTCGGCTGCGGTTAATCTGAACCCGCCGTAAATCGTGATGGACGCAAGCGCAACGAGCGCAAACCCGATCGCACCGAAAATCAAATCGAACAGCCGCTTTTTCCAAACGCGAGTAAACAGCGACGGAATGGCTTTCATAAATGCCAAAAGGCCGAAAATGACGGTGCCTTGCCACCTGGCTAAGCCGCTGAATTTATGTCCCCAATAAGCTTCGTACACGTCGATGCGCGAATACTGAGCACTGCCGCGCGGTTTTCCGAGCAGCGTAATAGAATCGACCCTCACGGCTTGAGCGGGATCTTCGACGATATCGTATTGTTCCGACGCCAATTGCAATCCGGTAGAAAATGCGCCCACCATCTGGAATCGGTCTTGCACTCCCATGCCGTGCACAAACACGATCGCCGTCTTCTCGTCATCTGTTGTGTCCGTGTCAACTGGTTTCTCCTCGCGCTTCTTGGAAATGAGCAGCGCAGCCAGCAGGCCAAGGCAAGAAATGAGAAATAGTGGTATCCGTAGCCACAGCTCACTTGAGTGAGTTTGAGGATTTACGTAATATGGGATGACGATGATGCAGGCGACGCTGACTGCGAGCGCCAGCAACAGCGCCCATTTGCGATACCGTGTCAGCCAATTCATGTCGCACCCTCCGCCAACTAGATTGTACGGTACGGCGGCGCGTGTCGGGACCAAGGTCTCGCTCGCAGGTGCTATCCTTCGCTCGATGGATGCCTTCCTCCAGGTGTTTGCTGCTCTCGGTGCTGCGCGCGTGCGTTACTTGGTTATAGGCGGTGTTGCGACCGCCCTCCACGGCATACCCAGAATGACCGCTGATATCGACCTTGCCATCAGCTTGGACGAAGAGAACGCTCGACGAGCGATGGAGGCTTTGCTTGCGCTGGGGTTTCTGCCGCGTGCCCCTGTAAACGCGCTCGACTTTGCCGACTCAGCTAAACGTGAGACTTGGGTGGCGGAAAAGTCGTTGATTGCCTTTTCGCTCTATCGCAATGATCCTGTCCCGATCGAGGTCGACGTGTTAGCTGAAGCGCAATTTGACTTTGAGGACGCTTGGACCGACAAGCTCGTCAAGGAAATCAGCGAGGTTACAGTCAACATTTTGGATAAGCGCCGCCTAATTGAAATGAAGGAGAGGAGCGCGAGACCGAACGACTTGGAGGACGCCTCAGCGCTGAGGCGATCTGAAGATGACCGATAAATTGTTTGAGCCGTCTTTCGAGGAACACCGTCAGGCGCAACTGCTTCGCATGATGCGGGAAACGACAGCCGAGCAACGACTTCAACTGTTGGAGGAAATGCTTAAGTTTCTACACGCAGCGGGGGTGGATTACCTTGCCGCCAAGCATCGCCTCATCGGGAATGATGTGTGGCGAACGGGAAAGGAGTTCTAAGGGTCGCCGTCGAGTAGCAGGCTGCACGCGTGTTCGGTACGATTTCAGCGTGGAAACGCGATCCGTGGCGACGTGGAGTTCACCTCCGCCAGAGTTTCAGGCAGAACTCGGCGGCGGACTTTTCGGAGGCGTTGCTCGCAATGAGGCATGGGCTAACCGTGTAATCGTGCTGTACGTCGGCCTGCTATACCTCGCCGTCATCCATGGCAAGCGGCAGCGCGCACACTTTGGTCGACGGTTCGGATTCTCAGTCGAGTTAAGGTTCCTCGTCGGGTTCTGTCTCTGCGTCGGCCAACTGATGCACGCGCTGCAGGTCCCTTTCCGCGAGTGTGCGGGCTTCTGCCAGCAGGTCCGTGTCGCCCATCAAGGAACCCTCCGCCCGCGCAGTTTCGAAGTACTCCCGTGCTCGGCGTTCGATTTCTTCGTCCCACAGTTCTTCTTCAGAGAAAATTCGCATGGATTACCTCTGATTCATCATACGCTGCATACTTTCAGTGCATGACCGAATCCAGCAAACGTTCGAGAATTCGGTACGTGCTTCGCGGTGTTATGATTTGGGCTCTTGCGATGGTTGCGCTCGGGGTGGCACTTTGGGTTGTGCTTCGTACCGCAGCGACTGCCACGCCCGCGGCGATGGCCGCGAACGGTGAGGCGATGATGGGGGCCAAGCGAGTCGTCGCAGTGGTAGCGCATCCCGACGATGCCGAGTATTGGATGTCGGGCACTCTAAAGCGGCTCGGGGATGCCGGCGCGAGGGTCGTGCTGATTGTTGCGAGCGATGGCGAGAAGGGGCCGAACCGCGTAAATTCAGCCGACTTGGGAGCAACTCGCCGCGCCGAGCAGAAGGTGGCCGGCAGCATCATGGGCTACGACGACATTGTATTTCTGGGCCAGCCGGATCGGTCGGCGGCGGATGGTGAAGGCGTGCCGGGCATGATCGAGGACGTGCTGACGAGAGAGAGCCCCGATCTGGTCATCACCTTCGACGGCTGGAAGCCGCAGTTGCCTTATCTGCATCCCGACCACGAAGCGATCGGCCGCATGACAGTGCGACTTTTGCGCAATATGGACTATCGCGGAGCCCTTTATTTATTCCATACTCGTCGACCCGACACCGCTGTAGACATTTCGGCGGTCGTAAAGGAAAAAGCCGACGCTTTTCGTGCTCACGTTTCGCAGCATGGCGGTGGCACGGGCGAAGGGCCGGTAAGGCGGATGCGTGCAACCGGCGCGGAGTATGGGTTGCCCCCGGTGGAAATGTTTCGCGGAGCAAACAAACGATGAAACCCTACTTAGAATTAACTGTTGGAGGACAATTCCGACGTCTGCGCGCCGCAGGTCTCGATGCCGCTCGCCAATTCGGAATCGACGTGGCAGAAATCAAGAACCTCAACCACGGAGAAAACACGACGTTCCGAGTTATCGACAAATCCGGAGGAAAGCACGTTATTAGAATTCACCGCCCAAGGTATCAGACTTTTTCCTCGATCGATTCGGAGCTAAAGTTTCTGGAGGCTCTAAATGAAGGCACGGAATTAAATGTCCCCAAGCCGAGGAAGACGCCAAACGGCGAGCACATCGTGGAAGTGTCTGCGAAAGGCGTCGACGGGTCGCGGTTTGCCGTGGCGTTTAACTGGATCGAAGGGCGCTTCGTGGACGAACGCGTCACCAAAAGGCACCTTTCGATGACCGGCGAATTGACCGGCTCCCTGCACCGCTTTGCAGAAACCTGAAAGTTTCCCAAGGGATTCGATCGACGCGTTTGGGACAACGAATTCGCCCTGAAGAATGCAGAGAGCCGTTTAGGCGAGTTTGTGAACCCGACACCTTTTATCGAGGCGTGTGCGGTGATGCAACGTCAGATCGGCGCCATTCCGAGGGACGAGAACTATGGGCTCATTCACGCTGATCTCCACTACGGCAACGTGTTTTTTACGGAAAGCGGCATTGCTGCAATTGATTTCGACGACCTGGGATTTGCGCATTTCGCATACGACCAGGCGGTGACGCTGACAACATATCGGCGCGACAAGCGATACGAGCACCTGCGCGAAGCCTACGGCGAAGGCTACGAGAAAGTGCGGCCCTTGCCAAAAGACTGGCGGGAGCGAGTTGAAATTTTCATGGCGGCGAGGTTGATCTTTATGGTCGATTGGTTTTTCACGCGCGACGACAATCCGCGGCTGCGCGAATATCGTGATAGGGCGCTGCCGAAGTGGGCGGTCGATTTGGAGAGGTATTTGGCAACGGGGTCGTTTCGGGAGGGAGCTACGGAGTCTGCGGCGTAACTGACGGGTGCGGCGACGCAGTCAGCGCCCGTTTTCGATTTGCCGCTTTTTTCACACGCTCGATCGTTTCCGGCGAAACGGCTTTTTCGAACGACCGAAACCCCGCTAAGCAAAAGCCGAGCTTCTTGGCCATGTCGCGCGTTTCCTGAACCTGCTCGACGGTGACGTCCTTTCCAAGCGTAAACGACTCGGGACGGTTTTCCAGAGCGAGCATCATGGTTTCGCTCATGCAGGCATATGCCGTTTTTTCAGGGAAACCAAACGACATCCCGAAATCCACATCGCCGGGCACGGCCACGACTCCGCCTTCGATCACCAGCACGTCGTCGCGCTCTTTGGAAACTCGGATGCTCACATCGCGTGGGCGTGCGACGTCGCAAACTACCGCACCGATTTTCAGATGCTCTGGTTGAATCACTTCGCCCTCCGCGCTTGTCACGGTAATTACGACATCAGCTGAAGAAATCGCCGCGACGCCGGTCGAAACCTCCGCCCCATGTCCAACCAAGGCCGCCGCCTCTTCAGTCCGCGCCTTGTCCCTGCCGATCAAGATGGTGCGGACAAACGACGGTGCCAGCACTTGCGCGCACGTGCGGCCGATAGAGCCCGTCGCGCCGACCACTGCAAGGGTCGACACCGAAGGCTCGATATCCATCAGCTGGGCGGCTTCGAGGGTGCCGTCGATGGCGGTCGCCACCGTGTAGCTGTTGCCGGTTGTCACAGCTATCGGCGAACGCTTTGCAATCGTGATTCCGCCGTCGCCGACCACGGCGGTGAAAGCCCCCAGGCCGATGATCCTTGCCCCAAGCTTTTCCGCCATAACGCAGCACTCTACGATGCGGTCGTACACCAGCTCCAGAGGAAGCTCCAGCATCATCTTCGGCGTCAGCGGGCAGCCGATAAACCAGCCGCTGGTCTCTTTGCCATCCACCGAACGGACGCCTTTGATCTCGCTGAGCACCATGGGTCTTTTGTGCTTCAAAAACCACTCGACCGCCGATTCCGGCACGTACTTCGCTAGCGGGTATTTCCGCGCGACGTCCCGTCTCGCGTCGATCGGGTGCACTATAAACGCAAACGGGGTCATTTAGCCTCTCTTTTCGTCGGACAGCTTGCGGCCCTCGACCGTATTCTGTTCGATGAAATCCTTCCAGTTGGAAGGCACGTCCGTGTCCACAAAAATCGCCGTCACGGGGCATTCGGGCTCGCAGAGGCCGCAGTCGATGCACTCGTCCGGGTTAATAAAAAGCATGTCCTCACCCTCGTAAATGCAGTCGACTGGGCAGACAACAACGCAGGACTTGTCTTTAACCCCAATGCAGGGCTCGGTAATCACGTAAGGCATACGCAGATAATCTACCCTGCCGCAGGGTGGTCGGGCCGATAACGAGTGCTGAAACGGTCGCACAGGCAGGTATGGGGGGCAATCCTCCGTGACCGCATTTGGCACGGTCCATCACCGACCTCGCCCCGTCTCCGCCGACAACGCCCGGGATCGCGCTGCTGCGAGGGTGTATCCTTCTGCCCGTGGCTCGGGTCGCGGTTCTTGGATGTGGCAGCTGGGGCACGGCGTTGGCCGTGCTGCTGGCTCGAAACGGCAACGAAGTCGCCCTCTGGGGACGAGACGACGCCGAAGTGGAAGGCATTCGTGCAAAGCGCCATAACGAGCGCTACCTGCCGGGAGTCGAGATTCCGGACAGCGTCACGGTCGGTGACGTTGAGGTTGCGGACTTTTGGGTGCTGGCCGTACCTAGCGACGCTGTAAGGGAAGTTGCAGCACGCCTGCCGCAGGGTGCGTTGGTTGTGATCGCCGCCAAGGGCCTCGAAATCGGAGGCAAACGCATGAGCGAGGTGGTGCGCGAAGTGCGGCCCGATGCACGCGTATGCGTGCTTAGCGGGCCGAACCTCGCCGTGGAGATCGCCCGAGGCGTGCCTACCGCCACGGTGATTGCCTCGGACGACGGATACGCCGAACAGGTCCGCGACCGATTTATGTGCCGCACGTTCCGCGTTTACACTTCCAGCGATGTGACCGGCGTGGAGCTCGGCGGCGCGCTAAAAAACGTCCTCGCGATCGGTGCGGGCGTCAGCGACGGCCTCGGATTCGGGGACAACACCAAGGGCGCCTTCATCGCACGCGGGCTGCACGAGATGTGCGCTCTCGGCGCGGCGCTGGGCGCCCGCCGCGAGACGTTCATGGGCCTCAGCGGTGTGGGCGATCTATTCGCCACTGCCGTGAGCAGGTTGAGCCGAAACTACCGGGTTGGGTTTTCGCTGGGGCAGGGAGCATCGTTGGATGCGGCGGTTACCGAAATAGGGCAGGTGGCTGAAGGCGTGCCCACAGCGGCCGCGGCCGTCGGGTTGGCGTCGGAGCACCGCGTTGAGGCGCCGGTGATGGAGTCAGTTCGCAGCGTCCTATCGGGTGAAATTTCTCCCCTCGAAGGCGTTTCCATGCTCATGGAGCGCACCGCGAGAACCGAGTAGCCGTTAAGGAGAGAGCCGAGTCGGTTGCCCGATCCCGGCTCCTCAGAGGACATGCGTACTAACTTAGACGCAGATTGTCGCGGGAGGTTTCCATCGGCATCTCGCTATAATCGGATGGTATGTCACGGGTGACTGCCAATCGCATCGTTTTCGTGTTAGCTTCTATCGGGGCGTTCATCGCACTAGTGACCGGTATTGCCCATGCGGCGGGAGCGCAGCTGCCGTGCGGCGGAACGGCAAGCGGCTGCGACGTGATCAGCCAGCGCGAGAACAGCCATTTTATGGGAGTACCAATCGCGTTTTACGGTTTAGCGCTTTATCTCTTCGTGGCGTTTCTGGCGATGTTCCGGGCGGCGATCGGTATCGAAACCTCTCCGAAACTCGGCAGCGGGATGTGGGCGATGCTCGCTGCAGGCTCGCTGGTCAGCGTCGGCTTAATGACCCATGCTTTCGTCAATCTGCACGCGACGTGCTACTGGTGTCTGGCGAGCGCCGTCACGATCCTCGCCACTTTTTTCGTTCACACCTACGGGACCACAGCAGGCAAAGACGGCGGCAAGCAGTGGCCCTTCGGCGCGTTCATGGCAGTGCTTTCGCTGGCGGTGGTAGGCGGGACTCTTTTTGGATTTTCGTTGCGCGGCCAGGCATCTCCGACCATCGAGATGGCGAAGCAAGACAGGCCTGCATACGACAAAACCGACGTGTTCATGGGCAGCGAAAACGCACCGGTTGTCATCACGGAATTCACCGACCTTTATTGCCCAACGTGTCGCAGCCAGCACGCTTGGCTGATGTCCCAGATATCCGACGAGATCGACGCGGGCAAGATTAAGCTGATTGTGCGGCACTACCCGCTGCCAAACTTGCATCCGCTTGCAGTTCAGGCCGCAATGTTCGCAATTTGGGCGCAGGAGGAAGGGAAGTTTTGGGAGTTTTTCAACGCCGCCCATCGGATCGAAGACCCGGCCAGCGAGGATGAACTCCTTGAAGCTATTAGGGCGGCTGGCCTGGACGTAAAAGTTGCAAAGGAATTGTTGGCGAACAAAGGTAAGCGAACGCCTTATGTGACTGCCCTACAAAAAGACATCGACGATGGCACGAAGTTGTCCGTTGAAGCGACGCCGAGCTGGATTGTCGACTATTCCAATGGCACTCGTGAATTCAGCGTCGGGTCAGGCATCCAACGGCTAGTCGCGAATACGCCGTTCCAGACCGCGATTAGATAGAATCACTTGCCGATACAGAACTCGGCAAACACTCTCTGAATTATTTCATCGGGCGCGGTCCGGCCGGTTATTCGACCTAATCGGTCGAGGGCTGCGTAGAGGTCGACACACGCGAGGTCGACCGGGATGCTGTCGGCTGCGAGAGTTTGCCGAGCCTGTGCGAGGCTTTCGAGAGCTGCCTTCAGTTCCGGTTCGTGACGGTCGTTCGCAAGCGGGACGTCGTCTGCAGCTGCAAATCGCTCGATGACCCAAGCAGCAAGGTGCCGTGTTCCTCCTACCTCTCTCGCTGAGGCAGCCAAGGCATCCCCACCGAAGGATCCGAGATCGGTTTTGTTTGCGATCCAGGTGACATCTCGGTCAATACCGGCCGCTAGCAGACGGTCTTCGTCGGTAATGCCCAGTGGAGCTTCGAAGATGAGCCAAACGGAGTCGGCCTGCTCGATTGCCTTTCGAGAACGCTCGACACCGAGGCGCTCGACTGCGTCCTCTGCGTCTCGCAGCCCTGCTGTGTCGGTCAGGACTACCGGATAGCCTCCAATAGAGGCCGATTCTTCGATGGTGTCTCGAGTCGTGCCGGGGACGTCGGTCACGATCGCACGGTCGGCACCGAGTAGGGCGTTCATCAAGCTAGATTTGCCCACGTTCGGGCGACCGACTAACGCTATTCTGAGGCCCTCGCGGATGAGCCGCGAGGCAGGGACGCCGTTCAGAAGCGCTTCGATCTCCACTTCCGCTTGCTGGAGGTATTCAAGGACCGTGGCCCTGTCAAGCGCACCGACTTCGTCTGAGAAGTCGACAACGGCCTCAATCGAAGCTATTGCCCGGCCGAGAAGGTCCTCGACGGTGCCAATTTTCTTGAATAGGGCACCTTCCCGCAGCAAGGACGCTCTCCTAGCTTGGGCATCTGTCGATGCTTCGACGGTTTCGCGAACTGCCTCGGCTTGCGTCAAGTCCAGGCGTCCGTTTAGGAATGCTCGTTCAGTGAACTCTCCAGCTCTCGCGTAGCGTGCGCCTTCGACGAGCGCGGCTTCCACTACATTGCGAACGATTTCCGGGCTCCCGTGGCATGCGATTTCAGCCACGTTCTCCCCGGTGTAGCTCGCTCCTGCCGCAAACAGGGTGCAGATGCCATCGTCGAGGCTTAGGATAGCCGTGTAATAGGCATGGCGCAGCTCGGACCCGGTGTCGGGGCAGAGGTTGCGCGCAATGTTATGAGCTTCGGACCCGGAGAGGCGAACGACGGCGATCGCCGCCCGAGCCGACCCCGTTATCGGAGCGACGATTGTGTCCTCAAAGTCCATGAGGCAAGGCTACCTCTGCGGGCGTCTGCCCTTGCGGATGGCTCCTGCGAAAGGGCATAATAGCGGTTCGCCAAACGCGGGCGTAGCTCAGTTGGTTAGAGCGTCGGCCTGTCACGCCGAAGGTCGCGGGTTCAAGTCCCGTCGTCCGCGCCACTTTCGAAAAACAATGGCGTGCCGCGGTAGCTCAGTTGGTAGAGCAATGGACTGAAAATCCATGTGTCGCCGGTTCGAACCCGGCCTGCGGCACCACTCCCTTTGTGGAACACGTGCCCGGCGTTAAACGTATATCTTTGTACGAATTATGAGAACTGCGATCATTCCAATTCTTGCGCTTTTTGCCTTGGCCTCAGCGCAGGGCCCCGTTTCTGCATCCGGAAAGTTGGTACTGGCTCAGCCGGCTGTGGAAGATGGCGCGGCCGCGAAGGCGACCATCGTGCTGGACGTTCCTGCAGGGCACCACGCGTATGCTCCAGTTAAGGCAAACGAAGAATTCATCGCGGTGTCTGTTATCGGGGTGAAGGGAGCGTCATACAACGTCAAGGCGTATTATCCGAAAGGCGTCACCCGCAAGTACCCGGGAATGGATCACGCTATCGAAGCCTACGAGGGCAAGACTTCGATTCCCATCAAGTTCTTCATCCCAAAGGGCGCCACGGCAGGAAAGCTGACCTTGAAGGCGGTCGTAACCTCCCAGGTTTGCTCCAATGAGACCGGCGTTTGCTATGCTCCGAGCAAGCAAATGGTTACTGGAACGATCATCGTAAAGTAAGCTTTAAGTTCTAACAGATGACTCGATCTTTCTCAGGGCCTCTGGCTACGATGGCGCTCGTCTGCGCCTTGGCTGCCGGGGCACTTGCGCAAAAACAGGCGCAATGGACGGCGGAAGTCATTCCGGCCGACGCGCGGGCAGGAGAATCGGCGCAAATCGTACTCACTGCGAAAATGCAGGAGACATGGCACCTATATTCTATGGTGCCGACGAAAGATGGGCCAGCACCCACGGTGCTTAAGCCGAGGGCTACTTCTTGGTTCACGCAAAACGGCGATCCCGTTGAGCCCACTCCAGTAAAGAAGAAGGACGATAATTTTGGCGTCCAGGTCGGATACTTCGATAAGCAGGCGAAATTCGGAATTCCTATCAAGCTTTCCGAAGATGCTTCGGGCAGCGCCGAGACTCTCATCGATGTAACGTGGATGGCTTGCACGGACGTGCAATGCACGCCGGTCGTGCAGACCGAAGTACCAGTTAAGTTCCGCGTGTCGCCCGGCGAGGCGCGTGCGGATCACACAGCCGCGATTACGAATGCCCCAGAGCAGCCGGCGCAGATTCAGCCGACCGCAGCTCCGACCGAAGCACCTAAAGCAAATAGCGACTTCGCGAAACAATTCAACCGGGCGCAAGGTTCCGGCATCCTGCCGTTCCTTGGGTTTTGTTTCACGATGGGATTGCTCGCACTGCTGACCCCGTGCGTTTTTCCGATGGTGCCAATAACGGTCAGTTTTTTTGCAAAGAAGGGTGAAGGCGGAAAGTCGAACCTCTCGGGAGCGGTTGCTTATTGCCTCGGCATCATGCTCACGTTCACAGGCGTCGGGCTCTTGATGACTGCGCTATTCGGCGCCACCGGCATCCAACAGCTTGCGAATAATCCGTATGTGAACATCGGGCTGGCGACGCTGTTCGTTCTGCTCGCGATGAACCTGTTCGGAGTGTTCGAGATTCGAATGCCGTCCTCGATCACGAGTAAAGCCGCTGCCAACTCGAAGGCTGCCGGGCTCGTCGGCCCGATCTTGATGGGCTTTACTTTTACGCTGACGACCTTCACATGCACGGTTCCGCTCGTCGGCACGCTGTTAGTTTCAGCGGCGTCCGGCAGCGTTTTCTATCCGGTCGTCGGCATGCTTGCATTCAGCCTTGCTTTTGCGCTGCCGTTTTTCTTGCTCGCCCTGTTCCCGCAGGTTCTTGCGAGGCTGCCTAAGTCCGGCTCGTGGATGGCGTCGGTAAAAGTTTTCCTGGGCTTTATTGAATTGCTCGCGGCGCTGAAGTTCCTCTCAAACGTAGACCTCGTTTACGACTGGGGCTTGATCACACGGGAGATTTTCCTGGCGGCCTGGGCGACGATCATGGTGGTTTGTGCGCTGTGGCTTTTTGGCTGGATAAAGCTTCCGCACGAATCGAATTACAAAGTCGGTTGGTTGCGTCGCCTCGTCGGAATTGGGTCAGCCGCCTGCGCTATCTGGTTTATGGGTGGTGTGGCAGGGCGTTCGTTAGGCGAGCTTAACGGCTTCCTTCCGCCCGATCCGTATCCGGGCATGAAATCCACAGCCGAGAACGCCGTGCCGTGGTTTCACGAATATCAAGCAGCATTGGACAAGGCAAAAGCTGAGAACAAGCCGGTTTTCATTAATTTTACGGGAGCCAATTGCACGAACTGTCGTTGGATGGAAGCGAACATGTTTCCTGAATCGGACGTTTACAAATTGCTCACCGAGGAATTCGTTCCGCTCGAGCTTTGGACGGATCGCCTAAATCCCCAAGATAAGGCAAATCAAAAGATACAACTGGAATTGACGGGCGACGTGACGCTGCCCATTTATGCGGTCGTTTCACCGGAGGGCAAGGTTGTTAAGCTGTTCCCTGGTTCCACACGCGACAAAGAGCAATTCATCAGCTTTTTGGATAGCGCGAGCGACGCATATTCGGCTCTGGCGGTGCGATAAGTGCTAGTGGCAAAAGTCGGGTCGGTCACAATCGGCGACGGCCACCCGGTGCTCATTGCCGGTCCCTGCGTAGCGGAATCGCTTGACTTGTGCAGGCTGGTGGCTGAGGAGATGCAACGGATTTGCAGCCTGCTGTCAATTCAGTACATCTTCAAAGCCTCCTTCGATAAAGCGAATCGCAGCGGCGCGGGTTCAGAACGGGGGCTGGGACTCGATGCGGGCTTGGAACTGCTGAATAAGATAAGCGTTGAATTCCGAGTCCCTGTTACAACCGACGTGCATTTACCAGACCAAGCCAAGCCGGTTGCCCAGGTCGTACATTTATTGCAAGTTCCGGCATTCTTGTGCCGGCAGACGGATTTACTGGATGCTTGCGCGGAAACGGGTAGAGCCGTAAACGTAAAGAAAGGACAATTCCTTTCGCCTCTCGATACAGGCAATATCGTTGAGAAATTGAAACTCGCAAACGCCGCCGGCATCGTGCTTACGGAGCGCGGCACGTCGTTTGGGTACAACAATTTGGTTGTGGACATGGCTGGGCTTCCGGTGATGCGATCGTTAGGTGTGCCGGTTTGCTTCGATGCAACGCACAGCGCGCAGCGTCCCGGTGCGGGCGGTAACAAGAGCGGTGGGAATCGCGAGGCTATCCCCCACCTGGCAGCAGCCGCGGCGGCTGTGGGCATCGATGCGCTGTTTATGGAAGTGCACCCCGACCCGGAGCATGCCGTTTCGGACGCGGCCACGCAGTGGCCGCTCGCGAAGGCCGAGGAGTTGGTTCGGCACACGATGAGGATTTGGAAAGTAGCATCCGAAGCGGCAAACGTCGCTCGCGCGTCTTCGGGTATGTAGGTTTAGCATGAAAACGAGACTCTCGATCGTATTGCTGTCGGTTGCCGTGGTGGGGTTTGCCATCGGTCAAGATGACTACTTGATGCGCCGCGAACTGAAAGACGGCGCTAAGGACAGCTATAAGGTGAGCACCAAAGTCGTGCAGACGATGACGCCGTCCGACCCCAACCAGGGAGCGCTGTTGGGAGGCGAAATGCGTTTTGACATGTCGATGAGCATGGATATGGCATCTTCCATCCAGAGGATTGCGGAAGATGGACGGTCCGCCGACTTTGAGTTGAACTTCAGTAACATCGTTTACGACATGGGAGCGATGGCCGGCATGGTTCCGCAAGACTCCCTACCCAAAGCGATGAAAGCGACCGGCAGAGTCGATGACCGAAGTAGGCTCTTGGAAATGAAGATGCCGGACTTGCCAGCCGCGCTCGCGGGTAGCCAGGGCATGGCGGGCCCGCTTATGGTTGAACTTCCAGAGAAACCGGTGAAGATCGGCGATACATGGGATATGCCGCTACCGACCGCGGAAACGCTCGGGGCGAAAGACGCCAAGATTGCTGCGAAATTGGTTAGGCTCGAAGATTACGAAGGCATTCCTGCGTACTACATAGAACTCGTTTCTTCGATCCCAATCGATGCGGACCTAAGTAAGGCTGCGGAAGCATCCGGCGCGCCGCCCATGAAGGTTCTTGCGAAAGGCAAGTTCGACATGAAGGGCAGTGCCTATGTAGAACGCGCGACTGGTCGCACCTTGAAAATGCAGGTTACTTTCGACACAACCAGTCATGTGACCATGCCTGAGATGGGTGTCGAGTTCGACTCCGTTGGTTCCGGCACAAGTTTAGTGCAGATTGTCATCAATAAATAAATGTTATTCCCGTTCATTAGTCTTCCGCTGCCGCAGGTTGCCGATGGCTTCACAGTTCAGTACAAGCGCGTCGCTAGTGAGGTGCGCTATCAATTTCGCGGGCAGATGCTTACCGTTTATGCCGGCGCAATCGACGCGCCGCCGTCGCGTGCAATCGACTTAGCCGGAACTCTCGTACTTAGGACTGAACAAAGGCCCGGGAGTCGATGGGTTGTTGTGGCAATTACCGACGGCATCAAAGCCACGCGAGGTGGCAAAGCCGTTCCTAAAGAGGAATCCAATCTTGCTTTTAAAGGAACGTGGACGCAGACGGTGGGCGGTTCCGCCACATACACGGCGAAAGGTCTTGCTGTGCTCCCCGTTGCATTCAACGCCCCGCTTTGGCCACTGGCCTGGACTCCTATTGCCGCCGACAAAGGGATGAAGGTCGGCGAGGTCTGGTCAAGCATTTTTTCGCTGCCGGCTCAGGCATTTCTGGAGGACGACCCTATTGGATGGTTCGGCGTGCCGCTGAACTTTGTCTTTAATGGCCAGGATCCCATCAATAAGAACCTCTATTCCATTTCGTTGAAGACCAGCCATGAATTCAAGGATCCTGTCAGGCATCCTGAGGCTAAAGACTTGGTCTTGACGGGGAGCGTGCTCGTCGACGGGAGAATTAAGACGCGGAAGGATGACGGGCGGCTTGAATCCGCAAATGTCATATTCAGCTTTGACATCGGGTTGACAAGCGACGCGTATGAGTTCGGATTCAGCAAGGCGCGTGGCTCAGTGACGGCTGTGCTCGACCGAATAGAATAAGGCATGCCCGATCCGGCGCAGCGCGCGCAAGAATTGCGTGAAAAACTGGAGTATCACAACCACAGGTATTTCGTATTGGACGACCCTGAGATCAGTGACACCGACTGGGACGCGATGCTCGCCGAACTCAAGGCGCTTGAAACTGCTCATCCGGAACTCATCACCCCGGAGAGCCCCACGCAGCGCGTTGGCGCCGCTCCGAGTGAGAGATTTGCACAGCATCGGCACATTGCTCCCATGCTCAGCCTGGACAACGCTTTGGACGCCGACGCCCTGCGCTCCTTCGATGACCGAGTTAAGAGGTCGGTTGGCACATCTGTTTCGTACCTGGGGGAACCAAAGTTCGACGGATTGTCGATTTCGCTCACTTATGTA
This sequence comes from Armatimonadota bacterium, assembly GCA_030854945.1. Taxonomy (GTDB): domain Bacteria; phylum Armatimonadota; class Fimbriimonadia; order Fimbriimonadales; family ATM1; genus JACDEQ01. The sequence continues at coordinate 31,498 of JALYSG010000001.1, forward strand.
AACGGCGTATTGGCAGTCGGTGCGACTCGTGGTGACGGCGAGGTCGGCGAGGCGGTCACCAACAATGTTCGGGCCATACGATCCATTCCGCTGAAACTCAGGGGGGCCGTGCCTGGAACAGTTGAGGTGAGAGGAGAGATCTTATTGGAACGCAAGGAATTCGAGCGCATTAACCGAGAGCGCGCCGGGCAGGGGCTTCCGGAGTTTGCAAACCCGAGGAACTGCGCCGCAGGGTCAGTGCGTCAGCTGGATAGCAGGATCACAGCTTCGCGTAAACTAACGTTTTGGGCCTGGGGGGTCGGTGCTGCGGGTGATAGCACCTTCGAGACGCAAGGCGAAATGTACGCGTGGCTTCGCGAGCAGGGTTTTCCGGTTAGCCCGGAAGTGCGCGTTCTGGAGAACTTAGCCAGTTGCCTCGAGTTTGTAGAGGATTGGCGTGACCGACGCTTGTCCCTTCCGTTCGATATCGACGGCCTCGTGTTCAAGGTAGACAGCCGGGAAGCGCAAACCAAGTTGGGATCTACGTCGAGGGGGCCACGATGGGCCATTGCCTACAAGTTCGCTGCTGAAGAAGCGGAGACGACGCTCAACGAGATTAGTTGGCAGGTAGGAAGGACGGGCGCCGTGACACCGGTCGCCGAACTGGAACCAGTAAAAGTGGGCGGAGTTACGATCGCGCGGGCAACGCTACACAACGTCGACGAGATGTTGCGCAAGGATGTGCGCGCGGGTGACCGAGTCTCTGTTCGCAGGGCCGGTGACGTGATTCCCGAGGTTGTCGCATTCGTAAATGATGCGATGCACGAACGGAGGGCGCGACCTAAGCCACCGAAGGAGTGTCCTGTTTGCGGTACGACTCTTTCGCGTAAAGAGGGCGCATCCGCTCTGCGGTGTCCTAACCGGCTGTGTCCTGCTCAGGTGGCCGAGCGCTTGGTGCACTTCGTCTCGCGGGGCGCAATGGACATCGACGGCCTTGGTGAGAAGTTGATCTTGAGGCTTCTCGATCTTGGCTACCTAACAGACTTGGCGAGCATTTTTAGGCTGGATCAGATTCGGGAGAAACTTATCGAATTGGACCGCATGGGTGAGCAGAGCGTCGGTAACCTTCTATCGGCTATCGCTGCCTCGAAGGATAAGTCTCTTCACAGGTTCATCTACGCGCTCGGTATCCGCCAAGTTGGCGAAGCCACTGCTTTTGATCTTGCGCAGGCTTTCGGATCATTCGACAAAGTTCGTGAATCTGGATTTGAAGAGCTGATCGCAGTTCGCGATGTAGGACCGACCACCGCGGCAGGCATCGTCGAGTACTTTCAAGACGACGAAAATTCGAGGACAATCGACGATCTCCTGGCAGCAGGAGTTAGCCCGAAGCCGCAGTCGTCGGGTGACCGGTCATTGGAGGGCCAGAGCATCGTCTTCACCGGCAAACTCGTGCGACTGACCAGGGATGAGGCAGAAGCAGTGGTCCGAGAGCGGGGCGGAACAGCGTCCGGCAGTGTGAGCAAGTCGACCAGCCTCGTTGTCGCTGGTCCGAACGCGGGGTCGAAACTTGCCAGGGCGCAGGAACTGGGAGTTCCCGTCTCATCCGAGGACGATTTCCTTCGGAGCCTGGGGCTTTGATCCCGCACGAGCAACTCGATTTCGCCGCCTGTGTGAGCAGCGGTCAAGTCTTTCGCTTTCGAGATGACGGTGGAATTTGGAGCGGAGTAGATGGCGACAACGTCATCAGGGCCGAACCGCGCGATGGTGGCTGGAAGGTTTCGTCGGAGCCTGACTCCGGCGCGTGGAAGCGCTTTCTCCAGATCGATGTGGACCTTGTTCGGGTACGCGAGGAGTTGGTGCGAATCGAGCCCCGTTTAGAGCCAATCATGCAAGCCATGCCCGGACTTCGCACTCTTAGGCTTCAGTCGGCCGCCGAGACCCTGTTCTCGTTCCTCTGCACACCCAACAACCACATGGTGCGCATCCTGAAAATGGTCGAGCATCTCGCGAAGCATGGGGACGAATTGAGCTCCGGTCACCGAAGGTTTCCATCCACTTCTGTGGTTGCTCGTCTAACGGAAGCAGCTTTACGGGCGAACGGTTTCGGTTATCGCGCAAAAGCATTTCCTGCCGTGGCGTGTGAACTCATAGAGCGTGGCGAGGGGTGGCTTGAGACGCTCAAGTCAATCGCATACGCGGACGCCCGACGTGAACTCTGTTCGCTGCCGGGCGTGGGGCCCAAGCTTGCGGACTGTATATGCCTATTCGGACTGCACTTCGGAGAAGCCGTTCCCGTCGACACGCACGTCTACAAGGCTGCGGTTTCCTGGTACTTCCCCGAGTACGAGGGAAGTCCGCTCACGCCAGGACGGTATGAGGCCGCGCGAGATGCCATTTCGGCGCGATTCGGGACTCTGGCAGGTTGGGCGCAACAGTATCTTTTTTACTCGCAGTTCCTAAAGTATCGGAGTGCAGTGGTTTCAACCGTATAATTACTGTGTTACCTGAACTTTTTCGGAGCCGATGGCGATCCAATACAGTATCATAGGAGTATTCACCCATTAAGGGGACGCGTTTGCGCGGAGGTGCAAGAGATGTACATTAGTTCCAGAAAACAGTTTAGTTGCCTCGTCGGTCTGTTGGTCGGTATTTTTGTGTTCGCGAGTGCGGACGCTATCGACGACAGCCACTACATCGAAATGTATCGGGACCACCCGATCGGGACCTGGCGTCTAGATAGCTCAACCGGGGGATCTTGGCAGAACGTAACGGCGCCGGTTTATGCCAATCAGAACTCGATTCGTGTGAACGTAAATAACAACGAGTACTTCCAAGTGCGCAATAGTTGGGGTGGACTCGACAAGAGCCGCGCCACAGCGCTGGAATTCTATTTCTATGCCGACTCCATGCTGCTGACCGGGTTGGACTTAGAGGCGGCGTCTTCAAACAACACGGGACCTCGCATCCGTTTGTCGACGGTCGTCACGCAAAAGATTGGCCAGTGGACGCGAGTCACCGTTCCTTGGGCAAGCCTGGGCCTTACAACCAACAGCAAGTTTCGACTGTTCAGGCTCCACAACGTTTCGGGCCAAAGCATGGTGTTCAACCTCGACGAGGTTCGGGTGGTTCGGTCCGTTGATCTCACCGCTGGGATTTTGCTCGATGCAAACATCGTGGAACGGACGGTTGCCGAGCCGATGTTCGGTGTGGCCGGTGGCATTTTCGATCCATATTTCGATTACCCGTCTACAAAAGCACGTGTGCGTGAAGCTGGAATAAACACCTTGGCCTACCCCGGCGGAACCGTCGCCAATAACTTCGACTGGCGCACAAACATGGATATTCGCTTCAATGAGCCGGCTGTGTGTACGGTGCAGGCATTTTTGAAGATGACCGACCAAGTGGGCGCGAATAAGATTATCAACGTCAACTACGGATCCGGCACCCCACAGGACGCCCGCGATTGGGTCGAGTACGCCAACATTACTCGCCAGAGCAACGTCAAATACTGGGGCATCGGAAACGAGAATTACGGTGTTTGGTCCTATGACACCCATCCATTCAGGCATGACGCCGTGACCTACGCAGAGTTTGCGGTCGAAGCGATTCATTTGATGAAAGCTGTCGATCCGACGATCCAAATTGGCATCGCTTGCGTATACACGGAGAACACATATCCGCAGCGAGTTTCTGTGATCAATCCTGTGACGGGACAGTCAGCTAACGGCTGGACGCCCGTTGTTCTTACTTATATGCGTAACCTCGGTGTCTTGCCGGATTACATCGACATTCACTACTATCCTCAGGGCCCCTATGCCGAGAGCGACACGAATCTGCTGCAGACCATAGAGCATTGGGAACTCGTTTTCAACCCAATGCGGAGGATTCTCGAAGAGTATCTTGGTCAAGCGGCTGCGAATGGCATCGACATATTCATCACTGAGAACAACGGAAGTTACTTCAACCCCGGTCGACAATCCGTCAGCATGGTTACGGCTCTCTATCTCGCTACTTCTTGGTCGAAGGTTGTCGAAATGAACGGCAAATCGTTCGTTTGGTGGCGGTTGCACCAGGGTGTCGAGATTAGCGGAAACATGTCGCAGCTTCTCTACGGCTGGCGCAGTTACGGTGACTACGGCGTCTTGGCAAGAGGCTATCCGGAGACGATCTCGCCACCGGTAAACGAGCCGTATCCGCCATTCTATGCACTGAAGCTGCTCAAGATTTTTGCGCGGCCCGGTTATCAAATCGTTTCTACGACGAGTGACAACCTGCAGGTGTCGTGCATTGCATCGCGAAATCCCGCAACCGGCAAGGTCAACCTCATGCTATGCAACCTTTCTCGTGAAGGCACGCTTACGGCGTCAATCACGCCGGTCGGCGTTGGCCGTAACTCGGTAGTCACCGTGTTTACTTACGGGGCAGCCGAAGACATTGCGCAGGCCGATATTAGGGTCTGGAGGGCTGGTCAAGCGGAAGAGAGCCGAGTGATTAACCTCAGGTTGCCACCGTATTCAATTAACGTCGTCGAGTTGTAAAGCTCAGGCGTTTTGCGAAGGCCGGCACTAAATAGATTGTCGGCCTCGTCTTTTGGTCGGTATACTTCAAGGTCGATGCGCCTCGTCCTCACCGGCATACTCCTCTCGGCGTCCGTGCTCTGGATGGCTGGGAAACCGTGGGAGGCTCCTTCCACGCAGAAGCCGCCACCCTCGGCGAGGTACCTGTTCAGTCTGAAGAATCAAGCCATCAGTGAGAGCAGTGGAGTCGCGTCGTCTCACCTTAAGCCCGGTGTGTTTTGGACGCATAACGACTCAGGCGGAAAGGCCGAAGTCTACGCTTTCGGCTCGACCGGGAATGACCTGGGGACGTTTACGCTTGCAGGAATTCAAGCGCGCGACTGGGAGGACATGGCGTCCGCGAAGATCGATGGTGTCGCCTGTTTGTATGTTGGGGACATTGGCGATAACATGGCCAACCAGCGCGAAGTGCGCATTTATCGGTTTAGGGAACCGAAAGCCCAAATCCCAGGCGGTTCGATAGACGAATTTATGACGTACGTCGTCCGCTATCCGGACGGAGCCCACAATTGCGAGACGCTGATGGTTTCGCCTGCCGGCGACATCTACCTCGTGTCGAAGAGCGAGATCGGAGACTCTGCTGTGTATGTTTTGGCTGCTCCAGCAAAGAGCGGCACTTACACGCTCAAGAGGGTTGGGACGATCAAGTTGGAGGCCGGCAACGTTTATAGCCACATGATCACCGGAGGCGACATTTCCCCAGATGGCTCGACAGTCGTGATTCGTACTTACTTCTCAATTCTGTTGTACAGGTCGGCCAAGCTACAAGAGTTTTGGAAATCGACGCCCGTGTCGTTGCCTGTGCCAATGGAGCGACAAGGCGAATCTGTGTGCTTTGATTGGGAGAATGCCCGGCTGCTTACTACGTCGGAAGGTAGCCCGTGCCGAGTTTCAGCCGTGACGCTTCCCTAAGCAAAAAGCGCCCTCGACCTTCTTCGGGTCCAAGGGCGCTTTCGATGGCACGCTTTTATTCCGTTGCGGGCTTTTCTTCGCGCTCGAATCCCAGCGACTCAGCTAATCTAAGCATGTCGGTTGGGTTTGGCTCGTCGCCATCGATGACCTCTTCGGGTGGCAACACGCCACCGGAGCTCTCGTCGGCCACCTGCGAGATCGTCTTGTCGCTCCATGTCGGTTGACGGAGCAATTCGACTTCGACTTTTCGGTACTCCGGGAAGCCAGTGCCGGCAGGGATTAGCCTGCCGATGATCACGTTCTCCTTTAGCCCAACAAGGTCGTCGCTCTTGCCTCGCACGGCGGCATCTGTCAGTACGCGCGTTGTCTTTTGGAACGAAGCCGCCGAAAGGAACGACTCTGTGGCCAGCGAAGCTTCGGTGATGCCGAGCATGACCCAGTCGGCAGTAGCCAACAGAGGTTTGCGGGACACCTCGGTGCCTTCGTCATCCACGAAGGAAATTTTCTCACCCGCATCGATCATCCCTTGAATGCGCTCGTTCTCTCGATTGAACGCAAACCTATCGACGATCTGGCCAGGCAGGAAGTAAGAGTCGCCCCCTTCGCGGATCTTCCTCTTACGAAGCATTTGCCTGCAGATGACTTCGACGTGCTTGTCGTTGATGTCCACGCCCTGGGCCTTGTACACCTTCTGGATCTCCTGGACCAGATACTCCTGAACACCGCGTGTACCGCGCAGTTGGAGCAGCTTATGCGGGTCGAGCGGTCCCTGCGTCAGTCGGTCAGACGCTCGAACCCTGTCGCCTTCTTTGATTTCCAGGTTTCCTCGGTAGGGAACGAGCACGAGCTCAAGAACCGGGATTGTGGGCGTAACGCCTTTGGGCCACTTTGCCTTCTTGAAGAGCGTAAGTGCCTTATCGGTGATGTCTTGACTCGCAGGGAATGCGACCTCGCCCGTCTCAGGGTGGAGGACGTCCCGCGAAACCGACTTGCCGACTAAACCTTCCTTGTCGAGCGGGAGTTCCGTTTCAATTGCAACCCATCGGCCGCGGTCACCCTTATGGATTCGGATCGCTCGGCCGTCGAACTCACTGATGATCGCCTCGCCCTTCGGGTGACGAGCTTCGAACAGTTCTTCAACCCGGTGAATTCCGGAGATTTCCGATTCGAGCAACTTGACGAGCTTTGACATCCATGCTTTCGTGGCGCGCATGGCGCGCTCCACTGCAATCTGCTCGGCTGACTTGGTAGACGTGCGGCTGGGTTTGGAAACCTTCTTAGCGGCTTTCTTCTGGATCTCTTCGTCGGATGCAGACGTGATATCCGCGAGCACTCGCTGCTGCTCCGTCTTAAGGTCGAGAATATCATCACCGCTAAAGTGCAGAATGCCTCGCTCTTGGTCGCTCATGATTTCGCGAAGGGCGCCTGACTTTTGTCGGCGGACATCTTTGACGCCGGCCAGAACGTTCTGCGATGCGATACCTCCTGTGTGGAACGTCCGCATCGTCAGCTGCGTGCCCGGCTCGCCGATGGATTGTGCGGCGATGATGCCAACTGCCACGCCGATTTCGACCGGTGTGCTGCTGCTCATGTCATTGCCGTAGCACTTCGAACAGATGCCTTGTTCAAGCTCACAGGTGAGCGCGCTGCGCAAGCCAACCATAAGCTCACCGTTATCTCCGATCACGAAGCCGGCCTTGCGGTACTTCGCTTCGAGAGCGGTCAGGGCTTTCTCGTCAGAACCAAGGTCGATGCGGGCGTCGCGGTACACCTGCTCCAACTTCGTGATACGTTGGGCTGACGGCTCGCTGACGATGCCAACTTCGTCCACAAGCAGGGCACCTGTTTCTGGGTCGGTCATTTTCGAGAGCGCGGAACGTCCGCGGCAGCGGTCTCCCAGTTCCTCGACAAGCTCTTTGACCTCGCCGATACGAGCCACCGCTATGCCCTCAGTTGTCCCACAGTCGATGTCTCGAATGACAACGTCTTGCGCAACGTCGACGAGGCGTCGCGTCAGGTAACCCGCGTCAGCGGTCCTGAGCGCTGTATCGGCTAGGCCCTTGCGGGCGCCGTGCGTTGAGACAAAATATTCGAACACGCCGAGGCCCTCATGGAAGTTCGATCGGATCGGGAGGTCCTCGATGATGTTGCCGAACGGATCAGACATTAATCCTCTCATGCCGGCGAGCTGCGTAAGCTGCTTGATGGAGCCTCGCGCACCGCTTGTGGTGACAATTGAGAGCGGGTTGTACTGTTCCATCGACTTCTCAATGGCGTTTCCGACGTCGCGATAGGCATCGCCCCAGGCACGCAGGACGTTCTCACGCCTTCCGGCAGCATTGAGGCTGCCTTCCTCGTATTGTTCGTTCAGCACGTCGACCTTGGCCTGCGTGCTTTCGATAATCTGGTGGCGTTCTTCGGGCGGGTCCATATCCGTAATGGCAACCGTCAGGCCGTAGCGAGTCGCCCATGTAAAGCCCTGGTTTTTGAGCGCATCGAGCAGCGAGATCGGCGTCTCGTTACCCCGCGCCAATCGAACCTCTGCAACGAGGTGGGTCATGTTCTTCTTCGTAAGCTCGAGGTTCAGCCACTTCTCGGAATGCTTAAACGGGTAGGGCAGAATCTCATGGAAGAGGAGTTGTCCAGGGGTCATCATACGTGTGACGACCTCATGCTCCTGCTCCGCATTGCCTTCCGGCTGGCCAAGGGGCCGGCGGAGCCGCACGAGCACCGGTTCGTTCAGATGTAGCCGAACGGTCTTATCCGGGTGATCGATGCGTGAGATGACCTCTTCCGGCATCGCGTAGATACGAGGCGGTGGGTTTTTGATGGGATCCTTTTCAGAAGCTGCGATTTCGTCTTCCAAGCGCTTCTTGGCGTCAAGGCCAGTCATCGTTAGGGCGTAGCCGCCCAGCACGATGTCCTGAATCGGCGAGATCGTCGGCCGGCCGTCTGCCGGCGAAAACAGGTTGTGCGTGCTCAGCATGAGAACGCGGGCCTCAGCTTGAGCAGCCGCGCTTAGCGGCACGTGGACGGCCATTTGGTCGCCGTCAAAGTCCGCGTTGTACGCGTGGCAGACCAGTGGGTGAACCTGAATTGCCTTTCCTTCGACGAGAACGGGTTCGAACGCTTGTATGCCGAGGCGGTGAAGCGTTGGCGCTCGGTTCAGAAGAACAGGGTGCTCTTTGATGACTTCTTCCAGAGCGTCCCAAACTTGCGGCTGAACACGATCGATCATGCGCTTGGCGGTTTTGATGTTCGCCGTTAGCTTCTGATCCACCAGCGTCTTCATCACGAAAGGCTTGAAAAGCTCGAGGGCCATCTCTTTCGGCAAGCCGCACTGATGGAGCTTGAGGTGGGGGCCTACCACGATAACCGAACGACCAGAGTAGTCGACTCGCTTCCCCAGAAGGTTCTTGCGGAACCGTCCCTCCTTGCCCTTAAGCATGTCGCTTAGGGATTTGAGCGGTCGGTTGTTGCTTCCTACCACGGGCCGATTGCGGCGGCCGTTGTCGACCAGAGCGTCGACGGCCTCTTGGAGCAGACGCTTCTCGTGGTTGATGATCGATTCGGGTGCGCGAATCTCGATGATCTTTTTCAGCCGGTTGTTGCGGTTGATAATACGTCGATAAAGGTCGTTGAGATCGGATGTTGCAAAGCGGCCGCCGTCGAGTTGGACCATTGGCCGAAGTTCCGGAGAAATGACCGGAACCACTTCCAGAATCATCCACTCTGGACGAGTTCTGGAAATTACAAGCGCTTCGACAACTTCAAGGCGCTTGATGGCGCGGGCGCGCTTAGGTCCAGCCGATTTCAAAATCGTATGGCGAAGCTCACGGGCGAGCGACTCAAGGTCAACGCGGCTAAGCAATTCTTTGACTGCAAGTGCGCCGATGCCGGCGTGCAGCATTTCGCTGTACTCTTTGCCCGTGCGGCGGCTGACGGCAGCGAGCATGCGATCGACGGCGCGGAACTTGTCCTCTTCGAGGAGTTGATTTCGCTCAAGCTTAGTGAGCACTTCTACCGCGACATCCAGTTCCTTGACCTTGTCTGCGGTTTCTCGTTGTTCGGCTTTGATGCGGTCATTGATGGCCTTTGTCCGGTCTTTAATGATCGCGTCGTCGTACTCGTCCTTGTTCTCTTCGAGTTCCTGCTCGAAGCCGTCCCGAATTTCCTGTTCCAGAGCTTCCATCTGCTGTGCCACAGACTTTTTCTCCTCTTCCACGGAGTCGCGAATTTCGGTATCGCCTCCGTCAAGTTTTTCGCGATCGATGTCGATCACGATAAAGCTGGCAAAGTAAATCACCTTTTCCAGCAATCGCGGCGAAATCTCCAGTACCAGAGAGATGGGCGACGGAACGCCCTTCAGGTACCAGATATGGCACACGGGCGCCGCGAGCTCGATGTGACCCATCCGCTCGCGGCGCACTCGTGAACGCGTAACTTCAACACCGCAACGCTCGCAAACAATGCCCTTATACTTAACCTTCTTGTACCGTCCGCAGTGGCACTCCCAGTCCTTGGCGGGTCCAAAGATCCGCTCACAGAACAGGCCATCCCGTTCGGGTTTAAAGGTTCGGTAGTTGATGGTCTCAGGTTTCTTTACTTCACCATGAGACCATCCGACAATGTCTTCCGGGCTTGCGATGCCGATCCGGATTCGATCGAATAACGTTACATCCGGCATTAGTGGTTATTGGACTCCTTGGGGCCTCTCGGCCATCGATTAATTAGGCTGCCTTCTTGGGCCTGCCGCGTCGCTTGGGAGCGGCGCCGGCGGCTTTGGAAGCCATCGCCTTAGCGGGTCGTCCGCGTCGCTTCGGAGCGGCCGCCTTTGCTGCACCTGCAGCTCTAGCCGGACGTCCTCGCTTTGCGGGAGATTTCTTTGCTGTTGTCATTGCTTTTGCGGCACTGGCCGCTTTTGCCGGTCGTCCGCGCTTCTTTGCGGGCGCCTTCTTAGCTGCGGTCATGGTCTTGGCTGCACCGGCCGCTTTGGCAGGTCGTCCGCGCTTCTTGGCAGGCGCCTTCTTAGCTGCGGTCATGGTCTTGGCTGCACCGGCCGCCTTGGCGGGTCGTCCGCGCTTCTTGGCGGGCGCCTTCTTAGCTGCCGTCATGGTCTTGGCCGCACCGGCCGCTTTGGCGGGTCGTCCACGCCTCTTCGCCGGTGCCTTCTTAGCGGCGGCCTTCGGCTTCGCTGCGCCCGCAGCCTTAGCTGGTCGTCCGCGTCGCTTTGCCGGGGCTTTCTTTGCTGCAGCCGGTCGGCCACGTTTGGCTGGCATTTTCTTGGCAGCGGGTTTAGCGCCACCCTTGTCATCCATATCGAACTCGACGAAAGCAAGCTTCGAGGCGTTGATGAACTGCGAACCCTTCTCACCTTTCACTTCGATGAGCGATTCGCCGGACTCCATCTTCTTTCGAACGCCGGTGACCATCAGCTTTGCGCCGCGGTCGCTACCGGCCTTCACCTTTATTTCTGTTCCCGATTCAAAAACGAATCTGACACTAGCCATTTCTTTTATGTTCCTCCATCCGTGGGCAGGCTTTTTCGGAGCCAGCCAATTGCGTCATTAGAAGAATCCAACGGAGCGAGCAAGGCGCATATCCTCGCTCGGCCCTGGATCGTCGAGATTCCTCAGGTCGATTTCCCGATGGTTGGCGTCTTCAACGACAACCTTCAGGCAGAGACTCCGCAATTCATTCACTAGAATCTTGAAAGATTCCGGAATGCCCGGTTCCAACATCGTGTCGCCCCGAACGATGCTCTCATACGTCTTCACGCGGCCCATTACGTCGTCAGACTTAATGGTGAGAATTTCCTGCAAGGTAGCAGCTGCGCCATACGCTTCAAGAGCCCAGACTTCCATCTCGCCGAATCGCTGGCCGCCAAATTGGGCTTTACCGCCCAGAGGCTGCTGCGTAACGAGGGAATAGGGGCCGATGCTTCGAGCGTGGGACTTCTCTTCCGCAAGGTGCTCAAGTTTGAGCATGTAGATAATGCCGACCGTGATCGGGTTCGGAACAATGTCTCCCGTCAGACCATCACGAATGATGCTCTTTCCGGATTCTGCAACGAATCCCGTCCGATCCCAAACGTTCTGGCGAATGCTTTCGATCAACGATTTGTAGACCGAGTCACTCGCTTTATGCGTGGGTTCGTTATCATCGACAATCCACTCTGCGTCCGGATCCATCTGTGTAACGCTCATCACCGGTTCTGCGGCGACGATTCGAGATACTTCTTCCAGCCGGGATTGACCCAGCTTGCGAAGCGCTTTCTCAATTTCGTTTACCATCTCTTCCACAGACGCTACGCCATCGAATTCAAGCCCAAGGCCCAATTCCTGGTTGACGTACGCCTGCATAACGTTCTGACGCGTTAATTCATCCATTCGCCGCAGATCGGACATTATTTCTTCTTCCGTGCTGCCTTCGAATGCGGGGCAAATATAGCGAACGCCCATGCGCTCACCAGCTAATCCAAGATGCGTTTCCAGAATTTGGCCGATGTTCATTCGGCTCGGAACACCCAACGGATTAAGGACAATGTCGACCGCTGTGCCATCGGCAAGCATCGGCATATCTTCAACGGGAACGATTTTGGAGATGACGCCCTTGTTTCCGTGACGGCCCGCCATCTTGTCGCCTTCCATAATTTTGCGCTTCTGCGCAACGAAGACGTGGGCTTTCATATTCGTTCCGGTGTTCAATTCATCCGGAGAAATCGGGCGAAGGTCTTCGCCGGTGTAGTCACTAACCAAGCGTTCTCTCTTCTTCGATTCATTGTAAACTTTTCCGGTGTCGATCCCTTCGTATCGGAATCGACTAAAGACCTTTACATCGACGATCGTTCCATGTTCGCCGTGAGGCACCCGCAAGGATACGTCGCGAGTCTCTTCGGCCTTCTTACCGAAGATCGCAACTATCAACCGTTCTTCGGCGGTCATCTCTTGTTGTCCCTTCGGGGCAACCTTGCCAACAAGAATGTCTTCCGGCCGAACCTGCGCGCCGATTCGGACGATCCCTGTTTCGTCGAGGTCGCGCAATGCGTCCTCGCCTACGTTTGGAATGTCGCGCGTGATTTCTTCCGGACCGAGTTTCGTATCGACTGCTTCTGTGTCGTGACGCTCGATGTGGATCGAGGTAAGGACGTCGTCTTTGACCATTCTCTCACTAATGAGGATGGCGTCTTCGTAGTTATAGCCGCCCCAGGGCATAAATGCAACGAGCAGGTTTTTGCCGAGCGCAAGGCGTCCTTCGTCGCAGGTCGGTCCGTCTGCTAGCGCTTGGCCCTCCGCCACGTACTGGCCCGGAAAAACAATGGGCCGGTGCGTAATGCACGTCGACTTGTTGCTTGCACGCATGTGATCGAGGTGATGTGTTTCGGTTACACCGTCAAACGATTCGACAACGATTTCTTCCGCGGTGACTGAACTGACCGTTCCGCCACTTCTTGCAACAATCGAAGCTCCGCTGTCTAATGCGGCTCGACGTTCGTAGCCTGTGCCCACCATCGGGCGGTCGGAACGTAAAAGCGGTACAGCTTGTCTCTGCATGTTCGCGCCCATCAACGCACGGTTCGCGTCGTCGTTTTCCAAGAACGGAATGCACGAGGTGGCGACTGAGATGATTTGGACGGGAGACACGTCCATGTAATCTATTGCCGCTTTTGCGACAACAGGGTAAGAACCGCGAAAACGAACCTGCACACGCTCGGCCACAAAGGCGCCGGTTTCGTCAAAGGGCACATCCGCGGGTGCGACACGTTTGTCATCGTCTTCACCCGCGGCGAGATAAACGATCTCGGAAGATACCTTTCCATCTTTTACGACACGGAAAGGTGTCTGAATCAATCCGAATTCATCCACACGCGCATACACCGTCAACTGCGAAATCAGCCCGATGTTGGGACCTTCCGGCGTTTCAATCGGACAAATTCTTCCGTAGTGGCTTCGATGCACATCGCGCACTTCGAGTTTCGCGCTGTTTCGCTGGAGGCCGCCGGGCCCGAGGCTGGAAAGCCTTCGCTTATTTGTGAGCGCGCTCAACGGATTCGTTTGATCCATAAACGTGCTGAGCTGGTTGCTGCTGAAAAAGCTCTTGATGCTTGCGCTCACAGGCTTGACGCTGAGAATAATTCCGGGCATCAAATTGTCCTGTTCGGCGCTCGTCATGCGCTCGCGAGCGACTTTCTCCATGCGGACAAAGCCGGTTCGCATTTGGCTCAGCAGAACTTCGCCAACCGATCGAACTCGCTTGTTTTGCAGGTGGTCGATGTCATCTCCCTCTGCTTGCCCGTCGCGCAAACGCGTCATATAAAGGAGGCACTCGACAAGGTCCTCGACAGTAAGGTGTCGCGCTGTGGCGGGAACGTCGATCTTAAGTCGACGGTTGATTTGTCGTCGACCGACGCGCGCTAGGTCGTAGCGGCGCTTGTCGAAAAACTGACCGTTGAGGTGCGTTTTGGCAGTTTCTTCGTTCGGAGTTTCACCGGGGCGTGCGCCCTTGTGGTACTCCAACAAAGCGTCCTTGGTTGTCTTTGTGTTGTCGTGCTCGATGGTGGCGTCGATGAACGGGTTGACTTCCAGCACTTCCAGCGTCTTGAGTTCCATGGCCCCGAGCTTCACCGACGTCTCGCGGTCGATCCTCTTAAGCTTGGCGACGATCAACTCGCCTCCTTCCTTAATGTCCTCGATTGGGCGCTTGCCGTAGAGCTCCGTAGCAGTGGGCTTCTTTAAAGAAAGGCGCTTGCCAAAAGTGTAAAGAAGATCGTCGTTCGTTCCGACCGGCGAGTAAATGCGGATACTGGTATCGCGTAAACCCTTGGGGAGGGACGCGACGAACTCTTCGGTGATCAGAGTGTCAACGGCACCGAGGACTTCGCCCGTCTCAGGATCAGCGAGCGGCTCGGCCAGGCGGCGATGAATCGACTCTGAAAGTACTTTGGTTACGGGTTGCCGAGCGTTCTCAAATGCGTTCAGCGCCTTGATCAACTGGGTCACCGGAATCTTCTTGCTTTGGCTGATGGCAGCACGGACGACAAAGTTGGGCTCGCTTTCCAGTTCCAGCCAGGGGCCCTCGTTGGGGATCACGCGCGCCTTGGTGAGGATCTGCATCGTGAGGTCGACGTCGTCGTCGAAGTAGATGCCAGGGCTTCGGCTTAGCTGCGACACGATGACTCGCTCGCGCCCGTTGATGATGAACGTTCCGGAGTCGGTCATGATCGGAAGGTCGCCGAGGTAAACCTCGGATTCGATCACTTCCATATCCTTCGGGCCGAGGCTCACCTTGACCTTGAGCGGCGCCTCGAACGTTACATCTCGGTCGCGGCACTCGTCTACGGTGTACTTGGGCTCGCCGAGGGAGAACTCGCCGAACTCGATGTAATTCGTGTGGGTGAAATCCCAAATTGGGGAGAAACTCTTTAGGAGTTCAGGCAGTCCTTCCCTTAAAAACCACTTATAGGAATTCAGCTGAAGCTCGATGAGATTCGGAACCTCGAGTACGTGGTCGATGCGCTTCGAGGGGTGTTTAATCTCCTTCATTCATACCTCCGCCGGGAGTGCCAGCGGCAAAAGGTCATCCTACCTTCGAGGTCACCACGAAAGCAAGTTCTTGCGTGAAGATTGTGTGAGAGGAGGAGGGCCGCCGACAACGGTTTGCAATTGTACCCTAAGTTTTGTGGTAATGGGAGTTTTCCGGTTGCATTTTGGGACAACAGCTCCATCTGTAGTCGTCTGGGAGGGGCAACATTCGATACCGACGGCGGAGGCTCGACCATTCGGAGCCGACTCTTGATAGAATCTTTGGAGGATCCATGGATGGAGCGAAGACACTTTCGATTCTCATTGCGGCTTCTGCTGCTGCTTCGGCATGCGCGGAGCGCGTGCCCGTCGTGCGCGTCGGGCTTGCCAGCCTCGGCGCACAGGCTTCGATCCGGCTGACCTCCGATCGCGGATTCGCAGCGGTTGATCCAGCCTCAGGCGGCCGCCTCGCAACCTGGAAAGCTAACGAGGTGGTAACCGTGAAAGCCGGGGGTGCTAGCGTCTCGCTTGGCTCAAGGAAGGTCTCCGCCGCTTATTTCACCGCTGAGTCACCAGCCATAAGGCTCGTTGCGGGAAGCGCAAGTCGCCGCTACCGAGGCTGGATATACATCAGCGCTGCGGCGGGCAAGCTGGTGATCGTTAACGAGCTGCCGCTGGAAAGCTATCTCATGGGCGTCGTCCCTTGCGAGATGGGCAGTTCCAGCCCATCGGAAGCCCTGAAAGCCCAGGCCATAGCGGCGCGCACCTACACGCTCACCAAGATCGGCTCGTTCGCGAAGTACGGCTACGACGTGGACGACACAACCCGCTGTCACATGTATC
This sequence comes from Armatimonadota bacterium, assembly GCA_030854945.1. Lineage (GTDB taxonomy): Bacteria > Armatimonadota > Fimbriimonadia > Fimbriimonadales > ATM1 > JACDEQ01. The sequence continues at coordinate 47,333 of JALYSG010000001.1, forward strand.
GAGGAGTGGACGTGGAGACGGCGGCGACCAACGAGGCAATCCGCAGGACGTCGAACCAAATCCTGACTTACGCAGGCAAACCGATTCAAGCGTTGTACGCAACCGTATCAGGCGGCATGACTGCAGATGCGCGCGAGGCGTTCGGGGGCGCGGGGACCCCTTACCTCATTCCCGTGGTCGATTCAGATGCGAAGGGTAACCCATACGCGGCCCATGCCAAATACTTTGCGTGGTACTTCGACATCCCTCGCGAGTCCCTTCGCGCAAAGTTTCGCGAGCGGGGCGTCGATTTCGGCGAGATCGAGAACCTCGAGGTAATCGGCAGGGGGCCAAGCGGGCGCGCGATCAACATCCGGCTGACAACCGGGCAAGGTGCCATCGACCTGAGCGCAACGCTCATTCGAGACGCCTTCGGAGTCGATATTATTAGGAGCACGCTGTTCGAGATCAAGAAGACGGCAGCGGGGTACCGAATCGTCGGCAAGGGCTGGGGGCACGGAGTCGGTATGTGCCAATCCGGCGCTGTCGGCAGGGCACGGGCTGGCCAGACTTACTCGCAGATCTTGTCGGTCTACTACCCCGGGACTCAGCTGGTGACTGTGGAGGGTTCGCCTATCGCGTACGCCACGCGTGGCAGCTACGTAGAACGTGTGAAATTCCTCTCGGGCCGGTAACGGCCTACGGGTAGTATCGCCGCGTCAGGCTATGCTATTCCGCTCACTGATTCTGCGCGTCTCCTCATGGAAGTGGGTCGAGCGGTTTGTGCGCAAAAGCCGGATCATGCGCCGCGTGGTAGAGAGGTTTGTAGCGGGCGATCGGTTAGACGAGGCGATCCCGGTAGCCGAGCATCTTGCGGAACAGGGGTACTTCGTAACGCTCGATCTACTCGGCGAGCACGCGGCGGGGCCGGTTGACGGCGACGCCGCGGTTCTAGAGTATCAAGAAATACTGCATAGGATCGCAAAGTCGAAATATGCGGGTGGCACTCAGCCAGAGCGTATCAATATCAGCATCAAGTTGACGCAGCTTGGACTGCTCGAGGACGAAGACAAGTGCGTAAACAGGCTTATCCGGTTACTCGAAACCGCCAAGCAGTACGGCAACTTTGTGCGCGTAGATATGGAAGAAAGCACGTGCACGGATCGAACGCTCGCCGCCGTACATCGCGGCTTCGATGCGTGCGGAAATGTGGGTGTTGCGATTCAATCCATGTTGTTTCGGAGCGGGAACGATATCGACGGGTTGAATGCGTCGGGCATCCGGGTCCGCTTGGTAAAGGGCGCGTATCTGGAGTCTTCTGAAGTCGCTCGACAGGATAAAGCCGATATCGACGAGGCTTACAGTTCGATGGCCGGCGCGCTGCTTGAACGTGGCGTCTATCCGGCCTTCGGCACTCATGATGAGAAGATGCTGCAAGCAATTGAAATGCATGCAGAAGAACACGCTCGCCCGGTTGGAGAATACGAAATTCAGATGCTGTTCGGGATCCGGAGGCCACTGCAGCAATCTCTCAAGCAAGAGGGCTTGAATGTACGCATCTACGTCCCTTACGGAACGAGCTGGTATCCCTACTTCACCAGGAGGCTAGCCGAACGGCCCGCAAATCTCTTTTTCTTTTTGCGGAGCCTCTTTGGCAGATAACCTACGGTATTTCACACGTCCACTTGATTGTGTCTATCCGCACTTGCCACGGATAGCGGAAAATCGGTGCAACGACCTTGTACGAGAGACGACCCGCATTTTGAGAGTCCCAGGTTCTATGAAGTCTGTAAGGGGCTCTATGGCCGACACGGTGTAGGTTTCGTCCGCCGTCGTGATGTTGGCCGAGGCGAATACCACGAACTCTCCTGCGGCGTAATCAAATAGTTCGATTGTTTGTTTGATTGCATTAGACGATGCCGCGGCTTCCACCAGAAAGTCCAGCCGAGTCGGGTCAGCAAAAGGCGAGGTTGCGGTTACTTCGAGGACGGCCGCAGGCTGCTGGTTGGAAAACACAATGCCTGGAAAAATAGTGAAGTGCGTGTCGTCGCTTTCACTCAAATCCTGTAAAGTACTCGACGTAACCCCGGGTTGGAGCAAGAATTCTTCGGGTACCACGGACTCGACTTTTGGGCGCAGCCGGTAAATAGCTCCACGTCCGTAGCTGCAGACGTAGAGGTAGCCATCGGGGCCGACCCGCGCATCGGTCACAGCCCCCCAGCCTGTCCCAATCATGAACAGGTCCCGCTCAGCAATGTCGTCGGCGACAAGGTCTGCAATTGGTCCAGCGGCGACTAAGCCCAAGCGGTCCTCGGTGATTGGGAGAAGGAACAATCGTCCGACAGACGTACAGCTCATGATTGCCATCTTTCGCAGGTTGTCCGAAAATTTCGTCCCGGATAGAAACTCGATACACGTTATTCCGATCGGTGTCAGGTAGGAAAAAACAGGGTCGCTATAATGGCTGCCTGGCAACATGAAAAGGTCTTTCGCGTCGAAGGTCACCCCATTGTTGATCTCCATTGAGGCATCCCTTTTGTCGGGGCCCATAATTTTTCTCCATCCTGAATTCATCCCGGGTTCGGCGATATTGATCTCGTCGTAGATTTCAGGGCCGTTTTCGGTGTACCAAAGCTTGCCGGTCTGAGGATCGAACGCCATGCCGAATGCATTTCTCATCCCGTAAACATATGCCCGTTTAAAATTTAGGTCCGACTCGGAGACAAAGGGATTGTCGGCAGGAACCGAGCCGTCCAGCTCCAACCTGTAAATCGCTGCATTCGAACCGGAGACGCCCGTGTCCTCATTAACGGCCATGGTTCCATAGCGACGCATATCGCCATGCTGAACATACAATTTGCGATCCGGTCCAATCTTGATGTATCCGCCGTGATGAAAAGGTGACGTGAGCCAGCCTTCTGGACCCCAAGTCGCAATGGTTGCGGCAAGCGTCAACGTTCTGTTCTGGGAGTCCCAAGTATAGGTTTGTAAGCGATCCTCTTGCCATGCGCCGCCGTCCGCCTGAGCGAATGTGTGGTAGATATAAACCACGTTGTTGATTTCGAAGTCGGGGTGCTTCACAATGCCGAGTAAGCCCATCTCACCGGTATTGGAAACTGTCAGATCAAGGGCGACTTGCGCGATAGCGTTGTCTTGGATAACGAGAACTTGACCCGTGTTCTTCTGATTAACAAGAATTGTGTCGTCGTCCAAGAACTCGAAAGCCGTCGGCGATACGAGGCCAGTCACCACCTGCTCGTAAAATAGTCCCTCCTGGAACAGGTTCTGCGTGCCGGACGTCACGATCAAGCATAAGGCGGCGACAAACGATAGCGTTCGAAACATCAATTTCTCCTTACGGGGAGCCCGGTCGGGAGCCCCATATATGTTGTTTGCTCGGCGGCCTTCTGTGACGGCTGCCGAGCGGTAGAATCTTGAGCCGGCTCCATCAGGGGATCTCGCACGTCCAGTGAATCATATCTAGTCGTGCTTGCCACGGAACTGAGAATATTGGCCCGGTTGCGATGTAGGAAATTCTAGCGCGCATCTCGCGTGTTCCGACCTCCACAAAGTTCGAAACGGGTGCGGGCGGCGAAATTGTGTATCTTACATCTGAAGTTGTGACATTCTCGAAATCAATTACTTCGTATCGTTGGTCTACGAAGTCGTAAAGCTCCACAGTCTGACGAATGGAACTCGACGAGGCCCCTATCTCGATCACGAAGTCTAAGTCCGACGGATTGGGGAAAGGGGACGTGCCGAAAGATTCAAGAACGATCGGAGCCTGGCCGACGCTGAACACGATCCCGGGCTTCATGGTTAAGCGGTTGTCATCCGGGAAATCCAAAGACGTGGACGTGTTTCCGCCGCTGGCAACACCCCGTATGATGTTGGTGTCGAAGGGCGCGACCGCATCGGATTTCGGCCTTACCTTCTGAATTTTTCCGGTGTTCCAACTGCAGAGATACAGGTAACCGTCCGGGCCAGTCCGAGCGTCGGTGATGCCTCCCCAGCCGGCACCGATCGACCATAGGTCGCGCTCTGCACCCGAGTCCGCTACCAAGTCCGCGAGCAGCCCCGTTTCAATAAGGCTTTCACGGTCTGCGGCTACAGGCAGCATGTAGATCCTCCCTGTGTTTGTGCAGCCCATCACCAGGTTATCGAAAACGCTCGGCGATTCCAGAAAGCGAGTGCTGCCAAAAAAGGCAAGCCCTGCAACGCCGATTGGGGCTAAATAGCTGAACTTCGGATCCGAGTAAGTCGCGCCAGGCAAGTAGTAGAGTTCATTTGCGTTGTGCGGCGTGTTGTTGTTATTGTTGTACGCGGCGTTGCGGGAGTCGGGTCCCATGATAAGCCGCCAACCGCTATTCATTCCGGGTACAGCCACATTGACTTCGTCGTAAACTTCCGGGCCGTTTTCTGTGAACCACAAGTTCTGAGACGAGCGATCCCAATCCATCCCGAATCCGTTTCGAAATCCGTACACCCAAATCTTCTTAATATTGTCATTGGCATTAGCAATGAACGGGTTGCCCGCAGCGGGTGCACCGTTTAGCTCCAGCCTGTAGATACAACCTGCGACACCGATGACGGTTGGCGTATTGTTCATTTCCATGCAGCCGAACCGAAGCATATCGCCGCGCTGCAAATACAACTTTTCGTCCGGCCCTACTCTGAGGTAACCGCCGTGGTGCCAGAGGTTTGGGTTAGGAAACTCGGTTGTCGGCCCCATGATCCAGAGCACTTGGGGCGACACCAACGACGTTCCGTTCCACGTGTACCTCACCAACCGGTCGTCGAGCCAGGCGCCGGCATCCACCGTGGCCCGCGAATAGAAAAGGTACACGAAATTGTTCGACGCAAAGTCAGGGTCTTTTGCCAAGCCCAACAACCCCATTTCGTCACTACCCGTGGAAGAAACTGGGAGGTCGAGCGCGTCGCCGGTGTAGACGCCGTTAGTAACAATCTTGACTTTGCCGGTTACCTTCTCATTTACGAGCATCGTCGTGCTATTCAGCCACTCGAACGCGACGGGCGCCGACAGGCCGCTGACGTGTGTAGTGTAATAAAGCTCGGTATTAGTGAAGCTTTGCGAATAGGCGGTAGCACCGCTTAGTAAACCGGCTAGGAAAGCGACTTTGCGGAATCTCATTCGTTGTCTCCTATCATCTTTGAATCGACCAAAGGGTTTGGTCGATACGTGCCTGCCACGGGAAGCTGAATGCGGGAGCGACCAATCGATAGCTCAATCGAACGGTGATCGTCCCGTCGGCGCGGATATAGTTGGCTGTATTGGTGTTGATCGTGACGACGACATCTGTGTCCGTTGTCTGCATATTGGTCGCGTCGACTTCTTCGAAAGTGCCGTCATCTCTTTCGATTTCTATGTACTGGCGTACGGAACCAGTGGAAGCTTGGCTCTCCACATTGAACTCGAACGAAACGGGATTTAGAAATGGAGAGGTCGTTGCGACTTCAAAGGAGATCGGCGCTTGCGAAATTGAAAACACGATTCCGGGTGTCATTACCAAGCGCGCATTATCGCTCGCCTGAAGCTCGGCTAGGCCGCCAGAAATTACGTTTCCACGCTCGTGCGTTAGCGTGTTTGGCCCAACGTGCTCAAGCGTCGGGCGGATACGATTTACTCGGTTACCAAAGAGGCTGACCACGTAAATGTAGCCGTCGGGGCCGATATCAAAATCGGTAGTAACGCCCCAGCTCGTTCCAAAAACGTTCAGTAGCCTTTCCGCGTTGCTGTCCGCCACCTTGTCCGCCACTCCTCCTCCGAGGACGAAACCGTCCCTGGCTGGGTTCATTTGGAATAGGTAAATCGAACCGGTGTTATTGTCGGCGACAAGCATTTGGTTCAGTTCGGAAGCGCGAACCTTTGGTGTGTTCATCACCAGCATCGATGTCGGTGCAATAGTCGAGAGCCAGCTGAACTCTGGGTCTCGGTAGTAGGAATTTGTGAGAATCGTCAGTTGGCCGGCACTGTAATTTGTATTGCCGTTTTCGCCATACACAGCATTTCTCGCATCGGGGCCCATAAGCTTAAGCCACCCTGAGTTCATACCAGCCGTTGGCACAACATTAACCTCGTCGTAAACGAGGGGGCCGTTTTCACTGAACCAAATAAAACCTGTCAGCGGGTCGAATGTCATTCCAAAAGAGTTGCGTATCCCGTATGCCCAATAGGATCTTATGGTAGCGTTCGGGTGTGCGAAAAATGGGTTGTCAGAAGGAACACTGCCGTCTAAGTTGAGCCGATGTATTCCGCCTACGGCCGCGGCATTGGTCGTGCCGGTATTCTGCTCGATGCGTGGATTGGAGAATCGCCCGCGATTGAGGTCTCCCGTAATCACATAAAGCTTATCGTCAGGGCCGATCATGATAATCCCGCCGTCGTGGTTTGCGCCATTGCTCTGAGCTGGGTCCTGGGCAAAAGTAATGATGGATTGGTCGAATGTCAGCGTTCCTGGCCCGGTGTTGTAAACAAATCGCTCGACGCGGTTGCCCGTCCAAGCTCCGCCCTGCACGTTAGCGTGTGAGTAGTAAAGGAAAACGTGATGGTCGACGTCGAAATTCGGGCTGATACAGATGCCGAGTCCGCCCCGTTCGCTGGAAGCGTTAACTGGAAGGTCGATGGCGACGTTCGTGACCACACCGTTGACCGCCCTCTGAACGACTCCTGTACCTTTCTCGAAGATGAGAACTGTGTCTTCGTCTACAAAGGCCATCGTCGTTGGATTGTTGAGACCGCTGGTGACGTACCCTTCCACAAAATAGGCCCCGGCAGGGCCGAACGACTGCGCAGGTGCGCTTGAATGGGCGGAAAGCATTCCGCAGACAGCGGCAAAGATCGGCAGGCGTTTCATCATGATTCTCCTTACTCCTGTAGATCGCACACAATTATGCGAACGGCCTCATTCTAACATTAAGCCTACAGGGCAGCGGCCTCGTTGGTTCCGCCGCTTTTAGGCAGAAATGAGCGTGAGATACTCTGCGGCGCTCAACAGGCCCTCGGGTCCGCCGGAGTGCGTCATCTTGATCAGCCAGCCCCCGCCGTAAGGGTCGCTGTTCATCAACTCGCTCGCGGCTTCAAGGTCGGCGTTGGCTTCGCTGACTTCGCCTGCAAGAGGCGTGTAAACGTCCGATACTGTCTTCACCGATTCCACCGTAGCGAAGCTATCTCCGACTTGCAGCGCACGGCCCGGAGAAGGGAGGTCGACGTACACGATGTCGCCGAGTTCGCTCTGTGCGAAGTCCGTGATTCCGATAGTGGCAATTTCGCCATCGATTCGCACCCACTCGTGCGACTTCGTATAGAACAGATCGTCTGGAACGTTCACGGCAAAGATTCTAGCACCCGAATGAGTGAGTCCTCTCGAATCGAAAGCACGACTGGCCCACCACCCGCCTGGACAACTCCTGATGCTTCGAACCCGGATCGCCTCACATGGATGCGTGGCGGACGAAGGAAGATTCCGTCCGGAACGACGATTTCCAGGTCGGTCAGCTTGGATGCGAAGGAGCCGTTCTTTTCGCGAAATGCCTTCTGTCGATAGTAAATGTGGTGCAGAAGCATCCGTGCCCGGTGTGTCGGATCTAACCTAGGCATTTCCGAGGCGTTTTCGAATCGCACATATCCCCACATCTGAGGCTGGTGCATGTCGATCACCCACTGCGGAGTCCAAACCCAGTTGTCCTCACGCATCCCGGGGCGCTTTACGTATTTGCCCTCGACAATGTCAAATTGCCACTCGACCCGCGAGAAATTCACGCGCCAATGGCCACCCGCCTGGGGCAGACCCCCCAATGCGCCCCAAGGCATCGCAATCTCCACCGTCCAGCCTCGATCCTTATCGGCAGGATTGTTGATCGTGCCGTCGATGTGAATGGCGGTTCTCAGCCCAGGTAACTCCCATTCGTTCTGCGCCGGGCCGCCATCTCGGTACGGCTTCGGAAGCTTCAGGTCCCAGCCCGTGTTCAGGGCATTGATCTCGAACTCGTAATAGTTGTGGTTGTCCCCGTCGGGGTCTATAAACACTTCAAAGTCGTTGTCGTGAAAGATCACGCTGTCGTGCTTTGTGAGCGTCGCCCAGACGTGGGGCTCTTCCATTGCGGCAGCAATGTAGAAGTAGTCGTCGTCCCAGAGCATCTTTGCCCGAGTTTTGAAGCGCGGAGCCGCTTTTAACGAGCCTTCGATGTCCACGAAGTCGCTCGTCCACGGCGCATTTTCCCATGCGGCCTCATCGAGCTTTCCGTCGATTTTCGGCGTACCTCTTTGGCAGGCATAAGACAGCGGGTGCGGAGCATCCACGAGGTGGTCGAAAGGAGTCTGCAGCATGGCGAGGAAGGGGAGTATCACTCGGCAGCGTCCGCCTGCGCGATCAGGTCGCGGGGCGGTAAAAACGTGACGTCTTCCTCGACCGTCGTTAAAGTTTCCACGATCGCATTCTCGTTAAACTGGAGCAGTCTTCCGACAATTGCCTCAACGACGCTCTCCGGAGTTGAAGCGCCGCTCGTTACGCCCACCGTCTCGTACTTGGACCAGTCCGCTTGAACTTCGTCCGGCGACATGATTAGGAATGCGGGAACGCCGAAAGAGGCAGCTACCTCACGAAGACGGTTCGAGTTGCTGCTTGTCTGAGAACCCACCACGACAACTAGGTCGCAAGCCTTCGCGAGCTCCTTAACCGCGCCTTGTCGGTTCGTGGTCGCGTAGCAGATGTCTTCCTTTTGCGGCGTTTCCAAGTGGGGGAATCGCCTGCGCAGAATCTCAAGCGTCTTCTCGACCTCGTCCACGCTTAGAGTCGTTTGCGTTACGACCGATAGCGGGCCGTCAGGAACCTGAACCGCCTCGGCCTCGTCGACGTTGTCGATCAAGATCATTTGGTCTGGAGCCTCTCCCATGGTGCCTTCGGCTTCCACGTGCCCGCGGTGCCCAATGTAGAGCATCGTGTAGCCACGCCGGGCGAACCTAGCCGCTTCCTTGTGGACCTTCGTTACGAGTGGGCAGGTGGCGTCGATGATATGAAGGTCGCGCTCCTTTGACTCTTCCCGCACCGCCGGGCTGACGCCGTGGGCGCTGAACACCACGGTCGACCCGGAAGGAATGTCGGCGACGTCTTCCACGAAGACTACGCCGCGCTTCTCGAAACTCTTGACAACCCACTCGTTGTGGACGATCGCGTGACGGACGTAGAGCGGCGCGCCGTGAACCTTGAGTGCGAGGTCGACAACCTCAATCGCATAGGCCACGCCGGCGCAAAAGCCGCGAGGGGCCGCGAGAATCAACTTCTCCACGGCATCAGGATACTGCCGTCGACGCGATCCGCGTTCGGGTACGGACCGGCATCGGGTAGCCTCACCCGCGTTGATCACCGTTGAAAACCTGTCGAAGACGTTCTTTGGCGCTAAGAAATCTGTTGTCCGGGCCGTCGTCGACGTTTCGTTCGAATGCAAGCCCGGCGAGATCTTTGGCCTCCTGGGAGCAAACGGAGCGGGCAAGACGACCTTGCTGCGGATGCTCTCGACCATCATCGGCCCAACCGCCGGCAGGGCGTCGGTCGCAGGGTACGACGTCGTTGATCACCCGGCTGAAGTGCGGAAGAATATAGGATTCCTTTCAACGACGACCGCGCTGTACCAGCGGCTGACTGCAAAGGAGACCATCCAGTACTTCGGAAAACTGCACGGCATGAGGGCCCGCGACTTGCAGGAGCGGACGGCCTACGTCATCGATCTATTGAATATCGGGTCATTCCAGAACCGGCTCTGCGACAAGCTGAGCACCGGTGAGAAGCAGCGCGTCGGCTTGGCGCGAACCATCCTGCACGACCCTCCGGTTCTCTTCTTCGACGAGCCCACGGCGGGCCTCGACGTGCTTGCGAGCCAAACCGTCATGGAGTTCATCGAGGCGCGGAGAGAAGCGGGGAAGACCGTAGTTTTCTCGACCCACATCATGAGTGAGGCCGAGCGGCTCTGCGATCGTATCGCTGTGATTCATTCAGGCCGGCTGGCTGCAATCGGATCGCTCGACGAACTCCGCAGCCTCACCGGCCAGGACCGCCTCGAAGCGGTATTTCTCGATCTGGTCAAGGAAGTGGCATGAGAGGCTGGCTGGCGATTTACAAGAAGGAGATGCTCGAATTCGCGCGCGACAAGCGCGTGTTGTTTTCGGCTGTGCTTGGCCCGTTGCTCGTAGAAATATTGATCTTAGCGATTTTTGGCTACGTTTTTCGAGCGGTCGCTACGGAGCAGCGCTTCGTCGTTTTCGCCAACGACATGGTGGCCGCAGCGCCCATTCTTGAGCCGCTCAGGACTTCCAACCGATTCACGATCGCCGAGCTTCCTGCAGGGGCGTCTGTCGACAATGTTCTCAAGGCCCAGGTCGCGGATGTCGTGCTCGAGTTTCCTTCGAACTTTGCGGCGCTTTCGGAGCAAGGCAAACTACCCGAGGTCGCGGTCGTCTCGGACCCGAACGAGCAGACCAGCCAGATCGCCACCCAGATCGTGACGGAGGCTCTGGAGGCTTATCGAGGCGCCGAGAGAGAGCGCAGGCTAATGGAGAGCGACCTCGATCCGGCGGCGTTCGACGCTTTCGCCCTCGTGCAAAGGAAAGCTGAGACGGGAGAAGCGTTCGGCGGGTCGATGCTTGTCGGCTTCTTGCCTTACCTCATCATCATCTGGGCATTCTATGGAGGCTTCTCGATAGTCAGCGACCTCGTCGCCGGCGAGAAAGAAAGGGGAACCCTCGAGACGCTCCTTGTTTCGCCTGTCTCTCGTGAAGACATCGCGATCGGTAAGTTTCTCGCACTGGCGTCGGTTAGTTTGGTCGCAACGCTTTCTGCGCTACTGGGCGTTGTTGGGATGGGGCTTTCAAACTTGGAGATCACGAAGGTCATGTTCGAGGGAGGGGTGACTTTGTCTCCAACGTCGATCCTTGCCATCGCTCTCGCTCTCATTCCGTTGATCGTGCTGTTTGCCGCGGGCCTGCTCGCACTGAGCACGATAGCTCGAAACCAGCGTGAAGTCCAGGGCTATTTGTCGCTCGCTAGTTTTCTCGTCCTTATCCCGGCGATGATGAGCCAGTTCATCGGCTACACCGATGCCGCCACCAGTACATGGATCGCTTTCGTGCCCGTTCTCAACACAGCAACCGTATTGCGGCAGGCGCTGCTTGAGAAAGTCGATCCGACGACGCTCGGCATCACGGTTGCGCTGTCAGTCACATTGGCCACGCTGGCGTTGTGGCTCGTCGTGAGCTTGTTCCGACGTGAGTCGGTTCTGTTCAGAACCTAGACCATTTCAGGCTTTCGTCCTTTCTTAACCGCATCTGCTCCAATTTGGGATATATTGAAAGTGTGGTTGTTGCCACAGGAGGAAAGAGTAATGAAGAAGAGTTTGTTTTACGCCGCTTTTGCAGCAATGCTGCTGACACCGCCGGCGTTCTCTGAAGAAATTGGGGGCGTCTCGTTCGCAAACACACAACTCACGGTGATCGACTCGAACACCGGCGCAGGCGTTTCTGCCGGAAACCTGGATGTACAAGGGTGGAATTCGCTTGAGTCTGTTGGGGCGACCTTTTATGGTACGACGTTCGGATCCGGCAATCTTTATAGCTGGAATTTCGGGTCCTTTGTAACCACATTCATCGCCACGATCGGCGATACGCGTGGCTTGGCATGGGACGGCTCCACGATGTGGGGCGTTCAAAATGGCAACGACGACTTGGTCACAATCGATCTTGGAACCGGCGCGGTGACCCCGATCGGCTCCATCGGCTTCACTGGCGTGCAGGCAATTGCGGTCGATGCGGGCGGAAACCTGTTCGGTTGGGACATTAACACTGGCCTACTGACGATCAACTCCGCGACCGGACAAGGCACCGACGTCAGCACAGCTGGAGGGACGGGAGACATCCAGGGCATGGACTTCGCGACTGACGGCACCCTCTATGGCGCGCGGGAGCAGTTGTACACGATCAACACTGGAACCGGAGCCTTCACGGCCGTCGGCGGTGGCGGCTACACGGACATTCGCGGCATTGCAACGAACGTTGTGCCCGAGCCTGCAACACTAGTTTGCGTCGCTGGAATGCTATTGGCGCTTGCCCATTCGCGTCGACGACACTAACGTTGATAGCCTATGGAACGAGAGCGTTTCCTCTGAAAAGAGGAAACCGCTCTCGGGTGTCGAATGTTTTTGCAGCTCGCCTTGAGCTATGAGGAAGATGAAGAAACCGATTCTATTGGCAGGTTTGGCTGCCCTTTCCGCCTCTGCGTACGCCGATTTCAGCGACGACTTCGAAGGCGCAAACGTGTGGACGACGTCGGAAGGTCCGGGTGTGCTCATAAATCCGTGGTTTCTGCAGGTCGGAATCGGCTATTCGCAAAGCGGGAGCAACAATTGGTTTTTCCAGGATGTTGCTAACATCAGCGATTCTTACTTGGACAGTCCGAGTTTGATTGCCGATCAGAACGCTCCGACCCTAAGTTTCGGTAGGCAGTACTTTATGGAGGAGTTCTATGATGGCGTCGTCGTAGAGGTCAACGTGAACGGAGCCGGCTTTGAGGACGTCGAGATTGGCGGCGTGTTCCAGATCAACGGGTACGACGGCCCAATTAGTGAGGACTTCCAGAGTCCGATCGGCGGGCGCGAGGCCTTCCATGGAAAACACATGGGCTACCTGACATCAATCGTTCTTTTGCAATCCGTCATGGTAGGCGACAGCATTATCCTTCGATTCCGGGGTGCGACAGACAACTCGGTGCCCGAGGAGGGCTTTTATCTGGATGATGTGCTCGTGACCGGGGGTTTCAGTGGTGCCAGAGCCGATGCCGTTCGTTGCAGTTGCACTTGGTATTGCTTGTCTGGCCACGCTGCGGCGCCGCAAGTATCCTTGAGACCGGTCTCAAGGATACTTGCATCCCTGCTTGCGGCGCAAGCCCAGGTGCAATTTTACCCCGTATAAACACTTGATTTTCTTGTGAAAAGAGGATATCACCCGCAAAATGTCGTATCGTGTCAGTGTGAATCATGAGGGGCGTTTCCCCTCGATTCGAAAATTGCAATTCTCGAAAGAGAGGATAAGGAAGGAAAGACATGAAAAAATTGATTCTTTTGGCAGGTTTGGCCGTTGTCGCAGGCGCGGCAAACGCCGACTTCGTCGATGACTTCGAAGGTGCAAACGTTTGGACGACCTCTGAGGGTCCCGGCTTTTACGTAAACCCGTGGGTCCGTGAGACCGGTTCGGGCAACCAGCAGAGCGGCCAGAACAACTGGTTCTTCGCCGACTTGGACAACATCAGTGACTCGTATCTCGACAGCCCGCTTTTGGTGGCCGACCTGAACACCCCTGCACTGACCTTCGGTCGCCAGTACGACTTGGAGGCGGATTTTGACGGCGTCGTCGTCGAGGTCAACGTCAATGGCGGCGGCTTTGTCGACATCGGCCCTGCAAACCTCGTCACCAACGGCTATGACGGTCCCATTAGCACGTTCTATCAGAGCCCGATCGGCGGTCGCGACGCGTTCAATGGTTTCCACATGGGCTACCTGACTACGACCGGCAACATCCAAGTAAGCGCGGGCGACACGTTTATTCTTCGCTTCCGCGGCGCGACCGACAACTCGGTTTCGGCATTCGGTTTTGCGTTGGATGATGTCGACGTTCGCGGCGCCTCGGTTGTTCCCGAGCCCGGCACCTTCGTTGCCATCGGCATCGGACTCGCTGGCCTCGCTTTGGCACGCCGCCGCAAGTAAGCACTGTCTAACTTGTGATTCGAAATACGAGCCGCCAAAGGCGGCTCGTATTATTTTGTGTCCCGGACGAAGCGGCCCGGTCGGTACACTCCAGCAAGTGGAAATACTTCTGACGAACGATGACGGCGTGCGCGCCGAGGGCCTGTCGAGACTGGCGCGCGTTGCCGCAAAGCGCGGAAGGGTTGTGGTTTGCTCGCCCGACAGAGAGCGAAGCGCATGCAGCCATGCGATGACTCTTCGCGACCCTTTGCGCGTTCGTCAAGTGGGAATCGACGGCGGCCATGAAACCTACGAGGTCGACGGATTTCCTGTCGATTGCGTGAATGTCGCCCTCACCGAGTATTTCCCCAACGGCTGCGACCTCGTGATTTCCGGAATCAACAACGGGCCGAATTTGGGATGGGACGTAACCTACTCTGGCACCGTCGGCGGAGCGCTCGAGGGTGCCATCAATGGGATCAGGTCGTTTGCTGTATCCGTCGCACAATATGTCTCAGATTCCCCGCTTCACTACGAAACAGCCGAGCAATGGCTGGACGAGAATTTTGAGAACCTGCTGAATGCGCCGATGACGAAGCATTCTATTATTAATATTAATGTTCCCAATGTAGCGTGGCCCGAATTGCGGGGTACACGCATCACGAAAATGGGCACAAGAATCTACGAAGATCGTGTAGAGAAGAGGGAGGACCCCTGGGGAAGACCCTACTATTGGCAGGGCGGCATCGTCGTAATGGACACCGGCATTGTGGAAACGGACGTGCATGCGATTAATGAAGGATTTGTTTCAGTAACCCCTCTGCGGCTCGACTGGACGGTGCACGAAATGCTTAAGCCGCTCGAGGAGTCGTTCCGTCGGAAGGACTTCGTTTAAGGAGCGACGCCAAGATTGGCGGGGCAATGACGGACGTCAAAATTGACATCGCAATGATGAGCGCATAGATGTCGTCCTCAAAGATTCCTTCTTTCAAGCCGAGCGCAGCAATGATAATTCCAACCTCGCCGCGCGGGGACATTCCGACGCCGACGATGAGCGACGAAACCTTGCCCATGCGACGAGCCGCGAATCCGCAGCCAACGACTTTGCCGACGACTGCAAGCAGCGTAACCACAATCGCCGAAAGAATCATCGCCGGATCGTTGAATATCGAGATGTCGACCTTGCTCCCCGTAACAACAAAGAAGAACGGTGACAGAAATATGAGTAACGGGCGCAGTTGGCGCTCAAGGTGATACTGCTCACCGATCTCCGCAAGCAGCGTCCCGGCCAGAAAGGCGCCGATAATCGCCGCCAACCCGATCTGCATGGCGAGAACGCTGATACCTAGGCAAAGGACGATCGAGAGCACAAACGGAGAATTAGTGTTTGCAGGCGCATCGATCACCTTGTGATGTCGCCGAACCAGTTTCGGAAGAAAAACCGTCAGCGCCAGAAGGAACACGATCGCCTGTCCGGCCAATATGAGCAGTTCCACCATAGGCGAAGGTCCGGTGCCAAGCGCAGCGGGTTGGAGGGCGACAACCGCTCCAAGGAGCAGCATCGCCAAGATGTCATCGAGCACCGCAGCTGCAAGGATGACTCGCGCCTCCTTGCGCTGAAGTGACTTCAGGTCGGTGAGGACCCGTGCTGTGATCGCCACGGACGTCGCCACGAACGCTGTGCCGATAAATGCCTGCTTCGCAACCTCGTAGCCCATTGAGTATCCCCAACCCATTCCCAACAGAAATGGCACCGCTACGCCGAGAAGCGCAACTTGCACGGCCAGCTTTCCCAGTCGCCTCAATGAACTGAGCTGCGTCTCGAGTCCGACATGAAACATCAAGAACACCACGCCGATTTCCGCCAACATTTCGAACGGCATAGGAGCGTGGCCATCCACGATCCGAAACAGCCCTAGTGCATGGGGACCGATGGCGATACCGCCTGCGATCTCGCCTACTACAGACGGCAGCTTTAGCCGCACTGCGATTTCCGATCCGACCTGTGCAGCCACGAATATGGCGAACAATTGAATCAGCAGGCTTTGGATGTCTTGCACTTCGGTCTACGTACCAAGCAAAGTGGTGCCCTCGGGCAGACTCGAACTGCCACGCCGTTGCCGGCACTAGTACCTGAAACTAGCGTGTCTACCAATTTCACCACGAGGGCATGGCGGAAGCAAAAGAATACCTCAGTGGACTTTTAGGCCACCAGGGATTGCAGGACGGCGTCGCCGATTTCGACAGTGGTCGCCACGCCGCCAATATCTCTCGAGCGAACACCCGCAGCCAACGCGGCGTCGACCGCTGATTCGATTGCAGCTGCTTCATCGCCCATTTCAAAGCTGTGCCGGAGCAGCATGGCCGCGCTAAGGATCGTAGCCATAGGATTTGCGATCCCTTGACCGGCAATGTCCGGGGCGCTGCCATGGGCGGGTTCGTACATGCCGAAGACGCCGCCCTCGGTCTCGTCCGACAGAGACGCGCTTGGCAGCATTCCCAACGAGCCGGTGATTTGAGCGGCCTCGTCGCTAAGAATGTCCCCGAACATATTTTCGGTGAGAATGACATCGAACTGCCCCGGGTCGCGAACAAGCTGCATCGCGCAGTTGTCCACCAGCATGAACTCGAACTGCACGTCCGCGTAGTGGCCGGCGACTTCCGAAACCACTTCCCGCCACAAGCGGCTGGTCTCAAGTACGTTTGCCTTGTCGACTGATGTAATGCGTCTCTTGCGCCGCCTCGCGATCTGGAAAGCTCGGTGCGCGATTCGCCTGATTTCAGTTTTAGAGTACCGGCACGTGTCGATAGCTGTCTCACCGTCGCTGCTTCGCTCACGCGGGCGGCCAAAGTAAATGCCTCCGGTCAATTCGCGGACGACCATGAGGTCGATCGGCCCGCTGGGCCCAAACTTGAGGGGGCTCGCATCCATCAGGGAGCTAAACATGCGTGCCGGACGTAGGTTGGCGTACAAGTTCAGTTCCGATCGAAGGGGCAGCAGCGCACCCACTTCCGGCCGCATCCTGACGGGCTGTAGCGCATCCCACTTGGGCCCGCCTACGGCACCCAGGAGTACCGCATCTGCACTTTTGCAAAGCTGCAGGGTTTCGTCCGGGAGCGGTGTGCCCACACCATCGAACGCCGCCCCGCCCACAAGGCCATGTTGGAATTCAATGCGAGGCGCAACCGCACGTAAGGCTCGCTCAGCCTGGGCGACGACCTCGGGACCGATGCCGTCGCCCGGCAGAACCGCGACCGTTTGGGCCATCTACTGCGATCTAATCCGCCATGCCAATTGGTCGAGCGAGTATCTCCACGGGTACGCGAAGATCGGAGCGTTTGCAATCACCCGAATGCGCGCGCGGACCTTGTTGCTCGGGCCGATGACGTTCGGGATTCCCAGAATATCGATCGCCAATGCAAGGTCCGGATCACCCCCTGACGGTGTCTGGTTTGTGTCGATGATCACCCAATTCTGTGCAACGTTGTCGAATACCTCGAGAATCTGCCTCAATCCCGAAGAACTGCCTCTGCTCTCGCAAACGATCTCCAGAGCGGTTGGGTTACCTAACGGCAGAGTTGCAAGGAACTCGGCGAGAATAGGATCCTGACCCACGCTGAACGTAATTCCGGGGGCGATGACGGTATACACGTCGTCGCTCTCCGCAAACTCGAACATCCCGCCGGAGACGGGGGTGCCGCGCACGAGTTCGTAGTCGCTGACCGGCACCATCGTGAAGCCTTCGATGCTGAACCTTACGCCGGTTAGGCTGATGGAGTACGTGCTGACTCGACCTCCTCCGGTCTGCGACCAGACGGACAAGGGATCTGGGGCGCCCGCCCCGTCCGGCATCCTTTCGGTCGTCGACGGTTCGTCGAGCCAAATGTCGCCAGTCGCGCTCCGCGGGTCCTGATCCCGACGAGTAATCGCAAGGTAGTAAGTTCCCGGCACTAGGATGAACCTTCCTGTGATGTGCGACCAACTACCCGTGATGGCCGGGTCATCGTCGTTGAATGTCACGCCCTTGCCCTGCGAATCGAAGAGGAACAGTTGGGTGTCAAAGTCCACGAGCTCAATCGTGGAAGCGTGAAACTGCTCGGGAAAATCGATTCTGATAGCGTAAATGTCCACGTCGTTCGCATTTGACAAGGCTCCGTTGATTCGAACGAGAAGGCCCTCACCTACAGTCGGCTGCCCGGGGAGCAGCGAACCCGCGTCGAATGCCTCGGTCCAGATATTCTCTAACGGGGGTGGAGGTGTGGTGCCGACTTCAGCGAAGTCTGCGCCGGTCAATTGAATCTCATAGGGGCCGTCCAGTAGGGGCTCGTCGGTCCACTTCGTCCAGACCTCCGCTGCCCCCGGTCCATCGGGCTGTCGCTCTGCATTGAAGGGAGCGTTGTTCCATAGGAAGCGATCGGCCGCGCTCTGCGGGTCCCGGTTGTACTGCGTAATGGCCAGGTAGTAGTCACCGGGCGCCGTTACAAACTGCCCCGTAACCGTCGACTGGATCGAGTTGGTCAACGGGTCGTCATCGTTATGAGTGACTCCTCGGCCCGTCGAGTCAAAGATAAAAATCTGTGTGTCCAGAAACCCGGCGAGGCCAACGGTTGTTGCGCTGAAGGTCTGCGGATCGGTGATTTTGATCTTGTAGACGTCCACGTCGTCAAACTGGAATCGACCCTGAATCGATTTAAGCGATCCGGTATCCCCGATCGTATTTTGGCCGGGCATCAGTGACGTGGCGTCCCCGATATTTCCCGCACCCTCGATCCATGTCGAGGCGGTTGAAGTCAAGGCAGCGGCAACTAAGGCAAAAGATAAGAACAGGCGACTAAATTTCACGGCTCACGTCCTCCTAAAAGTTGTGATGCCTTCATTGTATCTCACAAGTTGGCGTTTTGCGCACCGGGCTTACCGGTTTTACGGCTTTGGCGGCCGCAGTATCTGGCCCGCTCGGAGCAAGAGGAACCTTAGTTGTGAAGGTTCGACGTCCTGCACGGCAACCCCGGACTCGGCTGCGATGGCTGCTGCGATCCCTGCCGATTCGCCGAGGATCATGAAGACAGGCTCCATGCGAATGGAGCTGTATGCAACATGCGAAGCCGACAGGCAGACGGGCACAAGGAGGTTCTCGCATTCCTGGCGGATTGGCGTGACGGCCCGGTATGGGACGGGGAACGGCCCAGGCGTTCGCATCTGCATATCGCCTTCGTTGCGCGCGCGGCCGTCTACGGCCAAGGTTCTGCAATTGTGAGAGTCGATCATATAGGAAGCAAGGCCGAGAGAGTCTGATGGCTTCACCTTGCCTTCGCAATCGGCTTGAGTTACAACGTACTCGCCCACCATTCGCCGAGCCTCGCGAACATAGAGCAGCGGGGGCCAACCACCGGTCGCCTGGAACTCGTCGGCGGCAAGGCCGAACTGTTTCGCCTCCCACCGCAGGCGCTGCGGAAGACGAGGATCAGTCCGCAGAAAAGTGAACAGTCCACGAATATAGCTCTCGTGCTGTTTCTCGACGAGTTCTCTTTCTGCAAAACTTCCTTCCGGATACCCCTTCGATGCCCCGATAAGGTCGATGGATGCGGGTCCGCGGTTGTTGAGATCAAACTTTCCATTTGGAAGAGAGTCCAGTTGAACTAGGTCCCGCAGAGTAACGGTGATGCCGGCACTCTTCTGCGCGGCGACATGGCGTGCCAGCAGCTCGTACCTGCTCGGATTGTAATTGGAAGGCTTCGAGATTTCGACCTTGTTGCCGGTCCGTTTGGTCAAGCAGAGCCGGTATGTGTACGCGGGCAGGGACCCATCTGCTTCACCCTCGCGACCCATCGGTTCTGCCGATACCCCTGGCAATAGTCCGCTCGATGGATTTCCCTTCTTGTTGTAAGGATCGACAAAACCCTCGAACTGGTGCTTCGCGGTCTTGGGGCGAATCCCGGCAAGTGACTCGCCGTACGCGGCTTTGGATTCTCGCCCCACGGTGTAGCCGACGCCGGCAAGCGTCATGAGGTCGCCCTCGTAAGAGGCGTCGATGAAGACGTCTGCCCTGATCCGTATGCCGGAACTAACGAAAATTGACTGGATCCGTTTGCCTGAGAGATCTGCTTCTTCCACGCGGGTTTCGCGGAATACTCGTATGTTCTCCTCAGACGCGGCCAACCGTTCAAACACCTTCTGAGCGATACTCGGCTCAAGTCGCCAAGCGATCTCTTTTTCGTAAAGACTTCCTGCTTGCGATAGAACTCCAGGGCCAAGCCACCGATCGTGGCCACATCGCCCCGGTCCACCAGCCCAATGCCGCTCGAGGACATGCCCCCCAGTAGCGTCGAGGGTTCGACAATCACGACGCTTCGGCCCTGGCGGGCGGCGGCGACCGCAGCCATGACGCCGGCAGACGTGCCGCCGTATACGCAGATGTCGAATGTGTTGACCATGGAGGGACCACCGCCGCCAAGCAGTGCCACGCCACCAAGGACAAGAAGCGCTAATGCCCTCGTCAAGATCAAAAAAGCCTACCCATTGGTAAGCAAATGCGGTGGATTTCGGTGCGCTTGAGCGTGGAATCACCCGAAAGGATGAGAAACCCAGTATAACTGCTGTAGTCTAAAGTCGAAAAGTTTGGTACAACATAGGTGGACCAAGTTTCCAACATGGGGTCGGCGTTCAGTTCCCCGAGCGTCGGCCCAATTTTTATGTTCTTTTAAGCGCTGCTTGCGCTGCCGATAGGCGGGCAATTGGAACCCTGAACGGAGAGCAACTCACGTAGTCGAGCCCAATTTCTTCGCAAAAGTCGATGGATTCGGGATCGCCGCCGTGCTCGCCGCAAATCCCCAATTTGATTCCCGGGCTCGCCTTGCGCCCCGCTTCTGCGCACATTTTCATCAAGAGACCAACGCCCTCGCGGTCGATAGTCTCGAAGGGGTTCCGCGGCAGAATCTTGTCTTCCACATAAGTTTTGAGGAACTTGCCCTCTGCGTCGTCCCTGCTGAAACCGAACGTCGTCTGAGTTAGGTCGTTTGTGCCGAAGCTAAAAAATTCTGCGTGCCCGGCAATCTCCGCCGCTGTCAGGGCAGCTCGCGGAATTTCAATCATGGTGCCGAATTTATATGCGACATTTTTGCCGGCCCTTGAAAGTGTCTCGTGGGCGACGCGCTCCAATTGCTCGCGAACCACCTTCAGCTCATTAACGTGTCCAACAAGCGGAATCATAATTTCCGGCCGAGCATCGATGCCGCGCTCGCCGACATTAATCGCAGCCTGCAAAATTGCGCGCGTCTGCATTTCCACGATGCCCGGCATTAGAATCGAGAGTCGAACACCGCGAAGTCCGAGCATCGGATTCGATTCGCGCATGGCTTCCACTTCGTGCAGCAGTGCCTCTTTATCGTGCAGTTGCAGAGAGACGTCCTTTCCGTTATACAGCTGATCGGAAAGCCGTGTAACCTCGACCAGTAGCTCGTCATGAGCCGGGAGAAACTCGTGCAAAGGCGGGTCGATTAAACGAACGGTAACCGGCTTGCCGTCCATCACCTCGAAAATTCCTTCGAAATCTTCGCGCTGGTATTCGAGCAATTCGTCAAGGCACTTCTGGCGCACCTTTTCGTCTTTCGTAAGAATCATCCGCTGCACGATCGGCAGCCGCTCCCTTTCAAAAAACATGTGCTCGGTTCGGCAAAGGCCGATTCCTTCAGCGCCGAATTCAATGGCTTTCTCCGCGTCGCGCGGATTATCGGCGTTGGCGCGCACACCCATGCGGCGAAACTCGTCGCACCAAGCCATGAGCGTTCCGAACTGCCCGCCGATTTCAGCGTCGACGAGGTCAACCTGGCCGGTATAAACGCTTCCGTCTGAGCCGTCGATGGAAATCCAATCTCCCTCCGAGATCGTCGTCGACCCCACCGTAAACCTTTTGTTCTTCGTGTCGACTGAGATGGCTTCGCAGCCCACAACGCACGGCGTCCCGAATCCGCGAGCGACGACCGCAGCGTGAGACGTCTTGCCGCCCCGGGAGGTGAGGATGCCCTGGCTGGCGATCATGCCGTGCACGTCGTCCGGGTTCGTTTCGTCCCGAACCAAGATCACTTTCTCGGCAATGCCCCGCTCTGAGGCGGTGTCGGCATCGAAGATCGCGATGCCGACGGCGGCGCCCGGTGACGCCGCCAGGCCGGTTGCGATCTTTGTCGTTGCAGAACTTGAGCGATCGACCTGCGGATGAATCAATTGATCGAGGTGTTCTGCGGTCACGCGCTGAACCGCCTCCTTCTTTTCGATCATCTTTTCCTCGACCATCTCGACCGCGATGCGAACAGCCGCCGGCCCGGAGCGCTTGCCTGCGCGGCACTGAAGCATAAACAGCCGACCCTTCTCAACCGTGAACTCTAAATCCATCATGTCGTGGTAATGGTTTTCGAGAACGCCGGCAATCTCAACGAAGCGGTCATAAACCGCCGGCATTTGTCTTTGCAATTCGGAGATTGGCACAGGCGTGCGCACTCCGGCAACGACGTCTTCGCCCTGCGCATTAATGAGGTACTCGCCGTAGAGTGTCTTCTCTCCGGTTGAAGGGTCGCGAGTAAAGGCAACACCCGTTCCTGAATCGTCTCCCATGTTCCCAAACACCATCGCCTGAACATTAACCGCAGTGCCGATGTCGCTTGGAATTCTTTCCTGACGCCGATAGGTTTCGGCCCTTTCGTTGTTCCAGCTTTTGAATACCGATTCGATCGCAAGCTCCAACTGTTCCCATGGATCGGTGGGGAAGTCGCGCCCAGTGCGATCTTTGGTAATGGCCAAGAACACTTGCGACATATGCTTTAGGTCATCTGTCGTCATTTCCGTGTCGTTGGCGTAGCCCTTGCCCTTTCGATACTCGACGAAGACCTCGTCGTAGTCGTGCTTCGGTACTCCCAGGACGACGTCCGAGAACATCATGATAAATCTGCGATACGAGTCCCACGCGAATCGAGCGTCTCCGCCCGCCTTTGCGACAGCCGTCAATGTCGTTTCGTTGAGCCCGAGATTCAGAATCGTGTCCATCATTCCGGGCATGCTGAACCTCGCGCCGGATCGAACTGACACCAAGAGCGGATCGACGGCGTCGCCGAACTTCTTGCCGAGGTCCCCTTCGACAGAAGCCATCGCGGCGCGGGCCTCGTCCATCAGCCCCGCCGGCAACGTAGCATCGTGCTTGTAGTAATCGCGGCAGGCGTCCGTCGTGATCGTGAAGCCAGGAGGCACCGGAAGACCGATATTGGTCATTTCGCACAAATTGGCGCCTTTGCCCCCGAGGAGGTCTTTCATATCGGCGGCGCCTTCGCGGAAGAGATAAACGCGTTTTTCAGGCATGGGCTTTCGTAAGAATGCAGCCCGGCGTCGTTGACGGAGTGCGGGAATTAGGTCCCGATGTTACCGCAACACGCTTGAAACCGGCGTATGTTAGTTGTATGCAGACACTGTTTACGGTTATCGGAATCCTGGGCTTAGTGTTCGTCGCCTTTGTGGCAGTGTTCGTGGTCACCCTGGTCGTCCAACTCGCGATGCGGCCGTTCATGCCCAAGCTAGCGAAAAAGTACGACCACCTGAAGGGCATGATCCCCCCCGGCCCACCGCGGCCCGGCCACGCATCAGTGATCCACATAGAAAACCGCTAGCGTTTTCTAGTAACCGGGCGAACCTTTTTGGAGTGCGCGACCCATGGTCGCGCTTTCGTGTCAAAAGCTAGCTTGCGCTTGTAGTACAATTTATTCTGAAGTGCTTCAGCTAATCGCACTCGCGCTCATCGCCTCCGGGCAAGGGCCTGACAGCCAAGTGGCGATGATGAGAGCCTCGGAGTTGCTCCTGAAAGGAGACGTGGCTCGCTTGGTCTCCGACACCCGGTCGACCGACCTCGCCACGCAACACTACGCGATTTGGGCGCTCGGCCAAACAGGCGATTCGCGACACGTGCCGCTGTTGACCGAGCTTTCGCAGCAACCCGAAACTAGAGAAGAGGCGATTCGCTCCCTCTACTTCCTCGGCATGCCCGCCTACCGCATCTTGTTGAAAGAAGCGATCTCCGGCCCGCGCCCGGGCCGATCTCATGCTGCGTCGCTTCTTTCGGCGGTGGTGGCAAATACGCATCGCCCGGTTCCGGTCGAAGCGAAAGCGTTGCTCTGGGAGTTGCGTGTATCAGATGATCCCAAGCTTCGCTATCGAGCTCTAACAGCCGCGTTGTGGATCGAGGGCATTCCCGCAACGATTGAGCAGGTCGAGCCGTTCCTGGACGACAGCGACCCGGTGAACCGCCAAATCGCTATCGGCTTCATGGCACTCCGAACGCGCGAACCCGAAATTCTAAGGAAAGTTCTACACATGGCGGTCAACGATCGGCATGCGGGCGTTCGTGCTTACATCCTTAGCAACTTCGGCTGGATGGGCGGTTATGGAACGACACCGCTAGCCAAGGAGCAATTCGACGCCGTGATGAGAGCCCTGCTCGATGAGCCCAAAGCCGCCAAGTACGCTCTCGAAATCGTCAAGAACGTGAACGGACCGATCGGGCGATCAACCGCCAGGAATCTGGTAGCGACGAGCGCCGAAGAAGCGGCGAGAATCAAGTCCGTTCAAAAGCTATGGGATTCGGATGCGCTGCGCAATCGGGTTCGTAAGTGGTTGAAAAACAACGATCCCGAAATACGCCTGCGGGCGATCCTTGCTTTGGCTGCACTCCAATCTCCCGACGCGTTCGACAAATTGATCGCGTGGAATATGTCTTTCGAGGACGAGGCGTGGGAACGCGGCCAGATCTTGCAGGCCATCGGCTGGACCGGAGACAGCCGTGCGTTGCCTTATTTAGAAAAACGGTTGCCGGAGGCGAATGCCGAGGAGCGACTGTTTATTCTAAAGGCATTTGCTCAGTTGGGCTCTCTGCAGCACCTAGATTTGATCACGGAATTTATCCTCGATAAATCGGCGAATCCCGATCAAAGGAGCAGTTTAGGCAGGGAAGTCTATCGTTACGACACGAATTACGCGAATGCAATTTTCTCGCTCGTGATGGACCCGGTGGAGAGCAAGCGGGTTCGCGGAAATCTCTTGTCCGTGCTTCCGGAAAAGAGTAAGACGCGGGCGTATGATGTCGCAATCGCCGTTCTCCGCCGCCCCGAAGATGAGCAGATGCATTGGCAGGCCGTTATAGTCCTCGAAAGAATCGGCGATCCGCGAGCCATACCCGATATCGAGCGCGTCGCGGAGGGAGCGGAAGGCATTCTTAAGCGGGTCGCCGAACGCGCGCTCAAGAAACTGAGAGGACTGTGAGGAGCCGCTGCTCGGTCAGCGACGGACAGCGCGCTGCGCGCTCGGCTTTTCCAAGCCCAGCCACGAAACGACGTCCCACAGATCCGTGATCGTCGCATCCGGCTGCGGCTCCGTCCCCGGGTTAATCTCGCCGTCTTTATTCACCCAAATCGCGTGCCAGCCGGCGTTTTTCGCGCCCTGCACGTCGTGCTCGAAGGCGTTGCCGACGAACAGCATTTCATCCGGCTCGAAGCCCCATTTATTTCGCGCGTCGTCGAAGATTGCCAAATGCGGCTTGCCGATCTTAAATTCGCCCTCGATCAATATCTGGTCGAAATACTTTTCGATTCCCAGTGTCGCAATTTCCTGGCGTTGGATATCCGCGGGGCCGTTTGTGATTAATCCCAACTTATATTTGCCGCGCAAAAAAGAAAGAACCTCCGGAGCCTCGTCGAAAAGGCAGAGGTTCTTGTCCCGGAAAAATGCGTACCGCTCGCTGAGCTTTGCGGCGTGTTTATCGTCCGGAATGCCCATCTCGCTAAGCATGCGCCGCATATGCTCGGTCCGCGTCGGCTCGCCGGTCTCGAGATAGCGCTCGTACCAGCGCGACTGCTTCACTTCGGGCGAAAACGTCTCGAACACCTTGCGCCACGCCTCGACGGCCTTCTCGGTCTCACCGTTTAAGCCGGCTTCGTCGAATGTCGCTCGCAAACCTTTGCGGGATGCCGCCCAATAAGCGCAGAGCGTGTCGTCTAAATCGAAATAAATCGCCTTTATCATTTTCATAAACTAGGGCAAGTGCATTGCCTTGCGAACTTCCGCCATCGTTTGCGCCGCAACTTTGCGGGCACGATCGGCACCGTTCTCTAAGATTCGAAGCACTTGGCCCCGGTCTTGTTCCAATTCCTTACGTTTCTGACGCATCGGCGCCAGCGCCGCGTTCACAACTTCGGCTGCCTCACGCTTATTTTGTACACACCCGCGAAGTCCCTCGGCATCCTCCTTCCAGGTGATTTCCCAGTTTTCGTTATAGACGCGGTTGAGGCTGCACACGGCGCAGCCTTCCGGGTGGCCGGGGTCGTCTTTGCGCATCTTGGTGGGGTCTGTGAACGCGCCCATGATCTTCTTGGCGGTCTCTCCCTCGCTGTCGGAGATGTAGATCGCGTTGCCGTAGCTCTTGCTCATCTTGCGAGCGTCCAGGCCCATCATCTGGGGCGTCTCGCTCAATACGTTCTCGATCTCGGGAAACACAGGCCCAAACAAGTGGTTGAACCTACGCGCGATCTCCCGGGTGATCTCCAGGTGCGGAACCTGGTCCTTGCCCACAGGCACGCCGAACGGCCGATACAGCAAGATGTCCGCCGCTTGCAGCACGGGATACCCGAGCAGCCCGTAGCTGGCGTCTGCTTCTCCAGTGAGGTTGTCGCGCTTCTCCTTGAACGTCGGCACCCTCTCCACCCAGCCAAGCGGCGTCACCATGCTCAGCAGCAGGTGCAACTCGGCGTGCTCTTTCACCTGCGACTGCAAAAAGATCGCCGTCTTGCTCGGGTCCAATCCAGCCGCAAGATAGTCGATCGCCACTTCGATCGACGCGTCCTGAATGCCCGCTGTGTTCTCGACCATCGTGGTCAGCGCATGCCAATCCACAACGCAACAGAACATGTCGAACTCGTCTTGCAGCTTCACCCAGTTGCGCAGGGCGCCTTCTAGGTTGCCGAGGTGCAGCTTGCCGGTGCCCGTAGGCTGCATGCCGCTGAGGAGTCGTTTGCGAGACACGGCTTCGAATCATACCGAGTATCCTCGAACGCGATGCTCGCAGCCCTCCTCATGGCGATTTCGATTACATCCGACGACCCTTTCCACGGCGCTGCCTGGCTCACCGTGCCTTCCAAGCCGAGCGCAATCGAATCCGCCCGGTGGATCTGGGCGAAAACGGGTGCCGTCGTGCCGACAGCAGAGGATGCGCCGGCGGGAACTGTTGTGCTCACCCGCACATTCGAATCGACCGACGGGCGCAATGTGTCTCTGACCTTTTCTTGCGACAACCGCTGCAAGGTCTATCTGAACGGTAAGGAAGAGGCATCTTCGGACGACTGGAGAAGCCCAACGTCGGTCTCCTTGCTAACCAGGCAAGGCGCAAACACGTTGAGAGTAATCGCGACAAACGACGTTGCGGGCGGCACAAAGAACCCAGGAGGGTTTATTGCTTCCCTCGAAATCGGTGGCCGTGTCATCGTGACCGATCAATCGTGGCAATCGGAAAGTGGAGAGGTGGTCGACCTCGGCCCCGCATCGGTCGACCCCTGGAGGTTGAAAGCGGTTAGTTACGAGAGCAGCCCAGTTTTCCGAAGCGAGTTCTTTGCGCAAACGGTCAAGACAGCGACGCTCCGCGTGATTGGCCTTGGTCATTTCCAAGCCTCGATCAATGGCGAGCGTGTCGGTAAGGCGGCGATTAACCAGGCCTGGTCGGAATACGACAAGCGGATTTTCTATCAGGAATTCGATGTCACGGGCAAAATAAAGTACGGCCCGAATGCGTTGGGATTCCTGCTCGGGAATGGTTTCTGGGTCGTAACTCAGCCGCCCGGAAATCGCGCAGTGAAGGGCGATGCTATGCCTGACTTTAGTCAGGGCAATCAATATCTGTTGCGTTATGCACTCGAAGTGACAGATTCAAACGACGAAACCTACGTTGTCAAGAGCGGTACAGAAACCAAATGGACGACCGGCCCCGTTGTTTTCTCTCACATTTATGCGGGCGAGGATTTTAATGCGGTAACCATTCCGCATGGTTGGGATAGACCATCCTACGAAGATTCTCTTTGGAAAGCGGCGATTGTGGCGAAACCACCTAACGCGGAAATCACAAAACAGTTTTGGCCGGAACTAATAGAAAAGGAAGCGTTCCGCCCGACTGAGGTGCGCCAACCCAAACCTGGCGTTTACAGCTATGTGTTTCCACAAAACGCGATGGCTATCTTGCGGTTTAATGTCAGGGGCCAAACTGGCCAAGTAGTCAGGCTGAAACCCTCGGAAGTGATGTCCGAGAGCGGGGAAGTGCAGCAGCTCAATTTGTGGGGGCGGGATTGCACCTTTACTTACGTAATAGGAAGCGACCGGCCCGAGACTCATCAGTGGTTGTTCCACTACAACGGTTTCCAATATGTCGAGCTAACCGGCGCAGTACCGAAAGGCTACGACAACCCCAAGAACCTTCCGGTGATCGAGAGCATCGAAATGGTCCACGTGCGCACGGACAACATTCAGTCCGGCGCCTTCAAAAGCAGCAGCGACCTATACAACCGAACACATTCATTGGTCGATTGGGCGATGCGATCGAACATGAGTTTTGTGCTTACCGATTGCCCGCACCGCGAAAAGCTCGGCTGGCTGGAATGCGCGCACTTATTAGCGCGAACCTTTGCTTACAATTACGATTGCCGTGACTGGTTTAAGAAAATTTGCATGGATATGCGAGATGCGCAATTGCAAAACGGGCGCGTACTCACGGTCGCTCCGAGATACCTCATGCGTCCGCCGGACGACCTCTATGCGTTTACTGTGGAATGGGGGGCAGCGAGCGTTTTATTGCCGTGGCAAGCCTACGAGTGGTACGGCGATAAATCGTTCCTCACCGACAATTACGAAATGATGAAACGCTTCGTCGATCACATCGACAGCGTTTCTCCCGATGGCATCGCCCCGGGAATGTTGGGCGACTGGTACGATTACGGCCACGGCCAATCCCCTGGGCCTAGCCGATTCACACCCACCGATTTGTCCGCGACCGCATGCTGGGCGATGTGCATCGATGCGGCGGCAAAAACCGCAAGGGCACTAAGCCGGCCGTCGGACGAAACCAAGTACCGCGCAATGTACGATAAAGTTAAGATTGCGTTCCTACAGCGCTTCTACGACGGCGACAAAAAGACATTCAAGAACAGCGGCAGCCCGCAAACCGCAAACGCG
Organism: Armatimonadota bacterium; assembly: GCA_030854945.1. Taxonomy (GTDB): domain Bacteria; phylum Armatimonadota; class Fimbriimonadia; order Fimbriimonadales; family ATM1; genus JACDEQ01. Next base: position 76,299 of record JALYSG010000001.1, read on the forward strand.
ATGGCGCTCTGCGCAAATCTCGTGCCCGAACAGGATCGCAAGGCCGTCCTACAAGCCATTATCGACGACCTCGAAAAGCGGGATTATCAACAAACGTCCGGTGATGCTGGCCATTTACTCTTTATTCGTGCTGTGGCTGAAGCAGGCAGGTCGGACGTTCTGCACAAGGTTTATTCGCGCACCGGTTTGGGCAGCTACGGCGGGATCCTCGCGAAAGGGCTAACGGCGATGCCCGAGACGTGGGATGCCATCACCGTGGGAAGCAATTCGCTCAATCACTGCATGCTCGGGCACGTCATGGAGTGGTTTCACGGATGGGTGCTGGGCATTCGCCAGGAAGCAGGCTCTTTCGGCTGGAAGAACATTCTCATAGCACCGGAAATCGGAGACCTCGAGCACGCCGAGGGCTGGCTCGACACGCCACGCGGCCGCATAGAAGTCAAGTGGAACACGAAGGCCGGCTTCGAGCTCGACGCAACAATCCCTCCTGGAGCCACGGCCAAAGCGATCTTTCCCATGAGTGACCATGTCACCCTAAATGGCAAGGTCGTCGTCCCCATCAGTGACGGAGCCCGAACCTACCTAACGCTTCCTGAAGGACGCCACAAAGTTGTGGCTAGGCGATTGCTTTAGAAGAGCGCCGATTGGCCCCGCTCGAAATCGATTAAAAACCGCTTGCGCTCCACGCCGCCACGGTATCCCTGCATCTTTCCGTCGGAGGCGATCACGCGGTGGCACGGCACGATGATGGAGAGGAGGTTAGCCCCATTGGCTGCCGCCGCTGCCCGAATGGCTGCCGGACTTCCGATCGCGGTCGCAAGCTGTGCGTAGGTGATGGTCACTCCATAGGGTATGGACCGCAGGGCGTTCCAAACCATACGCTGAAATGCAGTTCCGACGAAAACCACCGGGGTCGTGAACGCGCGAAGGTCACCGGCAAAGTAGGCCGTAAGCTCCGCTTCTATCGAGTCCAGGTGCGCTCTGCAAAGCGACGCGTCGCCTGGCGCATCGGTCGCAAGCCCTTCCTCAAAGTCGAGCCGCACGAGGCCGGCTGCCGAAGCGGCAGCGTAAAGGGTGCCGACCGGCGTCGCGATTTCTCGGCAGACCAATGCTCGCATCGCGTCATATTCACTGCGCAAAATTGAATACATCAAGTGATTGCACGGCTCGCCGCGAAGCACCATGTCTTCCCGCAGAACGCCTTCATAAGTCATTCCCGCTTTTTCCATGACGCGAACACTTCCTATATTTCGTTCGTCGGTACGTGCATAAATGCGGCCAAGGTTCAGGTCTTCAAAACCATGGCGAATTAACTCGCGGGTCAGCTCGGTCGCGTAGCCGTTTCCCCAGATGCTCTTATGCAATATATATCCGACCTCTGCTTTTCGGTGCTGCGGCGTGGGGCGAATTCCGCACCCGCCGACTGCGATATCGTCGTCATCGACCGTGACGGCAAAGCCATATTCTTCCGACGTCGGCGCACGACTCAGAAATTCTCGCGAGTCGGCGATCGACGTGTGCGTGTCGAAGACCATATAGCGCGTCGTTTCCGGGTCGCTTGCATAGGCGAACACGGCCTCGGCGTCGGAAGTGCGCCAGGGCCTTAGCGTCAGTCGTTTCGTTTTCAGTGTCGGAATATCGTTCATCGCGCCATCGGATACCGATGATTTTGACCGCTAAGGGCAGACATGGTTCTTCGCAGTGCTGAGGAAAGCATTCACAGAACCGTTCACAATTGGGGATTGTGTACGGTTGGGGGCTTCGTGCCGTTGCAAAGCAAGTATAACTGCCTGAGTCTGTTTTTTTGCGTGTCGCGTCCTACTCGTTGAACCGGCACGACTTTTGGTCGTCGACTGCGCGGCAAGGTTGCTCATTCATTCACCGACTTCCTAAACATGCTCACTTTTTGCGCGTCTGTGTTATGAATAAGGGGATTCGTAATAATCATCACTTTTTTGCATTTCAATACTCTCATTTTTTTGTAGATTCACCTGGCTCACTTTCGGGCGGCGCTTGGTTTTCGACTGGTCCCAGAGATCGGTCGCCGGGGAGATCTGTGGGCTGGACTTCTTGGGCCGGCCTCGGAGGCACGCCTTCACTTACTTGTTAATGCCCCAGCGGAGTCGGTTGTCAACCTGTTTTCGGCTTGAGGATTCGATTTTCCGGTTGCTCCTAACGTAGGGTTGAGGCATGCCTCGACCCTACGGATGGTGGTGTCACGCTGCAAGTCCGACGCGGCGGCCCGGGTTTGCAGGGTCGTGGAAAGTGACCGCGACTCCACCCGCTTGCGATCCACCGTCAACCGGAACGTCACTCTGGCCACCCGCCCGAACCGCTTCATTCGTTACTTTATTTCGATGCTGTTCTCTCTATGTCCTGCCTCTTGCACCGGACTGATGATTTTTGGCAGGGGGACCGGAATGCCTTCGACATTCTTGCCGTCGATACTGGGAACCGGTAGACGACGAGCATGTTGCGGCCGCCCTCGACTTCGCCCAGCACTTTGCGTATCTGCTCTTCCGAATATCTGGTTCCTTTGCTTATGTCAGGGTAATCCCTCACCCTTGCCACCCGCCCGTTTCATCGGGCGAGATTGATTTCCAAGTTCCTGGTTTCAGAGGCCTGCGGATCTTAGGACCCTTCGTATTGTCGGCTGGAAACTGAGGATCGCTCGCGCGAATGGAGACATTTGACGAAAGCTATCGCGGACGGCGCATCTAATAGCTTTAGGCATCCGCCAACTTCGAAGCCGAAGATATGACGCGACTAGTCGGTAGGAAGTCCAGCCAGGAGTCTCACTAAGAATACGCGTCAATAACGGTGGTAATGAAGTCGATTCCGGTTTCCACCGTATTAATGCATCCGCACAAGCGTGGTAAAAGTATTCCCGCCTGATCCGGCGTCCTCCCATAAGCTCGCCTCTTCGATCGCTTCGATCCAGACCGTCGGAAGCTCACGACCATAAGGGAGTTCGTCGAGAACGAACATTTTCTCGAACCATGCTTTGGGCTCCATAGAAGCTTTGCGCAATATGCTCAAGCAAGATTCGCGGGTAGGTGAGGCTGCGTCGCCGTTTTCTCGAGTTGTCCTCATGACATCTTCACCTGAGGTGGCCGCACTTTGCACTGCAGCCTTTTCCTTCTGACCCCCACAATTTAGGATCGTTGCGAGTTTCCTCAACAGCGTTGCTAACGGCAACTCCTTCCACGACCCCAAGAATGATTGGCTTTCTGCCGCAAGCGGCTATCCCGCCACCCCTTGGGGTGGCGAGCCAACGTCGAATAGTTGGACGCCTTTCACCAGATCTAAGCCTCCCTCGCTTGCCAGCCCAGCACTCCATAATCGCGCACTGCTCCAGCGGTAGTCGTTGCTCCTCGCACACAAACCCCTTTTTACCGGATTGCTGTGTATATATTCGAGTTTTTGCCTGAAGGCCCACTCCGCGTCGATGACAATGCTGCGGAAGCTCCGTTTGCCACAAAACACGATCTTGTAAAGTTCGGCTCGACTCATGTTTCCGGCGAATGTTCTCATCGAGAATCGGCAATATTCTCCTTGCCGCCTTCGACTTTATGATATTTGCGAGCCTAGATGCCGACATACCAGAGGGTAACCGTATCAACAAATGCAAGTGTTCAGGCATAACCACGAAGCCATATACAGCTGCGTTCAACTCTTCAATGGTCCCAAGAAGCCCGGAAGTCATAACGTCAGCGACCAATGGGGTTCCAAATACAGGTGTGAAGCCCTGCACAGTCGTCGTTATAAAAACGGTCTGATCGCCGTCACCAAGGTTTCGCCATCTGCGTCCATCCGGCATTGAGGAGTTAGATTACCCGCCTATCCGGCTCGCCACCCCAAGGGGTGGCGCGATAGCAAATGAAATTTGGCTGTGAGTGGAGATTGACCAGGCCTGCAAGATGGTGCTTCCCGAGTTCACCTACGCGTCCTTGGGCTGGAAACTGCTAACCCAACTGTCCCATCACTCCGCCCATACGCGAACTTCGCGATCCCATCGACCCAGGTTACGGCGTTAGTGCCGCCGTGCCCCTGCCCGGTCTCTTTGTTATATGACTCTTGCAGTGCACCCGTGGCGACGGACCATGTTTTCACGAAGCCGTCGCGCCCAGAGGTTATCACTCGGGTTCCGTCGTACGAAAGGTCCATGCTCGTTAGTTGGGAGTGCGCTTGAACTCGCCGGATTAACGTTCGATTGGAAACTCGCCACATGGCCCAGCTGCCATCGTAGCTCGCGGTTACTACGAAGTCGCCACGTGGAGAAAAGGCGACACTTGTTAAAGCGGCGCTATGTGCACTTATCTGGTCGATAAGCGTTCCCTCGTTGTCGAAGAATTTCAGCATTCCTCCAACGCCCGCAGCGAAGCCGCCAAGCGGAGAGAAGCTTATTGCGAACGTGGTTCCGCCCGGCTGAATAGCAAAGAGGGGCTGCCCGGAGAATCTGTCCCAAAAAATCAAATTGCCGTCGTTGCCTCCGGTTAAAACTCGGATTCCGTCCGGATGGAATGCAAACGCATAGACACTCACCGGATAAACGCCGCCGTGATTGTACTGTGCGATAAGATTGCCATTGGAAACGTTCCAAAGGCGCGCATAGCCCTTATTGCCGGAAGCAGCGACCCCGGCACCATTTGCAGAGATTTCAACGTCCAAGACTCCGTCCTGCACCTCGCTGTATTCAAAAGTGCGCACACGCTCTCCGGTTACTTTGTCCCACAAAATCACGCTGCTCTCAAAGTAGCCGCACCCTGATGCGACGAAAGGCAAGCCGTATCGCTCATCCATCGCCGTGACCCAACTCGTGTGGGACGACACGATGCGGATGAACGCTAAATCGTCGGCATGACGCTGATAAACCGACTCACTTTCCACCAGGCCATACGCGCCAGTACCCGAATGCAAAATCGTTTCCCCATCTGGAGAAATTGCCAGTTGATAGTCCGCATTAGGCTCGTGATCCATCTGGGCGCCTGTAGCAACGTTCCATCGTCGCAGCCCGAATCGGCCTGTCGAATAAATGCTATTGCCATCGGGGTGCCATTCGACTTCGGCAGCCGAAAACTGGTCCGGCGTGATCGTTCTCACCAACGTCCCGTCTGAAACATTCCATATTTTCAACTCCGTGGGGCTGCTGTCTGCTATTGTCGCAATTCGCGTGCCGTTAGGAGAGAGATCAATATCGCCTAAGCCCCAACCATGAGCATTGATAGTGCGGATGCTCGCGCCCGTGTGAACATTCCACCAACGCAGAGTGCGCAATGAGTCTCCGCTTATGAGCGTGGATCCATCGGGCGTGAAAACCATGTCAAAAACGTATGCGTTCGGCCCTTGCAGTGACCGCACCAGTTGGCCACTGTTAGGATTCCAGAGGGATACGCGCCCCGTCGTGCTGCCACTGGCAAGCAATGACCCGTCCGGAGAGAATTGCACGTTGTAGGCAACGTACGGATCCGCTACCCATTCGCGAAGCAGAACGCCATCTGAGAACCTCCAAAGCTTGATCTTATGGTCGAAACTGGTGGTGGCAAGCACGCTGCCGTCCGGCGAGAAGGCGAGCCCATCCGCATAGGTAGTATCGGCCACGATCGTGCGCAAAAGGTGGCCGTCGGAAGTACGGAAAATTTTGACCAAACCATCGTCGCCCGACGTTACGAAACGGGTCCCATCTCGGTTAAAAAGGATCTTATTAACCCCGTACTCGGTACCGCCACGCATCCATACCAGGGCTGGCATTTGGGCATGTGTAATCGCCCCCGTCAGAATCACTGATGTCACGCAACTTCGCAGTAACAAAGATTTCATGGTAGTTAGCCCAGGACTATCGCCTCACTTTGGTACGCCGACATCAACCGCTCTGTTCGCGTTCCACGAGATATTGCACTGGGTCGTTAGCAACGAACTCGCGCTGCAGTATCGGCAGTTCGCACAACTTCCTGCAAGATTTCTCAAACAATCTTTTCAATTCGTCCGCCGACGTTGGCAGCTTTGGCTTTCGCTCGGACCTGACCCGGATTCTATGCGTAGCTACTTAGAAGAAAAGTGGCTGAAAACGAGCGCGGCCAACGCGGCCACGCTCAGGATAAGAGCGGGCACTCCAGGCATGATGCTTCCATTGAATACGCGGTAGGCGAAGAAAGCCGCGAGGATCGCGGCTACGGCCCCGCAGACGCCGTAGCCCAGCGATCGATTGGTTTTAGAGACGATCACACCGGCGACAATAAAGACCGCCGCGGCCGCGGACATGGCCAGCGAAACCACGCTCTGCACCTTGACGTAGCCAAACACTCCGCCTACGAGAACGAGTGCAGCGTAAGCGTAAAGGACGACATTGAGCCAGGTCATCCCGTCAGTTTGACCGATCTAAGTTCCGGTGTCGCCCCACGTCGGAAGGTCGCCGTAGGTCGCGGCAACAGTGTCGGCTGCCGGAACCAGGTCGATCCTTGCCGTTAGCGGCGCGAGCACGTAAACGTGCGGCGCCACGGAGTCGAAGTGTCCATCGAGGCCAAACGCGACTCCCGACAGGAAATCTTCGATCGTCTTTCTGAGCAACGCTTCCGTCTGAGTCAGATTCAGTATCTGCTGATCGCCTGCTTTGAAAGATTGGGCGGCCGCCATCGCGTCTTCGAACGCTCGGATTTCGCGACGAACACATACGGTGTACCGCGTTTCGTGGATGCGCACCACGTCCATGCGCGAAGAACTGCGTGTGGCTGTGCCGACCGGGCGGTGCTGTTCCGTCTCGATCTCGTCGTCTTCGAAGGCGTCTGTCTCGCGCCAACGTCCAAATAGTCGGGAAAAGAATCCCGGGGATTCAGTCATTTCAAACTCTTCCATGAGTCCTCCAATTTATGTTCTAGGGCCAAAAAGGCCTGAGCCGATCCTGATGTGAGTGGCTCCCTCCTGGATTGCCACCTCGTAATCCGCCGTCATGCCCATGCTCAACTTGTCGACTCCCTCCATCCGGATGGTCTCGATCAGTTCGCGCATGCGCTTGAAATACGGACGCGAGTTTTCCGCGATTGGATTCGCGGGCCCCATCGTCATCAGACCGATGAGTCGTATCCTAGGCAAAGCGTACACGATTTCGGCAATTTCTGCCACGTTTCCGGGAAGAATCCCTGCCTTGTTGGGCTCTTCGGCGATATTGACCTCCAGAAAGACATCCGGGCGGTTAGGCGACGCGTCGCTGACCTTTCGTGCTCTCGCGACAGAGTCCACCGTCTGGATGACGTTGAAGTTGTCCGCGATCTTGGCGACCTTGTTCGATTGGAGCCTGCCGATGAAGTGCCATTCGATGCCTCGTGGGCAGGCGTCCCTCTTGGCGAGCGCTTCTTGCAGGTAATTCTCGCCGAAACAGGTGATGCCCGCGTCGAATGCTTGGGTAATGGAGTGCGAACTCGCGCCCTTAGATGCCGCAATGAGCGTGATCGAGCTTCCACCGGCGCGGAGAATCCGTTCGCGAACCAGTTCGATTCGGTCGGAAATGTTCATTCCCGCCGAACGTCCGGTGCTACTGCCCGCCGAAGCGCTGCTGAAGGATGTCGATCAGGAGGCAAAGCCCCATGAAAACCATTCCCAGGATCAACGTGGTGCGAGACATGAAGTCCTCAAATCCAGGTTTGCCTCGATAAGTTGTACGTATCTGCGAGCTACCGCCGCCCATTGCGTCGGACTTGCTGCCGAACACGATGGTAATGAAGATGAAAACTAGCGCTATAAGGAGAAGGATGATGAAAAGGATCTTGCTGAGGATTTCCACTGTAGCGACCTCGGGAACTCAAGTATACCGTGCGGGATATACTCACCAACGGCGTGGCCAGTAAGCGACAGGATGAAGATTGGTTTTTCCGCATAGGTGAGGAGCTGCAGCGACTCAGCGACGAGGTCATGCGAGGCATCGTCACAAACTCGATGGCCGCCCGGCGTTTCTGGCGGCCGAATGTAGACATCTGCGAGGCTTCTGATGAAATCACGATCACAGCCGAACTTGCCGGCGTAGACCAAGATGACGTGAGCGTGCAGTATGTGGCGAAGACGAGAACGCTCATCATCCGCGGAACGAGGCGCGCGATCGAACTTCCCGATTGCCATCCCTCTCGTTCGCACCAGCTTGAGGTCTACTTCGGAGACTTCGAGCGAGAGGTCAGGCTGCCAGAAGTCCCTGTCGATCCGTCGGGAATTCGCGCCGCATTCGAAAGTGGCATGCTCGTGATTCGCATACCGAAAAGGAAACTAGGCGAGGCCGTGAAATTGGGCCGGCCAACTGAAAATAATGGCTGAAGTAGAAATACGAGAAGATGCGCTCGATGAGCACGAGCCCAAACCAGAAATCCCGCTAGAACTCAGCCTACTTCCACTGCGGGATTCTGTGGTTTATCCCATGCTGATTGCACCGCTTTCGGTGGGAAGGCCCGCTAGCATTCGACTCATCGACGACACGGTCGTTGGCTCGAACCGAGTTATTGGAGTGGTTACGCAAATCGAGCCGACCATCGAATCGCCAACAGCTTTTGACATTTATAAGTACGGATGTGCCGTCATTGTGCGCACCTTGGTGAAAATGCCCGACGGCGTGCGGCTTATCGTCCAGGGGGCCGCTCGGTTTAAGATCCAGGAGATCATTCAGGAAGAGCCATTCCTGAAGGCGCGCATCCAAGTCATCGAAGAGCCGTCCCCGCCGAAGGCCAAGAATCTCGAAATAGAGGCACTACGTCGCACAGTGAGCCAATTGTTCGACCGTTGCGTTGCCCTCTCGCCGAACCTGCCCGACGAATTGAAATCGCTCACGCAAGCGGTGCAGGAGCCCAACGTGATGGCTGACTTAATCGCCGCGCACATGCCGTTTGCGGTCGAGGATAAACAGCAGGTTCTTGAAACCATCGAGTTGGTGGAGCGGCTGAGGCTGCTTAGCGAGTTGCTCGGCAGGGAAGTGCGTGTTTTGGAACTGAGTTCTAAAGTGCAGAGTGAGGTTAATACCGAGCTAAGCAAGTCACAACGCGACTACTATCTTCGGGAGCAATTGAAAGCAATTCAACGCGAGCTCGGCGAAAGCGACGAGCGAGACGAAGAATTAAGCGACCTACGCCAAGCGATTGACGAATCGGGAATGGAGGGCGAGGCGTTGCGCGAAGTCGATCGAGAATACGACCGTCTCTTACGCATGTCGCCCGGCGCACCGGAGTACACCGTCGCGCGCACTTATGTCGATTGGATGGTATCGCTGCCTTGGGCAAAAACAACGGTCGACAACCTCGAACTGCCAAGAGTAAAGAAGGTCTTGGATGAAGATCACCAGGGCTTGGATAAAATTAAGGAGCGCATCTTAGAGTTTCTGGCCGTTCGAAAATTCAAGAAAGATGGTGTCGTCAGGCAGCCGATTCTGTGCTTTGTGGGTCCGCCGGGCGTAGGCAAAACGTCGCTCGGCAAATCGATTGCCCATGCAATGAAGCGCAACTTTATTCGCATTTCACTGGGAGGTATGCGCGATGAAGCTGAGATCAGGGGCCATCGAAGAACGTATATTGGCGCTTTGCCGGGCCAAGTGATCCAGGGGATCAAGCGGGCGGCAAGCAACAACCCCGTGTTTATGCTCGACGAAATCGATAAGCTTGGCCGCGATTTCCGAGGCGATCCGAGTTCTGCGCTTCTTGAGGTCCTTGATCCCGAACAGAATGGTACTTTTCGCGACCACTACATCGACGCACCGTTCGATCTATCTCGGGTTTTCTTTATCACGACTGCCAACATGCTCGACACCATTCCGCCTCCCTTGAGAGATCGAATGGAAGTTATCGAATTGGGCGGCTACACGGAAGCTGAGAAAGTCGAAATTGCGCGCAAGCATCTGGTGCCGAAACAGATTGGTGAACACGGCCTCACAAGGAAGCAAATCACCTTATCGAAAGATGCGCTCAGGTACTTGATCGAATCCTACACGCGTGAGGCAGGCGTACGAAATCTTGAGAGAGAAATCGCGTCAGTGATCCGTAAGGCGACTCGTATGTTTGCCGATGGCAGGGAGGAGAGCGTCAAGGTAGATCGCGCATTTATCGAGCTCTGTCTTGGCAGCCCAAGGTTTATTAGCGACGAAGTTAACGAACGTGAGCTTAAACCAGGCGTTGCCGTGGGCTTGGTTTGGACGCCCGTCGGCGGAGACATTATCTTTATCGAGACCGCGGCAATGCCTGGCCGTGGCGAGTTGTTGCTCACCGGACAACTCGGCGATGTTATGAAAGAATCGGCTCGGGCGGCCCTGAGTTACTTGCGTATGAATGCGCAGGCTTATGGCATCGACCCCGATATATTTACGAAAACGGATATTCATATCCACGTGCCTGCGGGCGCAATTCCAAAAGACGGCCCTAGTGCAGGCGTTTCTTTGCTGACAGCAATGACAAGCCTGTTCACCGGCAAATCTCTGCGCCCGCGGCTTGCAATGACAGGAGAGATAACCCTCACGGGGCAGGTGCTGCCCGTTGGCGGGATTAAAGAGAAAGTGCTTGCTGCACACCGCGCCGGCATTCACAAAATCTTGTTGCCTGCTAGAAATGAAAAGGACTACCGCGAAGAAATTCCGCCGGTCGTGAGAGGCGACCTGGAGGTTCAGTTTATTTCGGAGGCGAGCGAAGTGCTGAAGGCTGCGTTCGAGCCTCCTGCAAAGCGAAGCAGGTCTGCTCGTAAACGATAGTTACTTGCGCCCATGACCGACCAACAACGCAATCGTGTCGAAATTCTGGGCATCGGAGTCGACACGGTTACGATGGCTGAGGCGCTAATCATTATCGAGGGCTTCATAAAAGAGAGAGTTCCGCGCCTAATCGTTACTGCAGATGCGGCCGGTATTGTAGCCGCGCAGAGCGACCCTCAGTGGCGTTCGATCATGGAAAGCGCAGATCTCGTCACCCCGGACAGCGTCGGCGTGCTTTGGGCTGCGGAGCGAGCGGGCAACCCAATCGTAGAACGGGTGAGCGGCGTCGACTTGGTCGAGAAGTTGGTGGAACGCAGTGTCGCAGGCCAATTTCGCATTTTCTTTCTGGGAGCCGCCCCAGGAATTGCAGAGAAAGCTAGGAAAGTGTTGCAAGAGCGCTATCAGGGCGCGAATATAATCGGCGTTCGTGACGGTTACTTCAATGAGCGAGACGAAGCCGCGATCGTCGACGACATCCGGGAGCTCGAGCCCGACGTTTTATTCGTTGCTATGGGAATCCCGAAACAAGAGAAATTCATTAGGCGTTACCTCCATGAAATCGGGGCGTCAGTAAATATGGGGATCGGAGGCAGTTTCGACGTCCTCAGCGGAAGCGTCAAGCGTGCTCCCCTGCTGCTGCAACGGATGCACTTAGAATGGCTTTGGCGGCTTATACAAAACCCTAAGAAATGGCGCAAAGTGGCCGCGCTCCCCACGTTTTGGTGGCTCGTGATGCTATCAGGGCGAGGGTCGAAAACGGACTAGGACCCATTCGTCGCCTTCGAATACAATTTCTCCGAGCGAAGAATAGAACTGCGGGTCAGGAACGCCCGCCTGTCGCGCGATTTCGGTTTTGGGCGCGAGGATGTAGTTCGCTCGGGCGTCCGTCATCAAAAGGTAAGCGGTTTCTCTTGTGGCATTCTGCGAAAACAGGTCGTTCATAACGCGAGTGCGTTTGCTTAGATATTCCGGTGTCTCACTCCAATGGCCCGCATAAGTTTTGATGCCTCCCCAGCCGGACATCAAGGCGTTAAGGTCAGCTATTGCGAGGCCGTAGTCGGAGGGATTCTCGAAGTCGTTAGGAACTGCGATCCCGGGGATGGCGATCAATGCATCGCCTGATGCCGCGTTCTCTTGAAAAAACCGGAGATACTTGCGCACTTCGTCGCTCCAATAAATCCTCTGCATTGTAGTATTGCTCAGGTTGCTTGTCGCCATGCGTGCCTCTCTCGCAAGCCACAATAGACTCGTGGCGCCGATTGCAAAAAGGAACGCGACCGATGCTAGAACGTGCTCCTTGCCCATAATCAGTCGCTTTACAAGTTTGGTGCCGGCGAATCCGATTCCCGCCGCGAGCCCGATCGGGATTGCGAGTCCCATCGCAAGTTTTCTTTGAAACAGGCCGGGATAGTAAAGTGCAATCAGTCCCATCGTTATCCAGGAAAACAGCAATCCGTAAAATGCGTTCTCTGGTTTGTACATGTAGCAAGCTGCCGCGCAAAGGAGTGCAATGACTGCCCAGGTCAAGGGCGTCGCCCACAACGCTACCATCCGATAATCGCCAAAATACTGGAGAACACCGGCTCCAACAATAACCGCGCACGCAGCTGTAACCGCTCGCCTGTCGCCGTGCTTCCGCAGTGCCAGGCCCGCAAACAGGAGTGCAGGAAGTATGCCGAGGAGCACCCACCAAAATGGTGCGGAAATCGTCACGGTATCCGCGCGGGCCGCAAACACCGGGTCTACTCTACGCACGAAAGTAAACCATGCGAGGGCAGGCAATGCCCCGGCAGCGATCACGATCGCTCGACAAAGCCACACGCCCGAAGACGTCCGTGCTCCGATCATAGAAGCAAGGAAACCCACCGAAACGATGGCGATTAGCAGCGTGTCGTAGGTGTGAATGTTAGTGAGGACAATGAGTGCCAACGCCCCGGGCAGGACGGACCTCCACGAAGTCCTGGCATCTAGGATGCAATGCCAGACACATAAAGTCAGCCACAGCGCCGCACAAAACAAACCGTTCTGCATCAGCGATGGAAAGGCGAACGCCTCAGGTTGCCAAACGTCGATGGGTCCGCCAAATCCGAAATTTCGCCAGAACAAGAAACCGACACCGGCACAAACAATCGAACCGCAGAAGGCAAGTACCTGCGTCGTCTCGTCGCCGACATAGCGGCGAATTAACCTGAACAGCGAAAGCAGAAACAGAAATCCGAAAACGACCCGAAAAGTATGCAGTGCAACTGGAATTCCCACAGCCTTTGCCAGCCAACCGGCAGCTAAGAAATAGAGATGAATGGTTTTCCCGGCCTGATCGTCGGTTGTAAACCGGTTCTCAAAGAAAAAACGCCCCTCTTGCGCCTGTTTCGTCCAAGATGCGTACACCGCGTGGTCGTCGTAATTGCTGTGCACCACTAGATAAAGTGTGCCTTCGGGCTGAATCGCCAGTCCGAACAAATATGGGAGCGAGGCGAGCAGCAGGACACTCGCAGTGATAGTCCAGAACCAGCGGGGAAGGACTTTCACCTTAGGCTATTTCGATTTTGGCGGCTCTTTACCCAGCTGCTTATAAATGTCCAGGATGAGCTGCCGGTTGACCTTCGCTTCGTCATTCGCAGGGTCGACTCTAAGAGCCTCGCTGTACAGCGCCAAAGCCTTGGGATACTTGCGCTCGGCCGTCATCATGGCCGTCCCGTACGCCACCGTCGCATCTACGTAAGCCTTCTTAGTAGCGGCATCCGTTTTGTCCGCCTGGTAAGCGTCCGCTGCCTTTTCGTAGTTAGCTTGTCGCGCTGCCGTGGGAATTTCGGAATCCACCGGCGCCGTCGGCTCGGGGACTCGTGCCTTATCACCGGTCGTACCCGTACACCCGGCAAGCATGATCGCCGCCAGCAGAATTGGCAAGAATTTCACGAATCTATGTTACCGCTCAGTCTCGAGGTTCGGGTATTTCGACCGTGTACGGTCCGATAATCGAGCGATCCGGAGAAACGTGGCCCTCTTCGTTGAGGTTGGAGGCCACGACTTCTTCGTCGGTCTGCCGAGCGGTTTCCTGCGTTGGGTTCAGCATAAGACTCTCCTACACTTATAATAACTCTTTAGCCCGTCACGATGCACCCGGAATCTCATGTGAGTCCACGACTCCGTCGATCGAAGTCCAGGCGACGAATCCCTTCTTGCTCGCCGCCGCCCCCCAGTCGCCGTGCTTGGACACCCCGAAAACGGCGCTGACCTGCTCGCGCGTCTCTGGCTTGCGCTCCACCATCATCGCGACTGCTCTGTCGCACGCTTCTTGCGCAGTTAGCCCCCCGCGCATGAACTCCACGACCCTAAAGGAAAGCATGAATCGCCAAATGTCCTCTCCCACGCCGGTCGCTCCGGCGCCGCCGGCGTCGTCGTCGGCGTAGAAGCCTCCTCCAACTATGGGAGAGTCCCCCACTCGGCCGGGAAGCTTCCACGCAAGTCCACTCGTGCTGCATGCCGCGACTACATGGCCCGGATCCTCCCTTCCGACGATCGTCACAGTGTCGTGAACGAGATGAGCAACCTCCGCGCCCTGCCGATTCTCGCGCCACGCTTCGTATTTCCGAAGGCTGTGCTCGGATTGCAGGGAACGCTTCTCAAAGCCTTGCGCCAACGCGAAGCGGACCGCCTGGTCACCTGCGAGCATCATGTGCGGTGTCGTTTCCAATACCCTGCGTGCCAGCGAAATCACAGGCAGGATTCCCCGAACCGCGCACACCGCTCCCGCATCGAGTGTTCGCCCGTCCATGAGGCCAGCGTCGAGCTCTTGTTCGCCGTCTGCGTTAGGCAAACCGCCAAATCCGATTGCCTGGAAGTTCGGATCCATCTCTACTTCGATCAAGCCGTCTTCGCACGCCGTCAGCAGATCTCCTCTCGCTGCGTAACTCTCTGTGGCTCGCAGCACGCACGGGCCGCCCGCGTCGGGCCAAGTGGAAACAAAGACGGTGGGCATCGCCGCGCAGTTTACATGGCTTAGTGTGTAGCGCCGACGTCTACGTCGGCACACCAACTCATGGCGTATGCTTTAGCTGATGTCGAGGTGGGGATGGCTTTGGATCGCAGTGCCGCTTCTGCTGGTCGCTTTCCTCAGCCTGCGTGAGATCGGGACGGCGGACTTCTGGTGGCAGTGGGCAACTGGTCGCCACATCCTCGAGAACGGCATCCCCACCCACGACCCGTGGCTCACAACAGCCGAGCCCCAGCCTTGGATCGAGCTGCGCTGGATCTACTGCGTCGGCCTCTATTGGATGGTCGAGAACGTGGGTGCGTGGCTGGCAATTTTATGCGTCGCCGCGCTTTACGTCGCAGGTGTAGGCTTCGCAATATCGGCAGGTGGTCGGGCAGCACCACGGTGGCTAATGGTGGCCGGCGTTGCATGTGCAATTGCGATCGGTCGCAGACTTGTCGTCCGGCCCGAGGCATTTACGCTTGCGCTTCTCGGATTGTTCTTATATCTGATCGCCAGAGTGCGCCAAAAGAAATTAGCTCCGAAGTGGGCGCTGACTTGGCTCGCCGCGGCGCAACTTCTCTGGGTTAATACCCACGCGCTTTTCGCTCTCGGCCCGATCATGTGTGCCATTTGGCTTGCGTGCGAGCTAATCGCCAAAGGCGAGTTTCGCAAAGTCGCCGCGACTGCCTTCCTCATCACAATTGCTTGCTCATTCGTAAATCCGTACGGCACCTCGGGCGTTCTTTTCCCGCTTACCCTCCTAACCGAACTCCACGTGGGAGCCTACCGAAACAATATCGTCGAGCTGCGATCCCCTTTTGTCATGGGCATCACGCCATCGCTCATTGCGCATATGCTGCTCGCATTCATGGTCGCGATTTGCGCATGGAAGAAACGCGGCGACTCCTTTTTGCTCATAGCCACAGCGACAACGTTTTATCTGTCGCTAACCGCAGTTCGCAATGTGCCTTTGTTTGCCATTGTTGCAGTTGCCTATTGCTCCTCGTGCCCACTGGTAGTAACTAAATTCTCGCGGTACGCCGCGGGCGTCGCTGGTTTTGTTGCGGTGCTTGTCGCTTACTCGTTCGCGATCGGAACGTGGACCCTCGAAGACCGTCTCGGTTTCGGTATCGACGAATCGCGTTATGGACTCTCGGCGGCGCGAGGTCTGGTCGAAGCGGGTGCGCCGCAGCCGATTTTCAACACGCTGGTGGAAGGCTCTTTGCTCGAAGCCGAGCGACAGCGCGCCTATTGCGATCCTCGCCTCGAAGTCCTGCCCCAGGCACGATTCTTGGAAATGCTGTCCATTGCCCGTCTCCACCAGCCGTTTCCCGCTGAGTTTGTATCGGCGCTCGTCGCAATCGATTCACCCATCGCCGCGAAGCTTGTCAAGGAAGGCGGGTGGAGGCTCGTCGGAATCGACTCGGTCGCCATCGCGCTCGTACGGGAGGAGGGAGCGAGTGTTACCATGATCGGCCATATGATCGGCTTCCACATCCCCATGTTTCAACCCGACTTCTCCTGGTTTCGGATATCTCAATCACCCGTGCTCTATCGGCGGATTGCAACGTTCTTTCGCAACTTAGGAGACCACGAAACTGCGGATGACTTGATGGAGGAGGCACGCCGCGTACATCCGGCCCGTTAGGTATAATTTGCGCGACAACTCAATCCCATTGTCTGGGGTGAATAACACATGGAAGCAAATTACCTACGATCACACCTTTACGCCTTGCGCCACTCCGCGGCGCACCTCATGGCGCAATCCATCCTCCAACTTTTCCCGAAAGCGAAGCTTACGATCGGCCCGCCCATTGAAAACGGGTTCTACTACGATATCGATTTCGGTGACGAGAAGTTCACGGAAGGCGACCTCGAGCGTGTGGAAGCACAGATGGCCAAGAACGCCGAAGCGAACTATCCGATTCAACGCGAAGAGCTGTCTCGCGATGATGCGCGAAAGCGAATTGAATGTCTCAATCAGGCTCCGTACAAAACGGAACTGCTCGACGACATCCCCGAAGGCGACGTCATCAGCTTTTACACGCAAGGCGATTTCTCTGACCTCTGCCGTGGCCCACACGTGCCAGCCACGGGCGAAATCCAGCATTTCAAACTGCTGAATATCGCCGGTGCGTATTGGCGCGGCAGCGAGAAGAACAAAATGCTCACGCGCGTCTACGGCACGGCGTTCGAATCGCAGCAAGAATTGGAAGAGCACCTCGCCAATATCGAGGAAGCTAAAAAGCGCGACCATCGAGTCCTCGGCAGAGAGCTTGGCCTGTTCATGTTCTCCGCGAACGTGGGCCAGGGGCTGCCTCTTTGGCTACCCAACGGCGCGGTTCTGCGCGAAGTCCTTTCCGACTTCCTAAAGGCCGAGCAAATCAAGCGCGGCTATAAACCCGTCGTCACGCCGGTCATCGGCCAAAAAGAATTGTGGGTGAAATCCGGTCACTGGGAAACGTACGCCGAAAAAATGTATCCGCCTATGGATGACGGTGAGCATCAGTTCGTTTTGAAGCCGATGAACTGTCCCTTCCACATAGAGATTTACGCTTCGCAAATGCGCAGCTATCGCGACTTGCCGATTCGATACGCCGAGTTCGGAACGGTTTATCGATACGAGCAGAGCGGGGAAGTCACCGGCATTTTGCGCGCACGAGGATTTACGCAGGACGACGCTCATTTATTTGTGACGCCGGATCAGCTCGAGGAAGAATTTATTCAGGTCGTCGAGTTGATGCGCGCTGTCCGCGAAAAGCTCGGCCTCACGAATTACACGCTTCGAGTAGGAACGCGCGATCCGGCAAGCGCCAAATACATCGGCGAAGACGACAATTGGGAGCGTGCGGAAAGCGCGATCATCAACGCATGCAAATCGCTCGGTTTGGATTACGAAGTGTCGCCAGGCGACGCCGCGTTCTACGGCCCCAAGGTCGACCTTATGATCAAGGACGCCCTCGGCCGAACGTGGCAAATGGGCACGGTTCAAGTGGATTACAACCTGCCGGAGCGATTTGGCCTGGAGTACATCGCCGAGGACGGCAAACCCCACCGCCCGATACTAATCCATCGAGCCCCGTTCGGCTCGCTGGAGCGGATGATCGGCTTGCTGACGGAGCATTACGCCGGCGCGTTTCCGCTTTGGATGGCGCCCGTGCAAATCGCGATACTCCCGATTGCCGACCGCCACGCCGATTATGCAAAGTCTGTCAAAGATGCGCTTTGGGAGCACGACCCGAAATTGCGAATCGAAGTGGACGACCGCCGCGAAACCCTCGGCAAAAAAATTCGCGAGAATCAAGGGCAGAAAATACCGCTCATGCTGATCGTCGGCGATAAAGACATCGAAAATGGCACGGTATCGGTTCGCTCGCGAGAAGACGGCGACGTGGGTGCGATGACGTCCGAAGATTTCCTGTCGAAGTTCTTCGGATAAACACCCCTCCTCGTTTTTCTCGAAATGAGGAGGGGTTCGGGTTGGAGCCCCTGGAACGAGGCCGCCCTTGTGTTGAGGACGACTCTTTCTCAGTTGCGCCAAGCTGCTACTCAGCTGCTCGGTCCGATATGGATGTATCTCGCCACCGACGGCACGCCGGACGTGCTCACCGCGAAAAGCATGTAGTTTCCGGGTGGGGCTATGCCGCCGTTCTTGGGCATCTTGAGCTGATAGTTATTACCCGTACGGCTCGCCTCCGTCACCTTGATATAGCGCTGCGTCGTGTCGTTGGCGTGCGTCGTCGACGACAGCTTCACCAGCGAGAAGTGATCGACCGGCCCCGTCGCAGTGACCTGGATGGTGGTGTTCCAATAGGCCGTAGTGGGCGAAGCCGTGATGATCGGTCGGATGGAGTCAACTTCGAAATACGATGGATAATATTCCTGGGCCGTGAAGTTGCTTCTAAGGGTGTTCGGCGGAGCGTTTTCCTTGTACTGGCCGCCTGCGATGAAGATCGTCGCCGTCGGCGCGAATACCGATGTCGAGTGGTACATCCGGGTACCCGCGAAGTCCGGTGAGATTTCATCGTAGCTATCCGTTGCCGGGTTGTAGATGAGGATATTGTTACGCCCCGTCGAGGCCAAGCTCTGTATCACCGTAGAGTACGTGCCTCCTACAACGGCGATACTGCCGTCCGCCATAGCCACGACGTTGCACTCGGTCCGATTCTGGCCCGTGGGCATGTCGGCGGTTGCTACCCAAACCGCAATTGAAGGCGGATCGTTTAGATTGATTTTCCTACCGCGGTCGACGATGACGCCATTGCGTCTGCCTGCGAACTTGTACACGGTGCCGGCGTCGATCGGGTCGGTCCCGCCGATCATGATCACCGCACCGCTCCCTTCCATATCGGAATTTCCGCCCAACAGGCTCCAAACACCCGCGCCGCCACCTGGCTCAAAGGCGAGCGAGAACGTCTTGAAGCCATACGCCTCCCCCGGCCCGTGTGCGGTGTTGCGGCCGGCGAAGAACAGCTTTCTCGTCGTGGGCGCCGAGTTATCATAGTAAGCGAACATGAACGGGTAAAAGAAGGGCTGCATGCCATCCGGGTGTATCGTCGAATCGAACGTGGGCATGAAGTCCGACCATGTCTCCGCCGCTGGATTGAATACATCCACGCGTTTGTTCCAAGTGGGGTCGTCGGGCTCGGTACCCGGGTCGTCCGGCGCCGCCCAACCTGAGATCGCGGTCATGGTTCCGTCAGATAGCTCTGCCAGGGTCGGGTACCAGCGATCTTCATTCAGAAGGATGGGCTCGGTCGACCACTGCCTGGTGGAGAGATTGAACAGAAAGGTTTTGTCGATGCCAAACCCCAAATTCATATTGCCTCCGGCGATGATCGGGCGGCCGTCGGGGAGTTGGCTCACTCCGCAACAGAACACATCCTCCTCAATTGTCATTGGGGAGTCCGAGAATTTGCCGGTGAATGCGTTCCAAGTCCAGGTATCGGTCGAGACACCGCCGTTCGAGTTGCCCCACATGAGGAAATCTCCTCCGGTGATGTGGATGAGGTGAATGGCACAGCAGTCTTCAGGGAATGTGTCATCTTCCGACCGCAGTAGCGGTCCGAAAGAGCCCGCGAAGAGCGTCGCGGGGATTGCCGCGACTGTCGACAAGATTAGTTTGTGAATCATGGTGACCCTCTCCTTGCGAGGCGGGGATGCCGCCCGCAACCCTACTTTTCCCTAAAGTGAGCCGCTTTCCTTCTCAGCAAGGCAATAAAGGACAAAAGTCCCAACAGAAAGATTGGCCTTGGTTCCGGCACCGGCCTCCAGAGTACGGCGTGGTCGGCTCCGGTTGGAATGTGCCTTGCCCAGCCGACGATGTTGCCGAATTCGTCAATACCGGTTGCTTCGGAATGCGCACCTGCGCCGAGGTAATCGACAGACAATAGAGTGTGTAGGTCGACGAAGCTTCCCGGAGTGCCACTCCATAGCGCTGCGTGCGCCTGCCCACCTGTATGGACTCCGGCCACGAGGCCGACCTGCGAAAAGCCGTTCGTTGCGAAGGCACGCGAGCCCCATTCCTCATTCGGGCCGGGATTGAGGTCGACGAAGCTGGCAGCGAAGCCTGACCACAGAATTGCATGCGCTCGGCCGCCGAAACTTGCCCACCCTGACTGTTGCCCGCCTGCGACACCCGTCGATTCGCTTAACTCGTAGCCACTCGGATGAAGATCTACGTAGGTTTTGGCAGAGCCTGTCCACAGGGCAGCATGGCTAGAGTTCGTTTCTTGAGCAAAGCCGACCTGATGCTCCCCATCCGTCGCCCACGCCCAACTACGGTCGAAGCCTTGCGGATGCAGGCTCACCAGAGAACCAGCCGTATTACGCCACATGACAGCTCGAGCACCAACGTTGGTGATAAATCCGAACCCAACCTGCACGTCTCCAGATATTCCCAGCGCGTTCGTTTCGTTGTAGGTCGGGTCGTGCAAATCCACCCAGCCCTTCGCCGAACCGCTCCACATCGTCGCCCTCTGGGCTACCTGGTCCTGCCGCCAACCGACCTGGCGCTTGCCGTCGGTCGCCATCGCGTACGAGGCGTCCCATCCCGCCGGATGCAAATCGACCAAGCTTTTCGCCGATCCCTCCCAAAGCAGCGCGTGGCTCGGCCCCACCAAAAACAGGTTGGTATGCCCCACCTGCTGCCCGCCGCCTGCGCCCGCTCCGTACGAACTCGTTGCAGGCACCAGCGGCGAATGCAATATCTCGACCGTGTACTGCGCGTTCGCAACCCCGGCACAAAGCAACGTCAAAGCCAGCGCTCTTGCCCTCATACTTCTATTACGATACCGGCCCGACTTTGGGTTTGACGTTTAACCTCCCGACCCGACCTCCTTCAGGAGTTCTTCGACCTTGCTTTCAAGGGCGGCGTCACGCAAGTTGCGCGCGCGAATGACGCCTTTGGCATCGATCACGTAGATCGTGGGCCAGCCGCGAACATTCCATGCCGTGGCGAGCGGCCCGCTCGTGGTGCCGTCGATAGCATTGCGCCAGGTGATTTCGTTATCTTTGAGGATCTTTTGTACGACCGACCGGTCGCCGTCGCTATTGATTCCGATAAACGCGAAGGGCTTGTCTTTCATTCTTACGACCATTTCCTTCGTGTGCGGAATCATGCTGCGGCAAGGTCCTCACCAAAATCCCCAGAAATCGACGACAACGACTTTGCCGCGATAGTCACTGAGTTTGAATGTCACGCCGTCTTGGTCGGTGGCGGTGAAGTCCGGCGCCGTCATCCCAACGCCCAGATTCTCCATTGCGAAGATCGCATTCTTCGCGCGCTTCGCGGCGTCGGTCGACGGGTAGTTCTTTATCACACGCTCCAAAATGCCTTTCGCGCGCTTGACATCGCCTTCTCCTGAGTAGTCGTCATAAAACATTCGGGCACGCATCATGACGGCGCTTGCCTTTATGCCGTTATTAGTGGAGAAATGCTCGACGCGCGATAGCAGTTTTAGGGCTCTGTCTTGAGGCTTGACACTGAACCCAATAAACATCATTGAGTTCTTGAGGTCCTCGGAGTTCGGATTGTTGGCGATCATTCCTTCGAATGCCTCCACCACCGCGTCCGGGTTGGACGTCGTATAGCCCA
Source organism: Armatimonadota bacterium (assembly GCA_030854945.1). Classification (GTDB taxonomy): domain Bacteria; phylum Armatimonadota; class Fimbriimonadia; order Fimbriimonadales; family ATM1; genus JACDEQ01. Next base: position 98,076 of record JALYSG010000001.1, read on the forward strand.
TTTGCACAGCCAGTGCATAAGCCTTGTCTGCCGTCGGAGTGCCCTTGGCCCTTGATGCAATCGCCATTACCTTGGGCAAGTAGGCTTTCGCAGGACCGCCGGTCATGTCGAACGCTTCACCCTTGTCGATCTTTTCCTGGGCAGCGGCGTAGTACGCCTGCAGTTCCTTGTCGTATGCTGCCTGCAGGTTCTTCAGTTCGTCTGCAATGTTGGTTTGCGCAGCTGCGAACCCCATCGTGAAGATGGCGAGGCCGAGCAGCGCGAGTGTTCGTTTCATCGAAATCACCTCCGGGATGTATCCCTGACGTTATTCTATCGCAGATATGGCAGCGGGCCCACACCCCGGTGAGCCCGCGCCGGTCCCCCTATCACCATAACCCCCAAGCCGGTTCGTACCGGCAGTCCCTAAAAGCCGGCCTCCATGCCGACGAGATCATTGTCCTACCGTCTCCGTCCGCATGGCAAGGGCACCTGAAGAAATGGGTCTAACGACCTAGGAAACGCCGTCATAATAGGACAACCCTACGATGCAAGCCTCCGTTGGACTCACTACTACACAGTCGCCGTTCATTGAAGCCGCGCAGGCGAACGGCGAAATGTTCATCCGCCAGCCGTACGAGCTTTACAGCGAAGACAACCAGGCAACATGGCGCCGGCTCTACGATCGGCTACTACCGAGGTGGCAGAAGTACGCCAACGAGAAGTTTTTGGAAGGCGTGGAGAATCTTGCGCTCGACCCGAAGGCCGTTCCGCGCCTCGAGGACATCAACAAGTTTCTGGAGCCGTTAAGCGGGTTCAAAGCCAAGGCGGTAGCAGGATACATTCCTGCATACCTGTTTTTCGATTGCCTTCGCGTGCGCGAGTTTCCCACCACGATCACCATTCGCGATGGCAATGCGCTCGACTACCTGCCCGAGCCGGACATTTTTCACGACGTAGCTGGCCACGTGCCCATGCATACCGATCGGCAGTTTTCGGACGTGTTGGTGCGGTTTGGCGAAGTTGCGAGATCGGCTGCTCAGCATGCACAGGAAATTGCAGATCCTGAGGAAAGGCTGCGGACGGTCGAGAGCATTATCAAGGGCATGGCCCGGTTCTTTTGGTTTACCGTGGAGTTCGGCCTCATGAAACGGCCCGGCGGCGGCACGTGCGTTTACGGCAGCGGGCTGCTTAGTTCGTACGGCGAAATCGAGCATTGCATCGAGTCTCCCTCGGTGCAGCGATTTCCGTTCCAACTCGAGTGGGTCGTCAATCAGTATTTTGAAATCGACCACTACCAGCCACTGCTATTCGTGGTCGATTCCTTCGACCACCTGTTTTCAGAAGTCGGCCGGCTGGAAGAGTGGATCACCAGCGGAAAGCTGAGCAACCTTTCTGGTGGCGAGCCCGCCGTTAATGAAGCGGACCTCCGGTCGTTCTTGCAGGCTGGGTAATTCGCTTTATCCCAACAGAAAAGAGGCGGAGCCACCAACGCTCCGCCCCTTTCGTTTCGTTCTCGTCGTGAACGTATTAGCGGGCGCGACGTCTCAGGGCGAGAATGGCAATACCAAGCCCGAGAGCGACGAAGGACGCGGGTTCTGGCACCACCTCGTAGTGCACATTGCCGGCGAAACTTCGCGGCGTGAACGGAGTCGATACCTGCCAAGTCCCTTGCGAGTGGTTGCTGAAGGCCGAGGCGTCGGCGTTCGAGACTGTGTTGATCCCACCCGTCGTTCCAACGCCCGTGTAGCGGATGCCGCCGAGGGTGACCTGCAGCGCGACGCCAACCGTAGAGTTGGCCGCGACAACAATCGGATTAGAGCTAATGTCCATGGTCGCAAGAGTCGTCGAGCCGTTGTGCGTGCTTGCATACGATCCAAGCAGTGTCCACGATCCAAGGGACGCCTGCATGAATCCGACATAGGTGCCTGCCTTTACATAGATGCTCCAGTTCCAGGCGCTACCCGCTGTACCTGAGCCGTAGGTATCGAATGCATTGACATGGAGGCCAATACCGGATAGATCCGTTACGTCCATGTAGAGGGTCGTGCCCGAGGCCGTTAGGCCGTTGTTTGGCGCTTGGTTGAAATTGAGAACCTGCGCACTCGCTGTGGCTGCTACCGCACACACCGCGGTCAGTACTACGAATTTATACACTTGATTTCTCTCCTATGGGTGGCGTTTCGAATTTGCGCCCTGCAGCGCGCCGCCGCCATATGTGATTGACCACGACAGCCGAATGTGTGACATCGAAAATTTGAATTCGAGCAGAAGCTCCCAGGGGTCGCCCTGACCGCCTTAGCGCATCGGCCACTCTGCGCCAGCTGGCGATTTCGCTGCCGGGTCGTCTCTTACAATGCCGCCTAGCAATTGCATGCCCACTCCCGGAAGCACACCGGCGATCGGGAGGTCGACCGGCTTTATGACGCAGTCGTCATAAATCGGGCCAAGCGCTTCGCCTCCGATCTGAACACAAAGCTCCCGAATGCGAGTCTCAGCGAAACCAGGTTTATCGCCCTTTGTTTCCGCATAAAGCGCCCTCATAACGTCATCCAACGATTTCTTGCCGCCAGTTTCGCCCCGTATCGCGAGGTCTAAAACCCATCCGATCAGTTTGCCTTTCGTGTAATAGTTAATTCCGTATCCGGAGCTGTTCTTTGCTTCCCAGACGCGGCGGCTCGATTCGTCGGCGCTTACCTTTAGGCGATTTTCCATGCGCTGAAAAGCGCGATACTCCGAAGAAAGGGAGCGCATCGCGGATTCTCGTGTTGCCATGCCCGCTCGCACGGTGATCAGCTGTGCGTAGTAATCCGTCACCCCTTCTAACCACCAAAGTGCCCCCGTGACCGCCGGCTTGGTGTAATCGAACGGGCCAAGAACGCGCGGCCGAATGCGCTTCACGTTGAACGCGTGGAAGAACTCGTGCGCGATGAAACCTGCGGCATCGCGTGCACCCCCGGGCCACATGGACATTCGCGCGCTGTTGGCATGTTCCAGGCCTCCTCCGCCACCACCAAAATCAAAGAGAAACACGTACTTATCGTAGGGTAGTTCGCCGAAGATGTCCAGGCAAGCGGTCGCCACTTTCTGCCCGACTTCGACGAACGGCCCAAGCGCGACGCCTGCAGACTGAGTTCCGAAAGCCGCGACCTGGTGCAACTTACCGCCGACAACGAAATCCGCGCTTCTGACGCCAGATCCCATCGCGAAGGGAGAGTCGACCAATTCATCATAGTCTTTAGCTAAAAACGTGTACTTTTTAATGCCGGTGAGACCGATCGCAACTTGTGCGCCGTCTCCAGGATACGGGGTGAGGCCAAGCGACTGCTTCTCGCGTTGGTGGCCCGCGAAATATCCGAATACAGCGGGGCCGTGAACGAAAACCTCGTCAGCCGTCAATCTAAAGTTCTCGCTGAAAATTCCGGCCCGTTGCGTAGAGACCCGGTACTCCACCATGTCCGCAGGGGCGCTCGCCTTCCAGTGATTCACGCTTGGATGCGTTGCCGAAAGGACGTCGCCGAGTCGAGTAAACCTAACGTTCGTCACGTGCTTGCCGTAATCGACAATTCGGTAGTCCCCAGGCGACCACGCCGGCATGTGAAAGTCCGTTGCTGCGGCGTCATCGAGCCGAATCCTTACCGTCGCCGACGAGCCGGCGAGGTCGAACGATACTTCGTACCCAGCAGGGAACGCGCAGCAGCTAGCGAGGCAGCAGGAAGCGAAGAAAATGAACCGCATCAGCTATACATACGGTCGAGCCGCCTCAGCGCATTAGCCGCGTGAGCGCTTCGGTGAGGGCCTTGGCCGCCGTCGCGACCAGCGGAACCGCCGAAGCGTAGCGCATGCGTTTAGGTCCAACGACCGCAATGGCGCCCGCTTCCGCATCGCCGATGTAGAATCGTCCTGCAACAATCGCCAGCGAGTGGAGCGCTTCGGAGGCGTTTTCCGTGCCTATCGTCACAGGATTTGAAGCGTCTGAGGCATCGAGCGCTTCCTGCACAACCTCATCGTCCTCCAATGCACCGACGATCTTGGCGAGCGTATCGAAGTCCTGACGAAATTCCGGCTGGTCGAAAAGGAAGTGCGTGCCCTCCGAAACAACCCTGCCTGAAGTTGTCGCTCGCACGACCACCTTCAAAGCCTTCCACGCCGCGGTGGCGACCTCGCTTATCGGCCCGCCCGTCGGCTCGAAAGATGGCACACCCTTTCGAGAAATATTGCGGACTGGCACACCGGATACGGCTTTCGAAAACTCGATCGAAAGCCGGTGCAAATCGCCCAGCGTCAGGTCACTGCGTCCGGCGAGAACCTTGTTTTCTATCATTCCATTGCTGAATAGAACGGTCATCAGAATCCGCTCTTTAGTGATGCCCGCAAATTCTACGGAAGTAATCTGCGTCGCTTGATCAGAAAAGGTGGCGGCGATTGAGACGTACTCCGTTAGGCGCGATAGAACGCGGCAAGTTTGCAGCAGCAAGTCCTCCGGGCCGGCATCATTCGTTGAAAGCGCGGCTACCTGGCGCTGATTGCGGCGGTCGATCACCGGCTCCGCTAGGCGGTTGACAAAGTATCGGTAGCCGACGTCGGATGGGATCCTGCCGGCGGAAGTGTGCGGTTGATCGAGGTATCCCCGATCTGCCATTTCGCTGAGCTCGTGGCGCACGGTTGCCCGACCCACGCCGAATTCGTATCTCTCTACAAGCAGGGAGCTGCCCACAGGCTCAGCCGATTCGACGTATTCGAGCACGACCGCCCTCAGAATCCGCTGTTTTCGTTCGGTGAGCTCATCCACAAACGCTCAATTATGTTACAGTTGAGCAGGCGAGCGCGTCCTATCTGCGTAATGTTCCTCATTTCATTTTTGGCGGCCGGCTGCCTCATGGCGCCGGCTCAAAGCGACGTCGCCGCGGCCACTACGCTACTCGAGCGCACAAGAGCTGTCGTCAGAGATGGCCGATTCGATGCGCTAGGCGACCTTTTCACGCAGGCGAGGTACGCGGAATCTGTGCGTGCGATTGCCGGCGATGGCCGCGCGCTGCGCACACTAAAGGTCGATGCGTTTCCTGCGCCCAAGGGATTGGAGAGGTTTGGCTACTATTGGATTATTTTTCATCGATATCAAGGTCTCGAGGCGCAGCATGACCGCATTCATCCGATGGTTCGAACAGGAGACGGCCTTGCTCTCGGGCCGGAGATCCCCGAGGACATTGCCATCCCTTTCGAAATCACCCACCATGACTTTAAGGTGAGCCTCGAACCCTCGAGCGCTTCTGCGTCTTTCGTAACCACAAGTGACTTAAAGCCAACTTCCGGAAGCGGATCAGTTCTAATGCGGATGAACGATGCCTACCGAATTACTTCCGCGAAGTACGCTGGAGAATTGATATCGATTTTTGTCGATCAGCCGCTAAAGGGAATTGTCACAGACCCGACGCAAACTGAACTCGTCCGAGCCGGTGGTGCTTTGGTTTTGACAAATCCAGGAAAAGGCGGCAAGTTGGAGCTGACGTATTCGGCATCGATAAACATTCCAGGAGGGGACAAAACGACGGCTGGACTGATGCTGCTTACGTCTTACTGGTACCCGCACATCGGCCGTGGTCCCGCAACAAGCTCAGCATCGGTTTCCGGTCCGACAGATTGGCTCATCCTGACAAATGGAAACACGTCGATCGGCGGCGGTACCGGCTCGATCCAAAACGTGTCCTTCGAAAACAAGGTTGCGATTCCTTACTTTCACTTGGTCGCTGGGCCCTATAAAATGAGGGCCGAAACAACCGACCGAGGTCGAACATTTCGTGCCTGGCACCTCGACGATACTTCCGACAGCCGGGCAAAGCAGGACGTGGAATCCGCCAAAAACGCCGTCGCGTTTTTCGAAGACAGGTACGGACAATTTCCCTACAACCACTACGATATCGTAGATACGCCGGATTACTACGGCATCGAATGCTACAGCTTCACGCTGCTCTCGCCGTCGATAACGAGTTGGGCTACCTCACACGAAGTAGGGCACACTTGGTTCGGCGGGATGGTTCCGAATTCCTACATAAAGAGCATTTGGAACGAGAGTTTAACGCAATACATAGATAGCTCTGTATTCAAGAAAAACAGCGACCGCTCGCTAAATAACGGCTATGCCAGCAGAACCGCGCCGGTTGCGCTCGCAGATTCGTTCCTCGCCCACGGCCCATATGGAAATGTGGGCTATTATCGCGGCGCTTACGTGATGAAAATGTTGGAGAACGAGATCGGCGACAGCGCAATGACACTTGCCCTAAATGACCTGGTAAGGCAACGCATGGGCAAACGAACTGAATGGAGCGATATTGCTGCCGCATTTAAGCAGAGCACAAAGCAGAACACTGACTGGTTTTTCGAACAGTGGGTTTATGGTAAGCAATTTTCCACGCTGTCGATCACGCGCGCCTTTGCAGAAACTGGGCCGCGCGGCGGGTTTGTAACCACAATCGATATCGCTCAGGGTGGAACGCCGAAGCCATTTCGCATTAAAGTGCGCGTTGTCCTAACAAGTCGCACCGGCGAGAAAGTTCACCTTGTCGACCTCACGAAAGCTAGCCAAACTTTCTACCTGGATTCCGATGCCCGCCCAACAAGAGTGACACTCGATCCGTTCGGCTACACGCTGGCTGCAGTTCCTGCCCCAGTCTTAATAAAAGGTGGGTAATCTGCCCCTATGTCAGCAAAAGTCGACGTCCTGAAAGGACTTATTCAGCAAACGGCCTACCTTTATTCGCTCGATCTCCGCGCACTGCCCGAGGGCAAGTTTGAGACGTCACCCGGGGGCGTTGCAAGAACCCCCCAGGATATAAGTAGCGAGGTCGCCGGCTTCAATCGCCTTTGTTGCGCACTGCTCACGGATCAACCCGCAGGCGAGAGCGGTGGAATGGTTGCCGACGCGGCAGCAGCCGAAGTTGCGGTCAAGGAAAGCTCCGAAGCGCTGCTGGCGACGATCGATTCGCTCGACGAAGACGCCCTTCAAGCGAAGGTGACGGCTCCGTGGGGTCAAGAAATGACGAAGTTCGACCTTGCTCAGATGGCCGCGATAAACACAGTCTATCACGATGGCCAGCTGAACTATTTCCAGGCTCTGCACGGCGACGGCGAAATTCACTGGAAGTAGCGTCAGCTAACTGCGGGCATCGAACTCCGCACGCGCGAGGCATGTCTCGCCCGCTGGCGCGGTAATCTGTGCGCGACCATGAAGACCTTCCTTATAGTGGCGGTTGCCTTGTTCCTCTTGGCAGGTTGCTTCGCAAAGAGCGTGGTAGGGAAGTGGAACTATGAACTTCTGGGGCAGAGCATCACTCTTGAGCTAAAGGAAGACATGAGCTTTACCATGGGGACGCCAAGCACCGGCACGCAGGCGGGGAAGTACGTTTACGAGGACGGCAAGGTGAAGCTGAAGTTTGGATCGACAGAGGCAGGGAACATGGTCTTTACTCTCAGCGAAGACGGCGATACTCTCAATGGGTCGATCGGCATCGTAAACATTGCATTGAAGCGAGCCGAGTAACGGCTATCCTTTACCAATGACGACCGACAAGGCGATCTTTCTGATTGGCTTTGTCGCTTGCGTACTTCCCTGGACACCGCCTTGGGCAGCATTGCTGCTGGGGATACTGCTCGCGCTCATCTTTGGAAACCCGTTCCCCAAGCAAAGCAAAAACGCCTCGAAGATCCTGCTACAAGCGTGTGTGGTGTTGTTGGGTTTCGGCATGGATTTGAATACAGTCCTGACAGCCGGCTCGCAAGGAGTTCTTTTTGCATTCGGCAGCATCACTTGCGTGTTCCTGCTTGGATGGCTCTTGCAGCGCGGGCTCAAACTTAGGCCCGTAGCTGGCTTATTGGTTTCGACGGGGACTGCCATCTGCGGGGGCTCCGCCATTGCAGCAATGAGTACCGTAATGGACGCTGATCAGGAAGATGTTTCTGTTGCTGTCGGCACCGTGTTTATCCTCAATGCAATTGCTCTCATCATGTTTCCTCCTCTTGGCCATTACTTTGGCCTTAGTCAACACCAATTTGGCACTTGGGCTGGGATTGCGATTCATGATGTTGCCTCCGTGGTCGGTGCCGGCAAACAATACGGACCTGAAGCTTTGGATGTAGGGACGGCCGTAAAACTTTCCCGCGTACTTTATTTGATTCCAATCACCATCATCGCTGCGTGGTGGGTGTCTCGAACCGCGCGCAAGGATGCCGACACGAAAGGCGCATCCGCGTTTCCATGGTTCATTCTTGGATTCGTGGCCGCATCACTCATCCGCACTTACATTCCAGTAATCGCTGGAGAAGCCGCAACCATCAAGCTGGTTGCCTCAATCGGATTAGCCTGTGCGCTCTATTTGATCGGATCAGGCATTACCAGGTCGACCTTGCAAAAGGTCGGTATTAAGCCTCTGGTGCAAGGCGTCGTTTTGTGGGCGTTCATTAGCATTGCCGCATTCTTTGTTGTGCGCTCTTCGACGTAGACCTGTCGGGCGGAGTAAGATTCCAGAATGACGCTCAAACAATTCCTCGGTGACGCAGTGCGCGATGCCGGTAAGAAGTATCTGGACGACCTCGAGGCGATGCCTGAAGAAGTTCTCGCCAAATCGCCTGGCGGCGTGGCACGGACACCGCTGGACTACAGCTATGAGATTGGCTTAATCAACCGTCGCATCGCCGCTCGCTTGCGTGGAGAGGATCCGGGCGCATGGCCCGGGCCGACGGAGGGCTGGATGGTCGTGTCGGCGGAATTCGCAAACAAAGCCGCAATGGTGGACTTGGTGCGCTCCAGCTTCGAAGAAATCGACAAAGCGTGGGACGCTTTCGACGAAGACGAACTAGCGACCGTAATTCCATTGCCGAACGGAGAGACATCGGCGATCGATCTCGCGTCGCTGGCGTCGCGGCATGCCATGTACCACGACGGTCAGTTGAACTACGCTCAGAGCATTTCCGGAGACGACGTCGTCCACTGGCAAGGCTAAGCGACGACACGTCCATAAAAGCCCCACTGATGGGCCTCATCTGCGCAAACGTGAACGATGTCCCCTTTCCCGGCATCGCCGGGAAAGTGCATCGTCTTAAAGTGCCTCGTGATCCCTTTCAGTAGCGTGGGGTCTTTTTCGGACGGCCCCTCCACCATGACCTCAAAAACATTTCCTTCTTCGGAGAGATTGATCTCGCGAGTAATTGCATTCTGCAAATCGATGAGTCCATTGAGGCGACGTTTCTTGGTCTCGTGATCGACCTGTTCCATCATGGCGGCCTTCGTGTCGGGACGCGGCGAGTACGCGAACATGAACGCCCCGTCGAAGCGAAGCTCTTCCATTGCTCGCAAGGTGTTTTGAAAATGCTCTTCGGTTTCGCCGGGGAAGCCCACGATGATGTCCGTCGTGACTGCCATGCCGTCGACCTTGCGCAAGGCGCGATAAATGCCGGTGAACGATTCCACCGTGTAAATGCGGTGCATCGCCCGCAGAATCGTGTCGTCGCCCGATTGAAGAGGCAGGTGGCAATGCGGCATGACTTCGCGCACCTCGCGATGCGTCGAAATCAGGTCGTCGCGAAAGTCGCGCGGATATGGCGAGGTGTATCGAATACGTTCGATCCCCTCGATATTTGCGATCTTCCGTAAGAGATTCGCGAAGGGCACCTTTCCTTCGAGCAAATTCTTTCCATAAGAATTAACGGTCTGTCCCAGCAGCGTGATTTCTTTGGTGCCACGCCATGCCAGTGCCGCAACCTCTTCGAGAATATCCTCTGTAGCGCGGCTGCGCTCACGCCCCCGCGTAGTGGGCACGATGCAGAACGTGCAGAACTTATCGCAGCCGTATTGAATCGGAACGAACGCTTTTATCGCACTTTGTCCGTTGCCCAAATGACGCTGTGGAACATCCGTGACGACCGATCCTTTCCTCTCGGGCAGAGCAGTGCGCGACCTAAATCGCCTCGTTTGCATGCTTTCGGAAACTAGCCCCGGAATCCGCGAGATCTCAGCCGTACCGATAACAAAATCGACGTGTGGCGCCCGCTTCCGAATCTCGTCACTCCGTAACTGGGCCATGCATCCGCAGACCCCGATGACCATCTCCGGACGCTTTTCTTTCATTTCGCGCAAAGTGCCAAGCATGCTGAACGCTTTGTCTTCCGGTTTCTTGCGCACGCTGCATGTATTCAACAGCACTACGTCGGCCGTTTCCACAGACGAAGCTTCGCTCAGGCCGATATCCCGAAGGAAGCGCTCCATCTGCTCAGAGTCTTCCACGTTCATCTGACACCCCCAAGTTACGACTCGGAAGGTTTTGCACACAGACGTTACGGTGGTAGCAATCACTGGGAGCAGGAATTGTACCGGTTAGTAGAATGGGGCGGCACTGGCCGCCCCATTCTAGGAGTTGGCGCCGGTTGCGCTACTTCGCTCTTGTAGCCGGGCCGAGGCCCTTGGTAACCGCTCTCTTCAGGTGCTCTTGGAAGCTTGGCACCGGTCTACCGGAACTGTCCTCGCAGTTGCCGTCACCCCACATGAGCCATTCGTTACCTTCACGTGTCATAAACATGCGGAATTCGTAGTCGTTCTCGCCGATGACGCCGCCAAATTCGTCAAACACGATGAAGTGTACCACGGCGTCGATGTAGCCCTCGGTCTGTGCTTGGTTCACCTGGACGTCCAACACCCTGAGGTCCGAAAAGCGAACCGAGGAATTGGGCGAGGTGTAAGTGTTGACCCAGCAGTTTCTCTCGTCCTGATAGTTTCCACCGCCACAGAAGTCCACGTCGTCGCAGTAGTCGAGGGAGTAGTTCCGCATTGTTTCACTAATGTCTTCGCGATTGGCGTCAGAAATGAGGCTGCGAATTCGATCGATGATCCGATCTCGGTCACTCCCCGATCCGCCGCCGCACCCTACCGCGAAAATCACGACCGCGCACGCGGCAAGAAAAGCAAGTATTGTTTTCATAAAAGGTCTCCGTACATTGCGAATGAGTTCTAGGTAACTCTCACATCTATCTACGCGGACTTTGCGCCATCGTTACAAAAGGCATGAAAAAAGCTGGATTGGCGTTTGCCAATCCAGCTTCATTAGCCTACGCGAGCGCTACCGAGCGGCGAGCGCTGCCTTGACTGCGTCTTCGATCACGATATCGGTCTTGCCCTTTGAGTAGCCAACCTGCGCCAGCGTCACGTTGCCGTCGCGGCCGATCACGACGAAAGCCGGGATACCCTTCACTCCCCAAGAGCGAGCGAGCTGGTCGTTCTTGACCGTCATCATGTAGCTGTAGTCGTGCTCTCTGGCGTAACCGGCTGCCGCGCCTTCGGGGTCCGTTCGCTCAAACGCGTTGGCGCCGATGACGACGAGGCCATCCTTAGCGTACTTCTCGTGAAGCGCCTGGATCGAGGGCGAAGCCGCCTTGCATGGGCCACACCACGTAGCCCAGAAATCAATCAGAACGACCTTTCCCTTGAGGGTCTCATTCGTGACCGCCTTACCCTCGGTGTTGGTCATTGCGTAAACGGGCTTGGTGCCTTTGAGGTCAGCGAAATTCGGTCCGGCCGCAGGGTCCTGTTGAGCGATAGCGAAAGCCGCCGCAACGGCAAGCGGGACGGCGAAAAACATCTTGTTCATGGTTTGAAAAGCCTCCTGTGTGGGTAACCGATTGTACATCCTTTTGCCGGGCTTGGGTTCCCCACGCGAAACCTTGCCGGGCACTGCAGCGTTTATCTCTCTGTGATCAAAAACCTCATCGTCCCGTTGAAAGCAAAGTTACTGATGCTCGGGGCAGTTGTTTATTTAGTAAGCCCGATCGACCTGATACCCGACCTGCTCGTAGGGCCGGGCATCCTCGACGATGCCCTAGTCGTCCCCGGACTGTTCATTCTCGCGTTCCGAGCAGTCATGGAAGCCACACGCAAGAAGCAGCAGTCCACTCCCGTGCCCGTTCCTCGCAGAAACTACACCGATCGCTAGCGGCGGACTCCACCCAACGCTGCAATTGACTGAAACGCCCGCTCAGAAAACGCGTTCGCTTCCTCGTCCGTGAGAGTTCGCTCCGGGTGCCTCAAGACTGCCGCAACCCCCATGCTGTGATGCCCTGCCACGATGCCCTTGCCGGCGTACACATCGAACAGCCATATCCGCTCCGCCAAGCCCTCGCTCGCCGCATCTATCGCCGCGTGGACTTCCGCGTAGCCGACGGTGACCGGAATGACAAACGCAAAGTCTCTCCGAACCGGAGGGTAGGGCGACAGCCTTTGGTAAACGGGCACGGCCTCGTCCGAAGAAATCAGTGAATCCACGTCGATCTCTGCCCCAAGCGACCCCCTCGGCAGATCCAACTTCTCCGCGATTGCCGGGCTGATTTCTCCCATCACGCCCAAATGGTTTCCGCCGGAGAGGATGCTCGCGCACCGCCCTGGGTGGTACCGGTTGTCGGCCGAAGCCGCGATCTCCAGCGGCCTTCCTACTAACGCGAAGACCCCCTCAACAACACCCTTGAGCGAATAAAAGTCATGGGAGTGTGGCTTGCCGCCGGCCCAATGCGCGGCTTCGACATCGCCACTGACGATGATTCCCAGAGACCTGCGCTCCCTGCCCACATCGAACACCCGCCCCACCTCAAACAGCGCTAGCGGCCGTCCGCGGTTCTTTGCGGCAGCCTCAGCTATCCCCGGCAACATCGAACGTCGCAGAAGTCCAAGCTCCGGCGCAGCCGGGTTACGCAGATGAACCGCCACACCCGCCGGATCCAGCGGCGATTCGTCGCAAAGCGAGTGCGTCAGCGTCTCCGCGAAACCCAGCCGCAGCATGGCCGACTTCAGCCGCTTGCGAAAAGCCGCCTCGACGCCAAGCCCGCCCATCGGAGATCCGTGCGGCAGAGCCTCGGGAATCTTCTCGTATCCCCAAAGCCGCCCGATCTCCTCGACCAAGTCCTCTTCCATCGTCACGTCGGCACGCCAGGATGGCGGAACGGCCGACAAGCCGCCGGTTACTTCCGAAACCTTGCATCCCAACCCCACGAGCAGTCCCGCTGCAGCCGCGACCGGCACTTCCATCCCCAACAGCCGATTCCATCTCGCCTCGCGCACCACGATCGCCTTGCGCGCATCGCGCCCTGGGTACGCGTCGAACTCCGCATCGCCTGCTACGCCAAGCAACTCGCAAACCCTTCTGCAAGCAGCCAAACATAGCTCGGGGTCCACAAATCGTTCGAAGCGGTAACTCGCTTCGGTACTCATCCCCAATGTTTTACGCGTGCTGCGAATGGAAACCGGATCGAAGTGAGCGCTCTCCAAAAGGATCTCAGTGGTGTCAGCAGCGACTTCGCTATTCTCGCCCCCCATCACGCCCGCAATCGCTACCGGTCGCTCGGCGTCGCAAATCATCAGCATCTCGGGCGTCAACTTTCGCTCCTGGCCGTCCAGAGATTTCATCACTTCGCCAGATCGTGCCGTTCTCACCACAATCCTGCCCCCGTGTAGCTGCCGCAAATCGAAGGCGTGCAGCGGTTGTCCCAGCTCGAGCATCACGTAGTTCGTCGTGTCTACAATCGAATCGATCGGCCTCATCCCGCACGCGGTCAACCTCGCCGAAATCTTCCCGGAACTCGCCCCCAACCGAACACCGCGAATCACCTGGGCCACATACCGCGGGCAAAGCTCGGGCGCCTCGACGGTGACCAAGCTCCCTTCGCGGCCGGGTGCAACTGAGGCCGGAGGGTCCCCGAACCCAGTGGCCGCTCGCCGAAACAACTCGGTCGGTCGGTACCGCTGCGCATCCTTGGCCGCAAGCTCACGCGCCAAGCCAAAAACGCTGAGGCAGTCTCCGCGGTTCGGCGTGACCTTGAAATCCAGCACTGGGCCAAGCGGGCTCTCCTCGGCAGCCTCAAGCTCGAGGCCGAGCATGGTCAGCTCGTCGCCGATCTCAGCCGCCGAAGCGTCCGTCTCAACAAATTCCTTAAGCCACTCGACAGTGATCTTCATGCCCTGAACTGCTCCAGGAACCGAAGGTCGTTGTCCCAAAAAAGCCGCAGATCGTCGATGCGATGCTGCATCATCGGGATCCTCTCCACGCCCAAACCGAACGCGAAGCCGCTCCAGCGGTCGGTGTCCAGCCCATAGGCACGCAGGATGTTCGGGTGGATGAGCCCCGCGCCGCCAAGCTCGATCCAGCCGCTCTGTTTACAAACCGCGCAGCCGGCGCCCTCGCAGAACGGGCACGAAATCGCATAGTCCACGCCCGGCTCGACAAACGGGAAGAAATCCGGCCGGAAACGCACGCGCACAGAAGGCCCGAACATCGCTCTGGCGAAGGCGCCCAGCGTTCCTTTCAGGTGGTGCATTCCGATCCCCTCGTCGATCATGAAGGCGTCGACCTGGTGGAACGTGTGGCCGTGGGTTCGGTCGACGGCTTCATTGCGGAAGCATCGGCCGATCGTGAAAACGCGAAGCGGTGGTGGCGTGGTCTCAAACGTACGCCCCTGGATGGCGGTGCATTGGGTTCGCAGCACACGCTCATCGTCGACGTAGAACGTATCCTGGTCGTCCATTGCCGGGTGCTCCGGCGGGTAATTGAGGGCGCCGAAGTTGTACTTCACAAGCTCCAGCTCGGGTCCTTCGCGGTATTCGAAGCCGAGCCCGACCAACGCCCGCTCGATGCGATCCTCCGCTTGCGAAATCACATGGGGTAAGCCCACGCGAAACTGCCGACCTGGCATCGTGAGGTCGACGGCTTCGGAAGTCGCCCTCGCAGCGTTTTCCTTCGTCAGCAAATCGGCCGCGCGGGCATCGATCGCCTCCTGCAGCCGCGTCTTGGCGTCGTTAAGGGCCTTGCCGAACTTTGGTTTGTCCTCGGCGGACAGCGAGCCAAGACCGCGCAAAAGCGCCGTGTATTCGCCGCTGCGTCCGAGGTAACGAACCTCGAGGTCGCGCAGATGCCCGCTTGTGGACGCCGAATCGACCTCCGCAAGGGCTTGGCTTTCAAGGGAAAGGATGTCCTGCATCACTTCAGCTGCACCGCCGTCGACACAGCCGCAACCCCTGCAAAAATCAGCGCCCAGGGATACAGGAATGCGTTCACGATGTATTCCAATTTCCCGCCGTTTGCGAGCGAATCATAGATCGGCACGGCGAGCACGCCAAGGAAGTAGCCTGCAATGGAAAGGATGGCAAGCAATTGGCTCGACTTCATACCAATCGCCTTGCGAATCGCTTGGCCGACAACGCCACCCACGATCGCTCCCAGAAAAATCAGAAAGAACCCGATCGGCACGCGGGTCGCCAAGTAGCCGGCGAGGAAGGGAAGCCCGAATCCTACGAGCAAACCCGGAACGAGTTGCTTGGGCTCCAAGCTCCGCGTCGCAGATCGCTCCCTGCCGCACTCGCGGCATCGATATCCGACCGGGGTCAGCACCGCGCAGTCCGCGCAAATGGGCTTCTCGCATCGGCTGCACCGAAGCGAGGTCTCAACTTTGGGATGGCGATAGCAGGTCATATCGATTGACGATTGTCGATTTACGATGTCCGACAATCGTCAATCGTAAATCGGCAATCGAGCTAAGCCTTCGCCCGCTCGACCAGCGCTGTAAACGCGCCGGGGTCGCTGATCGCGAGCTCGCTCAGCATCTTGCGGTCGATCTGAACGCCCTGCTGGATCAGCCCATGGATGAACTGGGAATACTTGATGTCGTTCGCCAGGCAGCCCGCCGTGATGCGAACGATCCATAGGCGTCGGAAATCGCGCTTCTTGTTGCGCCGGTCTCGAAAAGCGTACTGGCCGCTCTTCATCACCTGCTCGTGGGCGATCTTGAAATTCGATTTTTTGCGGCCCCAATAGCCTTCTGCGGCTTTAAGAAGCTTCTTATGACGCTTCTTCGTCATCATGCCGCGTTTTACGCGTGCCATATCTCGTTTACCTCCAAAGGGTGTGATTTGAACCGAGTCCCAACCCGAAGGCGGTAACGGTAGAGAGGTGCCATTGTACCCGTCTCTGGGCATGCTGACCCGCAGGTGACGCAGGAACAATCAGTCGGCCGAACACGTCCTACGGCAGGAAGTGTCGATAGGGCGGCCGTTGGAGGAGAGTGCAATGATTAGACTGTTTGTTCTGTTTGTTTGGTGGACATTTGCGGCCGCTGCCTTTGCTCAGGAAGGCATTACGTCTCGCGTAACTCCAGTTTTGTTTGGGTCGTTCTCGGAGGGTTGGAGCACCGCGGCGAGGACGAGCAGGGACGGAAGGTTCACTGTGTTCCAGTCGCGGGCTAGGAATCTCGTCTATCGAGACTTCAGTGGCAATCACGACATCTTTATCCGCGACTCTCTCCTCGGGATAACGGAATGCCTCTCACGAAGGCCCGACGGCGAGAGTACGTACAGGGAGTCGACTTCCCCAGACGTCAGTGACAACGGCCGTTACGTGGTTTTTGTGTCGGACGCAGGCAACCTCGTCGCCGGCGACACTAACGAATTCCATGACATCTTCCTGAGGGACCGGGTGTCTAGAAAGACGACGCGGCTTTCGATGGGAATGAACGGCGCCGAAACCAACAGCGGGTCATTCAAGCCACGCATTTCTGGAGACGGAAAGTACGTTGTCTTCCTTTCGTATGCCACCAATCTGATCGCAAACCAAACGAGTGGGTTTGCAAACGCCTTCAGGTATTCGATGGAGACCGGCGTGACCGAGTCCGTGTCGCTGGCAGATGACGGTTCTGAAGGGAATAGTGACGTAACGACCGCGGACATCGACCAAGACGGAGATCGAATTGCGTTTGCGTCGAGGGCGACAAACCTGGTCGAGGTATTCAGTTTCTTCGAGCACGTTTATTTGCGGGACATAACTGCCGGCTCCACCACGCGCGCTTCGACCAACGGCGGTGGTGAACCCGCAAACGCGTGGTCGGGCGAAGCATCGATCTCAGCGAACGGCAACGTCGTCGCATTCGAGTCGTCAGGCACAAACCTTGTTACTGGCGATTTCAACTCGCGCTCCGACGTTTTTGCTCGCAATCTAAGCGAGGGGACAACCAAGCTCGTGAGCTTATCAACTGCGGGTGTGCAGTCCGACCGGCATTGCTACAACGCCTCGGCTTCACAGGACGGACGCTTCATTTCCTTCAATACCGAATCACCACTGATGGTGCCCGGTGACACAAACAACGCACACGATGTCTTTCTCAGGGACACAACGAAAGATAGTACGCTGCTCGTCTCTAGGCCACATGTCGGTGGCACGGCGGCCGGGCGTAGCCAGCGCGGTTCTGTAGCCGACAACGGAACGACCATCGTATTCGACTCCGAAGCCGGCAACATCTTAAAGGGAGACGCCAATAACGGGCCGGATACATTTGCTTTTGACACCAAGGCGAATGTCACAGTGTTGGCATCGGTTCGAGCCGTCGACGCCTTCGGTGACTTCGGATCGATTTCGTCGAACGGCAGGTACGTCGCATTCACTTCGACTGCTGACAATCTTGTCCCCATCAACGAGCACACCGACCATGTATTTGTTCATGATCGGCTCACCGGCATGCACAAACTTGCCACCGTTTCTTCGAGCGGGCTCCAAGCGAACGGGCCAAGCGACTCGCCGGTTATCAGCGCAGACGGCTCGTGTGTAGTATTTTCGAGTTGGTCCTACAACTTGGTTCCGAACGACACAAACTGGGACGCCGATATATTTGTCCACGATCTTCGAACAAACCAAACGACCCGCGTGTCGGTTTCAAGCGCAGGCAATCAGGCGAACGGCCAGTCTCATTCTCCATCCATTTCATCGGACGGCCGCTTCATTGCATTTGTTTCGTCGGCGAACAACCTTGTCGAGGCCGTTCCCGGCGGAGTTTTCGTCCATGATCGGCTAACTGGAGAAACTACCATTGAGTCGAGAACCCTTGCGAATGTGCCGGGGCGTGGCGATAATCCCCACATCAGTGCGGAAGGTCGCTTTATTGTCTTCGAAGTACCGCCAGGGTACGACCCACAGTCGCCGAGGAAAACTGTTCAGATTTATCTTCGCGATAGGCTCGTAAATACGGTCGAGCACGTCTCAATCGGTAATGGCCAACCTGCCAATGGCAGGTGCTGGCAGCCAAAGGTGAGCGACGACGGCAGGTCGGTCGCTTTTGCTTCAGAGGCCACCAATCTTGTGGCCAACGACACAAACGGATGCGCAGACGTATTTGTACGTGATGTAGAGCTCGGAACAACGGTCACAGCATCGGTGTCGTCGACGGGCGAGCAAGCAACACATTGGTCATCGTGTGATTCAATTTCCATGAATGGGCGAATCGTTTACTTCTCGACATGGTCTGCGAACATCGTCCCCAACGACAACAATGAACGCGTCGACGCGTTCGAGCATGACCTCGTCACAAGAACGACGAAGAGGATTTCTACGGGGCCAGAAGGAACCGAGAGTAACGGCGGCAGCGGCGAAATCTTCGGAGCTCACCCTCTTGCTGTGGTGTTTACGTCGCAGGCTACAAACCTGATTCCGTTTGACACGAACAACTCGCCCGATGTTTTCGTCTTTGACAAAAGGCTTACCCCAGATTCAATCGAAGTTGAAGCGGGCAATGGGTCGGGTGAACCCTTGCCGCTACTTCGGTTCTCTGACGACGAGCGGTTCGATTTGAGCTCCACCCTACCCGCCGAGGTAGTTTCCCTTGTGCTCGAAAGGGCTGCCCCAACTGGCAAAATCGAAACACTCCAATTTGAAGTCGAATCGAACGTGACGGTCGATGGCGCTGCGAGAAAGGTGGAGTTTTTCAACTTCGATACCCAGCAGTACGAGCTTCTCGAAACGGGAACAGCCCTGCGCGAAGATTCGAGTGTCGTGATTAACGTTCATTCAAATGCTATGCGCTTCCTCGGGCCAAACAACCAGATGCGCGCTAGGGTTACGTTTACAACGACCGGAATTAACCTGCTTCGCTGGAAAGCGTCGTTCGATCACGTGCGCTGGACGGTGAGCGAGCCTTGATGGTTAGAGCAAAGGCTAAGGGTCCGCGGGGCCACCGAAGATCTGGAGGAAGACTTGGACTGCGATTTGGAGTGCGCGACCCATGGCCGCGCTTTCCCCCGGGCAGGTGGCCAAGCGGACTGGGTGCCGAAGGCATCTCCGACTTCTCTCGTCTAGAACTGCACCCGTGGTCGGCGAATCTGGTCCAAGAAAACGTCCGAAAGGTTGACAAGTGCCATCGCTCTGGTCCTAATAAGTAGGCGATGCTATCCGCGATACGTTGGAAAGTGAAATTGCACGAAAACTGACTCAGGTAGTTATACGTGCATTGCAACGGCGTCGGCCCCGAAAACATTCACAATCCCACATTGTGAACGGTTCTGTGAATGCTTTCCTTAAGCCATCAGAAGCGAGAACGAGGCGCAATCATGCTCATAACATTGACCCTGCAGAAAGTGAGCATGTTTAGACAACCGATGAATGAATGAACTTGAAGTCTCGAATCGTCCTATTCGCGGCACGGTGCCCTTTTCAGTTGTCAAGGGACCAGTTACGGATATCCTATGGCTGACATGCTCACTGCCGCCCTCGTCGCTACAGCCCTCGCCCAAACCGCCTCGATCAACGTCTTCGTCGTTAGCTATTTTCCGGTCGACGGCGACCAGATCGACAAAACGGTGACCCACGATGTCGGCGGCCCCTACGCCGACCTCAAATCCAAAACCGAAAAACTCACCAAGGAAGCCTGCGAAGCGCTGGAAAAGGGATCGACCTTCCGCGGCTACAAGCTCGACACCAAGCCGAGCCTTCGCTACAACGTCGTCGGCCAAGCAGAATTCAAAGAAGCCATCCCCCTGCGCCCGAAAAAAGGCGACGATGCTCCGCTGCCCGATTACAGCGCGATCATGAAGCGTATTAACGCCAAGAATCTCGTCGAAAACAAGGGCGTTAGCGAGGTCTGGCTCTGGGGATACCACGGCAAAATCGGCCTTTGGGAATCGAACATGTCCAGCCCAACCGGCGACATCAGCAACTCCGACCGAGACGAAAAAGACCTGCCGGTTTTCAACCGCACCTACACGGTTTATCACTACAACTACGGCCGCGGGCTGGGTGAAATGCTCGAGAACCACATGCACCAGTTCGAGCACCTCCTCAATTACGCGGACGGTCGCGAC
>JALYSG010000023.1 GCA_030854945.1 Armatimonadota bacterium
AATGTCAAACAACTCTCTCGGACATCGACGACTTTGCGCACAGAAACCTACCTGGATAGACGCAATGAGAGGCTATTGAAAGGCCGGTGCACTGACGAGGGGAATGGAATCGGTTGACGATTTGTAGGTCTCGAACCCCTCGTGCAGTGCCACCCGGACGAGATTTGAGAGTTTTACGCGTTCACCTGGGCCACCCGCCCGCCGCTGCAACTCGCCGCACGTTAGACGCTTATCTTGGCCGCCCGCTGCTACGGCGCTCGAACCAGTAATTCGCACAGATTATCAGGATGCCTAGAATTGCCGCGGATTCACCATAAATCGCAAGTCGAATACCAGTACTCATGCCTTGTGGATCTTGCTCAATCCACTTACCCAGGAAGAGATTCACTAGACCACCAACCAAAACTGAAGTTAGGCCCACGCCAACGGCATAACCCAGCTTCGGCGAAGCGGTTGGCGGGCGTCGGCCATGATAGACCGATGCGTATACGCAAGCAACGAGGATTGGAGGGAGCCACAAAAGGAAGATATACTCAAAAAGAGTGAAATCCAGTTGGACTGAACTCCAGCCATAGAAGCGATCCACGGCCAACCATGCTAGTGATGAAGTTGCGATGGTCGTCACCCACAACGGGATGCTGGCCAGTGGCGACCTACTTGTCACTGCCTTCTCCTTCAGGACGGTAACAGCTTGGGTTGCCCCAGTGCGAGCGCACGGCCGCAGGCCAACTGACTTCGTCAATACACGAAACTCTGTAGTGCATTGTGTCCTCCGACCAAACCCGCACGAGACCAAAAGCCTCGTGCGCCAACCATCGAATTTTCCAGCACTCGTCTGGGCGCTCAGACCGATCACAGCAGCGTGAGCGCTTAACCCATTCTAAGCACTTACTTAATGCGCTATCGCAGCAAGCATGTGCTTCTCTTGCAGAGTAACTTGACCCGTAATGTGCCTCAAGGCACCGGTCGTGGGTTCGGCAACACGAATCAACGCAGTCTTGGGGTAGCACGGCACGTGCAGGATTCTGTATCCGGGTTGATCCGCAATATGCTCCGTAGTTGTATTGGAGGTCGATACCGCTAAATACTACACGGCGAGGCTTGCCGTAGTGCCATTTTTCATCAAGGCCTTGTGGGTCTGCCGAAGAAGTTACCGGCCCAATTAGGTATCTGTAACTGGAAAGTAATGCATGCGCAGGGTCCCATGTAACAAATCGACCGTATTTCGGCCAGTAGTAACGAACGCCAAGCAGCAGCATCTGCGAAGAACTGCCCCTCGCCCCATCGTCGTAATAACCCCATTGGCCGACGTAGCGGTATGGATTTACCGATGAGCCGGTGGGCGTGTAGGGGACGCCGAAGGCGTTGTAAGTATAGGAATCGGTGACAGTCTGCGACGTGTCCGATAAATGCGCGGTGGAGCCCAAGCCGTCGAAATGGAAGTGTCGAATAGTCCCTTCGCGATTCGAGGAAAATAACCCGAGGCCGTAAGTATTCAGCGCCTTTATCGTGAAGGTTCCGCTAATCAGCGTATATTCGCAGATCAGGTTCTCGGTTAATTCATCGTGGATAAAGTTCGTCCAGTTCGCGGCGTTGTTTAGTTTGCTCCGCATCCTTCGGCTGTTGCCGTCGTACTCGTGGCTGTCGACGCTGTCGGTCACCGAGTTCTCGCGCTGCGTCATGCAGCTGTCGAAGTTGTAGGTAAACGGGCGGGTGGCACGATTCATGTGATTCGTCACAATGTCTTGGGTGCATAGGATAAGCGCTATGGAGCTTGGGTCGGCAAAGACCTTGCGTTTGCATATCCACATGGGCCTCATCTTAGTATGCCCCGTAACAACACGACATTGGGTCGACCTCGAAGGGGCAGCACGATGCCCTGGGTTCGCTCGACCCGATCTGGTCCATAAGTTTGTTCGATGTGCGGCAGGTGTTCGTGGATTGGCTAGCGGGAGTTGTCTTTAAGTTGGGAGTTTCGGGACGCCTATCCTGGGCACCCGGCGAACGTCAGCCGCCAGGCGGCCGAGAGGGGTACACGAGTTCTCCCGTTACGCTTCCCTTAACGCCGATCCAAAAGCGTCTTTCGCTACCGTTGCTGCCGTCTGATTGACGATCGATCATATCAAGTGCCCACTCCGCATCTTCACCGCCAAACTCGCAGGCTTTTACAAGGATAATGAGAGCAGAGAGCTTCGGCGAAAAATCCAGATTGTTCAGGCGATTTTCAGCGAACTCCTCTGCCTCTTCGTCTAACTTGTTCTTGGCCCGTATTCGATCAAGTTGCCGAAATGCTTTCGCTGTGTCTTCACTAGCGCTACTTGGCAAGTCAAAGACGTCCGCGAGGGTGAAAAGCCAGATAGCCTTGTCGTCCGATGGCGCGCGGATGCACTTGTCTTCGATGATGGCAGCGGCGATGTCTCGGTATTGAGGGCTGACGTGGATTCCCCGAACCAACAAAAGAGCGTTCTTGGGCCCATCCAATCCAGGTTCGTGCAGGAAATGGACGACATAGCGCATCGAGTCTGCATCGAATTTAGCGCCGGGCTGATCCATGCGGGTAAAAAATGCAGCCGACTGGGCGTCAATGTAGTCTTTCTTAACCTTAACCGCCTTGGCTGCGATGTCGCCTGATGGTTCGCTCACCTGGCAGCCCAACGGTAGCAAGGTAACCGCACAGAACGCACAAACCCAGGCTACCATCACGTTGCCCTTAAACATTGGAGGTTCCGTCATTGGTGAGTCGTGAGTTGACTAACTCGTGTGGACAACTACATGGCGGTGCTTCCGTGGGCTTACCCTTGCACGCGCTGGCACATTCTTGTCGCTGGCCGGCCGTTAAGCTGAGTTGCTCCGGACGGGTGGCCCGAGTGAGGTGCACTAAATCTATGGGTGAACTCTGGGTGCCACGGATGAGAGGGTGAATTTGCTCTCGTCGGCAACAACCCCTCAAACCCTCTCGTCCGTGAACGGGCTGGCGGCATCCACTCGATTCCAGACTACTCGAATCTATCCACATCGAAATCCGACTCCAAACCATGGTACCAGCGGGCACTGGGCCATTTCCAACCTACAACGGTGTCGCACAAGTCGCGCCGAACCGGGTTTGCGTGAATTTAATCGATTGCGGCGCGGATTGCTGAGGTGAGAAAAGGTTGCGGTCATAACCACCGCCGGCCTGCCAAACCCGAAAAGTCGACGTACCATCTCGGCGGACAACTCTTAGCTCGTTGAGGATCGACGCATTCGCTGCCCGCAATTCGCATAGGAGTTGCTTTGCGAATTCAGACTTCGCGGCAGTAAGGAATGCTGCAATTGGCTTGCCATCCGGAAACACCAACAAGTGGACATGCTCGGGCATTACAACATATGCCACGATTCGAAATCCGAGGCGTTTGCGGGCTCGATCGAGGCATTTAAGAAACAGCTCTTTTGTTGCGGTGCGCTCAAGTAAAGGGAGACGGCGGTACGTGCTGTATGTCAACTCGTGGGCATCGCCGGGAGCGTCGTAGGCACGTCTCCGCTTTTTCCTCTCCATCGGTTGGAGAAGTGTACTGCGAGGTTGTGGTGATTGCTTAGCTGACGCACTGACGAGGGGGGTGAATGGGTCGGCGATTGGGATGTATTCGACCCCTCATCATTGGCACCCGGACTCCCTAAACCTACCCTTCTTTCAGCCACCCGTCCGCTGTTAGTTTCGGCAGATAAACTCTGCGAACTCTTCGGCGACCGACGGTTCGCCTTCGATGGCGTACTCGAGGATCTGATTCTCGAGAATCGGAATGAGCTCAGAGAACCGCTCCAGCGTGTCGGTGATCTCCAGCAGGCGCTGCTTTTCGCGTAGCTCGAGGCTGACGAAGCCCGCCATTGCGAACGAGAGGGCGACCGGGTCATCCGGGAACTGCACGGTGATGTTCACGTCTTGCCTGCCGAACATGTTGCGCAAGTGCGTCTCGAACGCCTCCTGCGCCCTGGCCAGCAGCGCTCGGTTCTGCGAGTTGCCGTTCCACTCCATCTCGACGATGGGCTCTGCGAAGCCGGTGAGGTATGCCTTCGACCGGTCGATCCGCCGCACGCGAAACCGCCTCTCGCCGAGGACAATCAGGTCGAGAGCGCCGTCGGGGCGCCGCGAGTGGTTGACGATCCGCGCCGATGTCCCCACGAGGTAGGGCTCGACGTCTTGATCCCCGATTTCCTCGCCCTCGCGTATCAGCACGACCCCGAACGACCTGTCGAGCCGGAGGCACTCGTCGATCATCTCGTGATAGCGCTGCTCAAACACCTGGATGGGCAGCGTCTGGTACGGCAGCAAGACGGCCTGGAGCGGGAAGAGCGGCATTTCTTCTAATCGAATGCTCATTCGTCTATCGGAGATTGTAGCCCAAAGACGGGCGCACGGCACGCTCCCGGTATAATCGAACACTGTCGACGGAATCGCCGTCAGAAGTTTAGTCTATGCAAAGCCCGCAGGAAGGACAGCCGCCGTCCACGAAAGAATTAGAGGCGCGCATTGCCGAGCTTGAGCGGCAGTTACGCGAAAGAGGCGAAGAGCAGAGCCAGAGTGGAAGCATCCGCTCCGTGGAGCCGGCATCCGAAGTTGCTCCGCTATCCGAACTCGACACCACCCTTCGCCGCTTGATCCAGCGGATCGCCATGATCTTGCAGGCCGAGAAGGTTGTGATGATGTTCTGCGACCGTGAGACTGGCGAGCTTATGGGGATATCGCCGGCATTCGGCGTGGACGAAGACGTTCTGCGCATGTTTCGTTTGCGAGCGACGCACGGCATTTCAGGAGAAGTGTTTCGCGAGGGTAAGCCTGCGATTTTTCACGACCTCATTACCGACCAGCGGGCGCGTGAGGACCCTTTCAGCATCCTTCACGTTCGCAACGGCGTCACCGTGCCGTTGGTTATCGAAAAGCGCGACGAAGAGAACCGGATTATCGATCGGCAAACGATCGGTGTTCTGCACGCATTCAACAAGCGCCACGAGGAAGATTTCAACGACGAGGACGTTCGCCTGCTGGAGCGCATGGCGAAGAGCGCGGCGTCGATTATTGCGAACCTCCGGCTATACCAAGAAATCGTCGAAGAGAAGGAAGAGTTGCTTTCGACGTTCGAGAGCCTACACGCAGGGTTAATTTTAGTCACGAGCGAAGGAAGAATCGCTCAGATGAACGGCAGCGCGAAAGCCATTTTCAGCATGCGCGACGACGTCGGCCCTGGGAAGTCGATCGACGAAGTCGTCAAGAACGAAGCGATACTTGACCTCATTCGCAAAACGAACGCTACGGGCGAAGAGCGACAAATCGAGGTGACCATCACACCGGAGGGTCATTCCGAGCGAGCTTATCAAGTGCAGTCGGCCCTCGTTAAGAACGAGGACGGCAAGGTTATCGGCACCGTTGCCATTTTAGGTGACGTGACGGAGCTAAAAAACATCGAGCGCATGAAGAGCGCTTTCGTCGCGATGGCGTCGCACGAATTACGAACTCCGTTGACGGCGATCAAGGGCTTTGTGAGCACGCTTATTTATGACGATGAATCTGCCGAGGATCGCAGAGAGTTTTATTCTATCATCGACCGCGAGTGCGATCGTTTAACGAGGTTGATTAACGACCTCCTCAATACCGCGCGTATCGAGGCAGGCGAAAGCCTAAAGCCGAGCTATAGCATGGTGGACGTGAGGTCCCTTGCCCAAAAGGTCATCATGATTCAGCGCCAGTCTACGGACTTGGGCAAGCGCCACGATTTAGTGTTGGACGCAGCTGAAGATTTTCCGACGGTTGTTGCGGACGAGGACAAGCTCGACCAGATTATTACGAATCTGATGAGCAACGCGATTAAGTATTCGCCCGGCGGCGGAACGGTCACAGTGCATCTTAAAGAGGAGCCGAAGAGCATTTTGATTGGTGTGGAAGACCAGGGGATGGGAATTCCCGCTGATCACCTATCGAAAGTTTTCGACCGGTTCCACCGCGTACACAACGAGGATAATCGTAAAATCTACGGTACCGGCCTCGGCCTTTTCTTGGTGAAGCACCTCGTGGAGCATTTGCACCACGGCGAGATTTGGGCCGAATCGGAGGTGGGCGTAGGCTCCACTTTCTGGGCCCGCATACCGAAGCAGCACGACATCGAAGAAGCCGAGCGGCTCCACACGTAGGCCCGTGCTCGACCGTAAACGGCTGCGCACGGAAACTGATTTTGTTCGCGCGGGCATTTCGCGCAAAAACATAGACGCGCCCCTCGACGAGTGGCTTTTGCTGGACGAGGAATGGCGGTCATTGACGACTTCGCTGCAAGAGAAGGAGGCCGACGCCAATCGCACCAGCCAAGAAATCGGCGCGTTATTCGCGCAAGGCAAGAAGGAAGAAGCTGCAGCCACGCGTGAGGTTGCGGCGGCCGCGAAGGCTGAAATTGCCGAGCAAGGAGAAAAGGAGCGGGCCCTCCGGGAGAAACTCGACACCTTGGAGTTGCAGATTCCCAATGTTCCGCACGCGTCGGTGATCGACGGCAAGTCCTCTGAGGACAACGTCGAGATTTCATCGTGGGGAGAAAAGCCTTCAGCCGTTCACACTAAACCTCATTGGGACGTTGCCGAAGAATTGGACCTGTTGGATTTTGCTCGCGGGGCAAAGATCGCCGGGAGCGGATTCATCGTTTTCAAAGGGATGGGCGCACGCCTGCAGCGCGCTTTAATTTCCTATATGCTTGACAAGCACATTACGGATCATGGATATACCGAGATCTACCCGCCTTACTTGGTAAATCGCGATTCTCTGATAGGCACGGGACAGTTACCGAAGTTCGAGCTCGACCAGTACCACATGGAGCGGGACGATCTCTTCTTAATCGCGACCGCCGAAATCCCAGTCACGAATCTACACAGAGACGAGATTCTCGATTATTTTGAAGTTCCAAAGAATTACGTCGCGTTCTCGGGGTGCTTCCGAAGAGAAGCGGGAGCGGCAGGAAAAGACACTCGCGGACTTCTGCGCGTTCACCAATTCGATAAGGTTGAAATGGTGAAGTTCGTTGCGCCAGAAACCAGCTACGACGAGTTGGAGACCCTCCGTGAGAACGCGGAGGCAATTCTGCAAGAATTGGGCCTCCATTACCGCGTTGTGGACATTTGCGCGGGAGACATGAGCTTCTCCAACGCCAAGCAATACGACCTGGAAGTTTGGGCTCCCGGCGTTGGCCAATATCTGGAAGTTAGCAGCGTGAGTAATTTTGAGGATTTTCAGGCCCGGCGCGCGAATATTCGGTACCGTCCGGAGCATGGAGCAAAACCGCAGTTCGTGCACACGCTAAACGCAAGCGGCGTTGCCTGCCCGCGCCTCATGGCGGCGCTTCTTGAAACCTATCGGCAGGAGGATGGGAGCGTTCTCTTGCCCGAGGTTTTGCGCCGGTACATGGGCACAGATTCTATTGCTCCGCCTCAATCAGCGCGATAATTTCGTCGTCGGTCAGATGGTCGAGCTTCTCTCGTGCCGAGCCACCCGCCTCTTCCTTCGACCTTATTCGACGCGCCCGCCCTTCGAGCATCCGGATACGCTCATCCCGGGTTTCGGCGATGAGCTTGGGCACCGGCGTCGGCTTGCCGGAATCGTCGATGGCAACCATCGTGACGACGCAACTGTTTGTGTGGCGCACGGTTCCTGCGCGGATATTCTCGGCGTAGACCTCAATGCGAGTTTGCACGCTTGTTTTACCGGCGAATTCCACGCGACCCTCCATGTGAACGAGCTCGTTGACTTCGATAGGGCTGTGGAAGTCCACTCGATCGAAGCTTGCGGTGACGCAAATGTTTCCGGCGAATCGGCTTGCCGTGACATACGCACAATGGTCGAGCTGTGAGAGTATCGCGCCGCCGAAGACATTGCCGAGGAAGTTGGCTTCGTTGGGCGTCATCAGTTCTGAAATGCGCACCAGAGTCGACGCTACAGTTTTTGCTTCCATTACTTTGTGTTAATGATTTTTGTGAATTCGTCAGCGTTTATGCTTGCCCCGCCGACGAGCCCGCCGTCTATGGACGGCATCGCAAAAAGAGAGCGTGCGTTGTCGCCTTTGACGCTGCCTCCGTAGAGGACTCGCAGACCGTCAATTGCGCATACGTCGCGAATAAAAGCGCACTGCCTTTCCGCTCCTTCGGGCTCGCAGACCGATCCGGTTCCTATCGCCCAAACGGGCTCATACGCAACGATCAGGTCTGTCACTTCTACGTCTACCAGAGCTTCGCGCAACTGAGTCTCTATCACTCTTGCGGTAGACCCTGCACTTCTTTCGGCTGCGGTCTCTCCTACGCATAGAATTGGCGTGATGCCGGCAAACAAAAGCGCCGATATTTTTCGTGAAACGGTGGCATTTGTTTCGGCGAAGAACCCTTCGGGCGTATCCTCAGGAACTCCGAAACGCCCTCGCCTTTCGCTGTGTCCGACGATGCAGTATTTGCAACCCGCATCGAGCAGCATCGAAGCCGAAATTTCGCCCGTGTACGCGCCGCCTTCTTTCCAAAATACATCCTGTGCGCCGACAGACAAGACGCTTCCCGAAGCAACTTGGGCAACGCGGAAGAGAGATACAAAACTGGGGAAGACGGCCACTTCCACGGCGGGATTTCTCTCAGCGGCATCCTGCACAGACTTCGCCAAAGAAATGGCGGCAGGAACGGTTAAGTTCATCTTCCAATTTCCCGCGATTAATCGCCGCCTATCCATCGTTTTGTTGAGGGGTAAACTTCCGTGCGAACACGGAGGTTTCCCTTTTGGCGACTATTGTAGCCCTTCACGCGAGAGAGATTCTGGACAGCCGCGGCACGCCGACGATCGAGGTCGATGCCGCCCTCGACGACGGCAGTTTTGGCCGGGCTGCGGTTCCATCCGGGGCGAGCACCGGCGCACACGAGGCCGTCGAACTGCGCGATGGCGATGCGGCGCGGTATGGCGGAAAGGGCGTCCTGACCGCACTCCAGAATGTGGAGGACATCATCGCGCCTCACATCGTGGGCCTCGATGCCTTAGATCAAACCTTTATCGACCAGACACTGATCGGCCTGGATGGAACGGCCAATAAGGCGAACCTTGGGGCGAACGCCATCCTTGGGGTCTCACTCGCTGTGGCGAAGGCAGCGGCGGATTGCTGCGGGCTGCCCCTTTATCGCTATGTGGGCGGAACGGCCGCAAACTTGCTGCCGGTCCCTCTCATGAACATCCTGAACGGGGGCAAGCACGCCACGAGCAATGTAGATATACAGGAATTCATGATCGCGCCTGTGGGAGCCGATTCTTTTGGCCAGGCGCTTCGCATGGGCACCGAAGTTTACGCTTCCCTAAAGAAATTGTTGGCTGGTTACGGACTCGGCGGCGGTGTCGGCGACGAGGGTGGCTTCGCGCCGAATCTCGATGCGCAGGAAATGGCATTCGATTACATTGTCGAAGCCATAGAGAAGGCCGGCTACAAGCCAGGGAAGGACATTTTTTTGGCCGTCGATGTTGCGGCTTCTGAATTCTGCGAAGACGGGACCTATCGTTTCAAGGCGGGAGAAGTGCGCGAACGATCATCTGCGGAAATGGTCGCGTATTACGAGCGCCTCTGCGACAAATATCCTATCATTAGCATTGAAGATGGGCTTGCAGAAGATGACTGGACCGGCTGGAAATTGCTGACCGATCGGCTTGGAGAGCGCATACAACTCGTTGGAGACGACCTTTTCGTCACCAACGTTGAACGCCTATACAGAGGCATCAGCGAACAGATCGCCAACAGCATTCTCATCAAAGTCAACCAGATAGGCACGCTCACCGAGACGATGGACGCTGTCAACCTTGCGCGGTCATCCGGCTACACCTCGGTCATGAGCCATCGAAGCGGGGAAACCGAGGACACCACGATCGCAGACCTCGCGGTGGCTTCACACTGCGGCCAGATCAAAACGGGCGCACCGTGCCGATCGGACCGAGTCGCCAAGTACAACCAGCTGCTGCGCATCGAAGAGCAGCTCGAGGGCGCCGGCCATTACGCGGGCGCCGGCGCGTTCTCGAAATGGCTGCGCCTTTCCTAATGGCCCTCGGAGTCTGAATTAGGGAGACCCGGATGTTCCGAAAGACGAAAATTGTTTGCACGCTCGGGCCGGGCGTTGATTCTGAGGCGCAAATTCGCGCGCTGATCGACGCAGGTATGAACGTCGCACGCATTAATTGCAGCCACGGCGACCCGGAAACCCGCGAGAAGTGGGTCGGCTGGGTTCGTGCCATCGCCGCCGAAAGAGGTGTTTTCGTCGCGGTGCTTTTCGACCTTCAGGGTCCAAAGTTTCGGCTGGGCAAAGTGGTCGGAGAAACGATGGAAGTCGCCCAGCGATCGAGAATAAAGATCGGTGCGGCCCGCGGCCAATTGCCGGTGCAACGAAAGGAGATACTATCGGTGCTGACTCCGGGCCGAAGAATTCTAATCGGCGACGGCGATGTGTCGTTCCGCGTGGCGACGGTCGACGAAGACGGAATCGGTGTCGTTTGCTTAACCGGCGGGGAGATTCGAAGCAGGCAAGGAATCACCGTGGCCGGAGTTGCATTCGATTCACGCCCATTGCTCCCGAAAGACATCGAGGATTTGCAGGCGGGCGCAAAGCTGGGGATCGATTATGTGGCGGTCAGCTATGTGCGGCGCGCTTCGGACGTTGAGGAGGCTGTTCGGCGAGCCCGAACTCTAGATCCTTCTTTAAAGGTGATTGCAAAGATCGAGATGCGGGAGGCTGTGCAAGACATCGAGCGCATTATCTCGGCTGCAGACGGAATCATGGTTGCGCGCGGCGACATGGGCCTTCAAATGGCCATCGAAGACGTCCCGCTTGTGCAGAAACGAATCATCGGCCTTTGCCGGAGCGCAGGGAAACCGGTTATTACCGCAACTCAAATGATGGAATCCATGGTGGAGAATCCAAGGCCGACACGCGCAGAAGCCACCGATATTGCGAACGCGATTTTCGACGGTACCGACGCCATTATGCTGAGCGGTGAAACTGCCTACGGCAAGTACCCGATCACGGCAGTGCAATATATGGATCGCATTTCGCAAAAAACCGAGAGGAGCAGCGCTTTCTTGCAGTCGATCATGGACCCAAAAGGCGGGCGCGCTTCTGATGCAACCGAGGCGGTAGCACACGCAGCGGTTGAAATTGCTGCCACGATGAAGGTTAAAGCGATCGTGTGTTTTTCGAGCAGCGGGTTTTCGGCACGTATGGTCGCGAAGTATAAGCCGCGCTCGCCGATTATCTGCGCGACGCCCATCGTGAAAACAGCCCGTCAGGCCGCACTTTTCTGGGGAGTCAAGCCCTTGCTCACGCCTCCTTTCGGCGCCACCGAAGAGATGATCGACCGTGGTTTCGGGGCGGCGGTCGACAAAGGTGACCTGCGTGTCGGTGACACGGTCGTCGTTACTGCCGGCCTGCCGGTTG
Organism: Armatimonadota bacterium; assembly: GCA_030854945.1. Lineage (GTDB taxonomy): Bacteria > Armatimonadota > Fimbriimonadia > Fimbriimonadales > ATM1 > JACDEQ01. The sequence goes on from JALYSG010000023.1 coordinate 11,452, forward strand.
GGCGCACAGGCACCACCAATTTCGTTACACTATTGACGGTGGATTGACATGGATCGAAAATCAAGGAAGAAGAATCGACGGATTGTTGCGGTCGTCATCGGCGTGCTCGCCCTTGCGATTGCGGGGTTTGCCACAAGGGACGACTGGGCAGGTCTGCGCGAACAACGCGCGAGCGCAAGCGCCGCCGAGTCTCAGCGGCAGGAAGCTGAGAAGCAACTCGCCGAGCTTGCTGAGAAGCGAGCTCGCCTCGAATCGCCGATGGGGCAAGAAGAGCGCGCTCGAAGCATGGGATATCGCAAGCCCGGGGAGGTCGCCCTCGGCGTCCGGTAGCTACTTCAGCTTTTCCATTAGTTCTGGAATGGCCCGGTAGAGGTCCATGACCAGGCCAAAATCAGCGATATCGAAGATGGGGGCGTCGCCGTCGGTGTTGATCGCTACGATTACTTTGCTGTCTTTCATGCCCGCCATGTGCTGGGTGCTGCCGCTGATGCCTGCGGCGATGTAAAGCTCGGGCGCGACGATTTTGCCGGTCTGCCCTACCTGAAGTTCGTTGGCTGCGATTCCGCTATCCACAGCTGCGCGCGTTGCTCCAGCCGCTCCGCCGAGTTGGTCGGCCAGGCCGCCGATAAGCTTCTCAAAAGTTTCCGAGTCCTTGAGCGGACGTCCTCCCGAAACTACGACTCTCGCCTGTGCGAGGTCGGGGCGCCCTCCGCGGGCTTCATCGACGCTCGTTCTCTTCGTCGCGCCCTCTGCAGGGAGCAGGAAGGCGACGGGTGACGCGTCGGCCGTTCCCTGAAAGGCAGTCGCTCGGACGCTGACTACAAACCTATCTGCGTCGACCTGCACCTTGGCGGTCACGTTGCCGGCGAACATGGGACGTAGGAACGCGTTGTCGGGTTCGACACCCATCACGTCGCTCACCATTGGACGATCGAGCAGGGCGGCAACACGCGGCGCAGCGTCTTTTCCCGCCATGGTCGCCGGGAAAGCGACGATCGAATAGTCCGTCGATTTATCCGCAAGGCTCCTGGCCAACACGTCTGCCGGCGGAACAACGCCGTTTTCGGAAAGGCATATCAACTCGAACGACTTTCCGAGCTCCCCGGCAAAAATAACAAGTGAGTCGCAGTCGCTCTTTTCAAACGCAACTAGTAGAACCTCAGCCATTCTCTAAACCACTCCTGCGCCTTTGAGGGATTGGACTAACTCATCCACGGTGGATACCTTTTGTCCTGGTGCGCGTGGTTTCGGTGGGTGCAGTTCGACCGTTCTTACACGACATTCTGCCGCGACGCCAATCTCCATAAGAGGCAGTTTATCAACCGGCTTGGTGCGCGCCTTAATAATTCCCGGGAGCGCTACGTATCTCGGCTCATTGAGCCTTAGGTCCGTTGTGATGACGCAGGGAATCGGCATTTCAAGCGTCTCTTGCCCGCCATCGGTTTCGCGCTCGATCCGGGCGCGCCCTCCATCAATATCAACCTTGCTTGCGAATGTGGCTTGCGGCCATTCGCAAAGCGCAGCGAGCATCTGACCGACCTGGTTTGCATCGTCGTCGATGGCTTGCTTGCCCATCAGAACGATATCAGGGACTTCCCTATCAACGACGACCTTTAGGATTTTTGCGACGCCCAGAGAATCCAACGCTTCCGTCGTTTCGACGTGAATGCCACGGTGGGCACCCATGGCAAGGGCCTTTCGTAATTGCTCTTCACATTCATGCCCACCGATAGACACTGCAATGATTTCACAACCGTGTTTTTCATCGAGCCGAACGGCTTCTTCGACGGCTATCTCGTCGAACGGGTTAATTTCGTATTTCAGTCCGTTCGTTTCGATGCCCTTGCCCGCAGCGTCGACCTTAATCTTTGCATAGGGGTCTGGAACCCGCTTGATTGGCACAAGAATTTTCATAAATCTAATTGTTGACAGGCTTGCCGTGTTCGAACATACTGCGAATGCGCAGGTGTGTTCGCTGTTTCCCCATCAAGCGGAGAAAGGCGTCGATTTCCAACTCAAGGGCATGCGCCTCGCTCGTGCTCTTCACGAAAATGTGTTTCGCTTCTCCGGCAACCACCGCACCGTATTCGCCGAGTTCGTTAGTCGATCTCAGTTTCTCGATCTCATTATCGATCATCCCAGCGAGCATAGGGGGCGCCGGGGTCCACGACACTTGCGGGCGCTCGCTGCGGTCCGCGTGCAATGCGCGGAACAGCAAGCTGTCCGGATTTACGGCGACGATATCCGTGCCTCGAAGCAATTCGGATTTCCGCGCTTGTGCCGCCATGACTTTCTTGCCGGCGGCGATCGTCATGGCCCCAACACACAGTTGCTTGGCATCGCCATTGGTACGCTTCCGCATTTCAGCCGTTCCTCCCCCTGCCGGCACCAAACCAACCCAAACTTCAGGTAAGCCGACGGTCGCCTCTGCAAATGCCACAACCGTTCGGCACCGCATCGCAAGTTCGAAGCCGCCTCCGAGCCCGTAGCCCTGGACGACTGCGGCAGAGCGAGCTTTTTGCAAAGCAAGTCCCGCTTTTTGCAACTCCACGAGTCCCGTCCGCATTTCTTCGAATTCGCCGGACTCCGCTTTTGATAAAATGTACTGAAGGTCGTAGCCGACTGAGTACGCCGGTCCGTTCGACACCAGGGTAATGCGCGCATCCGAATTCTGCTCTAAATGATCCAACAACGCGCGGACGACTAAGGGATCGAGGGCGCCCATTTTATTGCGAAGCTCAAATAGGTGGCCGCCCATGCCGTCGTCTCTCAATGCCCAGCCGTCTCCTGATTTTGCGATCTCAAAATCCGAAACCGTTACAAACCGCGCGTCTTGCCGCAACGGCACGTGCTCGGTGCGCTCAAGGTCCAAGGCTTTACCTTCGCCATAGAACGGCGTGTTTTCGTACAGCGGTTTCGACGGGATAAATGGCGCCAGGGCGTCGTATCCGATCGCGTCGATCATTTCGAACGGACCCATCGTCCAGCCCCATCCCCACTTCATGACGTCGTCAAAATCACGAACGGAGTACGAAATCTCCTGTCCGACGTGTGTCGCATAGTGCAGGGCTTTCGGTAAATGCTCACGCAAAAACTCGCCTACCTCGTCTCTCGCTTCAAGCGCTGTTCTGACCCTCTCGCCTAGCGGTGCGCGGCTTGCGAGTGACGCGATTTCCGGTTCTACGCGTGGGCGGTACTTTCTGAGGCCGCGGTCATATGTCAAGAACTGGTCGCCCTCTTTCTTGTAGTATCCCTGTCCGGCCTTATTCCCGATCCAGCCCACGGTCATGAGATGCTTAACGCTGGCAGGCATCGATAGTGTGTCGAGGTATGGATCGGCTTCGCAACGGCGAGTGAGGTTGCCGCAGATGTCCTCCATGATGTCGAAGCCGATTAGATCCGCGAGGCGGTGCGTGCCCGTTCTGGGCCTGCCGATAAACGGCCCGGTGATCGCATCCACTGCCTCACACGTGAAGCCGAGTTTTTCCGCCGTGTGCAGTGCCTGCATTAGGACCCACATTCCGTATCGGTTCGCAATAAATCCCGGCGTGTCCTTTGCGAGTACCACACGCTTGCCCACGTAATCTTCCAGGAAGGCGGTCATCTTCGCCAACTCCTTGCTGTCCGTGGAAGCCGTCGGAATTAATTCAATTAATTTTAGGTATCGCGGCGGATTAAAGAAATGCGTCCCCATAAAGCGACGCCGAAAACTATCCGAAAATCCCTCGCTTAGGAGCGTTATCTCAAGTCCGCTCGTGTTGGTGCTAACCATTGCATCGGGTCTTAGGAGCGGCTCGATCATCTGATAAAGCTCGCGCTTCGCGTCGAGCTTTTCGATGATCGCCTCGCAAACCCAGTCGGCTTCTCGAATGGCGTCCAACGGGCCGTCCAGCGAGGCGAGGCGAACACGGCCGACTGTTTCAGGACCATAGAAATGCGGCGGTTTCATGCGCTTTGCGCGTTCGAAACCTGCTTCGACGGACGTCTCCGTGAGGTCGAATAGGGTCACGTCGAAGCCGAGGTTCGCAAGATGCGCGGTGATTCCGCTGCCCATCGTGCCTGCCCCCAAAACGACGACGCTGCGCGCATGATTAGTCGGTTGATGCATTCGGAAGATGAAGAAACGGCTAAATTCGCCGTTCCTTCGCCGTGAAGAATACCCGCCTCAGAGTCCCGCCAGGCGTCCCCGAATGGCGTGGCAGAGTGCCACGGCGAGCGCGTCCGCGACATCGTCGGGCTTCGGCGGCGAAGGCAGAGACAGCAACTTTGCAACCATGAACTGCACTTGCGCTTTCTTTGCGGCACCCGATCCGGTGACCGCAAGCTTAACTTCGGGCGGTGTGTACTCGCTCCAGGGCAGTTCTGCTTCGGCAGCCGCGAGGAGCACAACGCCGAGAGCCTTCGAAACGTCGAACGCCGTTGTCCGGTTTGCGGCAAAAAGGAGCGCTTCCGTTGCAATGCAATCCGGTTTGGCTCGTTTGATCAGCTGCGAGATCTCACGGTGGATATGCGCAAGCCTTGCCGGCAGCGAGGTGTTCTTGTCGGTTTCGACCAGGCCCGCCTCGCCGGGACGCATCACCCCATTGACGCGCTCGACGATGCCAAAGCCCAGCCGCCCGTAGCCCGGATCGATTCCGAGAACCCTCAAGTTCGTTTGAAGCGCCGAAGAAGTTCGTCGGCTGTAAGCGTGATGGTGATCGGCCGTCCGTGCGGGCACAGGTACGGGTTTTCGGTGCCGGCAAGCTCCCTGATGAGGTGCTCCATTTCGTGGTGGGTCAGAGGGTCACCCGCCTTGACTGCCATGCGGCACGCCGTCGTGATCCAGATTTTCTCACGCAAGGTTTCGGGCCTCACCCGTCCGTCTGTTTCGATGAGACCGGCTGCGACGTCTCGCAAGATGCCGTGAAAGTCCTTGCCTTTTGCCGCTGCCGGCACGGCGCGGACCAAGAACGCTTGCGTGCCGAACGGCACGACTTCGAAGCCGACCGCCCTGAGGTCTTCGAGTCGCTCCAAAAGCGCATGGGCAGCAGGCTTCTCGAACTCCACGGTCTCAGGAGATATAAGTCGCTGCATTTCGACGGGTCCGCCCCCGCGCAATCCGCAAAGGTACTCGTACAGAACGCGTTCATGTGCAACGTGCTGGTCGATGATCGCGATGCCGCGCTTTGTCGAGCAAACGATGAACGTGTTCATCACCTGTCCGAGAATGCGCAGGTCTTCGAGCAGGTCTCCAAAGGGGAAGCGCTCCCCCGGCTCGAGCGGCGGCGGAGCCAGCTGCCGAAAGAGGTCGGCTACCAGTTCGATCGGAGGCTCTGGCATGGGACCGGCCGATACGCCGGCCTCCACCGTGGCGAACGCGTGGGCGGCGCTCGGCATCAATCCATGCTCCATGAGGCCGCCTTTGACTGCCAGGCGCACGGCGTCGAAAGCCAGCCCCTCACGATGGAACTTGACCTCGTTCTTTGTGGGGCTGACATTGACGTCGACATCCGCGGGGTCGATCGACATCTGCAGCGCCACCGCCGCGTACCTCCGCTCGGGCGTGAGGCTGCGATAAGCGGCGTCTACGGCTGCGTAAAGAGTCTTCGACCGAATCGGCCTCCCGTTCACGAAAAACAGCTGGTGCGAGCGGCCGGGCTTGTTGACATGAGGAGGCGCGACGAATCCCTGCACGCGTAACCCATTGACGACCGTGTCGATTTCCGCAAGCGATCTGGCGAAGTCGGCGCCCCAGACCTGGGCGAGGCTGTCCAACAAGTCGCCTGTGCCAGGCGTCGAAATGGAGGTTTGACCGCCGAAGCGGAGCATGAATGCCACTTCGGGGTGTGCGGTTGCATATTTCGAAACTACCTCGGCGATTGCCGCTGTCTCAGAATTGTCGGATTTTAGAAACTTGAGCCGTGCCGGAGTGTTGCCGAAGAGGTCTCGAACTTCGATATCGGTACCCTGGGGGCCGGCAATTGTCTCTCGGCTTGCGACCTTCCCATATTCAACCTGCAAGCGAAGTCGCCCTTCGCTTCCCATGCCCGTGGAGACGGTCATGCGGCTAACCGACGCGATGCTTGGGACGGCCTCACCTCGGAAGCCGAGGCTCGTGACCTTAAGCAGGTCGCCCGCGCACTTGATCTTGCTCGTCGCGTGTCGCTGGAGCGAGGCTTCGGCATCGTCGAAACCCATGCCGCAACCGTTGTCCGCGACGGCGATCAGCGATTTTCCCGCGCCCTCGCACCGGACCTCGATGCGGGTCGCGCCGGCATCGATGGCGTTTTCGATGAGCTCCTTCACCACGCTCGCAGGCCGTTCGACGACTTCGCCTGCGGCGATCTGGTTCACCGTGTGCGAATCAAGCAGCGCGATACGACGACCCATCGCTGGGATGTTACCGGACGGTTCATGGAGTAAACTCAACGTTTGTAGGGTCCCGAGACGTCTAACGGGAGACGATTATGGTAGAGACGATTTGCAACGAGTGTCAGACGCAGAATCCAGCCGCAAATGCGTTCTGCAACGCCTGCGGGCACAAACTCGCTCAAGTCGAGATACAGCTTCTCGATATCGGCGACAGCCTGCAACAGGGCTACAAATTAGTGACCGAGCACAAGCTCGATCGGGCCATGGCGATTGCATGCGCCGTCCTCAAAAAGAGCCCCGAAGAATCGGGCGCTTACGCTCTAATGGCAATGGTGCACGAAGACCGCGGCGACGTTCCGGAGGCGATTCGATGCTACGAGGAAGTCGTTCGACTACGCCCTGAATCGCAAATCGACGCAATTAAATTGGAGCAGTTGCGTGCTCTCATGGAGCCTTCCGGCCATGCGTTACCTCGATCTAAGCGGAGCCTCGCGGTCGTCGGCGCGGTGTCGGCCGGACTGATGGCGATCGCGGTCGGAATGGCGTTTGCGTGGCCGCGCGCCCGCGACGCGCACAACCCCGTGGACGCGTCGTTGCTCGCTTCATCCGGCGCTCGGGGATTCGACGTTTCGGAAACGAACCAGAACCCCGCTCAAACACCGCTCGGAGCCACGACTGCCCAACCGGAAGGCAACGGGACCGCCGCGGAGCAGCCGGTGACGCGCGCGAATCGTGCGGTGGTTCCTTCGGCCGGGAGCGGTAACTCCGCTTCCCGCGCTCTGCCTAAGTCTTCGTCATTGCCGCCATTGGTGGTGGATGTGACCCCCGAAGACCTCGCCAAGATGAGCGCGCCGAAGACGACACAGCCTCCGGCGGCAGTTCGCCCTACAGACGACAACGTGATCGAGCGCAATCCCGGGCAGATCAAGATCAGCGAGAGCCGAAGGGCACCCGCGAGCGATCCCGGAGTCAGCGAAAATATCTACCGTGTCGCCCAGAATAAGATGAAAGCCGGCGACTATCGGGGCGCGATCAACGACTTCCAAGCCGCACTTAGTGGAAGTGGCAAGAAAGCGATGATCCATCAGCTTATTGGCCGGTGCTACACAAGGCTAGGCGAAAAGGGCGCGGCGAAGCAGCACTTCGAATCTGCGCTTTCGATGTACGAGGCCGCAGGCGCGAAGACCGCCGCCGACTCGGTTCGCCGCGAGCTCGGCCTGCTCGGATGATCCTGCCGATTCTGCTTGCGGCGGTGTCGATTGGGGCGCAGCGTCCCACGATGTTGATTTATCAGGAGACGGTCGTCGAATTCACCGACACCGATCCTAACGTCCTCATGTCGCAGAAGCTCGGTGAGATTCTCGAAAAGACCGGCAAGGTTGCGCCCGTCGTATGGCATCGAAGCGATCCGACGATTTCTGCGGCGGTCGACGCCGGCAAGTTGCCTGGGTTGCCTTCTTCGGCAAAACGCCCGGATGTCCTCGCCATCGCGCGGACGGTCGGCGCGACTTACGCCGCGTTCATCGAGCTCAAGCGGACAGGCGCAGAGCTGATGGGCAAGATCGACGTTATCCGAGTGAATGGCGGGAGGTCGATGTGGAAGGACAATATGAAGGTATCGATCATCAGCAACGGCAGGCTCGACCCCGAAAGCGGGGCGATGTCAGTCGCGCATACGTGGGCGATCCAGATGAATGCGAACCCATTCCGCGACTTGCCCTCGCGCCCGATTTTTGAGAACCCGTTGCCGAGCAATCCGGGCATCCAGCCGACGACCACCGTCGCTGTAGATCGCACGCCGCTTGCGAGCGGTCTTAAGGCGCTCAGCGAGGGGAGGCTCGTCGCAGCCGTCGCGCTGTTGCACGACGCCGTCGACGTCGAGCCCATGAGCGTCGAGGCTCGCATGGCATACATTGAGGCGCTCCGGCAATCCGGCCACCCGTTCCTCGCTGCCGATGAGGCCGCGCGGGCCGCCGTGCTCATGCCGCAAGAGGGCGCGTTCCTCGTCTCGGCTGCGCAGTCCTGGATTGAAGGAGGCAAGGGTGAAACCGCCTTCGAACTGATACAGTCAGCGCTGGCCGCCAACCCGAAGAACCCGGCGGCGTTGAGCCTGATGGGTGATTTGTTCATCGGCCGGCTGGAGCTCGACCGGGCAATCGAAGCATATACGAAATCGTATGAAAGTAAGGCCGACCCGGAAACGCTTTACAAGCGCGCGCAGGCCTATGCCATAGCTGAGCGGTTCGAGGACAGCATTGCCGACATCGAGCGCGCGAATTCCACCGGCCTCTCGCGAGAACCGGACCGTGCGACGAAGCGCTACCGCGAGACCGTGAAGGTCGTGGACCCGGTGATCGACGCACTGGCGGCAAACGAACGAAACCTCCTTCGTGAAGCCAGCGACCCGAGCCAAGTGACGGGGCTCGGGCCCCGCGCTGCTGCCTATTTGAAGCGCGTTGAATCGTTCTTGACGTACCTCGATCGAATCGAGGCTCCCGATGCCCACGCCCGCAGCCACACCCGCCGCGAACTCGCGGTCAGCCTCTTGCATCAAGCCGCGCAGGGCCTGGTCAAGCACCTAGAAGCCAACAACCCTGACGCGCTCGGTGACGCGGAGCTTCTCCAGATTGAGGCCATGCGCGAATTCGCCGTGGCAAAGCAGCAGTTTCAGGCCGAAATAGGGTCGTAGGCGCAGGCGCCTTGCGAGCCATACTCATACATTCATCGTTGCTTAAGCATGTCGATTTTGTGAGATGTTGTTGTGCCCAGGTAGCCGCCGCTGTCCCGCCGGGCAAGTGGTTTTGGAGCCCGCACGGGCCGGGCTCCAATGTCGTTACGCCGTCCGGTTGTATTGGAAGAATATCTCGTATCGGCTGTCCTCGTCGTCGGCTACGTATTCTCGAAACTCACGATACGTGAGCGCGCCTTTTTCCAAGGGAGTCAAATTGATCTCCAACCCTTGCGGCGAATCGAAGTGTCCGAAACCGGGCGAGGGAACGTTAGCGTTAGTTAGCTCCGCCAGGTCAATCACGGAAAACCCGATCGCGTCGTCCATGATGAGATCGGCCGGCGCCCACCGCGCGACGACTGCGATAATCGCAAGTGCCAAGATGGCGGCGATTGCCACAACAATCGCGCCTTTGATCAGTCCAATGGCTTTGATGACGGCGGCTGCGCCGCCCGCAAGCTCCGCTCTGAACTTGTCCCACGCCCGCTCCAGGTAATCGACGAACGCAGCAGAGAACGATGTGATCTGTTGATTGAAGGCTCTTTCGCTGTCGATCTCGTATCCGACGATCGTCAGTGCCATTCCCACCATATCTTGGGACTGCAAGAAGATCGGGGCGTCAATGTCTCGACTATCACTCGAGTCCACATCGCCGAAGCTTTTTGACAGCCGTTGAATTGGGCCAATTGTGCCGTCTGCCTTCAATTCGGACGAAAGGAAAAGCAGCCCGACTTCGTCCGACCCAAATGACGCGGGCGACGTTTCAGCTCGTGCACGCATTCGCTCAGCGACAATTTGGAATCGTGCCGTCAAAGGCGGAAGAATATTAATGAACTCCGTATTCGAAAGAATCGTCGGCCCGAAAAACGCAATGCCCGTCGTATTCGGAAGCACCAGCTGCATCTCGTATATTCCGGGCGGAAGATCCTCGGGCACGACGAACGTCAGCCGATCCTTTACTCGGCAATCTTGAATAATTTTCGTTGCACCATTGATCTCTTCGTTGAGTGGTGTTTCAAGATCACCGAAAACGAATGCATCGACATCAGCGAGCCCACTTCCTGTGCGAGCCGTAAGTTTCACTTTCATGTCGACGCTCATGAAGTTGCAGCCGGTCACCACGACGGTGTCGCCGTTCGCAACGTCAGGCACGCGGGCGCAGACATTGTCCGGCAAAACGTTGCCCGGGCAGTCTGTGGTCTGCACGTCGCAGACTTGATCGATCCGCGAATTCTCCGGATCACTTCCGTTTACGAGGATCAGCTCGCATTGCTGTTGAATTTCAGCAGGCAAATAATCGCCGATCGTTAATGGCGGCCGGAACTTCGATGTTCGCAGGTCGTTAACTCTGCAGATCAAGAGCTGAGCGGGAAGAAATTCACTGTCAGAGCCGGTAGCTTGAGGGTCGAAAAATCGATTCAAGCCTGGCCGTTCTGATTCCAGCGCGTTCGGATTCCCGAAGACGAGGTCGGCCCCACGCTGTTCGATTTCTTTGATGATGAGGCTCGACAACGTCGCCGTGTCCACGGGCTTGTCCGGATCGGCTGTAATGCTCGTATTCAACCCGGCGTTCTTTATGTCACTGGGCGTGGTTTCGAAACTGTCGACCGTGCAGCGCAGGATGTCCTGAAGTTCCGGCGACATTGAGCTGAACGTAGGGAACGTTGCCTGTTCGAAGTCGTTCGCCGGCTCATTTCCATTTAGGAATCGCCGAGCCGTTTGAAAAAACGACGCAGCCAATGCGCTTGGAACTTTATTTTTCGCCAGCAGCGTTTCGAGCTTCTTGCGCCTGCTCTGCTTGGGCTTGCAGCCCAGCCCGAGAGGAACGCAGGCTCCTTCGGTTCGCGGCGGTTTGCACTCTTCCTGACTTGATGGCCCCCGTTTCTTGTCGCCGCACTCTTTCGTGCAGTTGTAAATGTTCACATCACCTTGGCTGTCAATCTTGATATCGATATCGCAGCCGCAAGACTTTGGTGCCCGCTCGGACACTTTCTTCTCTTCTTTCATTTTCCTTCCTCCTGCCGGCTTTGCCGACTCTAAATGTAGCAACTTTAGGGTACGACACTTTTCGGCGATTTGGTCAAGATTGGGTCTAAGGGCTTCTCGGCTTGGGCGGATCCCCTTCGGCGAGGGTGCCTCGGGTCCGCCGCAGCGTGTGGCGGTAACGGGGCACCTCCAAGCGGCGAGGCGCACCCCAAAAAAGAAACCCCCGCCGGTTCGGGCGAGGGCTCCAGTTCTTTCCCGGAGGGGAAAGGAGGACATGCGCTGTTAGGTTTAACTTCGTTTAGCGGCCTGTAGTTCCGCGACCGGGCCTTTAGTCCCGGCGCTTCGCCAACTGTTAACTTCCGACGGGCAACACGCGCACGCGCCGATTCGGCTCTTGGCCGACACTTTCGCTACGCATCCGCGCCCCTTCGACGGCTCGGTGCTGCAGGCGCCGCACGTGCCCCGGCCGGGGCGCGAGCTCAAAAGGCTTGCCTTTCGATTTCACAAACTCGATCGCTTCCATCACGTCGTTTTCGACCTGGCCGTCCGGCGGCTCCTCGCCCGACCTGCCCGCCATGATCTCGTCTATGGCATCCTCGATTTGCGACAGAGTGTTGCTGCGGATCACGATCGTCGGCACGTTTCGACCCAGGCGCTCCTTGAACCGCGTCGGCTTTTTGCTCATCGCGGCCTTCATCGTGATGACGGCGTCGGCCTCCGACAGGTCGTTCGCCACCGCGATCGGAGCGCGCTTGTCGCGAATCGCCCTCTCGAGCCTGGTTCGCGCTATCCCGTAGGCAAAGACGCGAATCACGTTGGGCATCGGCTTGGGCTCGGGCTTCGGCTCCTCGCGCTCGACCACTTTGCGCCGCTCGGGGGCGCGCACAACCGGCTCCATCGGCTCAGGAGTTTGGGCGGCCTGGACGATTTCCACGCGGCCTTCCGGTGTCCGTACGCGAATTTCGGGCCTCGGCGCAACGCCGCGCAGAACCAAGTCGACCTGCTTCTGCGCGTCGTGGTGAATCGCCAGCTTCTCGTAGTCGAGCAGTTCGATAATCACGTCGAACGTCGGCGGGGCTTTGCGCTCTAAGACCGTCTTTTGCGTGCCTCGTCGCCTCGCTTCGTCGTCGGAAAGTGTCACCGCTTGAATCCCACCAACAAGGTCGCAAAGCGTTGGGTTCAGCATCAGGTTCTCGAGCGTGCGTCCGTGCGCAGTTCCAACCAACTGCACACCCCGTTCGGCGATCGTGCGCGCTGCGTACGCTTCCTGCTCGGTTCCGATCTCGTCGATCACGATCACCTCGGGCATGTGGTTTTCGACCGCTTCGATCATCACGCGATGCTGCTCGCTCGGGTCGCTAACCTGCATACGCCGGGCAGATCCGATGGCGGGGTGCGGAATGTCGCCGTCGCCGGCGATTTCGTTGGACGTATCCACGATGACGACGCGCTTGTTCAGCTCGTCGGCTAGCATTCGGGCGACCTCGCGGAGCTTGGTGGTCTTACCGACTCCGGGCTTGCCCAGGAAGAGGATGGACTTCGAGGTCTCCACGATGTCCTGAATGATATCGATCGTCCCCTGAATCGCCCGGCCAACACGGCACGTAAGGCCGACCACGCGCCCATTCCTGCTGCGGATGGCGCTGATGCGATGCAGAGTCCTCTCGATGCCCGCGCGATTGTCACCGCCGAACTGCCCCACGCGCTCCGTCACGAAGGCGATATCGGCTTCGCTCACGGGGTAGTCGTCGATGCGTTCGACGCGGTTGAAATATCGGATCTCCGCCGGGCGTCCATAGTCGAGCACGATTTCGATCACATGATCGACGTCAACGCTGTCTCGAATATGGCGCTGAATGACGGGAGGGAGGACCTGCAGAAGTTCTTCGAGTTCGTTACTGTTAGGTTTCACGTTTTACCGCTATTCAATTCTAACACCGAGCGGGCTGCGAAGTTACTCCCGTGCGGCTTATTTGTTTCGACGTGCGAGCTCGGGGTTTCGCCGTGTTCGCTTGCTAAGAATCTTGGTGGTCCACTCCCATTAGGCCGGGTGGGCTCAAAACGTCCAGGATTACAGAATCTTCGATGACCATGACACCGTGGGGAAGGTTCCCTGGAAGGTGTACGACTGTGCCGCCCGCCACTTCCTGTTCGCGGTACTCGTCGGTGTCAGGCTCCCCGAATCGCCAAATCACGCGGCCCGAAATCACGTATGCGATTTGTTCACTCTCGTGCTGGTGCATTGCTACATCGCAACCGACCTTGAGTTCAACGTGGGCCCAGAGCATCTGCTCGCCCCGCACCATGCGTCGGCTTAGCAACGGAATTGGATAGTCTTGGCCCACTTCGTCGATCGACAGCACAGTTGCACTCATTTCGTGAGTGTATCTCGCTGGAAATAAAGTAAGGGCCCGGTTTGAGGAGTTGGCAGGTTTCCCGGACCCTTGTGTGCAGGCAGGCACTTTGGATGTGTGTCCATAAAAGCATACTTTCGCGTTCGCGCCGAAAGTTCCGATAAGTGTTAAGGTGAAACGGTAATCTCGGTGGAAGTCCAGACGCCCTGTGCATATGCGCTGACCGTCGCTTTTCCGGCGTTCGTCGCGCGGAACGTGCCATCGCCGCCGATCCATCCGGCACCGCTTCGGCCCGTCCATACGACTTCGTTTTCGGGTATCGGAGACCCATCGGAACCGGCGGCGCGGAGCGTGGTTTGGTCTCCTGGGCGGATATCGCCCGGTTTGACTTCAATGCGAATCGCAGTCGCCTTCAGGACAGGCTCTGGAGTGAACAGGAGGAGAGCGTTTGCGACCCCGCGCAAGCCGCCATCACTCGGCCGATTAAGAACGGTACCTCCCAAGACAAGTGTTGTGCTGCCGCCACCGTCGAGATTCATGGCATCGACGCAGCCCAGCTTCGCCATAAGGGACGCCAACTCATCGAGTGTGAGGCCCTTTGAAACCGAGCTGCGGCCATCGACAACCAACAAAATCACTTCTTTGCTCGCCGTATAGCCGATCGCGCTCCGCGGATGTCGTGCGTTGTACGAAGCGGCGAACCGTTCGTAGTCTCGCGGCACTGAAGGGCTCCCGTTCTTAACGAGCCGAGGTCCACCACCGATGGCCTCTTTCACCGATGCCCAGTCGATTTGGCCGGTAACCTTAATCTGAAATTCATAAGTCAACCCCGAATACAGCGCCGCAGAAACCTCGGCCTGCCTTTCCGGCGATACCATCAATATCGCTTCGCTTAAGGCAACCGGAATATCCGTCAAGTCGGTCACGCTCGTCTTAAGTCGCATTGCGAATCCGCCATGTAGTGGCAATTGGTTTATTGATTCGAACAAGTACGCCGTGCAACGCTTCTTGCTGCTGGCCATTCCACCTTTACGTGTGAACAGAATTACTTCCCCCGCCCGTGCCGACCGATTAACTCCGTCGATTCGAATTCTTTGCCCACCGACAAGATCGATTGTGCCGCTGTAGATCGGAGAATCGAACAGCAAGCCCTGCTCGCTCCCCCAAGCCGCAACTGACCGTGGAGAGTAGGGCTCGCTTACGAGTTCGCCACCGGAAATCATCATGCCGAGGGGATCGCCGTCATTTCCAAAGAAATCGGCGTTGATGCCCACTAGCGCGCCGGATCGTCGGACCATATCGCGCACGTTTTCACGCGAAGACATGCCGATTTTGCTAAACACCGTGTCGTTGGCGAGGCGGGATTCCAAACGGTAGCCGTCCGCTGGAAACTTAACTTTCACAGCCTGGAATGTCAGCGGAAAATCGGAGTCGATTTCGCTGATCACCTGGACTTCCGGGCGCACCGTGGCAACCCAGCGAGTTGGCGCAGGTGAATAAGCGGCGATGGCAGACGAGGCAATGGCGGCGGCTAAGATCATGGCAATACTCCGAGTTCCATGTAAGTCAGTTCCCCGGCGTCGGCATCCAAACGCGCCTTGACGCCGAGAGGAAGTGAAGCCATATGCTCTGCGTGTCCAAAAGGAAACCCGGTTATCATTGGGACGCCCAGGGGCTTCAATCGTTCTGTCACGACTTGTTTCCAGGGCTTCGTTGGAATGTTCGGATCGGCCTGCTCGTCGGTTCGAGTCATCTCCCCGACGACGATCCCGGCGACCCCTTCAAATGAACGCGCGGCAAGCAGGTGGGTGAGCATCGCGTCGACCCGGTACGCGTGTTCGTCGACATCTTCGATGAGCAGGATCTTGCCTGCAGTCTCAAGGAGGTTCGGTGTGCCGATGCTATCGGCGAGCAGGCAGAGGCACCCCCCGGTTACTTCGGCCTCGACGGTCCCTCCGATTAGAGTTTCCCCGCGGGGCGCCTCGCGTGGCAAAGAAATCGGGGCTGTGCCCTCCATTGCCTGAAACCACAGATCGATCACCCAGGGCGCGCGCTCCCTCGCGAAGCTGAGGAGCATCGGAGCGTGCAGGGTGACAAGACCACGCCGGTTGAGGGCAATGTGCAACGCAGTGGCGTCGCTAAACCCAACCAGCAGCTTCGGTGATGTCGCCATCTTGTCTAGGTCCAAGAATGGCAGCAGCCTGCCGAGGCCATACCCTCCACGGCTCAGCATGATGCCGGCGATCGCAGGGTCGAACCATGCCTCCATCAGATCGCCGGCGCGATCTTTGTCGGCACCCGCAAGAAATGCATCGACGTCGTAGGCATGCTTACCGACAATCGCTTCGTAACCTCGGTTTTGCAAGAGCGCGATACCGGGCGCGATTTTCTCGGGAGTCGTCGAGCTGCAGGGCGACACCACCGCAATTCGGTCACCCGGTTTGAGGGCTGGTGGTTTCATCATTTCTTTCATCAGTTCTTAGAAAACCAATTGCTTTTCGCGCCCGCGGATATTCAACAGCAGGCCAACGCACGCTAGGCTGAGGAGCATTGCAGTGCGCCCGAAGCTGACAAATGGCAACGGAACGCCTGTGACAGGCACGATGCCGAGCACAACGAATAAATTGACGAGTGTGTGAAACGCGAAAATTGTAAATATGCCCACCGCTACGTATCTATGGAAGCGGTAGTTAGCGTTCATGGCCACGAGCCAGACACGGAATAGAAAGAATCCGTACAGAGAAATCAGCAACGCCGAGCCGACAAATCCGCCCTCTTCGGCAACCACGGAAAAGATGAAATCGGTGGTGGCTTCGGGCACATACTTCGCCTCCTTGAGCGGGCCTTGGGTGAAACCCTCGCCAATAAATCGGCCGCTCCCAACGCTGGCGAGCGACCGCTCTGTGTGAAAACCCAAGTCGCCGCTCACGTATTCCTTTACTCGCTTCTTTTGATATGGCTTGATCAGGTCGGCTTGCCAGGCAGCTCCAAAAAGGATGATCCCGGTCGTCGCAAGGATCGCTAAGTATTGCCACTTTTGGCCGGCGACGATCGACATGGCCGCCCAAATGCAAAGAAATACAACACTTGTGGAAAGGCTTGGCTGGGCAGCCACAAGGATGAAGGCAGGCACGACGTGGGCGAACGTCAGAGCTAAATACTTTAGGTTGCGAATATGCGCTTGATATCTGTGAAAAGTATCGGCAAGGGTCAAAATAACTAGGAGTTTCGCAATCTCACTCGGCTGCAAGCCTATGGGTCCAATGGAAATCCAGCGCTCGGCGCCGCCACCTGACCTACCGAATCCGGGCACCCATACCAGCAGCAGTAGCAAGATTGTCCCAATGAAAATCACTTTTGAGTAATGGCGGTAGATGCGAGGGTCGACAAAGAAAAAGAGTAGAAAAATCGGAATCGCCAAAACAATGCCGACCGCTTGACTCCGGAAGTCGGCGTGGTTTTGTTGAATCGAACTAGCACTCCACAAGGCGAGCACGCCGGCAAGCATGAGCAGCGCAGTTGAGACCAACAGCGGCCAATCCATCTGCCGTCGGAGTTGGCTGCGCATCAACTCTGAGGACGCTCTTCAGGAACGTCGGGCTCGACAGGCAGCAGAATTACGAACTTCGCGCCCTTGCCTTCCTCGCCGGATTCGAAAACTTTGCCTCCGTGCGCTTCCACGATGCCTTTAACGATGGAAAGGCCCAAACCCATTCCCCGCGGCCGTGAAGATTGGTAGGGCTCGAAGATTCTCTTCTTTCGCCCCTCTTCCACGCCGGGGCCTTGGTCGGCTATGGTGATGGCGACATGGTCGCCCTTAGCAGTCGGTAGCTTCGCGCCAACCAAGTCTGCAATACTGGCATGTCGTGTCGTAACCGCGATACGCCCTTTGTCTACGAAGTGCAGGGAATTCTCCACAAGTTCCGCGATTGCGCGCTCGACTTTTTCTACATCGAGCGTCATCGGCGGCAGGTTCGACGCAAGGTCGAAGTCGATTACGACATTCGATGTGGCGGGCACAAGCGCTTTTGCTGCCGACTTCACGACTTCGTTGATGTCGGCTCTGGATAAGTTCAACTTAGTCGCAGTTACGAAGTCTCGGAATTCATGGAGAATTGCGTCAAGCCGGGTCACGCCCGCCTCCAAGCTGTCGGCAATTTGCTTAATGCTGTTTCGGTCTACGTTTTCCTCGCTTAGCAGAAAGCGAAGCTCATTCAAATCTCCTTTTAGGGCGAATACACGATTGCCAATCATATGCGAGTTCTTTGCGCTTAGTTCGCCCCAAGCAGCCATTCTTTCGCGATCGATAAGTTTGCTTAGGCTTCGCAGTTTCTCAAGTCCGGTGCCTAACTGGTCAGCGATTGCGAGCAAAAGGCGCTCATCGTCTTCCGTAAATCTGTTTTCTATGTATCGGTTTTGTGGGCGCTTGCGAATTGCGCGCATGCAGCCCATGCATTTTCCCCCACTCAATATCGGTGCCGCCATAAAGGAAGCTATTTGTTCGGCGGGAACTTCGACATATTTTCCTCTCCATCGCGGGTCGCTTGCGGGGTCGGAAATGCGGATGGGTTCACCGTGCTGACAAACCCATCCGGTGGCGCCTTCGCCGGCAACGTATTGGGCATCTTGTGGAAGCAAGCTCGAGCCGACCGTATCGCGAAGCGTAAACGCCTGCTCTTCTTCATCCCAGAGAAAAATGGAATATGCGCTTACACGCAACACAGCTTGGGTCACCATCGCTACGCGTTTGAGCAGCCCCTCCTCGGTGCGGGCTTCGTCGAGGGCGGTGCCGATTTGCATCAACGCATCCTCTCGTGTGCCTTGATCCTCTCGATCGAGCGCGATTCCGGCGATGACGGCGAGCAGCTCAAGGTTTCTCTGAGCCTCCTCGCCAAAGTGCGCAGGCTCATCGGATTCCACGTTGAGAACGCCCCGGATCCGCGCGTTCGCGTCGCGAATTGGCGAAGCAAGCTCACTGCGCGTTCCCGGGATAAGGCGCCTGTATAGTCGTTCTGTTGCAACATCATCGCTCCGAAACGTTCGCCCTGTCGCGGCCACGTACGCGGTGATCCCTTCGCTGGCATCGTCTGCGATGTTTATTTGCGAGCCCAGCAATTCCGGCCTCCAGTCCTGGCCGATGCCGGCGCGAAGAGTCATAAATCCATGTTCGACGCTGTAATCCGCGATCATGGCGTTTCGTGCGCCGGTGAATTTCAGGGCGTGGTCGCACAATGTGTAAAGCGACGTCGCATTCCTCGTCAGCAAAACGAGTTCGAGCAGTTCGCGAAGCGCATCGGCAGACAGCACCTTCGAATTATGACTACAAGCCGTACGCCATAATGCCGCCATGCGCAGAGCGGTCGTCGACGTGGGTTCAAACTCTGTGTTGTTGACGGTTGCGGTCGAGAGAGACGGGCACTGGACGCCGGAATTCGAAACAAGCAAAGTGACGGCGCTCGGCGAAGGCGTCCGCGAGACGGGTTCGATCGGCGAAGCCGGAGCGGCGGCGACCTTAATTGAATTGAGGGGAGCAAAGGAGCGGGCCAGCGGGGCAGAACTGCGCGCCTATGGGACCATGGCGTTGCGCATCGCTCAGAATGCGCAGGAATTCTTGGATCGTGCGGCGGCGCAAGGCACTCCGGTCACCGTTATCTCGGGCGAAATGGAAGCCGAGCTGGGCCTTGCCAGCGTCCTCGAAGACCCTGCCTTTGCCAATCGTCTCGGCCTTTCCGTGCTCGATGTAGGCGGGCACAGCACCGAAGTCTCGACGTCGGCAAGCCGCGTCAGTTTCCCCGTGGGGACGCTGGGCCTGAGGTCGCAGTACCTCCGCGAGGAGAGCCCGAGCGGCGGGGCGGTTTTGCAGGCGAGTGCAGCACTCGACGACGCCTTCGCTGAGTTGGGGAACAGCCACACCGTTATCGGGCTGGGAGCCAGCGTTACCAACCTGGCTTCGATTCGCGAAGGCTTGCTTGAATGGGACGCGAGCCGAATTCATGGCGCCTATCTCGATTACGAAGAAGTAAGCCGATTTGTCGGGCGGTCGATGCGGATGACCGACGCTGAACGTGCGGAAATCGTCGGCCTCGAACCCGGCAGAGAGCGCACAGTTCATATCGGTGCGTTGATCGTCGAGCGGGCGCTGCTCGCCCTCGGCGCCGAAGGAATCTTCGTGAGCGTCCGCGGTTGGCGGCACGCCATGCTTTCTCGTTGGCTCTAAACCGCAGCGGCGTCGTAATGTCCGCGCAGGAGCCGGTCTAGGTATCCCTTCTCGTGCCACTTCTCTAGGAGTTGGGCGCGGTGCACGGGCATTGGGTGCGAGTACGCCCACGTGGACGTAAAGTACAAGAAAATTTTCCCAAGCTGGTCTAAACCCGGCGATTCCTTGTAGGTTCTGGCCTGCTCCATAAATGCGTCGAGGTTCATTTCACCGCTCATTCGGTTCTGCCCGGCGGCCAGCGACAGCATTGCGCTGAGCGACGTGTTGACGTCTTGCGAAACTATGAGGCCGGCGCGGTCGCAACTGATTTCGGATTGCCGCATCCATTCGTAGAACGCGAACACGAGGCCGATCGCTGCAGCGTCGCCTAGGATTGGCAACCTGCGTCCAAGCGATTGGATGAGGGGCACTAAAATTCGGCCGACCGTGTGGTACAGCATGTGCCCGCTTTTTACGTGGCCGAGCTCATGGCCCAACAGGTGATAGAGCCCCTCGTCGCTCAGCGTGTCGATCATGCTGCTGCGAACGGTGACGAACGGGCGCTCGACACCTCCTGCGAAGGCGTTGGGAACGGGGTTGCTGGCTACGTAAAGCTCCGGCTCGGGCATGTCCAGCACGCCGCAGGATTCTTGGAACATGCCATACAGCGTGTGGTACTGCCTCGGTCCGCACCGGACGGCGGAAGCCATGTTCATGCAGTAGAACCAGCGGTCCGCTCCCAGATCGTGAAACTTGCGCAGAACCATGGGCAGCAGGGGCACGCGCTCAAGTGCCCTGAGCGCCTTGCGGTCGGCTTCGGTCACGAAGGCGTCGGCCGTGATTCCTTCGAATGTCTTGCGTTCGGCCATTGGATTAAGTGTACGTGGTGGTCGGTGAGGGCGTTGCGGTAACCTTCGCGTTGGCCCCGGCAGTCACATGCGCAGCCCAGTACCACTGCCTTTTTAAGCCGGGCTACATAAGAAATGGAAGATTGCCTTTTTTGCAAGATTGTTCGCAAAGAGATTCCCGCGGATGTGGTTTTCGAGAGCGATGCGTTCCTGGCATTTCGTGATGTCAATCCGCAGGCTCCGTCGCATATTTTAGTGATTCCGAAAAAGCACGTCGCCGGAATTCATGAAGTGGATGAAACCGATGATATGCAGGGGCTGATGCAGACGGTTGCCGCGATCGCTCGGGATGAGGGGTTGGAGACTGCGGGTTATCGTGTAGTCATTAATTCCGGACGACACGGCGGGCAGACCGTCGACCATCTGCACGTGCATATTTTGGGCGGACGTTCGATGACTTGGCCGCCGGGTTAAAGATAATCACGCGGATCCGTAATGTGCCCCGTCAGCGCCGTAGCCGCTGCGGTCAGCGGTGACACCAAATGCGTTCGAGACCCCGGACCCTGCCGCCCTTCGTACGGCCGGTTGCTGGTGCTGGCGCTGCGCTGCTTCGGCCGGAGGATGTCGCCGTTCATGCCTAGGCACATGCTGCAGCCGGCGTGGTGCCATTCGAAGCCCGCCTCGACGAAAACGCGATCAAGACCCTCCGCGACTGCTGCCAGCCGAACCGCCTCGCTCCCCGGAACAACCATCGCGCGCACGCCTTCCGCGACTTTCTTGCCGCGTACCAGCGAAGCCGCTTGGCGCAGGTCCTCGATTCGGGCATTTGTGCAACTTCCTATAAAAACCGTGTTCACATCGAAGTCCAAAACCGGCGTGCCCGGCTCGATGCCCATGTAACTCTGCGCCCTCGCTTCACTGGCGTCCGCCGGCTCGGGCACCTTCTCGCTGATGCCCACCGTCATCGCCGGGGTCGTTCCCCAACTGACTTGGGGCTCAAGCGTGTTCGCATCGAGGTCGACCACTCGGTCGAACGTTGCGCCGTCGTCGGTCGGAAGCTCCGACCACTCCGTCGTCAGACGATCGAAGTCGCTACCCTTGGGCGCGAAAGGCCGGTCATCTTCTGCGACGTAGTCGAAAGTCGTTTGGTCGGGGGCGATCATCCCGGCGCGGGCACCCATCTCGATGCTCATGTTGCAGATCGTCATGCGCCCGCTCATCGGCAAGTCGCGAATGGCTTGGCCGCGATACTCGACCACAAAACCGGCGCCGCCGCCAGCGCCGACTTTCCGAATGATCGCCAGAATAATGTCTTTCGCGCTGACTCCCTTCTGAAGGGAACCCTCGATTTCGATTGCCATCGATTTCGGCTTCGATGGCGCGCGGAGCGTCTGCGTCGCCAGCACGTGCTCGACTTCGGTAGTGCCTATTCCGAACGCCAGCGCGCCGAAAGCGCCGTGCGTGCTGGTGTGGCTGTCGCCGCAAACAATTGTCAGCCCCGGCAGCGTCAGCCCGAGCTGCGGGCCGATGATGTGAACGATGCCCTGGTTTGCGTGCATGTAGCCCCAGAGGGGCACGCCGAACTCCTCGGCGTTGCGGGCTAGCGCCTGGATCTGTTGGCCGCTGAGGGTGGTCGGGTCGATGGGGCGGCCATCGGTGGGGACGTTGTGGTCGACGGTCGCGAAGGTTAGATCGGGGCGGCGAACGCGGCGGTGCCGTTCGCGGAGGCCGTCGAACGCTTGGGGCGATGTGACTTCGTGGACCAGGTGCCGGTCGATGTAAAGCAGCGCGCCCCCGCCTTCCAGGTCCTCAACGACGTGGCGGCTCCAAACTTTTTCGAATAGCGTTTTGGGCACGTGCTTAGTTTATCCGCCGGGAGCCAGGGCAATGTCGTAGCACTCGACGAGACCCGACGCAATACTCCACCGCTTCCCCTTTGCAATGTCGCCCACAATCGCCGTTTTTGTCCAAACCATTTTCTCGGGGCCATATTTGCTGAGCTGCCTGCCTCCTTCTAATGCGGTCCATCGTGAGCTCCCTTTCGTCAGACGCAGCATATGGACTCCCGATACCAAACGCCGCAGCTTTCCGGTTTCCCAGTTGATTTCGTGTAAAAACTCCCACGTGCCCGCCGACGCACCTCCATCTATCACGTGTAGGTAGGCGCATCCCTTCGTGTCGGCCTTGAAAAACTGGAAGAACGATCCTTCAAGACGCCATTCGTAGCGCCTACCAGCTCGCTCGAAAATGTAAATAGAATCGTTATGCGGGAACCTCGCACTCTTCGTAGCTTCATCATCACGGTAACTTACGAATCCGATGACCGGCTCGCCGGGTATTTGCCACTCTTGCCCGTCTAAACCAAACCCACCGAAAGATGGCAGGGCAGCCTTCTCGATCCGCTTCAATCCGTCGTTGGTAACACGATATCGAGCGCGATCATTTTCGTATTCCGGGAACGACGTCGGTTTAAATAGATCGTAGGTCCCCACCATCGAAAATGCTTCACTTCCGGATAACAATACACTCTTCCTTTTGGAAGCGAGGTTATAAAGTACAAGCCTGTGTTTTCCGCCCACGACTTCCGTCCAACATAACTTCTGCTTGCTAACCCAAGCGATCTGGGCCGGCTCGGTGCTTCCGGTTGTAAGTTGCCGGCGCCCCTTGCCGTCGAAACTGCATATATACACCTGCGATTTACTGACCCGATTGTCGGGATAGGGATAGTACAACCGCGCGGTAAATGCTACTTCGGGCCCTGATGGCGCGCCAGTCGAAATTGCTGCGAATGCAATGAGGGCACCGATCATGAGGGTTGCGACGAATTAATCTGCACACCGCCCATCCATACACTCTGCACATTCCCTTCAAATTCCAGCGGATTCCTATCGTAAACCTGGAAGTCTGCATATTGGCGGATATTGAGCCTTCCAAATAGCGCTCCGTCACCATCAACCTCAGCAGCGCCGAAGGTATAGAGCTCGACACCACGTTCCACAGAAATGCTTTCATCGCCTCGACTGGCCGCGGAGAGAGTTCCCGTCCAAGGATTGCCGGGAACGATCGGCCGGTCGCTCGACAAACCGACCGGAACTCCGGCACTATCCAGAGATTTCGCTCGCTTTAGCACACCATATCTCTCGTCGCCCAACCGCCTACGATACGTGGTCTCGAAGTGACCCAAGAACTCGGGTTGAAGCGTCACTTTGCATCCCAAACTCTTTATCCGCGCAATCTGATTATCCGATAGAACCATCACGTGTTCGATCCTATGCTTCGCAGGATCGGCGCATTTTTCGTAACAATCCAAAACAAGATCGGTGCAACGGTCCCCGATGCTATGAATTGCAATGGCAAATCCCGCTTTGTCGGCAATTCGGACGCGTCTTTCCAATTCATCAGGCGGATAAATAAACGAACCGTTCCCTCCTGTCGTGTATTCCTCGTGCATCGCCGCGGTTCCCGCCCCAATCGCCCCGTCGGCAAACAGCTTAACCCCGCGTATCGCCAGTAGTTCTTCCGGGATCGGCCGCAGCATTTCTTCTAATTCCTGCGCGGTGATTTTGTTTTTGAATATTTCCGACCATTGGATATAAAGCCGCATTCGCAACGGCGCTCCGCGTTGGATCGCGTTTTTGTATGCCCAAACCTCATCTTCTAATCCCTGGTGACCGGTCATCATGTCGGCGGCGCTTGTGATTCCGAAAGCCGACATCGATTTCGCGGCTGCGAAAATGGCGTCTGACATTTCTTCTTTCGTAGCTTTTGGAACAGCACGATACACCAACTCCATCGCATTTTCTAACAGCACACCCGTCGCATTTCCTCGGTCGTCCCGTACAATTTCGCCGCCGCGCGGGTCATCGGTGTCTCCGTCGATTCCCGCTTTCTTGAGCGCAAGCGTATTTACGACGCAAGCGTGCCCGCTACTGTGCCTTAGAATGACGGGCATGGCCGAAAGATACTCGTCGATTTCTGTGGCAGTCAGATGCCTTCCGTCTTCGAATCGATTCTGGTCGTAATGCGTCGCCAAAAACCATCCACGAAAGTCGGCGATCGTTTCGGAATAATGCCGAACTGCCCTAAGAACTCCTCGACGATCATCCCAATGCGACAAGTCCAGGCGCGCAAGGTCGAACCCAGTCGGCATGATGTGGCAATGGCAATCCACAAATCCCGGCATGAGCCAGCCGCCCTCGAGGTCGATTTCGTCATCCGCAAACGGTTCGTCGCGCCCCATGTACGTAACGAGGCCATCGTCAGAAACGCGCATGTTACGCGCCGATCCGTCTTTCCACCATCTAAAATTGGTAAACAGAACGGACATTATCGTTTGTAGTCTTTGCCCAACTTAGGTTTCTGAATGAGGTTGCGAGCAGGATCCGCGAGGCCGGCTGCCTTCCGCAGTTCGAAAATCTGGTCGCGCACTTTGGCGGCGCTCTCGAATTCCATCTCGCGCGCGAATGCCATCATCTCTTTCTCAAGTCGCGAAATCTCCATCGGGATATCCGCAATGTCCAGCGGGCCGGTCTTGCGCTCGCCGTCGTATCCTGCGCCACCTTCCGCCACGAATTGGTAGCTTCGAACGGTCTCACGCACACCTTTGGCGATCGTCGTTGGAGTCACGTTGTTTTCCACATTGTATTTCGCCTGCACTTCGCGCCGGCGATCGGTCTCATCGATGGCGCGGCGCATCGATCCCGTGATATTGTCTGCGTACATCAAAACTGTGCCGCCGACGTTTCGAGCAGCGCGCCCTACCGTCTGGATGAGGGCTGTATCCGAGCGCAAAAAGCCCTCCTTGTCGGCATCCATAATCGCGACCAATGTGACCTCCGGCAGATCCAAACCCTCGCGCAAGAGATTTACCCCGATCAAAACGTCGTAAATGCCGAGGCGCAGGTCGCGCAGTATCTCGGGCCGCTCAAGCGAATGCACTTCGCTGTGAATGTATTGAACTTTTATGCCGATGTCTTGAAGATACGTCGTTAGATCTTCCGCCATTTTCTTTGTGAGCGTGGTGACCAAAACGCGCTCGGATTTCTCGACGCGCTTGCGTATTTCACCGATGAGGTCATCTACCTGGCCCGTGGTCGGGCGAATCTCGATTTCCGGATCGAGCAAGAATGTCGGTCGGATAATCTGCTCGACAATTTGGCTGCTGTTGTCTCGTTCGAACGGCCCGGGCGTCGCGCTCACAAAGACAACTTGGCCGACCCTGTCCAAAAACTCCTGAAACTTCAGCGGCCGGTTGTCAATTGCGCTCGGTAACCTGAACCCATAATCTACGAGCGTGCCCTTCCTCTGCACGTCTCCGTTGTACATTGCGTTCAACTGCGGAATCGTCTGGTGGCTCTCGTCAATAAAGATCACGGTGTCGCTGGGCAAGAAGTCAAGCAGCGTGTATGGTGCCGTGCCAGGTTCGCGTCCGTCAAAAAATCGCGAGTAGTTCTCAATGCCGCTGCAATACCCAAGTTCACGCATCATTTCGATATCGAAATCTGTGCGCTGCCTCAGCCTTTGCTCCTCTAATAGTTTGCCGTGCGAACGGAACAGTTCGCACTGCGCCCTCACCTCTTCTTCGATCTCGACGATTATTTCGTCGATGCGATCGAACGGAGTTACATAGTGCGTCGCCGGGAAGATACTCACCCGCGCAGGCTCATCGAGCACATCCAGTGTCAGCGGATCGATTAATCGAATTCTCTCGATTTCGTCGCCGAAGAATTCGATGCGTGTTGTCACTTCCTCATCCTTCGGCTGGACTTCCAGAACGTCGCCCTTCACTCGAAAGGTGCCCCGGCTCAGCACCATATCGTTGCGCGTAAATTGCATCTGAATCAGCGACCGTAGAACGTCGCCCCGCAAAATGGTTTCTCCAACTTGGAAAGTCAGAACGCGGTCATGGTAGGCGTTCGGATCGCCCAGGCCGTAGATGCACGAAACGCTTGCGACTGTCACGATATCCCTGCGCTCCAGCGCCGCCTGTGTCGCGGCGTGCCGCAGCCTGTCGATCTCTTCGTTGGTACTGCTATCCTTCTCGATGTACAGATCGGAAGTCGGGACGTATGCCTCAGGCTGGTAGTAATCGTAGTACGAGATGAAGTACTGCACCGAGTTATCGGGGAAGAACGCTCGGAACTCCTGGCAAAGCTGCGCCGCCAGCGTCTTGTTGTGGGCGATCACGATCGCCGGACGCTTCGTCCGAGCGATCACGCTTGCCATCGTGTAGGTCTTGCCGGTCCCTGTCGCACCCAGCAGCGTCTGAAAACGATAGCCGACTTCCAGCCCCTCGACCAGTTGGTCGATCGCCTTCGGTTGGTCCCCTCTCGGCTCGAACTCCTTGCTTAGGCTGAACTCTGCGGCAGTCGTCAATAACATTCCCTTCAATTATGTAGGGAATCGGGTGAAGTTTTGGAACGGGAGGCGGTATAGTATTGGTGAGGTCTTCGGACGTCACACTTATCTTGCCTACCTCGACTATTGATAACCATGGGGGTGGGCTTTGCAATGGCCGCGATAAAGCGGCTTCCTAGGAGGAAAAATGAACAGACTACTTTTGACTGCAATCGCAGCTACACTTGGCGTTGCCGCTAACGCTCAGTTCCTGATGGACCAGATCGGACCGGACAACACCGGCCAAACAGGTCAGACCGTGCACGCATCGCAGGACTTCAACGGAGCTTTTCCCACATTCGACGTCAATGCGATCGACGACTTCACGATCGGTGCTGCAGCGAACATCACGGCTGTCGAAGCCGTGATGGGCATGTATAACAGCGTCAACATTAACTTCGCGAACGTTCTTGGCTATCGCATCGAGGTCTACAGCAGCGTCGCTGCCGGCGCAAGCAACTTGGTCGGCGACGTAGCGTCGGTCGCCGTAGCTCCTGCTAACGCAGTGGTTGACACGAGTTGGCTCGGCGGTACGAACATTGTCTCGAAGGTCTCGATGAGCGGCCTCAACATCAACATCGGCTCCGCCGGCACCTACTGGGTTGGCGTCATGGCCGTCCAAGACTTCGCCCTCCATGGCCAAGTCGGCGTCTCCGGTTCGACCGTCGGCACGGGCAACGATATGTGGCAGGTCAATCCGGGCGGCGGTTTTGGGCTAGGCACCAGCTTCCAGCCGGTAATCCCCACCAACGCTGCTTATCGCGTCACCGGTACGCTCGTTCCTGAGCCCGGAACGTTCATCGCTATCGGCGTCGGCTTGGCCGCGCTTGCACTGCGACGCCGATCGAAGTAACTTCGATCGGTTGAGCAAGAAGAACCTGCATCCTTGGACGCGGGTTCTTTTTTTGCCACAATGTGCCTGTGCCGCTCTATGAATACATCTGCCAGAAATGCGATGTGAGGTTTGCGTTGCTGATCGGCGTCGTCGCCGAAGACGACGATGAGCAGTGCCCGAAATGCGGCAGCGAAAACATTGCTCGCATTCCGAGCAGAGTGCAAAGAGCCCGCGGTGAGGAGGAAAGGTTGGACGACCTTGCGGACCGCGTAGAACGCATTGGCGAGCCGGAAACCTACCGAGAAATGAGGCAGCATATTCGCGAAGCAGGGGAAGCGCTCGACGATTCTGCCGCTGACGAAATGGAAGAAATGCTCGAAGCGAGTGAAGACGAGGATTCTTAGAGCCTAAATAAGCGTCTGTGTTCTTAAGCATGAGACGCCTTAATTTCGGAACCATCGGCATCGTCGGCCTCGGCGTGGTAGGCTGCTCCATCGGCGCGCGGCTACGTCAAGTAGGAGTCGCGAAGACCGTCATGGGCTTCGACCAGGACGAAAGCGCGCTTAGAAAAGCCCTCGCAAGGGGTGCCGTAGACGAAACCCACGCGACCCTGAACCACCTTGCAGACGCTGACTTGCTGATCCTCGCGGTGCCACCGACATCGGTGCTTCCCTGCCTGATCGAAGCCGATATCTTCTGCAAGCTGAATTGCGTTGTTACGGACACAGCGAGCGTCAAGGGCCAGGTCGTCAATTGGACGCAAAAGTATCCGCTGCGATTTGGGCTTCGGTTCGTCGGCGGGCATCCAATGGTCGATAAGCCATCGCGGCCCAATGCCGACATGTTCGACAAACGCCCTTGGGTGCTCACTCCCTCCGAAGGCACCGATGGCACTGCGCTGCACAATGTCACTGCGCTTGTGACTGCGCTGGGCGCCCGGCCGCTGATCCTCAGCCCCGAAGAACATGATCGGCACGCGGCGATCCTCTCGCATCTCCCAACCGCATTAGCGGGTGCCCTCGCACAATTGGGCAACAACCTGGTGTATCCGGAAATGGCCGACCCGACGTGGCGATTGCTGACCCGCGCAGCCCACGCCGAGCCTAGCACATGGGCTTCGTTGCTCAGAAACAACCGAGACGAGGTGGTTTCTGCGCTCGAAGACCTCGAATTCACGCTGCGGCAGTTGAGGAAAGCCATCCAGGCCGACCAGCACGAAGATCTCGTCGAGTTCCTGGAGACGTCGCGCAAGGCCGGGTCGGCTTGGGGAGCCTGACCACCGGACGCGCCAAGCGCTTCTGGGGTGAGATCCGCCCGCCCAGCGACAAGAGCCTTACGCATCGAGCCTATATGCTTTCCGCGATCTCTAGCGGAGGCGGCGTCATCGAGACTCCGCTCGACAGCGAAGACTCCCGGCGAACACTGGATGCCGTCGCTGCTCTGGGAGCACGTGTTTCTTTCAATCCTGGCCTCGTGCGCATTGGCGGCGGTGGCAGGTTGATTTCTCCGCGTTCGGCGCTGGAGTGCGGCAACTCGGGGACGACGATGCGACTCTTAGCGGGCTTGATCTGCGGTGCTGGAATCAGGGCCGAACTTCGCGGCGACCCATCGCTGACTAAACGGCCGATGAGGCGCATCACCGAACCCCTTCGGCTTATGGGAGCCTCGATCGACGGCGACACCGCCCCGCTTCTCGTTGAGCCTGCACAGCTACACGGGATCGATTACGAAAGCCCGATTGCGAGCGCCCAAGTTAAGTCGGCGGTTTTGCTTGCGGGCCTCTACGCCGATGGCAGAACTTCGGTTACCGAGCCGGTAGCAAGCCGCGACCACACTGAACGCATGCTCGCTGCGGCCGGGTGCACGGTTATCCGTGACGGGCAGAAAGCCACAGTAGAGCCCGGTTTGCCTGCCCGCGTTGGAATGCGCGTACCCGCAGACGTCTCCTCGGCCGCATTTTTCCTTGTCGCCGGCGCGCTGCTTCAGGGTCCTGTGACCTGCCTGCAAGTTGGCGTCAACCCAACGCGGACCGGGGTGCTCGACGTCCTCCGCGATGTCGGCGCGAAAATCGATATGACACCTCCGCGCAGCGAGCAGGGCGAGCCGGTTGCGGATATTTCCATCGAATCCGACGGGCATCTCAAGTCGTTCGTGATTGACGGACCGATGATTCCGAGGTTGATCGATGAGATACCGATCCTCGCAGTTCTTGCGACGCAATGCGAAGGTACTAGCACTGTTCGCGGCGCAAGCGAGTTAAGGGTTAAAGAGAGTGACCGGATTCAGACGATCACCGACAATCTGAAAGCAATGGGGGCTAATGTCGAGACCGTTGAAGACGGGTTCACGGTCCATGGGCCAACTCCGTTGAAGGGAGCGAAAATCAACGCCCAGCGTGACCACCGAATCGGCATGGCGTTTGCGATCGCCGGCTTAGTCGCAGAGGGGACGACAACGATCACCGGTAGCGAGACCATCGCCACAAGTTTTCCCGGCTTCGAAGATGAGCTAAAACGACTGGCAGATGTCTAAAGAAATCATCGCCATCGATGGCCCCGCGGGCGCGGGGAAGAGCACGGTCGCCAAGGCGCTCGCCGCAAAGCTCGGTTTCGCGTACCTCGACACGGGAGCGATGTACCGAGCCGTTGCACTACTTGCCACACGCAAAGCGATTTCTGACCCGGACGACGTTGCAATCCTCGCCCGAGAAATGCACTTGCGCTTCGAACCGACTGCCGCCGGACAGCAACTAATCGTGAACGGCGAAAACATTACCGACCTTATCCGAACTCCCGAAATCGGTGAATCGGCCAGCCAATTGAGCGCTCACACAGAAATCCGCAAGGAACTCGTCAAGCGCCAGAAGGAACTGATCGATCAAGGGAACATGGTGCTCGAAGGCCGCGACACCACAACTGTGGTCTGCCCCGATGCGAGGCTCAAAGTCTTCCTTACCGCCAGCGTCGAGGAGAGAGCGCGGCGGCGCTATCTCGAATTCAAGGACACCCCTGACGCCCCTACCCACGATGAAATTAAAGCCTCGATTGCAGAGCGTGACCATCGAGACTCTACACGAGCCGACAGCCCCTTGCGGGTTGCCGAAGATGCCCTGGTCGTCGATTCCGATGGCATGACGGCGGACCAAGTTGTTGGACATATTCTCCAAGCTTGGTTCGATGAACGCCAAGCGTAGAAAGGGCTATGAACGGTAAAACTGCAACCATGCCAGAAGTTAGACTCGTAGAGGCCGCGCCGCTTGCCGAAAAAGTGTTCACCACCGAAAAGGCGGGGATCAGTCGGAAGACACACGAAGCACATTTCAAGCTTTTTCAGGGATATGCGAACAAGACGAACGAAATTCGTAAGGCCCTCGCAGAAATGGAGATCGATCCGAGCAAGGCTAACCAGGTTTACAGCGCGATTCGCGCGCTGAAAGCCGACTACTCGTTTGCCTATTGCGGCTTTTTGAACCACCAACTGTATTTCGACACCCTCGGAGGAGAAGGCGACCCGTCAGGCGCCCTCGCAGATCGCATCGCTCAGGATTTCGGCAGTGTCGAGAATTGGAAGAACGACCTCAAAGCCACCGGAATGGCCGGCCGCGGGTGGGCATGGCTCGCGTGGGACCGCAACGAGGGCTGTCTTGCAAATTTCCTCGGTGACGCGCAGAACACATTCCCGATGTGGAACTGCGTTCCGCTCGTCGGGCTGGATGTGTATGAGCACGCGTACTACCTGGATTTCGGAACGGACCGTGCATCGCATATCGACGCTTTCCTGCAAGTGATCGACTGGGCTTCCGTCGCTAAGCGTTTCGCGAAAGCTTCGGGCTAAGCAAAAAAAGTGCCGCAGCCG
>JALYSG010000066.1 GCA_030854945.1 Armatimonadota bacterium
GCGGAAGATTCTGCTCCCGCGCATTGGCAAAGAACGGCCCCTGCAACGAATCTCCGTGAAGCAGGACAGACGCTCCTCCATACGGTAGAACGGGAATGACGCCGTGCGCACAGAGCGCTGCGAAGGCGGTTGATTTCAAGAGGGCGGCCATCGGCACCTCGGGACGAAGGAAGTAGTCAATCCAGCCGAAGGCGCATTTGCTAATAAGGTCCGATGCGACCCCAGCATCCACCCCGGGGTGATAAGACACTTCGAGGTTCTGGAAGAAACCAAACTTGGCTCGCAGGTCGGCTTGGTCCCTTCCGCCCACAATACATAACTGGCGCGGGGTGAATGCTTGCGGAACATAAGAAATGGTCTGCAGAAATGAATCCAAGGACCGAAGGATCAGTTCGGTGCCGCCACAGATGACCCAGCGATGTGGATCACGAGCCTCCAATTCTTCGAGTGAGATCTCCGGTTCGCCGAAGTTTGAAGGAACTGGTTGGACGACGATTCGTGCCTCGGGCGCCAGGCGCTTCAACTGCTCGCCTTGAACTTCATTACTCACAATCGAAGTCGCCGACATGCAGGCTAGTGAACGTGCAATCCGCATCTGCAGAGGTCGCAACCAAAATGCACTCTGCCGCCACGAACCCGTCGCATACAACTCGTGAAAGACGGTCACCAGCTTCCCGCTACCCGACCGCTGGAGGCGACGTATAACCGAGGGAAGCCAAAGCGGAATTCCGCGCGGGTCGTAACCGTAGTTAACGTAGTGCAACAGGAGTGAGGTTGGCGGAGAAGGCACCTTCGCCATGGTGCGAAGCGGTGACACGACCTGAAAGCCGTTATTCGTTTCCCCCGACTCGCTGGGCGCGGCAGAGACAAAAGTCGTTCGTAGATTGTATAACTTCAGAAGACCGAGTGCCAGTTGTCGGGCATAGTCGCCCACGCCATCCAGATTGCCTGGTGCTCGCGGCACGATCTGCAGGAGCGTTGCCTTATCCATTTTCTTCTCGGACCGCATTCGGGTCTAACGATTCCAAGGCGGCCCGGTAACGTCGGATGGTGTTTTCCGCGATCTTCCTCCAACGATAACCTCGCGCGATGGCGACGCAGTTAGCTGAGAGCGCTTCATACTCAGCCACCTTGAGAGAAAAGACCTGCGAGGCCCGCTCCGCGATGGCGGAAACATCTCCGATCCTGGTCAACAGGCGGTCGCGCTGGGAATGAAGAATTTGGCGGGGTCCGGGAACATCGTAAGCGATCGTCGGGAGCCCAGCAGCCAATTGCTCGAGCACCGCCAAGCCGAACCCTTCGATATGACTGGGGAAAATCCCCAAGGTACAATCCGCGAGTAAAGAAGGCAGTTCCGCCCCCGTAAACGTCGCGCGGCAGGTTATCCGCCGTGTTTCGCTCAGCCCGAGATCGGCCCGCACGACCGCTTCGTCAAACATCGTTCCGAGAAAAAGAAACTCGGTCTTGGGATAGCGCTCCCAGATTGCGGAGACAATGCGCGGCCATTCGCGCGACCCTTTCCGCGGTCCCCACATCCCGACGAAGCAAATCTTCTGTCGAGGCAGGCGCACGGCCGCTGGGGCGGCAGCTGCGGCCAGTGACTCCAGAAACTCGTCGCTCAGGCCGTACGGCTCGACAATGGATGTGGCCCTCAGGCTTCGATCCCGGCCTATCTCCGCCCTCTCATCTTCGTTAGGCAAATTCAGCAGGTCGCAGGTGCGAAGCGATCGCTCACAATCCCGGCGTGCCCGCCATTCGATCAGGCGATGGAAAATGCGGCCAAACCAACGCCCCTTCGATTGCGCGGGCGAAGGTGGCGAGGCCAGGCGCAAAAAACGGTCGTAGAGACGAAAGAGCCCGACGGAACGCGCCACCGCCAAGCCATGAAAGTGGAGGGAACTCTTGGAAAAAGGAAGCGTTCCGATCAAACAATCGATTACATCAAAACGATGGGCATTTGCTCTGACATAAGCGGCAGCCTTTCTCGGAAAGAGTATCTGCCGAAACGCTGACCCTGCGCGCGAGGCCGGCGGCCTGGGATAGGCATCCGTCAGGCAATATTTCTCGACGATGTGGCCAGCCCGTTCCCATTCCTTTGTCAATTCGATCCAGACCCGCGAGGCGCCAAGACGCGAATCCCAAGGTAGATTTATCAACGCCAAAATGCGGAGCGGACCTGATTTCATTGGCTCACGAGGCGGTCCAAAACTTGTGCCGCACCGGATTCACATAATGCCGCAACACGAGCTGCGGGCTCGCATACCGATCCGGATAAATAAACTGGTCGTCGAGTTGCAATACATACTTCTGCGCGTCGAGCGGCAGGGCGCCGTTGGCGTGCATGACGAGATGCACGATGGTTTGATTAGTGAAGAAATTCGGTTCCCCGTTCAACTCGAGAAAGCGCTGAATACCGAGTGACCAGTCGAGTTTTTCCAACAGGAGCAGCAGCCCGGAATTAACCGGCCTCGCTGATTCGTCAGGTTCGCGAAAGATGCGCGGATCGGCCGAACAGTCCTGGCAATCCTGCAGATAGTAGGCTGGAGCGTCGCCCGCCGTCGCAGCCTGAACCAATTCGACCGCTCCCGGAAAAAACAGAACGTCGGAATCGACGTAAAAGGCCGGGCCGTGGCGAGGCAACGACATGATCAGACCGAGTTGCTTCCCCATCGGGTAAGTCGTGACGTAATGACGAAATTTCTTCGGTAAGTCGGCCGGCAAATGCTCACCCGTGGGGCGAACGGTCACGACCGGATCGATCTCCTGGAGCAGTTCGATGCTGGCCGAAGGATGCGAACCATCCGTAATCACGGTGAAACTCTTCGGCCGTCCCACATGGCGGAGAAAGGAGCGGATCGAGCGGACCTGCTCTGGCAACATCGCTTCGCTGGAATAAGAATAGACTTCGAGCGCAACCTCTCGTCGTGGCTCCACCCGGCGTTGTACCATCGCGGGCAGCAGGGCGCGATAAGCCTGGCGCCGCAATTTCCCCTCCCAGCAAGCAAAGTGATAACCGAAATTCGGAAGCCTCATACCGGCAGTGGTTGGCGGAAGCCCCGATAGCTCAGCCCAATATTGAGTAGCAGACTCGGAACGACGGAACAGAGGTTAAAGGTGAGGACTCCAGTCACGGTGGAGAAGTCGATAAAGGGGATAAGCATCAATTGCGTCCCGAGGGTTAGCGGAATATAGAGCCACGAACCGACGATCCAGGCGCGCGAGGCGTTGAGCGCCCA
>JALYSG010000024.1 GCA_030854945.1 Armatimonadota bacterium
GTGGTCGGCCGACCACCGGTTCCTCCTTCAGCGACGAAGTCGCTAAGCCGCTGCCCGGTCAGACTCGCACGCATCCCGTCTTCGTTGTGGAATAAACGTTGTCCCCAAACGCCACCAGTAGCAAATGCGTCGCGCTTATTGTCGATAATGGTCACACTAGTGCCTTCTCGTGTCGCGAGAATTGTCAGCACTGCGGGATTCTTTTCATAGGATTGATAATTGAAAAGAACCGGGTTGAATTCAGCTATTCCCTGTTTCGGAACGGGCAGGAAACACGCCTGTGCGCTCACCAGAACTTGGTCATCGCGCGGCGCAATAAGGCTGTTAATTCGCCCCTTCCAAGATGAAGGATCGGACATGTGCGCGCGCATATTGGCGAGAAACTCGTAAAGGCTAACCCGCTTCAAGCGGCCGCCTTTCTCGTTCCCCACCAAAAGAGTGAACTCACGCGGATCGATATCCGCGGTCACATCTGAGAAATTCGGGAACCGAATAACCGGCATTGCGCGCACTTGGTATTTGCGCGTGCGCGGATCCGTGGCGCCGACCTGAATCGTCATGTCGCTGATATTCGGGCCGACGGACGAGCCTTTGTAGCGGCCCGTGTCTTCCCACGTGATGTTCATCACGTTGAGACCGTGCTTGCTCGCAGCGCGCGTTGCCTCTGCGCTGGAAACCATCGAAGCGGTTCGCTCGATTGCCCGCCAGTATTCAGCCTGGCTCACGTTGGGTGTTAGCGGCCGGTCGCCTTGGGCGAGCATCGCACCCGCGATGATTACCCCTGTAAAGAAAAACCAAAATTTCATGCTTACCTCCGTACCGACGCGCATAGGCGTCGTTCGCACATCCGATAGCTAAACGCGCGAAAGCCGCAAACGATACGCTGCCGGTGCCGTCACTGCATATTAGTGTCGTCGACCGATCTCTTCGTTCACATTGACTATGCGAACGCCAATGAGACCAGGTTGAACATGTGGAATCCGACGACAGCAAGCATCAGCACATTCGCCCCCACGAGTACGCCCCGGACGAATCTTAGCTCCCACAGCAGAAAACCCAGTAATACGACTATGAACGTGGAGCTGATCTTTGCGACTTCAAAGAGGTCGTGGCTGGCATACCAGTTTAGGATGGGGTTCCCCTCTTTGAATCCCAACTGGAAGGCGATCAAAGTGAATCCGAAGTCGAGGATCCCCAGAATCGCGTAGATCACGATCGGCGGCGGGACGGGCACTCGAAAACTTCTTACTTTTAGACCAAACAATTTCATCGCGGCTTGCAATTGGCGCCCTTCTAACGCGACCGTTCGTTGGGGCGCCTTCTATCTATACGTAAACTTCGGCACCGGGGCTTTCGTTCCTTGGGATATTCTATCGAACTACGGCCCAGCGCGCCGTTCGACCACCCGGCGCTCGCCATGGTCGAGGACTTCCTTGCGGAAGCGAAGCATCTTGGGGGTCACTTCCAGTAGTTCGTCATCTCTCAACCATGATAGGGACTGCTCCAGCGAAAACTCGCGGTGAACGTCCAAGACCGTCGTTGTGTCCGCCGTTGACGAACGCATGTTATTCGCTGCCTTTTGCCTGGTGATGTTCACGACCATGTCCTCGTCTCGAGCGCACTCGCCTACGATCATGCCCCCGTAAACCTCGGTACCAGCTTCGTAAAACAGCTGCCCTCGCTCCTGCACGTCCTCATAGGCGTACTTCGTCATCTTGCCCGGGTCCTTGGCGATGAGGGCGCCGCGCGTTCGGTTCACAACCTCACCTCGATACGGGCCGAAACCTTCGAGGGATTGCGTAAGAATTCCGAACCCGCGCGTCAGCGTGAGGTAGTTCGACCGAAAGCCGATCAGTCCGCGTGTTGGTATCTCATATGTTAGCCTGCAATTGCCGCGCTCGTCCTTCGACATGTCCACCATCTCGCCTCGGCGGCGGCTCAGCTCGGTCATCACCGAACCCATGGCGTCTTCGGGAAACTCGAGAGTGAGGATTTCGATGGGCTCGAGCGTCTCGCCCTTTTCGCCCTTCTTCAGCACGACCTTCGGCCGGCTAATTGCCATTTCGTAGCCTTCGCGGCGCATGTTTTCTATGAGAATCGCAAGTTGCAGCTCTCCGCGGGCAAATACTTTAACGGTCTCGGCCGCGGCGTCGGGGTCGATTTTCAGGGCAACGCTGATTTTGGCTTCGCGCTCCAGCCGCTCGCGGATTCTCTGGATGGTCAGGTGCTTGCCGCCATCTTGCCCGGCAAGAGGAGACTGGTTCGCATAAAACGACATCGTAAGGGTAGGCTGCTCAATCTCTAACGCAGGCAGCGCTTCAGATTGCGACGGGTCGGCGATGGTGTCGCTGATCAGCACATCGTCGAGGCCGCTCATCATCACAATCTCGCCTGCCTCGACTTCGGCAACCTCCTGCATGGAAATGCCCTCGTAGACCCAAAGCTTGGTGACCCCGAACGCCGTCTTCTTGCCCTCTCGCATTAGAACCAAGCGGTCACCAACCTTCACTTTGCCCCGGAGAACCTTGCCGCCGAACATTCTGCCGAGGTAGTCCGAGTAGTCAAGATTGTTAACTTGCAGCAAAAAGGGACCACTTTCCGTGCTCGGAGGCGGCACAGCATTGAGGATCATTTCGAAAAGCTCACGCATATCCTGCTCGCCGCCATCCGGCGACATACGTGCAAACCCGCTCACGCCAGACGTGTACAAATGAGGGAAAAACAGATCATCCTCGCTGGCGCCGAGGTCGATAAACAAGTCGAGCGTCTTGTCGTAAGCGTGTAGTGGCCGGGCTCCTTCTCGGTCGATCTTATTGATACAAACGATGGGACGAAGGCCATTCTCGAATGCCTTTTTAAGAACAAAGCGAGTCTGCGGCATCGGCCCCTCGAACGCATCCACCACAAGCAAAACGCCATCGACCATCGACAGCACGCGCTCTACTTCGCCCCCGAAATCGACGTGTCCAGGCGTGTCTACGATATTGATCTTAGAGCCCTTGTAGCGCACGCTGGCGACCTTCGAGAGGATCGTAATGCCCTTCTCGCGCTCGAGGTCGTTACTGTCCATCATGCGTTCGCTAACGGCTTGATTCTCTCGAAAAAGGCCGGATTGCCGGAAGATGGCGTCCACTAAGGTGGTCTTGCCATGGTCGACATGCGCAATGATGCCGATGTTTCTAATGGGGGAGGGCACGGTTAAGTTTACCGCCCTCGGGGTAGAACCTAAACGATGGAAGATCACTTAGTAGGCGTTCAGGGTGGCGTCATGACCGTTACTCTGAACCGTCCGGAGGTCAGAAACGCCCTGGACGACAAACTGATCGCCGGCCTTACCAAGACATTCAAGTCGGTGGGTGAGGACGTTCTCGCCGTCGTGCTGAAGGGTGAAGGCAAGGCGTTTTGCGCCGGTGGGGATCTTGCGTGGATGCAGCGCTCGATCGATTACACCGAAGAGGAGAACCTCGCAGATGCGAAGATGCTGGGCGCGCTGTTCTTGGCGATCGACGATTGCCCTTGCCCGGTGATCGGACAGGTACACGGCGCGGCATTCGGCGGCGGCGTGGGGTTAGCGTGTGTTTGCGACGTTGTGATCGCAGCAGAGGGGACAAAGTTCTGTTTTAGTGAGGTGAAGTTAGGCTTGTCGCCGGCAGTGATCTCGGCGTTCGCGATACGCAAAATTGGGCTCTCGCAGGCGCGGCGGTACTTCTTGACGGCCGAGGTTTTCGAGGCTGACGAAGCGCGGCGCATTGGGTTGGCGCACGAGGTTTGTGCCGTTGAAGACCAGGAGTCGCGTGTGGGCGCGGTCGTTTCGACGCTCCGGCAGAACGGGCCGAAGGCGGTTCGGCAGGCGAAGGAACTTGCGAAGCAAGTTGCTTATTTGGAAAGTGACGCGGGGTTGGAGATAAGCGCGAACGTGATCGCTTCACTCAGAGTTTCGCCGGAAGGACAGGAAGGCGTTCGGGCGTTCCTTGAAAAGAGGAGCCCCAACTGGCAGGCTTAGAGATCGCCGGGTTTGAGACCGGTTTTCTTCGCGATGCGAGAAAGCATCGCCTTGCCAATCTCCTCGTACTCTCCAAACGAGAACACAAAGTCATCGAAGTCGGAATGAGCCAGTGTTTTGTGAGAGCCGCGCTGCCGCTTGATCTGCCAGCCTTTGCGCAGAAGCGCTCTAAGCACTTCCGATCCCTTTGCAGTTCGCCAACTCACGCGGCTTCAAAAACAAAGCTGTCCGGCGTTTCAGCCATCTCGCCGTGCTCGATGCGGTCGGCTATCACGTGAAGCGCAAGGCCCGTTACCAGCGCCATCGCGCGCTCCTTCGTTTCGCCGTAGCACATTACGCCCGGCAAATCCGGAATCTCTGCGATCCAGCGGCCATCATCCTCTCGCTCGACCTCGATTCTGAACTTCATGAGGAAATCGTACCTGCGCCGCGCGCCCGATAGTAGGTACAACATCTGCGAATGCCTGCTATTGAAAAGCTTCTAATCGCGAACCGCGGGGAAATCGCGATGCGCGTCCGTCGGACTGCCGAGCGAATCGGCATACCGTGTGTGATGGTGTTTACCAATCACGATGAGGGCATGCCGCACGCTTCGTTTTCGGAATCGGTTTTGATTTCCGATTACTTGGCGGCCGACGAAATTATTAAGATTGCCAAGGATAACGGGGCTAACACGATCCACCCCGGTTATGGTTTCCTTTCGGAGAATCCCACGTTTGCGCGAAATGTCGAAAACGCCGGACTAATTTTTGTCGGTCCAACGGGGGACGCCATGGAAGCAGTCGGCGATAAATCGAAAGCGCGAAACTTAGCGACTTCGCTGAATGTTCCAATCGCGGAAGGCGTTGGCCCTTTTACCGACCCTAAGGAAATTGCAGACGCCGTGCGGAAACTTGGCGCGCCGGTTATGTTGAAGGCGGCAGCTGGCGGTGGTGGAAAAGGCATGAAGAAGATCCTCGATTTCGAGGATTTGGACGAGATTATTCACTCTTCGCAACGGGAAACGAAGGCGGCGTTTGGGGACGACCGCATGATCATCGAACGATTTATCCATCCCGCGCGACACATCGAGGTCCAGATTTTCGGAGATGGCACACGCTGCATTGCATTGGGCGAGCGTGAATGTAGTTTACAGCGAAGGCATCAGAAGATCCTTGAAGAGTCGCCATCTACGGCCGTTCATGATGAATTACGCGCGAAGCTTTTCGAATCAGCTAAGAAACTCTGCGAAGCCGTTGGATATAGGAACGCAGGGACTGTCGAGTTCTTGCTGGGACCGGACGGCAACTTTTATTTCCTGGAAGTTAACGCGCGTTTGCAGGTAGAGCACCCGGTGACGGAGATGTGCACGGGGTTAGATCTGGTTGAATTGCAGTTAACATTGTCGCAAGGTGGTGAGCTGCCGGCGCAGGAGTCAATTAAAGCGAGCGGGCATGCCATAGAGGTGCGGCTTAACGCCGAGGATCCATATAACGGTTTCTTGCCGAGTGCTGGACGAATAATTAGGATGGAGTGGCCCTCTCTTTCCCCGAAGGGGACAAAGATTCGTGTAGATACGGGCGTAGGAAGCAGGGTAGGAACCGCATACGACTCGCTCATTGCGAAGATAGTCGCGCATGCCGAGAACCGGGAGACCAGTATTGACACTCTCCGAAACGCAATCGGCAGCACAGTTTTCCTGGGTATCTACACTAACCAGACCCTCCTGGTGGAGATTGCCTGCCAAGATTTCTTCAAGAACGGTTCGACCTTTATCGACACAATCGACAACTGGAGAATAGGAGCGCGCCCTATCCCAGAGTACATGCCGGAGTTGGCAGCAACTGCACTCGCTGGCACACCTGCAAATGCGCCTGAACCGATCGCGTCATTGAATTATTGGAGACTTAGATGAGGCTGCGAGGACCGAATGGGATAGTGAAGGCGATGCCGATAGGCGGTGTAGAGATAACCGAAGATGGGGACGTTTGGTACGATAACGAACGCGTTGCCGAGATTGCGCGTGACGGCACCGATGTTTGGCTCTCCTGTTATGGCCGCGTCGTGAAGTTCTCGTTGGCCGAAGG
Source organism: Armatimonadota bacterium (assembly GCA_030854945.1). GTDB lineage: Bacteria > Armatimonadota > Fimbriimonadia > Fimbriimonadales > ATM1 > JACDEQ01. The sequence goes on from JALYSG010000024.1 coordinate 6,070, forward strand.
CGTGATCGACGAAGCTGGCAAGGAAGCGCTCGCGCCGATGACCGGCAAGGTCGTCGCCATGCCCGTAAAGGTCGGCCAAATCGTAAAAGAAGGCGACACACTTGCCATCTTAGAAGCCATGAAAATGGAGTATCGCCTGGAAGCCGAAGCTGACGGCGAGGTGGAGGCAATAAACGCAGAAGTTGGCGAGTTTGTCGATCTTGGGCACGTTTTGGTGCGTTTGAAGTGATCCGAATTGTCGAGGTCGGCCCGCGCGACGGCCTGCAAAACATCGCTCAAACAATTCCGACAGAAGTCAAAGTCGCATTCATAGACGCCCTTTCCGAAACCGGTATCGACGAAATTGAAGTCGCATCCTTCGTCTCGCCTAAATGGGTGCCACAAATGGCAGATGGTGAAGAAGTATGTGCTCGCATCAAAAGAAAAGAAGGCGTCACCTACATGGCGTTGGTTCCAAACGAAAGAGGTTTGGAACGCGCGATCGAAGGCAAGGTCGATAAGATTGCCGTATTCACTGCGGCAAGCGAATCTTTTAGCCAAAAGAACACGAACGCAACCATCGCCGAAACGATCGAACGATTCAAGCCAGTGATCGCGAGCTCCCCAGTTCCGACCCGCGGCTACGTGTCCACCGCGTTCTATTGCCCCTACGAAGGCCACATCGATCCGGCTAAAGTTGTCGCTGTCGTGCGGCGGCTGCTCGACATCGGCTGCATCGAGATTTCCATCGGCGACACGATTGGCAAGGCTACGCCGGAAGAAGTGCGCGATTTATTAGGGCTAAGCCTTCCTATCTGCCCACCGGAAAAAACGGCTTTGCATTTTCATGACACGTTCGGAAACGCGATTCTCAACGCCAAGGCAGCCAACGAAATGGGCATCACCGTTTTCGATTCCAGCGCTAGCGGCATCGGCGGCTGCCCGTTTGCGCCAGGTGCGCGAGGCAACGTATCCACAGAAGCGCTGCTCGATCTGTTCAGCGAAGAGATAAGTATCGACCGCAGTCTAGTGGTCGAAGCCGGCGCAATTGTCGCGCCGTATGTTAACTAAAAGCCGTCCGGGATTACACCGTATGCCGAATAATCTTCGGCAAAATCCGGAACCGTTGCGCATACGCGCAGGAAATCGCAGTTTGTGCAAAGCGGCTTCGGCTTTGGCTCAATAGTCGGATAATCCCGATGCAATATCTCAGCTGCCAGGACGCGCAGGTCCTTCTCGAATTGCAACAGCTCAATTTCGTTTCGCTCAGCTGACGCCCGTTCGCCGGACCGCACAGAAATTATGGTCGTCACTAGGTTGCGGCCCGGAAAAAGCGCGCGAACTAATAGCGCGTAGCACCCCATTGCAATATCGAAGATCGGACTTTCCGGTGTCGACCCTCCCGTCTTGTAGTCCGCGATCTCAATGGATCCACCTTCCCGCTCGTCGATTCTGTCAATGCGACCGGACAACACCCATTCGCCCATATCGAGTTGCAGGTCTTTTTCAACGAACAAAGTCGTCACCCCTTCAGCCTGTTGGGACACGGCGGCGACATAACCTTCAAGCATAACGCGCCCTTCCGCGAACGCTTCTGCGGCCTCTTCAGGTGTAGAGTATCCGGCAGTCATCCAGTTTTCTTCGAGCGCTTTTACGGCCTCATCGGTCGTTTGAACTCCAAGATCAGAAGAATCATGGAATCGCTCTAACGCCTGATGCAAACTGGTTCCGAAACTATAGTACGGTTTCGCGCGCACGAACCATTGGTAGCGCTTATCGACGTATGACCACCGATATTTAACTGGGCAAGCCAGGTACGTTGTAAAACGCGTTGGAGAAAGCGTCGGCTTTCTCAATTTACTTCCGAAGTACGAACGAGGTTTCGTCCAGGTGAAATGTTAGCAAATCGCCTTCACCATGGGGCGATAAATACTCCCTAAACCAGCCGTGTGAATAGGCAATCATCTCTAGTAACTCGGTGCGTGCGTCTTCGGGCGTCGATGATCGCTCCAACCATTCCTTCGCATTGAGTGGCTTTGAAACGGTTTCTTCGAACTCCACTGTAAAGTTGCACCGTTCGGCCATGTTCCTCCACGCTGCCTTCGTGTAGTTTCGCACGTGGGAAGGGTCGCGGAGCCGCTCGAACGTATCGATCAGGTCGTCGGCAACTTCGTCGTCGCTTCCAGTTGTATCGATGAGCAGCAGCCGACCCGAGGGCGCGAGAACGCGATGCGCTTCGCCCAAAAACTTCAAAGGCTCATGAAAATGGTGCGCGGCTGTACGGCAGACGACCAGTTCAAACGCTCCGTTCTCGAACGGTAGGTTCTGCGCGTCAGCGAGTTCGACGGCAACGTTACTCAACCCTCGCCGAAGGGCCTCAGCTTGCGCTACCTCCAGCATGCGAGGCGAGGTGTCGGTCGCAGTCACGGCTTCGGCATGCGGCGCAAGGGCAAGTGCGGCATGGCCCGCGCCAGTCGCAACGTCCAGTACCCTGCCATTTATTGGCACAACCGCGTCGACAAGGTGCGACAGAGCCGCTTCGTTGGAATGCCAACTCGAAGTCCTATATCGCTCTGCGGCAACATCCCAATGCGCTTGCGAGTCATGCATCACTTGTCATTATCCCTAATCCAAGATGCCTTGAAAGACGTCTTCGTTCCCGGGCATTCTCAACTTTCGAAGTGCGGTGCGCTCAATGAGCCGTATGCCCTCCCGTTTCACACCGAGTTCCTTCCCGATTTCTTCGAGGGTCCTAGGGACGCCGTCTCGCAGTCCGAAGCGAAGTTGAATCACATCTCGTTCGCGATCCGACAAATTCTCGAGCATCTCATCGAGCTTTTCTCTAAGGATCGCCCTACCGGCGGCATCTTCTGCCGGCTCCGACGACAGGTCTTCAATGAAATCCGCAAGGCTCGAGCCTTCGCCACCGCCCACGGGTGCCTCCAGCGACACGGGTTCCATCGCCATTTTGACCACCTCACGCAGCCGCTCGACGCCGACACCCATCTCGGCTGCCACTTCGTCGTCCGTTGCATCTCGGCCGAGGGATTGCTCAAGCGCGCCACGCGCCTTGTTTACCTGCCGAAGCATATCGCTAACGGATGACGGCAGCCGAATCGTGCGAGAGTGATCCGAGATCGCCCGTCCAACGGACTGACGTATCCACCACGTCGCGTAAGTGCTAAATCGATACCCCTTCTCGGGGTCGAACTTGTCGACTGCCCGCATCAGCCCCAAGTTGCCCTCTTGAACGAGGTCCTGCATGGAAAGCCCGTTGCGCCAGTAGCGCTTCGCAATGCTCACCACGAGTCGCAGGTTTGCTTCCACCATGACGAGCTTTGCAAACGGCGAGCCCTCACGTGCCTGCTTCGCGAACGAGCGCTCCTGTTCGAGCGTGAGCAGCGGTGTTCGGGCGATGACCGCTCGCCAGTGGTGAGATGCCTCCTCAAGTGGAGGACCGTCCATCTCGGTGAGCTCATCGATGGAAACAAACGCATCCGGTGGCAAATCTAGCGGGTCTCGATCCTCATCGATGTCGATGGAAATGCCGCGCTGCTCGAGTTCGTCGAAGAGCCAGTCGATCGCGCCGGGGTCCATGATCCCCATTTCCCGGTTGACGTCGTCCAGGCTCAGGCGGCCTTGGGTCAATCCCAGCGCTACGAGCCGGTCTGTTAGGGGTCCGATATCGAACGCGCGCTCGCTCATTCCCCCTGCTCCGTGCTTGATTCTCCGTACATTTTTTCTAATGTTTCTGCCTTCTGATCGGCTGTGTACCTACTAAGACGTTGGCGACGCGCTTTTTCCTTCAAGAGTATTTCGTATGCCCCTTGAATCGCAGAATCCGATAGAAGAAGAATGTCATCCCCCATAGGGTCGATCGTAGCATCCAAGGCTATGATGGCGGTACGCGACTCCTCTTCCAATCCGTTGGCAATGTCGGATCGTGAAGCTGTTGGCGCCTCCGCAGAGTAATTCAGCAGCGCATCAGCCAGAAACCTGCCACCCGAGCTAACGATGAGGTCATGCTCGCCGAGCATCGGCCACGCCCCACTCCGAAACTCAGGATCCAAGGCAGCAAGCAGAATAAGCCGCTCTGGACCTCGTGGCTTTGCGAGTGTACCTTGAATCGTTACGGTAGTCTTGCCTGCCTCGCGGTCCTTGGTTCGGGCTGCAACTTGCGCCCTCAGCGAGCGAACCACGTTCAGGCGATCGACCTTCGCGTTCGGATGGTAGGCGCTCAGTTCGTCGATGATTGCGTCCACTTCCAATAGATGACGGGATCGGGCGAGGTTGGTTTCCACTGCCTCCCAGAATTCCGGGCTAGCAATTCCGGGCTTTGCGCCGTGCTCACGCATGAGCCATGCAATCCTGTAACGAAGCGGGCTCACGCGGTTCTCCGTCAGGTTCCGCAAGTGCTCCGGGCCTTTGTCATCCAAAATCGTGTCAGGGTCTTCTCCCGCTCCAACGACTACCGCGGATCTCCTAATGCCCACCGTCCCGAGCATCTCGAATGCCTTCTCGGCAGCCGCTCGCCCCGCATGGTCGCCGTCGTAAAACACGACCACTTCGTCGCATGAGCGCTTCAACTTCTGGGCCTGAGCCTCGGTCAACGCCGTCCCCAAGGGTGCCACGGCGGGCACAGCAGCCCTTTGGCACGCGATCACGTCCATTTGACCTTCGACCAAGACGGCGCGACGAGAGTCCTTTAGTAAGGGCCTCGCAAGGTGGAGCCCGAACAATACCGACCCCTTGTGGAACAGGGGGCTTTCTCTCGAGTTGATGTACTTGGGCTCGGTACCGTCCATCGACCGGCCACTGAAGGCCACGAGCCGGCCCTGCTCGTCACGGATGGGAAACATGAGTCGGTTTCGAAAAAAGTCTAAATACCCGCTCGATGTAGAAGTAAGAAGGCTCAGTTCCTCTGCATCGCGAAGCGAGTGCTTCTTCTTCCCCAGGTACGTGCCGAGCTCGTACTCGCTTGACGGGGCAAAGCCGATCTGCCATATGTCCACCGTGGCCGCGTCAAGACCGCGCTTCTCGGCATAGGTGCGAGTTTTCTCAGTTTTGCGGTACGCCTCGCGGAAGAAGGCGAGTGCCTCTTCCATAATCTCGAGGCGCCTGCGGGTTTCATCCGGCTTTGCGCGCCCGCCGGAGAGTTCGACCCCAGTCTTGGCCGCGAGCATCTCGAGCGCTTCGCGAAAATCAACCCCTTCGGATTCTATAACCCAACCGAAGATATCGCCGCCCTTCTTGCAGCCGAAGCAGTGGAACAGCTGAAGGTCGGAGTCCACATAAAAAGAAGGGGTCTTCTCCGCGTGAAACGGACAAAGACCCTTCCATTTTTTTCCGCTCCGAGTGAGCTTGACCCGCTCGCCGACCAAGTCGACAAGATCGATTCGAGAGCGAATCAGGTCACGGTCATCGGGCATCGATTCATACTACTGCTTTCCGGCGCTCACCACGATACCGGTCACCCTATAAGGGGCCTTGTCATGCTCGCGAGTAAGACGAAATGCAACGCGATGCTTTTGCAAGAAGCGCACCATAAAGTAGTTACCCCCCACTTCGTAGGAGTCCGGCGTCTGATAAAGCTTCATGACCGTGGCCATGGAGGAGCCAAGCGTGGCGCCCTTCGAAGTTCGGACGTTGCCATTGGACACGCCGATCGCTTCAATCTGGACGACCTTGTTGTGGTTGTTGAGGACAACATTCACGCTGCCGCCTGCCCCGCGCCGATAGACCCATCGCACGAATTGCGTTTCGGTGGTAGCGGTGCTTCCGCCGCCTCCGCCCGTCGGTCGGGGACCCCCCGAGGGGCCGCCCATTGGCATGGGCTGCGGTCCGCCCTGACCGCCACCGCCCTTCGGCGGGCCAAGAGTCTGATTGAGGCTAAGAGGTGGAACTACGAAATTAGATGAACCGCCGCCGGGAGGGCCCGCGAATGCGCCGCCACGGCTTCCGCCGCTCGCGTTGCCGCCGCCTTGGCCGCCACCTGCTTCACCGAACTGAATCGAGATAGCTAAAACCTCATTGGGTGACCCAAGCTTGCGAACCACATCCACGCCTGAGTCATACAGCCGAACGCCCGCAAGGCGGGATTCAACTGCGAAACCTGCAGTCGCCATCATCGTGGCCGCTGCTCCTAAAACTGTCGATCGAACCCAAGTATTCACGTTTTTCGAGTTGCTCCTTATTCGTCCTAAATTGTCCTCATGCCCGGTGCTGCGCACTGAGCCGCTCTATTGTGACGCAATAGCTGCCTGCTTTGTTACAAGCTAGCCTCTTACTGTCGGATCGGGCTGAACTTCGGCGCGAGCGATTGGTAGAAGACGTCGCGTGTTCCGTTCCTCGTGCTCGTGTACATCAGCCACACTACGCCAGGTCGCGGGTCGTTCTGCGACCACACAAACGGGTCTGGGAAGGCGAAGATCGTCCCTTCGTCGATTGCCTGCTCGATCGGTACCGGCTTCTCTGCCATTTCCGTGCCCCAGTCAACTCGCTCGGTGACGGATGTTTGCTGGATGTTGCCAGCAGTATCCCGATACGAGTAATTGATCGTTCTCTCGAGGCCCTCATCGGGCAACTCAAAGTAAACACGCCCGTTGCCGGGATCGACCTGATAGAACGCACCTGTCATTCCGACGACTTGCAGGTTCACAATCGCTCCGTTTTGAAGTGCGACCGGTGTTGGCAGTTGGATGCGCAGGCGCTGCGACTTCATGTATGGGCGTCGAGTCTGGCCCGCGCCGGTTGCGCCGCGCTCGTAGAAGTGCCAAATCCGGGTGGCAAGGGGGATATCGCCGGCCTGGATAGGCTGCCCGCCGAGTCGGAAATAGAACTCGCGATCCCATTGCGGGCGAAGATCGAGGAACGAGGATGGGTTCGAGTGCCCGCCGGCCGTGCCGAGTTCGCTCACACGCATGACTTTCGGCGTGTAGCGAAGCGCAATCGTCAAGTCGCCGCTTGGCGGGTTCGAGAACCGAACTGTACCCACATGCGGATCGAGGTAAACCTTGCCACCGATGGCCGAGTCCTTGCTGATGATGCCGGTGTTGGGGTCGGTCTCGGGGCGGCCGACGTCGATCCTCGTGGGCGCCACACCCGTACGGTACGAAAACACCTGCATCGTCTCGTCCTCTTCCCAAGTGACGCCACGAGCTCGGTACGTACCCGAATTTCCTTCGCGCACTAAGGTCTCGAAGAGCCGCTCCGGCTGATCGTCCAAATCGTCGATACGGCCAAATCGGTCAGTGTCGAACTTGGCATAGAAAATCTCCGGCTGGGGTCGATCCTTTAGCTGGCCGGTAAACACAATGTCGATCCCGTTAGCGCGAAGAATCGGCTGAGGATCGCGCGCCGAGGCAAAGCCCTGGCCCGGATCGACCAGTGTGTTGTCCGTCCAATTCGCGGTCTGGTCGCCTCCGTTGCCGGTGCCGATCTTTGCGTTCTGGAACATGCGCGTAACGCCGTTTGCCTCGCCGTACCAGAAGATCGCCCCCGTATTGAGGTCGCCGAAATTAATCGGGCGAATGCGCTTCTTCTCCATGCGCGGATCGCGAACGATCCACGAGGTGTTGGTCAGCGCGCCATTGGTCGCGTAATCCGCATAGAACACGCGGTTGTCCTCGAAATCGGGTCGCGTGTCGCCGCTGTCGTCCTTCTGCACCTTGCCGTTCCAGAAGATGCGCTCGAAAGAGGCGCCCGGCCGGGCATTCACGGGGAAGGAGGGCCAGGTGAACTGCGGGCTGCCGATGATCGTTCCTGGCGTGCCACCGAATAGGGTGCCTGGAGGATCGGCAGGAAGCGGTCCGCTCGGCTGGTTGTAGAATCGGCTGTTTGCCGCACCGATCCACCCCATCAAGTCTCGCAGCGGGCTGTTGCCTGCGGGTCCAGGGGCGCCACCGGGTGTCACACCGCCGACTCGTGAAAAGAATAAGCTCCACACGTCGCGCGCTTGGGGCGTCGCGGCTTGGTTATTGGCTGTCGGGCGGTTGCCCGACCAAACCACGTGGAGGCCACCGGCAGAATCACGGAAAGCCGAGGGCTGCGTGTTGGTGTAGGTGAAGCCGCTTGGGGCCAGCGAGGGGTCGATATGGATCACTGACCCACCGGACTGACCACCGGTCAGCCGCGTCTCGCGGTTAAGCAGCTTGACGCGCATCGTCGGGTCGCTGTAGGCTTCAAGGGGATTTCCGTTCCCATCGAGCTGCAGGGTCATGTCGAAGTTGCGATTGTCTTCGATCACGTTGACCAGCTGGCTGTAGTCGCCCACAGGAAAACCGAGTGGAACTGCCACACCGACGAGCGGCTGGCTGTTCGGCGGAGGAGTAACTCCATACGGCACGTCCGGCATCGTAAGCTGTGTGCCGGCGCGGTCGCCTGCGCGCGCCTTATGCAGGGTTGCGCGTGGGTTGCCCGCAGGGTCTAGCGCGCCGTTGTTGAGCGCGTAAGGCGGGTTGATGTTGCTGATGATGTTCGGGAAGCCATCGAGCCAAGCGAGCGGATCGTTGGCATCCGAGCTGAAAGCAACCGAGTAGTTGCCGATACGCTTCGCAATGCGAAGGTCGAGCATATTGACGTTGCCTTCATTCACCAAAGTAAACGGCTTGAAGAAGTCTTCGAACGGCGCGCCCGTTATGATGCTCGGGATGAATCCGTTCATCGTCCACGGCGGGCCCGGTGTGTAGCCCACGCTGTGCGGGATCGAGCCCAGGTCCACCACGTTCTCGACGATGTGCATCTTCTCGTCCACCGGCACCGCCCCGCCAGCCGCTAGGCTGCGATACGGCTCGCGGCGGCCGCCCGGCGGCAAGTCCACGAGGGTTTCGGCTTGACCATCGGGCCTTCCGTTGTTATTGGAATCGACATAAACGATCGACCGCCCGACGTAGCCTCCTGCCAACGAAACGCCACCGGCATCCAGGAACGGAGTTAGGTTGGCGGGTTGGAACCGAGGCACGGTGAACTCAAAATTGACCTGCGTCGGCGAAAGAAGTCGTGTCAACGGGGTCGAAGGATTGTAATTGAGCGGCGGCTCGAGGCGCACTCCCTCAAGAAGCGGGCTGCCGGGGTCGCCATTCGCTTCACTGAGGAAATTCATGTTCGAGCGATCTACGTCCGGGTAGTCGAGGCTAAAGTTCGGTACGTGGAATGGGAGTTGCTCCCAGGCGGGCGTGTAAGGCAACGGCTTTACGACCGCGCCAACGCCGCCTTGCCACCAAGCATCTGTTCGTGCAATTCGAACGCCACTGATGCCGCCACCAACGATGTCCATCACGCGGCTGCGATCCGCGACAAAGAAGTTTGTGGTACGGGCCGATCCGTGATTAACTTCACCGGCAGACGTCATGAGACGCTTGTCATTGCTTCCATTAATGCGGTTTTCGAAAGTCGCCAGGAACTGATAGCTCGGATCAGAGCTCCACCCTATCGAGCGCCCCGGCGGAGGCGTGTTGCCCGCAAATTGTGAAACCGACGTCACCGCGAGCGGGTTGGCAACGGTTAGGTCGCGCTTTGCGGCAAGCGGAGTGATAAAGCGCCCATTCTCGATGGCAATCGCGCGCAATTCGAGCAAGTCGCCGGGGGAAATGAAGTTCGGTCCGCTGAAATTCACCGGGATCGACATAACGGCGAATCCCTTAGTATCGTCGTCGGGGTCAGGCTGCGCAATGCGGTCGTACTGCAAGTTCATGCCGCCGGGCCCGGTTAGTTGGAATCGAATCGTCGGAATCTGTCCGGCCGGAGGAAGGTCGAAGTCCCAGGCGAGCACGTACATGCGCTCACCGAATTCGAGTACCGGCGCGCCCGCATAAATCTCGGCCATCGCGGCCGGGCTGCCCGTTGGCGGATTCTGTCGAAGCAATTGGTAGTCTGATCGCGAGATCAGCTTCAGCTTCATGTCGTCGTAACGGCCGTTGCCGCCCGGGTCATCCGGTGTTGACCACTGCCCGCCAGGAGGGAGCGTAAACCCTGGATCGATGACCGTGCCGCCCCCTTGCGAGAATGCGTACAGGTAGCCGTCGATACCTGCCTGGTAGAGGTAGCCTCGCGCGCCGTCCGTCCCGTAGCTCATGGCCGGGGATGCGAACGACGAATTGCCGGAGGATGCATATCCCCAAGCCAGCCTGCCGCCCGCTCCGTTGAATTGAGCGGGCCGAGCGTAGAAGCCAAGGAAGACGCCGTCGCGCGTCCCAACGGTAATCACGGGCGTGTTAAACCGAACCGTTCCAGGTGGGGTCAGGTGAGCCAATGCCACAGAACTTTGTGCGCCGGAGGGAACCTCGTCCACAGCAAATACTTGCACCCCGTCCGTTCCGCGGACGGCATACAAGAATCCGTTTTCGTTGACAAAGTAAACGAGGTCGGTGGCGGAGCCAACGAGAGCAGCGTTAACGTAGGCAACTGACGTGAACTCGAACGGTTGAAGCGTCGGTTGGCCGACGGCCGGGAATTGCCACCCGCCACCACCTGCTCCATCTGCAGAGCGAGCGTACACATGGCCGTCGAAGCTCGTAACCACGACCTTGCCACCGCCGACCGCGGGCGTCGAGCTGAGCGCGCCGACCGGTGATGTGGTCAATTCAGGAAATGCCCAGTCGTTGTCCGTCGTCTGGTCGCCGTTGCCTCCGGCATCCAAAGCAAAAAGTCGCCCCTCAGTGCCTGCGGCAAAAATTGTCGAATTGGCGGCGTCATACGCGACGCTTCCCGCAAAAGGCAGCCGCGCAGGTTCGAGTGTTACGATATTTGTGCCCTGATCGTACGAGGCGCGGGGCCAAGTCCACTCGCGGCGGGCGGTGCCCGGTGTGGCTGTTGGCGCGTCGTAGTCGCCACGACCCATTGCGTCGATCGCGTACACGCGGCCATTCGCGGCAGCGATATAAACAAGGTCTCGCCCGCCGACATTTGCAATGATCGGCGACGAAGTGCCGAACGAGCTCGGCCAAGGAATTCTGTTGCCCAAGGGGCCGTCGATCGGATCGTTTGGATCGACCCAGCTCGGGTCGTTACGATCGGGAATAGAGGGATAAGCCCAATAAACTGTAGTCGAACCCGTTCCGTTGCCGCGAGCGTCGAGGCAGTAGATCCGGCCGTCCTCGGCGGCGACAATCATCACCTGGGTCGGAGCAATAGTGCCGTCACTCAAGCGAAGGTTGACTGTATGAATCGTTGGCGTCGAGAAAATCGATGCGGCGTAAGAACGCACGAACAGCACGGCATCGGCGCAAACCACGCGGCCGGCATCTCCTGGATTGTTGCTGTGGTTCCATACTTCCACGCTGAGTCCACCAGCAAGCGGGTTGTGGCTGAACGAGCGGTTGCCAATGCGCACCCAGTTGCCCCCGGCGGTGTCCTGATTAACGAAAACTTCAGTTGGAACCCCGTTTTCCATGACGACGTAGCGAGCCCCTCGGGCGTGAGTCTCACCATTGCCGCTCGCCGGGAACCACGCATAGACGTCGTAATTTCCGACGTCGGCGAGTTCGGGTGTCCAAGCAGCGCGGGCAGTTCCCGGCGAAACAAGCGCCACAGGCGAAATTCGATAGTTCGTGCCAAAGAAGCCCTCGGCCACGGTTGAGATGGTCCACCCAGCGTCCGATGTGAACTGCGGCGTGTCATTGTCGATGGCAATTCCTGCCGTGGTCAGCAAGTTCGGCGACCATGACCATCGCACGGTGCCGATCGTGCCCGTGGGGCCGACGGCGTTCAAAGCGTAAACATTCCCACTAGGAATTTCCAGGGAGCGCGCTGGGTCGGAGGGGTCGATCACGCCTTCAACGCGCGTGATGTACGCGAGGACGTCCGAGGCTCCTGGACCAACGGACTTAACGACGGGCGAACCAAAAATCTGTCCAGGAGTCGGAGAAGCCTTCACCGCATCTGCGCATACGATGCGATTCGTGACCGGCCCCATTGGCTGTCCCTGCTGGTTCAAAGGCACCGTGTTGAAAAGCGTAACCGTGATGTTGCCTGCGCTATCAGCCCTGAAGAGCCTATGCAAAGTCGTGAGGTTGTCTCCTAAACGAACCCAGTTGCCACCGCCCAGATGGGGGACGATGTCCGTGTAGGTTAGAGTCCCGCCGCTTCCGTTTCCATACGTGATTCGGTATACGGCGAAGTCGGAGTTGGGGAGCAAGTTTCCGCCGAGAGTCGTCCCCGAGCTTGGGAACCAGGCGTCCACTTGATAGGCTTTACCGGGAGTGAGGCCAGTGATGCTCCACGTCGCCGTCGCTGTGCTGCCGATCGTGGGGTCGTTATTGTTTCTTGCCGCGACCACTCGGGAATACACATACGGAGGGTTCGTCGAACCGACCATCGCAAAGAAATCGCCTGACTCGTCCAACGGTTGCGGTGCCGTCCACGTGCCGGTCGTGACGAAGCCCGCCATCGCGTTGTCGACAACGGTGGCCGTGCCAAAGTTGGCTCCGTTCGAAAGCTGGCTTTGAAGAGGGAAATACCATCGAAGGCTGCCGAAGCCCGCATTGGGTCCGGTAGGGTTGGCGTTAACGCCGGTTCTCGGCGCCACGCCTCGATGCGTCGGCCAATCGATTCCTTGGGAATAACCCGCGAAAGCCATACCGATAGCGGCAAGGCCAATAATCCATTTTTTCATCGTTACACCATTCATGGGTCTAATGCCTATCCGCGAACTGCGGGCTTCGTAGTCCACGCGTTCCTACGACGGGTGGCAGCTCGAAGCGTATTTGGTCGATCGCAAAGCCATAGTTCGGAGCGGCGGGATCGAAAGTGTCGCCGAGCCATTGAGTGACCTCGCCAAAGAATTCTCGGTCGCCGTCGGGACCGGGATCGGTTCTTCCAAAGAAGGAATTCGTGATCAGGACGTGGCCGTTCGGGAGCCTCTTTGCTGCGCTCGCTCGAAGAGGCACGCGTCGGAGCGTCCGGTAGGTTTCGTTCGGCATCATCCAAACCGTGTCCCAAGTTGCGCCGTTGCTATGGATCTCGTATACGCCCGTCGCGTCTGTGAACATGATGTCGTAGTCGATCACTCCGAGGTTGATTTCGTGTGCTTTTACAGCGACGCTGTTGATCGCTGTGAGTTTCTTCACCACACCGAACACGTTGATCTCATTGACAACCTTGTCGCCGTTCACCGGGTCGAAAATGACGAGTCCTCCTGTACCTCCCGCCTCACGCGGATTGGTGCCGCCTGGGGGCTGAATACCGAGGTTCGCCGCGGTCGGAAGCATATCGCCAACAGCCGCAACATAGACGAACTGCGCGTTGCCCGAGCCGTCGATACCGACCTGGATTCTCTGTATAGCCGTATATTGCCAGTTCTTGCCGCTGAGGCTCTCCGGCGTGTGCCAATACAAGACGCCGATTTGCGCCGTGCCCTGCGCGTCCAGAACCGGATTTCCCACGGCGAACGTGTTCGCGTCGGCTTCATACCGATCCACGAGTTCGATCATCCGCCGGTTGCCCGTGTCGGCGATCAAATAGTGCACCCAGAACTCCATCGGCCGTGGATTCGTGAGCCGATTGTTTGAAGCCGGAACAAAATCTACCCACGCGGAAACGTCTCGAGGCTGCCGCAGCTTCTGTTCGTCGCCGCCGTGGAAGCCAAGGGGCCGGTACGTCGCATCGAGCAAAAAGCCTTCGATGCTTCGAACCTCGCCCGCGCTCTTATCTAACCGAATCACCCGGTCGCCACCGGTATCGACGATCAAATACTCGTTCTCGCCGCTGACGTACGCCTTCGTGGGGCGCACGAGCTTTCGGGTCTGCACGAGCGCGGTGTTGCCGTTCTGTGCCGTCTGATACGTCAGATCGGAGTTCCAAAGAGCGAAGCCTGCAGCATCCGTTTCGACAATACGTCCTTCGTCCGCAACTACCGTAACGCCCTGTTTGAACCCGTGGATACCACGGTCCGCCCAAGCAATCACCGCTCCGTCGCCACCAACGACACCGCGGGCGCTGTTATCGAGGCTGCCGTCAAGGAGGGTTTGGTTGAGGCGAATCACGAAATCGTTCAGCGATTGAACGCCCTCACCGGACGGCCACCGAACATGCGAGTTCGCAGTGAAGCCGATCGGGCTCGTCGGATCGGGGTAAAGCCAGCGCGACTGCTTCAAGCCGGGCCGCCCTGGGATCGTGATGATCGAAGGGTCGTTGGGCGGAATCGTTGCATCCATTCCGAACAGAGCTGGTCGCGGCTGGAAGCCGCGCCCCGCCAGCATGTCCGGGAGGATATTTCCACCCGCTATGTAAACCGTGTTGCCCGTAACCAGGGCAGGCGACTCGTTGACGAAACCATTCAGCACAAAGTACCAAAGCAGCGGGCTCCACTTGGAGCCGTTTGCGTCCGGGTCCACCAGCTGGCTGCCACCGGTGCGGCTTGACACGACCACGGGAAGCGACGTGCTTAGAGCGTTACGCATCTGCCCGTTCGTGTTCGACATCATGTTATCGAACCTGATTACGCCGGTCGATTCCTCGATGTCGACCTGATTGCCCTGCATCGTCACGTACTGTTCAGGCACGTTACGATTTGAACTTGCGGCCATATCAGGTTGGCGAATAGTTATGCCACCGGTTATCGGCGCGCCAAGGCGGATATCGATTCGGTCAGGGTCGGCATCGAACGCCAGAATTGCAGTGACCCTGGGCCCACCGAGAGCCCTCTTCTCTCCTGCAACCGTTATGTAGCAGACGTCGCCGAGGATGGTTGCCCCGCCATGGAAATGCAGCCTGCGCATGGGCACGTTGAGGAACGGCACCATGTTGGTGGCAAGGTAGTCGAGGTCGATCAGCGCGGGGCCCCATTGGACCGTGCTCGCACCACCGACCTGAATGCTGATCTGATCGTACAAGTCCCAGCGATACTTCAGCTTGAACTGACCGCGATTGAATTCGTTTAGCACGAAGAGCGTGCCATTGGAAAGCTCGTTGGCCGTCGTGACAAACAGGTTGCCGTTGGGTGCAAGCGCCATCGACTTCACCGGATATCGCGTGCGATTCACATCGTCCGGGAAGAATATCTGCCCGCGAATAACCTGCGACATCAAGTTCGGCGCACCCGTTCCCCAGTCGATGTGGTAGTCGAGTCGTACGCTGATGCCCGCTGGAAGTGAACCGGTCGTGCCAACGTTTAGCTGGCCCGGGGCAAACTGAGTAACGGTCCCGTCGAGGAACCCGCTGGTCTCACCCGGTGTCAACGCGCGGCCGGTGTTGTCTTCGATGAGAGTGAGCCGCAAACCGAATCCGTTTCCGTCCTGCGCAATACGCAGGCCCTTAGAGGCAGCTCTCGTAACGATTTGAATCGAGTTGGCTGTGCGGTTGACCGTCGGCGCTTCGCCCTTAACGCCGATCCAAAGGCTGCTGATGCCCGCGGCCGCTCCGCCTGCGGACGAACGGTTGGGAACGTAGATGACCGCGTCGAGGCCGCCGCCACCGTCAGCTACCGGAATGTATCCGATGGTCGGGGAGCCGCCCGGCTCGGGAACGCTCGGTGCGCCCTGTCCGGTTGCAACCCACGCGGTTCCGCCCGTGGTAATAGCCTGTCCGGTTGTCTGGCTCGCTGCCCAAACTCGTCCGACGACTTGGCCAACGTTGTTTCGAACTGCATCGAAAACGTAAATAGCGCCATCGAGAATGGTGGGCGTGTAAGGCCCGCGGCCCGGGACGCCGAAGTTCATGACAGGCGTGCTCGGAGCGTTAACTGTCGCTGCGGGAGCGACAGGGTTCGTCCCAAGAAGCCTTCCCTGCGATGTGGGCAGGGCGTTGAAAATCTGCAAATTGCCCCGGCCGTCAACGACGTAAACCTGATCTTTTGGCGCTGAACCTACGGCTCGTGCTTCGCCCGCTGCCGGTGAGCTTAAGGGTGCGGAGAGCGGCGTGCTCCGCCAAACCAAGTCGTAAGGCGTGCCGCCGCTTGCGTCTTGGAAGCCGTCGTCCGTCCAGCCGTCACCATCAAGATCCCGCGACGGGTCCGCCTTGTACGCATACAGGGTGTTCCCGGAAACAATGAGAACCAAGCCCTTATAGACAATGGGCGGGAAATAGTTGGCATGGTCGCCGACGTCCAAATCCAGAAGCGGGTTGCTCCAGGCCTGCAGCAGCGGCGCGCCGAGGCTCACCTTGCCGGAATTCAGCCGCCGACCGGAACCGGAAAGAGCGCCGAAGCTGCTGCTGATCGAGCCGATGTTATAGGAGAATTTGAGTTCTGTGGCCGGCAGCGCCAAAAAGTTCTGGCCTGCGACGGGACCCGTGTTCGGCCCAAGGCCGATGTCCGTTCCTCCACCGGCGCCGTTCAGTTTCGAGCCGATGTCGCTTGCCGTGACGACCATCTTTCCGGCCCCGACATCTGCCACTCCGACGACCACGCCCGCTGAGTTCGCGACGATGGCGTTCATGGACGCAAAGCCGGGTTCGATTGTCTGAAGCAGAGCGGACAGCGAGCCTGCGCCACCTGCGGCCAAAGTCTGCGGGCCAATTGCACCTGTTCCTGCCGTGAAGCCCATGGAGGAGGCGCCGCCGTAATCAAGTTGATACGGAAAGCGCATGATCGGGTGGAGCGGAGCGACAACTTGCGGATTGGTCCCCGAAGGCGTGGTCGCAAACGGGATCGGATACCCATTGATGCCTCCCAACGCTCCGGAACGATTGCGGTCGACCCAAAGGGTGCCCCCGCCGTCGAGGAACTGTCGCAGCTTCTCACGCTGCTCAGGCGTGATCTGGCTGCCCAGGTCGTTCACATAGAGGATGTCGTATTTCGAAAGAATCGCGGGGGTTGTGCGATCGAGTTCGACCTCCCAATATGCCGCGTAATTCTTACCGAGCTTCTGGCCCGCGGCAAATCCTCCTCCCGTGAGCAGATTCCAGCGGTTTGCTTGATCTGTCGTAAAGGTGGAGGCAGATTGAGGATTGACAAAGTTCCAGCCTCTCGGCTTGAGGTCGTTCCGCCGATCCATGTAATAGAACACATAAGGCGCAGAGTTGATCAGCGCGCCATTTGGCAGTGTCCGATTGAAAAGCAAGACGCCTGCCTTAATCTCGATATCGGCTCGTCCGTACGTGGTCGGTTGCGCGAAGGCAGCAGCCGCTGAAACGGCCACCGCCACAGAAATCATCAACGGTTTTATAAGAGACCTCACGGATTTACCTCACCAAAATAGAGCAGTTTCGTGCCGACCGGCAGCCTTGGTATCGGCGGAAGCGACCGTCCGAATTCGTCCCTTCGCACCATCGGCACCGTTTGATCGAACGTGCCGCCGGGTCGCCCAGAAACCATCGTCGGATCGTAATTGATCGACAGGTTCGGAACGTAAAGGCTGTTCGTGTAATCTGGATTATTTGTGCCAGGAATCCGCGGGAAGTGCTGGTCCGGAACGTACTGCCCGGATTCACCGAACTCCGCCGGGATCCAGCCCCAGTGTTGAAGCCAAAGCGACTGGTCCGCAATTGAGGCGGGGAAGTTCTCGCTAACGCTACCGATGATCGTCACCTTTATATCTACGGGCTCCGCATAGAACGGGTACTCAGGAGCTGCCTGAAATGCGTTGAACCGCTCGGCCGAAGTCGTGAACGAGTCGCGCCGATCATTCGGGTTTGGATTCATCCATGGGCTCGGCAACACGTACAGGCTCCCCTCTTGGGCATACAGGGCAGCCTCGATTCTCACGTCGAGGGGTGCCACGCTGAGGCGGCTGAAATAGTAGTCTCCACGACCCGGCGCCGCGATGGTGTTGTCGAGCTTTAGGGTCATGAGTTTGTTGGCGCCCCCCGAGACTGCCGTCGCCATGTACGGGAATATCTCGAAGCGGCGCTTCTCGTAGATCGGCAATACCTGCGACCCAGGATCGGCAAGGCCGTAAGTCGCGATGGGGGGACCTGGCGCGAAGAACTGTGCCGCAGCGTTCGGCGGATCCTGGTTTTCAAACAGAAAGTCTGGGCCAAAGGGGGCGTTCAATAGAAGGTTGATAAACGCGCTGTGATTAAAGTCAGCGGCGTGAGCCATCCAAAGTGAAATGTTTATAGGCTCAACGGACTGATTGCGGTTTGGGTTGTTGAACGAGTACAGCGGGTCGGTCGGAAGCCCCGCTAGCGGATCAGGCGGGAACTGAACGAGTGCGTCGAAGTTGTGGCCGCTATCAACTCGCAAACGCGCGGGACTAGTCGGATCGGTGTTGTCTCGCACTACTTGGAGGGTGTTGGATAGCCCCGAGCCGACAAACTGCGACGTGTTGATCGCAACGTTCTCGCGGCAAAGCAAGGCGAACATGCAGGTCTCGGTCGACTTAAGGATGCTGCCTTCGACAAACCCGGTTCCCAATGAAACCACCGTTACCTGAATGCCCCGGGCACTTCGGCCAGTGTCAACCGTCGGGATCACGCCTCGCACTCGCACGTTGCCTTCGGCGAAAATCAAGCCGTTGAACGGGAGCCCCTGAGCAAAATCAGCCTGCGACGGACTGCCGAAGTTTGTAACCCCAGGTGTGAACTCGTTGATGATTCGGATGTCGCCTGGAACGCCGCTCCCTTGGCCGAGCTTAAAACGCAGGGTGTGGCGGCCCGAATCTTGCCCTGTATAGAATCGCCAGGTGTCGTCATCGTTTTCGATATTTCGTGTGATCGTAAAGCCCTCGCGGCGAAGCTCGATGTAAACGGCAGGCGGTATGTAGTAAGGCCCCTGCCAGAACCCATCAGGGTGCTTGTTGGGGTTGAGCATATCCGTGCGCTGTGAGTAGGTGCCGTCTTCCGAATCGCGGTTCAGGTCGTCATTGTTGCCGATGAAGATGCCGCGACCGTAGCCCAAGCGTCCGGTGTTGAAATTGCTCGGTCCTACGATGCCACTATCGCGAGTAGCGTACCGATAGCGAATCTGGCCCGTGTTAGGGTCGGTCTCGTCGACAAGCGGCGGCTCCTTGCGGGGCGTTCCGCGCGGGAAACCCTGGCCGTCAGTGCTTTCGCGGTTGTCGCGGAAAAGACCACGGAACGAGTTGAAATTCGGGCTCGCACTCGCTTGGGGCGTAAGTGGGGTCACGGTACCGCCCGAAATCCTCTGCAAAATGACAGGCGTGCCCGACTCAGCGAAAAGAATGGGACCTGCGACGAGGACCTGGTCGCCCAAATCTTCGTTCAAGTAGATTTCCATGCCTGAGGCTCCCGCAGGATCAGTCATGTTCCCGTGGAACACTGCGCTCGAGTTAATGTAGATAGGTGCGCCAAGCGTGCGACGGATGCCGCCCGGGCTTGTCGCAACATCACCTCCCAACTTGCGCCGCACCTTCACCGGCACTCCGTTGAAGCTGGCGCCGAAGTCGATTGGATTGCCGAGCGGTGCAGCTTGGTTCCTTTCCTCTTTATCGGTCACGTAGTAGGCGGACTCTAAAATGCCGATGGGCACGATTGCCGCAAGCTCGCGATAGTTCTGAGGGTCGGGTCGGCGGGCGCTAGTCGGATCAAGTGCATTGAACGCCCCGGGACGGCCAATAGCTTGTACGATGGTGTACGCGCGCAGCTTTGCCTTCTGAGCATTTACGCCACCGGCGGGTGTGAACATCGAACTGCTGCTCGGAACGTATACAACGCGCACCAGCGTGCGGCCGGTGTCGTAGTTAAGTCGAGTGAAGCAGCCCAAGCCGTCCGGGCCGCCGCGATCGTTCGGATCGGCGTTGCCAGGGATCCCCTGCCTTCGAAGCCAGAAGTAATCCGGGTCAGGGTTGGTCGCGGCTAAGTTTTCCGGGTCGCTATTGGGGCCGAGTCCGGGAGGAAGATTGGGGTTTACATCGGCTGGCACTGGCTGAGGGGGGTCAGGACGCCAGTCCGCTCCCTTCTCCGAGAACCTGAGTTGGGAATACGAGTAACGAATCCCCGCCTGCGAAAGGTCGTCGGAAATATTTCGCTCACGCGCAACGCCAGTAGCCGTGATTTCGCGGCCAAGAACAAGCATCACGACAAAACCGAGCGTGACGAGCACAAACATGATGATCAAAACGATCACCAGCGTCTGGCCGCCTTCGCGTTTCCTATTGAGTAAAGCAGAGTGTCCCATTTCGTTATCTTGCAAAATTTCTAACAGCGACAACGTCGCTCACGGATACCGTCAAAGGAGGTGTCCGCGTGCCTCCGGGAAAGCGCCTAACTGTCAGGTCGAAGCGAATCTGCTGGTTGCTGTCGTAATCGACCACCACCGCATCGCTGTCCAAATTGACCTGGAAGTCGAATGAAATCTGCATCTGGCCCTGTGGCAAGGGCAGGTTCAGATCACTGTTTAGCTCAATGTATCCCTTCTTGTATCGAGGCTGAATGAAAGCGCGAACATCGGCGTTTGCGTTGGGATCGGGCAGGCCCATCGTGCCGTAATCCGGCTCCCGGATATCCGTGTAATTGATTCGGTATTGGTTGATTCCCACCGATTCTCCCGGCGCGACACGTGTGTACCGAATGGGCCTTCCATAGTTCGGGCCCGGCCTCTGGTCAGGAGCGAATAGGGCCTCGCTGCCAGGCGTGATGAACGCGTTGGGGTTGGAGTATCCGCGAACCACCGGGTCAAACGGGTTAAAGTTGGGCAGGGTGGTCGAGAAAGCGTTCGGGTCGCGCAGGTCCACAAACCGTCGAGCCAAATCACCCGACGGGTTGTACTGCTGCCGCGCTGAGCTGTTCAGCCAGCCGGTCAACTTCGAATTCGGCAAGTCGGAACTCGGAGCGGGCGTGTATCCGTATGCCGCGCCGGCCGGAAACCGCATCTGGATGCGGCCGCGGCGCTCATCCACATTGAAAAGCATAAGCTCCACCCGCGTGCTAGTCCCGGGGTAAATATTCGGACCGATACGCGGGTTCCCGGCCTGTACCGATGCCTCGTAACTGGAAACGTTGAACATCGGCACCCCGTCAACGCGTTCGTTGGCCCCCGGATCGGGCGTGAAAGCCGCAATCTGGTAAACGCCGTCGAGGTTGCGTCCCACGAAGTAGGGCGGCGTCGGCTGAATCCGCGGATCGCGCCTAAAGACTCGGATCACCGAGTCCATCGTCCAACCGGGCATCTCGGTGCCGTAAAACTCCGAGGCTATGCGGGTCTCGTTGTCGATTGCCTCGAGTCCTGAACGCAACGTGTTGTTGCCCGGCGCGGGCTCCGCGTTGACCCGAACAGGGGTGAACGACGCTAGCGAGCGAACTCGCGGCAGGTTGCCTTCGTAAACTACCGCCTGCGTGGCCTCGTCGACTTCGGGCATCAACAGGTCCGTGCGATCGTCCTGAACCACGGCCCTGGAAACCCTCATCCAGTTGACAAGCCTGTCTCGGTGCGCCTGCAGGTCGCCGCCGTAAGGATTGGACGGGTCGAAAAGAAAGAAGCCGGGATCGTTCAGGACGACGCGCCCTGTCGAAAGGTCGACCGGGAAAAAGTCGGTGTTGGGCACATAGCGGCCCACGAGCCGGTTGAAAACATAAGGCTCAACTTCAGCGCGATAAAGCGTGTAGAGATTGTTCTGTCCCGAGTTCGCGCCTGGCATATTCGGCATCCAGGCGTTGATGTAGAGGCCCTCATTGCCGTTCGCGAGTATCGGACGCTGGAGTCCGATGAAGTACCGCGTAATCTTCTGGCCCGGAGCGACGGGCAAAATCACTTGTCCGATCGCCGTGTTGAGCGTGGGGTCCTGTCGATTCCGGCCCGGGTTGTATTGCGGCTGAGTTGGGTCGCCTTGTGCGGGCGCCACCATGTCGATCAGAGCGTTATGTAGATGCAGATAGCCGAAGCCGCCTACGCGGGACGGAAGCTTCACCTCGATGGCAGCCTCGGGCATCGAATTGTCCAACACGGTCGCCGCCGTGCTCAGTTCGCGATTGAACCTGCTGGAGACTTCGCGCGAAATATCTTGCGCCTCCGCAAACGATTGAGCGGCGCGTGTCAGGTTTAGGCCCTGCACAAGTGGAATCCCGATCAGCGTGATAAGGATCGCGGTGATGGCGATCACAACGAGCAGTTCTATGAGGGTAAAGGCTTTTCGCAGTCGCATCAATCTAATTCCTGTCTCGCCTGGTGAGATAACTTTCAACTTCGACCTTGCGCCATTGCCGGGTCCATGCCTCGTGAAGATCCATCCGATCGGCGATGGAGCCTGCGCTATCACCTGGGACGTCTTCCTTCTCCGCCTTGTTCCAAATCACGCGTGCCCGCACCGAACTTCCGCCGATACCCCGAACGGCATACCCATTCGTCCAGTCAAACCCGACGGCATTCGGGTCGACCTCGCGAATGTCTACAGATGCGAACACAGCAAGTGGATCGCCAACGCCCGAAGTACCTCGAATCAAAAAATCGTGGTCCCGAATCACTTGGAGGTTGTTCGCGCCGTCGCGATACCAAATCTCGCGAATCGAAACCTTGGCGCCGAGGTTCGCCGGAGCGAAGTAAATCCTCGTTGCGTTCCCGCCGCTGCCGTTGGGTGTTCCTCCGACATAGGCTTGAGCCACACCGAGCGCCGCAGTCCGCGAAACAGTGATGCGCTGCGGCGCCTTGAATACCTGAACCGCCCAATCGTCCTGCGCCTTATAAAGCACACGGAAGTTCCGGCCAGCTGGGTCGACATCTGTCAAAAGCGTTTGGTTGGCGTCCGGAAGGATGATTGTGATCCCAGTATTCGATAACTCGCCTACTCCGGTCCCAGCAAGTGCAGGGCTGCCGAAGGCGATAACGCCACGAAGGTAATCGATCTTGTAGCTCACGGGCCCGTTTAAGTTTCCTGGATTGCTGAACTTCGACACGATCCCGCCGGTATCCAGATCCATCACGATCACGTCTCGGTCGAGCACCGTCCCGCCCTGTCCGTCCGGAATAGGAACGTTCAAACCGTCATAGCGACGCTTGTCGTTTTGCATTTCGCCGGTTGCTTTAACCTGGTGAAGCGCCAGCTTGTGCAGAGGGCTGCGAGTACGGTCACCACGGATTTCCTCGCTAATGATGTGCCAGTCGTAAACGTCGTAATTGACTTGCGCCGTCAGCGCAACCCTTTCGCGGCCCCGCCGCTCACGGTAATTGTAGGCGCGAGGATTGAAGAGAATCGCTCCAAGATTGCCCGCCAGCACCTTGTACTCGTATGGATACCGAGGGTCGAACGCGTTAGCAAGCGGAACTTGGTCGAACAGCCGAGAGGCAGTTATCGACCCCCAAGCAATTTCAACAAATCCGGGTGGATTGCCGATGAGCGCCAGTAAATTGATCGGCGTTACGGTTTCGTTTGTAACGTCGTAAAAAGCACGCGTAGGGTCTCCGCCGACTGGTTGAGTCGAAACCGTGACGATCTCGTCGATCACGTCGATGCGCTCGATCTGGCCGCCGTTATTGATGTAATAGCCGAAGCTTAATCGGTAGCTAACAGGACGCCATTCGGTGCCCGGAAGCCAAACCTGTGCCATCCCGTCGTCGTGTTCGAACTCCCACTGGCGCGGGTTTCTGCGAACTTGACCCACCTGCGAGTTGCGCACGCCTTCTTCTTCCATATCACTCCCGTAAACAAGCAACAGGGTCGGGTCATCGACGATGGGGGCGAAGCTCAAAATCTTCAGGCCGCCGAACTCCTGGCCCACGGGTCTCGGCGCAGGAATCGTGCCGCCCTCGCCGATAATGCGTCGAACGCGGTTGGCGTCGTTGCCATATCGCCAGGGCACCTGCCCGCCACCGGGAACGATCATGTTGCCGTTTTCCAGGATGTCGCCGGCGGCGCCCAGTTCGCGCGGCGGAGTCATGGGGTCGGTTTGCAGCACAAGGTTGCTGCCGACAAATACGTATCTCACCGGCAGAATCTGCAGCGGAAGGTCATCGGCGTGCGTCGCCAGCTTGTCGATTTCGCGCCGCGCCATCACCTGCGCAGTCGTGTAGTCGCGAGTGTTCGTGAGGCCGATGATCCCGAGCGGGAACAGCCGCATCGCGCTCAAAATGCCGACCACGAGCACCACCAAGACCACAAGGATCTCGATCAGGCTAAAGCCGCTGGATTTGCGTTGTCTCATGAGTACCTAAATCTGATTGCCTAAGGCCGCCCGAAGCCCCAGGACTGCTCCCACACATCACGGGCGTCTTCGTTGCGTACGGTGCCGCTCAAGTAGAGGACCATCGTGTCCCTGCCCCGGATCGGAGTGGCGTTTCCACGCTCGAACCGGGCGAAGTACGAGTCCCACGTGATGATCGTGTCTTCACGCGGATCGTGATAGCCGAGTTGACGTGTGCTGTCGCCCGAATTGCCGCCTTGCTGTCCCCATAGGGTCCAGAAGAGCGCGTATCGCAGTTCATAAATCGAGTTCGTCGGGTTGGCAGGGTCTCGAACACGGGCCACGTCGAACGTGTCCCAGGCGTACATCTGAGCAATATCGCTCGGTGCGTCGCCGTTCAAGAAAAAGGGGTCGATTCCAAGTTGTGCATAGCGAACGAAGTCGGGACCAGCCACAGCTTGGGTTTGAAACGTACCCGAACCTAGAGTCGCTCCCCCTCCGCACGCGCCCAATTCGTTGCCTAGTATCTGTCGGGCGTTACAAGGGACTCCATTTGCACGGGGATCGATGTTCGGCCAGTAAGCCTGAACCACGGCGTCGCCTTGCTCGATGGCTTCCACACTCTTAAAAGTGTCGATATCCTTCACGCGTCCCCTGTACAAATAGGCTCGCCGAAGCTCATCCACCCTCCGAAGAACGGTGCCGTTGTATTCCGCAACCTGAAGGAGGAGAGGCGGGAACCCGCCCTGGTCCTCCCGATATAACTTAAGCGCCTGATGCAGCGAAGCCATGTTCGATGAATCGGCCCGCATCTTCGCCGAACGCTTCGCCGCGTTGAACACAGGAAAAATGATGGCTGCCAGGATCGCAATGATTGCGATGACGACCAGCAACTCGATAAGCGTGAAGCCTCTACGTTTCATGTTGTCTCCGGGAGAATACAAAGCTGACGCCGGCAAGGCGTCCGATGTTCCGAGCAAGCTCGAAAGAAATTCACTTATTGGCCATACCGCCAGGACCTCTCAAAAACCTGGCGGCCGTCGACGGGTTTAGCGGTCCCGTTGAGCATCAGCACGATCGTGTCCGCAGAACGCTTCGGAAGCTCCGGCGTGCCTTCGGTGTCCTGAAAATAGGTGTTCCACGTGATGACTGTATCTTCTTTCGGGTCGCGATAGCCGAGCTGGCGCTGATTATCCGAGGGGCCGCCACCTTGCTGACCCATCGTGGTCCAGAAAAGAATGTATCGCAATTCGTAGTCGGCCGCGCAGTTGGGGTTCAACGTCGGTGCGATGTCGTAGCCGTCATAGGCATAGAACTCTGCAGGGTCGCCTGGGCTCTGGCCGTTAAGCGGCGCGGGATTGAAGTTGAACGCGAGGTCGGTATACACCACCAAGTCATTCGGTCCCTTGAACTGTGTCTCCTGCGGGGTGGTCGCGCGGGCATCGATCGTCGGCCAACACGCTTGAACCGTCCGGCTCATGTCCGTGTCTGTCGCGCCTTCGCTGTGGAAGACCGTTAGGTCATCGACCCGGCTCTTATAAAGATAGCCGCGTCTTATCTCACTGAGGCGGCGAAGAATGGTGCCGTCGTACTCCGCCACCTGCAAGAGCAGAGGCGGGAATCCGCCTTGGTCGGTCTTGTACAAGTTCAGGGCGCGCTGGATCGACGCCATGTTGGTGCTGTCACTCGTGCGCTTCGCCTGCACTTTCGCGCGGAAAAACACCGGCAGTAGAATAGCAGCGAGAATGGCGATTACCGCCATGATCACCAAGAGTTCAACCAAAGAAAACGCTTTTCGCCTCATAAGACCCTCTGACGTCAGTCGAATCGTTTGACGGCACACCCGCCTCGACTTGTTCCGCAAATTCATTATAGTCCGAGATTCTCCACCTCGACCCACCGCGCATAGCGGGTGCAGGAGCCACAACACAACTGCTTCTTAGGGGCGGGGCGTGCCACGCCCGAGCCTACCGACGCAACGCCCAATCCAAATACATCTGCCCAAACCCCAGCAGCTGACCTTCGAACAACACCGTGACTATCGCCGCAATCGCGAGCGCCGGGCCGAACGGGATCGTTGTGTTGCCTGGCTTCCAGTCGTCCTCGGCCTCGGCTTCTTCGGACTGGTAGGCGGGCCCGAACCACTTCTCCTCCAGCTTCGGGGCGAATAGGGCCCAAACGTCGACAAGCATCAAATATCCTAAGCCGGCCTTGGAGAGTCCGCCGAGAGACTCCGGCTCCTCGTCGTAACCGTCTTCTTCATCCGATTCCTCGGGCTGCGCTCGACGCGCAAAGTAGATCGAGATCACACCAATGATAAGACCGATAACGATGGATAGCCCAAAGCTTATCAGCGCCGCAACCGGGAACAGCACGGCGCCGATGCCCCGAGCCAGCTTGATGTCCCCGTGCCCCATCGCGTCTCTTCCTAAGAACAGTCGCCCTCCGAACGAAATGGCCCACATGACGACCGTGCCGACAATCCAACCGGCCAAAGCGCTGGGCAGCCGGACGCCAGCGAAATCGAACCAACCTGCGCCCTGCGTGATCAGCCACGCGTTGTAGAGCACCCCTACTAACAGGATGATTGCGTTGATCGAATCCGGGATGATGAAGTGCTCGAGGTCGATAAACAGCGCCGCCACCAAAGCGGTCGCAAATCCGGCCAAAGCAATAAACCGCGCCGGGTCGTTTCCCGCGACCAAAAACTGCCACCACAGCGCCGCCCAAACCACTCCCATCAGCAGTTCCACGAAAAAATAACGCCACCCGATGGGCGCTTTGCAGTACCTGCACTTAGCGCCCGCAAGCAAGAAGCTAAGGAGCGGAAACAAATCCAGTCCGCCAAGGCGGTGGTCACACTTCGGGCAGTGACTGGGCGGGTGCGCAAGAGACATGCCTCGCGGGAACCGGTAAATCACGACGTTCAGAAACGAGCCGAAGGCTGCGCCGAAGAAGAACCCGAACAGTACAGAAGCCGCTGGAAGCATGCGTAGTTATGGACGCGTCCAGTTTTACTAACGGCGCATTCGCGTAGCACGGTCGTTCTGAACCGCTCAGTACGGTTCGAAAGCGACGCAAGACGTCATAATCGAGCAACGTGGCAAAGAAACGCCAAGACCCGAGCCACTCGCCGGTCCACCTGCCCCAAGAGGCCGAGTCGATCAAGTGTGGGCCCCTGCGCCTCTCCAAGAGAGGTGTCTGGCGCGCGGGAGTACTGATCGCGGTGTACGTTGCGATCATCCTGCACATCGTCCATTGGAAGACGGCAGGACGTACGATCACGCCGGTCGAACCCAGCGAGGCAATGCAAACGCTGGAACTGGGTTACGTCAACGCCGGAATCATTCTCTTCGTGCTGCTGATTTTGTCGACGCTCGTGTTCGGCCGCTTCTTTTGTGGCTGGGGCTGTCATATCGTAGCGCTGCAAGACCTTTGCGGTTGGGTGCTGAAGAAACTCGGGGTGAAGCCGAAGCCATTTCGCTCACGCCTGCTGGTTTTCATTCCCGTATTTGCCGCGTTCTACATGTTTGTGTATCCCACGCTGAAACTCCGCCTCTTCGAAGGCAGGGAGTTCCCAGGGTTCACTTACCACCTCACGACCGAGAAGTTCTGGGCCACATTCCCTACCCCTGGAATCGCAATCTTCACATTCTTCGTCTGCGGTTTCCTCATCGTTTGGCTCGTAGGAAACAAAGGCTTTTGCACATACGGCTGCCCATATGGCGCGTTCTTTTATTACGCGGACAAGGTCGCTCCCGGCAAGATCCGTGTTACGGACGACTGCGAGCAATGCGGCCACTGCACTGCGACTTGCACCTCGAATGTCAGGGTTCACGAAGAGGTTGCTCGCTTCGGAATGGTCGTCGACGCGGGCTGCATGAAGTGCATGGACTGCGTTTCGGTTTGCCCAAAGGGCGCACTCTACTATGGCTTCGGTCGTACGAGCCTGAGTGTGAAAGCGGCAACGCCTGCGCCACCAAGGAAATACGACTTCACATGGCCCGAGGAAATTGGGATGGCGGCCATGTTCCTGGTTGCCATGTACGCATTTCGCGGCCTCTACGATGCCGTCCCGCTGTTGCTGGCAATCGGGCTCGCCTCGGTCACTGCTTTTCTGGCGGTCGCGATCGCCCGCGTTTTCTATGTGAAGAACGTGCGCTGGCAGCGGCTGACGCTTCGTCGAGACGGGGCTATCACGGCAACCGGCTTCGCCGCCTTGATGATCGGCGCAGCTTTGCTGGGTCTGCTGCTTCAATCCGCCGTGTGGAATTTTCAATTCCACGAAGGTAACCGGCTATATGCGAAAGCTACTAGTCTCGCAGCGAGCAATTCCCAAAGCGCAACAGACTTCGCCGCGCAAGCACTCGAGCGGTTTGAGTGGTGCGCCGAAAACGGACTCTTCCAAGTCGCCACGGTGCAGGCTGCGATTGGCAGCGCCCACGCCTTTACCGGAAATCTGGCGGAAGGAGAAGAACACCTTCGCCGGGCCGTGGATCTGGGACCGGACTTAGCGAACGCTTGGATCCAACTCGGGCGAACACAGGCAGCGCAAGGCAAGTCCGAAGCCGCGGTCGAAACCTTCAAGGAGGCACTCGGGCGCGACCCCCAAAATACGGAGGCCGCTCACCAGACGGCCGTGGCGCTCACCGGATTGGGCAAGCCTAACGAAGCACTAGAGTATTTCACCAAGGCGCTTGCGCTGCGGCCCTCCGATCCGACGGTGCTGGCCGACTACGGGCTCGCGCTCGCGCAGGCGGGCAAGCCGGCGAAGGCGGTCGAGCAGTTGCAGAACGCGATCCGCAATGGCGCGCCGCCAGCGGCTCAATTCAATTTGGGCCTGGTCTTTGCGGAATTGCGCAGATTCGACGATTCGCGCACTGCTTTTGCAAAGGCGATCGCCGCCGACCCCGCGCTGCTCGCAGCTAAGGTTGCCCTCGCCAGGCTGGAGGTCCAATTGCAAGACTATCCGGCCGCCCGCAGGTGGGCCGAACAGGCGCTTGATCAATCGCCATTCGAGCCGGATGCCCTCGCCCTCTGGGCGGACGCGCTACAGCGCAGTGGAGAGATTGATACGGAAATCCGAAAGCTGATCCGTGCAAAAGCTGACGACGAAGTCTCCTGGTACCGACTGGCGATCCTTTATCGGCAAAAAGGAAACGACACGGCGGCGAAGTCCTTATTCCAGCGCCTGCTCATGCGCAATCCGAATCTGCCCGTCCCGCGCTAACGCCTGACTAATTGCACGGACATCCTGCACAGTTCGTTCTGCAGCCCATATCCCCACTCGATCGGAACCCGCAAATCTGGGCCATGGGAGGCATCGAAGCCGTTGTTGTAGGTCGCCTCGAGCCTCAGGCTCGTGCCCTTCGGCAAGAGAGGTGGAGCGATGAAAGTGTACGCTCCGGTCCAGTAGACGTCCCACCTGCCCGCCATCAGCGCCTTTTGTTGGCCGTTAGGAAGAAGCGCGAGGAAATCTACCCGCTCACACGCGTAGCGAAATTCGGGCAGCAGCGCGGTAACGTAGGAATCGGCTTCGAGAGTGTGCTCTAGTACAAATTCAGGCTTCTCGCCGACATCGATGGTAAAGCCCGTCCGTTCCAATACGATCCACTCCGCGGGATCTTGTCGCAGCAGGTCGAAGTACAGCGCGAGTGAAAACGATGCATCCCCGCGTTTGCCGGTTGCTTGGCATTGGAGCATCACGTGGAGTTCTGCGCCGTCCGGCACTGATATTCCCGAACCGTGTGGAATCCGCCAGG
This sequence comes from Armatimonadota bacterium, assembly GCA_030854945.1. Classification (GTDB taxonomy): domain Bacteria; phylum Armatimonadota; class Fimbriimonadia; order Fimbriimonadales; family ATM1; genus JACDEQ01. Next base: position 35,757 of record JALYSG010000024.1, read on the forward strand.
TGTAGTAGCCGAACGCCCACGAACCGATTGGTGTAACGCTGGGCAGCAGCGCGGTGCGGCCCTTCGCGGCGCTGATACCGGGGCTCGCCCACCCGATCGTGGCCTGCCGAATCGCTCGCGGATCGCGAGGCCTCAACTCCATGCCCCGTATTCGACCGCCTTGCTTGAGCTTGACCTTGGCAAAGACCCAGTGGATGCCTCCCTCCGAAGGCGCCGAAATCGGTCCCGACTTCAGGATGACAGCGGGTTGTCCCAGCCGCCATACTCTCGCCTTCGGTTTCGGTGCCTCATACACCGTGTTGGTCACGCCGGACAACGCGCCTCCAGCCGACCACTGGCGCAGCTTTACAAGCTCAGCGGAACTCAGTCCGGGTACCGACGAGAAACTGCCGAAATCTGAAAACAACTGGCAGGGCGGCATAGCCTTGGAGGCGACCATGATGCCGATGCGCTCCGAACGACGTCGAGCTTCCTCGTAATTTCGTAGGTAGAACGGCGCAGGGCCGCCTGGTGAATGGCAGGGAGTGCAACTGCGAAAAATTATCGGCGCGACTTCTTCAAACCCGACCCTTTGCCCGCCGGCAATCAGCAAGGCCACCGGCAAGAGGAGGGCGCAGGGCAGCGCAGTTCGTCGCATCGCACCCAGATTGTGGCGCGAATCAACCCTTGAACTCGGAGCAGATGGCTTCGGCGAACTCGCTGGTCTTCGAGTTGCCGTGCAAGTCGTAGGTTTTCACACCTTTTATCAGGGCGCGCTCGGTCGCAGATTCGATTTGCTTCGCCGCGGCTTCTTCGCCGATATGGCGCAGCATCATGTTCGCCGAGAACAAGAGCGCCATGGGGTTCACCTTATCGAGGCCCGCGTACTTGGGCGCCGAGCCGTGAACGGCCTCGAAGACTGCGCACTTGTCGCCGTAATTCGCACCGGGTGCAACGCCCAGCCCGCCCATCATTCCCGCGCACAGATCGGAAACGATATCGCCATATAGGTTCGGGAGCACGAGCACGTCGAACGTACGCCACTTCGTCACCAATTGCATACAAAGCGCGTCGACGATCACGTCCCACGTCTCGATGTCCGGGTAATCCGCAGCCACTTTTTGGAAAGACCTCAAAAACAGCCCGTCAGCAATTTTCATGATGTTCGCCTTATGAACACACGTCACCGCGCGTCGCCGATTCTTGCGTGCGAATTCAAAGGCAGACCGGGCGATGCGCTCGCTTGCTTGGGCGGATATGTATTTCGTCGAGAACGCAACACTCTCGCTCTCCATATACTCGATCTGCGTGTAAAGGTCTTCTGAGTTCTCCCTAAAGATAACCAAGTCGAGGCCCTCGAATGGTGTAGGAACTCCGGGGAGCGTCTTTGCTGGGCGGACGCACGCATACAGGTCGAGGCGCTTTCGCAGCGTCACATTCGGGCTGACACTTCCCTTGCCTATCGGAGTTGTCATTGGGGCTTTCAGCGCGATCCCGACTTCGCGAATCATGTCGATCGTTCGATCAGGAACAATCGGTTCGCCGGCTTCAACGCATTTCAACCCGGCATCGAGCGGAACCCAATCAATTTCAACACCGGCAGCAGCGATGATTTTCTCAACGGCTTCGGAAATCTCCGGTCCAATTCCGTCGCCTCGAATAATACAGACTTTATGTGACATTTCGATTTAGTAGGGCTGGCTGTAGGCCTTGTCGCCGTTTGCGTGCCGGAACAACTTTTGCACCTTCGGCCACTCTATCCCGTTGGCCGCAAAATCATCGAGCAAATTCTTAATGTCGCCGTCCGTAATTGGAGAATCCGATTCGTACCGCGCACAATAAATGTCCGTGCGGCTTGCATCGTGTTGCAGGCCTTTGAAAATCCGCGTTCCTCGATCTGAAATAAACGTGAGGCTCATCGGCCCCTGCGTCGCCGAAGGCTCCGGCAGGGTGGTTGAATGGATATAAATGTCGACTCCGTGAAGTGAAAGCATGCGTGTTCGATCCTTTCTCCGGGGAGAGGGGACCCATGAATTATGGTGCGTCGGCAGCGAGCAAGTCAAGCATCGACGACGCGGACGTGCACAATTTGGAGCCGATGCGAGGTAGTTTCTAATCTCGACGCCCCGACGACGGGGGTTAGCCCGTCTTAACAATAAGCCATGATTCGACTCCTCATTACCTGCGCCTTGCTCTCCGTCTGTGCCGCGATCGCGGTCGCGCAAGACACGATCATCCCGAGAGATGTGGTCGAGCTCAAGTGCGTGGAAGACCCGACGCTCAACGGCGAGTACGTGATCACGGATACCGGCCTGATCCTCATGCAATACATCGGCGCAATAGAGGTCAAAGGCTTAACGCCGCAGCAGGCGTCCGCAAAGATATCCCGCGAGCTCGTCGCTCAGCAGATCCTACGGACGGCATCGATCACGATCAGAATCAAGAGCGAAGCGCGTCCTGCGGTGTCGGTCGGGGGCGCCGTCACAAATGGAGGCGACGTTCCGTGGGTCGCAGGGCTGAAGTTATCGGATGTCCTCGAGCGCGCAAGGCCGAGCGCAGTTTCAGACATTTCGAAAATCAAGATTACATCTGCCGACGGCCGCGAGCTAACCGCAGATAGAACGAAAACGCCACCCGACGACCCGATCCTCAAGCCAGGCGACAGGGTGTTCGTAACGCTCCGCGCCGCAGGAGGAGACGTTACGGTTCTCGGCGCGGTGGCCAAGCCGGGGCTGATGCCCTTTAAGAGCGACATGACCGTTTCGCAAGCCATCACCGAAGCGGGCGGCTACCGCAACGACGCCGACCAAAATCGGGTCACCGTGCGGTTCGCCAACGGCCAGCAGCGGGTGTTGGACATGAACGTGCCTGGCTCCAACATCGTCCTCTCGCCCGGCGATTCGGTCTTCGTCCCCCAGCGGTCGCAGGACCAACAGATTTTTGTTCGCGGAGCCGTTGCTAAGCCTGGCCTGCTGACCTATCGGCCCGGGCTCACAGTCTCTCAAGTCGTCCGTGAGGCGGCGCCCGTAGAAGGCTCCCGGTTGGACCGGGTGAAGATCCTCAGAAAGGATCAGGCAGGCAAGACCGCCACGATCACGGTCAACATTGCAAAGGTTATGAGCGGTGAAGGCACAGACGAACCCCTGATTGCCGGCGACATCGTCGACGTTCCGTACCCCGGAAAAAGCTTCGGCCTCAGAGAAGGAATGCAGGTGGCAAGTTTCCTGCTCCTGCTGTTTTGGCTATTGAAGTAATTGGCAGGCGAGACACACAGAATGACTTATCGGCTCGGCGTCGCCGAGCCAATCGCCGCGCTAAATCGTGTACATCTGATCGAATGTGGCGAGCCCTTGGTCGACCTACAACTGGAGCTTCCGGACCTCAAAGTGCTTCGACCGTCCGCGATACCGTGGGCGCGGGCAGGAGTCGCCGATCGTCTCTCTGCAGCGAGAAAGGCAATCGCCCCATACGACATTGGACTGCGTGAGGCGTGGCGATCACTGGACCGGCAAAAGTTCATTTACGATCACTACTTCAACTCGTTGAACCAGCAGTTTAGCTTTGCAACCCGCCGCCGCCTGGCAAACCGATTTTTCGCGCCCTATGACCAGAAGGCACCGCCGGGCCATTCCACCGGAGCAGCAATCGATGTGTGGCTGCTGGACGAAAACGGCGAGCCGATTTCCCTCGATGGCCCGGGCCGACGATTCAAAAGCGCGCCGACTTTTTCTGCCAAACTCCCCGCATCTATTAGCGAGAAGAGACTGATCCTGCACGACGCAATGGTCTCGGTAGGGTTCACGAATTGTCGAGACGAGTGGTGGCACTTCAGCTACGGTGATGCAGGCTGGGCGGTCCGATGCGCATCACCGGTATGCATCTACGGCTCAATTCACCCGGCGGCGGAAGAGTACGAAGAAAAGGATCGCACCTTCTTCGAGGAATTCTTAAGGAACCCTCCGTTCTAACCCGTGAAAATCGGCACGCCGAGCAAATACTCCGCAGCGGGCACAACGACCGACACGTAGTACGCGCCGATGACGCCGCCCGAACCACTTATCTGGCCCAACAACACCAAACCGAGCAGGATAAACGTTCCGCTTGTACGGCTCCAAAGCATGAACTTGTGCCCGATTTCCGGTGGCAGCAGCAGCCCAAGAATCCAGTGCCCATCGAGTGGGCCGATCGGGATCATGTTGAACGCCGCGAGCCCAAGGTTCAGCGTGACGCCAAGTTTGGCGAACATTTCGAACCAATAAGGAACGGCTACCTCCATCGCGCCGAGGACGCGCCAAATAAATGCGATGCCGACGGCAATGATCACGTTGGTTAGCGGACCCCAAAGGACGCTAAATAGGTGATCCCAACGAGGGTTGTCCATTTTTCGCGGGTCGACCTGAACCGGCTTCCCCCAGCCGATCCCAAAGCCGGTCAACGCTGTGATAAAGATCATGATCGTGCCCATCGGATCAAGATGGGCGATGGGATTGAGAGTGACCCTGCCCTGTAGCCGAGGAGTCGGATCGCCGTACGAGTCTGCAGACTTGGCGTGGGCGAACTCGTGGAGGGCGATCGAACCAAGTATTACGACCAGCATGATTACAATCGTCGAGGGGTCGCCCATATCCGGCAGAGTATGGCACGAGCCATTTCTGACGGCACCCTTGCAAGAATGTCGAAACTGGCAGAAAGGGGTTTGAATCGCTCCGGCCGCATAGGTACTCTGACCGTGTGCTGCTTGCCCTTGTTTTAGTGATTGGCCAAAGTGGGTCGCCTTCGGTCGATGTTCAGAAGACCGACGCCAACCTGGCGAACCTGCGCCAGCTCACGTTTGGCGGTCAAAACGCCGAGGCTTATTGGAATTCTGCAGGCAACAAACTAATCTTTCAGAGCACTCAGCCGGAATGGCCGGACGAACAGATTCTGACCATGTTCGTAGACGGGTCAGGGCGCAAGCTGATTTCTTCGGGCAAAGGCCGCAATACCTGTGGCTACTTCCTGCCCAACGGCGATGTCGTTTTCTCAGCGACCGATTGGAAGGACAAGGGCGCTGCGCCCAAACCCGACATGAGTAAGGGCTACGTGTGGAGGCTAAACCCTTACTTCGCAATATTCCGCGCGAAACCGGACGGCACCGAGCGGCGCAAACTCCTCGGCGGAGACGGCCACTACTACGCCGAAACAACTGTTTCACCTGACGGAAAATACATGGTCTTCACGAGCACCAGAGATGGAGACGTCGACATTTACAGAAGCGATCTGGAGGGAAAGAACGTTAAGAGACTCACGGACGCGCTCGGATACGACGGCGGAGGCTTTGTGAGTTGGGATTCGAAAAGAATCGTTTATCGTCGAGACCGAATCAAGTCAGATCAGGAAACGAAAGACTTCAAGTCCCTGCTCGCACAGAATCTTGTACGCCCAAGCAAACTCGAGGTATGGGTCATGGACGCAGACGGCACAAATAAAATACAGGTAACCGATTTAGGCGCCGCGAGCTTTGCCCCATTTATGCACCCGGACGGCAAGCGCATTATTTTCTCTTCGAATTACGGCGATCCCAAGGGCCGGGAATTCGATCTCTTTATCATCGATATCGACGGCAAGAACCTGAAGCGAATTACGAGCACGCCGGAATTCGACGGCTTTCCTATGTTCACCAAAGACGGCAAGCGGCTCGTTTGGGCTAGCAATCGAAATGCCAAAAAAGCTGGCGAAACAAATGTTTTCGTCGCCGATTGGCTGGAAGATGGCGAAAGGCCGGTTACACCGGAGGCTGGCGGTAATCCCGCCGGAGCGAGACGCGTGCGTGTAGGCCTTATCCCCGCTTTCGGGGAGGAGGCAGGAGGCGGTTTGCTGCTTGACGGAGTGCAACCGAACTCGCCGGCCGAGAAGGGCGGATTGAAAGCCGGCGACCGAATCGTCGAATGGGGCGGCCGCAAAATCGACAGCATCGATGACATCCAAGCGATCTTCGAAGAATCCGAGCCTGGCCAACCTGTAAAGGTTGTTGTTCTCCGTGGCGCCGATAGGGTCGAGCTCACGGTGACTCCCGAAAAGATCGGCTGAATCTCTCCCCCGGCAGGAATTTCAAGAGAGGGACACGAATCACGTTGGATATAGGCGACCGACCCCCTAACGGGCGACGATTCTCGATTAGAGAAGGATATTGTATAGGTCGAAAACCGAGTGTCGATTCTCGACCTACAATGACTTAGCGCTTTCTCTTAAGAAAAAGGAGCGAGGCTAAGCCGAACCCCAATGCTGCAACCGTGCCCGGCTCCGGGACGATGCAGTCGATTTGGCCGCGGATTTCTCCACCGGGAAAAGCGGCCGTATGTACATTGATGTACGCTCTTTCCGCCACCATTTCCGAGAGCTTCTGCTCCCGAAGGATCGGTGCATCGTCGAGGACTGCGGTAAAAAACCAGTTCGACACATTCCCCGACTGGCTCGAATTGACCGTATTAGCCAAAATATTGAAGATAATGGGACCGTTCACCCCCATCGGCGCGTTGTGGATATGCATTCCCGTCACTTCAGTAAGGGCAAGACCCGTAACGGTCACCGATCCTGATATGACCCACGTTTGGTCGTCGATGTTGTAGGACGCGGTGCCGTAGGCTTCGGA
>JALYSG010000067.1 GCA_030854945.1 Armatimonadota bacterium
GGGTGGACGCGATCACGATCGGCCAATATTTACGACCCACGATGCGTCATTTGCCCGTCAATACCTTCGTACATCCGAACAAGTTTAAGGAGTACGAGAAGATAGGTGAGGATATGGGCTTTGCATTTGTGGCCTCCGGGCCGTTCATCCGAAGCTCGTATAACGCTATCGCTTTCAGTGAGAAGGTGATGGCGGAAAGGCTCGCCGCAGTCGAGGTGTAGTTTTTGTTTGGGCCGGTTTCGGCCTTCGGTCGATTGTCATGAGAAGAGCCTGGGGACCGAGCATAGCCTGGCTTTGCGCAATCCCGCCAGTGGTGATAGCCATTTGGGCGGGTGCATATTTGCGCGGCTACCTCGCGGCAATAGATGACACTTTTTATGGATTAACCTTTACTTATCGAGCCGCGAAGGGCCCTGTCGTCGGACGGGCCGACACGCTTCGATTCAACTGGCGAACGGGTCGCGTGATCGCCGAAGGCGTCACGCTTTCGCAGGTGGGCGCGCCCGCGGTGGCTCGGATGGCGGACGTTGATTTGACCGTGCCTTTGCCGTGGACGCTGAACGAGGCTTACTTGATCACGGCCTCCGACGGGTTCGCCGAAGTTGTTCGATACCGGGACGGGAGGTGGAGCTTCGAAGACTTCGCTCCCTTTCAGGAGGCAGAACCTTCGGAAGCGGTTCCCATCGAGGTCCAGGCATCGGACGTGCGGATTCGGTTCCACGACCGATATGTGAAAACGCCAACGACCTGGAACTTAGCTGCCGACGACTTGGTGGTCGGGGTGCTGGGATCAGACGCTTCGACGAGTTTCCGGGGCACCGTAGACGGTGTCGGCGTTGTGTCGACGGAGTTCGACTTGCTCGACGGAGCGTTGCGATTTTTCAATGTGAGTGGCAAAAACTTGCACATTTTGCCTCTAAAGAATTACTTCGGCCAATGGGAAGGGCTGAGGGGCACGCAAGCGTTTACCTGGACTGCCGATTCGGCTGAGTTCTCCGGGAAAGTGACGGCGCGTCCAAGCGCTTCCGGCGATTGGCTCGTTCGAGGCGAAGGCGAAGCGCTTGCGGCAAACCTGCTCATCGACGGCAGGCGATTTGAGACCGTCCGCTTTGACGGCGGATTTACGGAGAAGGGCGCCGGCGGGCGAATCATCGGCGCCGGGCGGGGGCTGGACGTCGATGGCGTCGGCTACTTGGCGTTCGGTGAGACGATCACGGGCAGGATCGAAGGTACGGCTTCGGCAGGGTCGGCCGCAGCGATCGAGTCCCTGCTCGCCGGTGTGCTGCCTGGGAACCTGGACTTCACGGGGGCAAATTTCGACGGCGTGTTTACGCTTGTTGGAGACGCCATTGCGGTGTCCGGAAAGCTGACAGCCGATTCGGTGCGCTACGAGGAATACCGCGCAACGAACGTCATCGCTGGGATTGCATCCGATGGAAAAGTCGTTCGCATTCTCGATGGCCGAGGGCATACGTTCGGGACCAATGTTCGTGCCGATTTGGCGATCTCGGTGGGAGAATCGCCGGTCATCGACGGAGTTGTTCGCGCTGACAATGTTTTGTTATCGCAAGTGCCTGGCATTCCGGATGATTTCATTCAGGGAGGCAGGGCGAACATTCAGGCGCTGATCTCGGGGCCCGTTTCGAACCCGACGGCTTCGCTACACGCTTCAGGAAACACGACCGTGATCATAGAATTCGAGGATCAGTCGGTACCGAGCGATGTGCGATTCGATGTGACGGGCGATTATCGCAAGGGCGTATTCGAAGTGCAAGCTGCGGAAGTCGGTGGAGACCTGGGCGCGCTTCAAGGCAAAGGAAGCATTGGGATCGAGAGCGGCGCACTCGATCTGGATTTGTTTGCCTCGGGCATTGACCTTTCAGCGCTTCCGGGTACGAGCCTGACCGGGCTTGCCTACGGCGATTTGCACGTCGACGGGACGACCGATAGCCCGAAGGTCAATGGATTTGTAGAAGTTTATGGCGCGAGCCTTGACGAATACACCCTACCCTTTGCATCCAGCGAGATCGCATACGCCAACAAGCAGCTGACAGCCACGGACATCGTCGCAAGACGTGGCGTGTCTGTCATTGAAGGTGACGCGACTTTAGACTTGCGGTCGGCGAGCTGGCCGGTTACCGGCAAAGGCCGTGTCTTAGATCTGATGCTGGGCGAATTCACGGGCGATACCTTGACGGGCATCGCCAACGGGGCGTGGGAGTTAGACGGGTCGTTTTACGACCCGAACGTCGATGTCGAGCTCGCCTCTCCAAGCGTACTGGCGGACAGGATCGAGATTAGGGACGTTGCAGCGAAGGCTCGGTGGGCGAAAGGAGCGCTTTCAATTGGCGACTTTTCGGCGATGATAAGCGGCGGAAAATTAACCGGCCAGGGCGGATGGTCTCGCACCGGGCCGAGCTCGCTCAAGGCGCACTTGGAATCCGCTTCGACCTGGGCGCTGCGACCTTATTTGGAGGGCGTCGCGCGTTTAGGCGGACGCATTTCCGGTGATGCCGAGGTGAGTTTCCTCGACGGAAAAATACTGCGCGGAAATGTGGAAGTAACAGGCACGGAACTACAGATAAATAGAGAGCCCATCGGTGGAGCAACCATTATTGCGGAAGCCGACAGCAAGCAGATTTTATTTAGAGGCGGCCTTGGGGATTTAGATTCCAATTACGTTATCGACAACGGTGTATTCAATTTTGACGCGAAGACAGTCTCTGCCGATTTTTATGCGCTGGGTGGCAACATCGAAACCATCATGCGTGTTGTTTCCTCGCTTGCGGAAAATGCCTCCGTCGAGCAACTGCAGCTTATGCGGCAGATCGATGGTGTCTTAACTTTGGATGGAAGGATCGAAGCCGCGCAAGTCGATAACAAATGGAAGTTGACCGGCGGGCGCGCGGACGTTGGAGTAGGGGGGCTCACCGTTCAGGGGGAAGCGGCAGGAGACGTTACATTCCGAACGAACAAACAAGGTGATCGATTTGTGATCGAGACCGCCGAGTGGAGCGGGCCGCAGGCGGCGTTACGACTAAACCCTGGCGAGAATTATATAGACGAGAACGGGCAGATCTCCATTAGTGGAGATATCTACAATATCGACCTGAACTGGTTCAAGTCGGTTCGTCCGGAGATGGCGAATGTGGACGGTAAGGCGGACATTTCGTTCGTTGCTCGCGCACCGATCGAGAAGCCTGAAATC
>JALYSG010000002.1:0-47123 GCA_030854945.1 Armatimonadota bacterium
GCCGCGAACCATGCTGTAGGATGCCGGCGCAACCGATCGGGATATCCACATCAGAGCCCGTAGGCGGCCATCCGAAGTGTGCCTGCCGTCGCCAACGATGTACGTCAGGTCTGCGTCGTTCCATATGCCCCACGCTGTCGAATCACTAAAGCCGGACGGCAGAAAAACATGCAGGTCTCTCCTCGAAGTGGCAGAGTTGTCCCAGAGTGATGCGTGCTCACGGTTTTGGGTCGTGGCTCCGCCCACCTGCTGGCCCGCGTGGCAGTCCATTGCCCTAGAGGACTGCACCCCGGGCTGGTTGAGGTCGACCCAGGAAGTTGCCGTGCCCTGCCAGAGGCAGGCATGCTGCACACCCCCGACTGTCGCCCAGCCCACCTGCGTGCCCGCGTGAATTTCCATGCCAAATGACTCCGAGGCACCCGTTGGGTGCAAATCGACCCACGTATCCCATGTCCCCGTCCACAAGCTTGCTCGATAGACTCCTCCCACCCTGGCTGTGCCCACCTGCTGCGCGGCGTGTACCCCGTTAGCTTCTGACTCCTGGGCACTAGGCGGATGGAGGTCGATCCACGATCCCGGAGTGCCGCTCCATAGGGCCGCGTGGTTCAAGCCGAATCCGACAACGCCCACCTGAGTTCCCGCGTCCGCGTCCATGATATACGACCAGCTCCCCCCGGGATGCATGTTCACCCATGAGCCGGCCGTGCCGCTCCAATAGCAAGCGCCGCCGCTTCCGTTCACCGATGCATGGCCGACCTGCATGGGGCCATCGAGACCTACTGCTTCCGACCCGCCCTGCTGACCGACGGGACTCAGGTCCACCCAGGAGGCAGCTGTACCCGACCACAAGCTGGCCCTCACCACGCCTCCGACTACCGCCGAGCCCACCTGCTTGCCGTCTCGCACCGCGAAAGCACGAGACATCTCTGCCCCTCCCGGATGCAGGTTTACGACGGTCCATTGGGCGGTCGCCGAGGCGGCGAAGATCACACAGATCGCGATTGTTGTGTATCTCATTTTGATTCTTCCTTTTGCCACACGCTGCCGATGCGTCTGGACGACGGCTACGCAAAGACTATTGGAGCAACCGTGACCGAAATGTGACGAATCTCGTCACACAAGTCCGCGTATGCTATGCGCATGGACAGCAACGTGTCCATGCGCCTCGGCAACACCATCGGATCGTGCCTGGCCACTATTCAGGCAGGCTCGGAATCATGTTGTGCCGATTGAAGCTATTTCCTGCGGCGGAGCAGGACGAGGATCGCAAGTCCGCCGCCAATCGAAACAAAGGTTGCAGCCTCCGGCACAGCGACCAGGTTGAAATTGTCCGCGCGGTTGGTGCCCAGAACGCCCAAACCGGCCCCCGTGCCCAGCATCGACATCATCGTCGGGCCGACGGTCGCTGTGAAAGTGTCGTCAATGGATCCATTGATGCCGCCATCAACTTCAACCGTGACATCGGCTCCCGACATGGACATCGTCAGGCGAGCCGTTCGATACGAGAACGCGTGCAGGTGATAGCCACCTCCAACAGTGTAACCACCGACGTTGAAACCATTTCCTGAGTCAAAGGCATACGAACTCCAAAAACCAGGCGGGCCATTATTCTGTTGCCACATAGCAACCATGATAAACGTGACGCTCTGCATGCCTCCGTTCCCGGCTCGAGCCATTTGGAACCCGACTTGGCCATTGTTCGAACCATCGGTGCTCACATCCATGCTCATTCTGTAGGTTCCAATCGAGTTTGATATACCGTTTACGCTGGCCCAGGCAAAATCGCCGGTTACGGAAAAGGCCTCGTTGTCGTCGATCCCGAGGGGGTAACCCCACTGTTGGGTCCAGTTGGCTCCGAGGTTTCCCGCATTTGGGCGGTTGAAGTCGTCGAAGAACGACTGGGCATTGGTAATCGAGGCGAGCGCCAGAAGAAGCGCCGCGCCCGACAGTGTTCGGATTTTCATTTGTTTTCTCTCTCCTTTGGACAGGCTACCGTAGGGTTGCCTCTCATTGTCTTGGCCCGCTATCTGCGGTTTCGGTTCTTGTTTTTGCTTGGCGGTTGGCCGGCAGCGTGACCGTGCTCACTCTTCAAGTAGAAAGACTATTGCTCATTGACTGTGACCGTACTGTGACGAATCTCGTCACAGATAAGCGCGTATGCTATGCACATGGACAGCCAATCGCCGTTCTTTCGGCCTGGCGGCACCCTAGAGCCGGGTGCCGAGAGCTACATTCCGCGCGCTGCGGATGAGCAACTTCTTGCCGCGCTCCTCATGGGTGAATACGTGTTTCTCCTGGACTCCAGGCAGAAAGGGAAGTCGTCGCTGGTGGCTCGGACCCTCCTTGATCTTAAGGATCACGGAGTTTCGACGGTCAAGCTCGACCTCCAACGAATCGGATCAAACGTTAGCCCAGAGCAATGGTACGCGGGCCTCCTGAGCGGGATCGGCCAAGAACTTTCCGTTTCGAAAGAGCTTTTCGATTTCTGGGAGAAAAATCAAACGTTGGGACCGCTTGCGCGGTGGCTCCTTGCGATCGAGAAAGTCGTCCTACCTCTTCGCGAGGGCCCGATCGTAATTTTTATAGATGAGGTCGACTTCGTGCGCGCGCTGCCCTTTACGACGGACGAGTTCTTCGCCGGCATAAGGGAATGCTTCAATCGGCGAGCGCTCGATTCGAGTTTTAGACGACTAACGTTTTGTTTGGTTGGTGTAGCGACGCCGGGGCAACTCATTCGAAGTCCGGAAATTTCTCCTTTTAATATAGGCACCCAAATAAACCTTTTGGATTTCACGCTCGGCGAGACCTTGGTGTATGGAAAGGTGCTCGGGGCGTCCGGCAGAAGCGGTGCTCAACTTTTGGCACGAGTTCATCACTGGGTTGGGGGGCACCCGTATTTGACGCAGCTTGTCTGCAGCCACCTCGTTAAGGACCCTGCAATTGATTCAGCACCGGCCGTGGACCGGCTCGTTTCGACACTGTTCTTTTCTGCGGAGGCGCGACAACGGGAGCCGAATCTGTCGGACGTGGAGCGACGACTGCTGGAACCTGACGTGCATGGCCTTACGTCTGAAGAACGACGGACTCAGGTGCTGGGCCTATATGGGCGAATGCTGAAGCGCAACCGCGTAAATGCTTCGGAGGAAAATCCGATTGTCGACACTCTGCGGCTATCCGGAGTCGGAACAGATGAATCTGGTTGGCTCGGCGTAAGGAATCGAGTTTACAGAAAAGTATTCGACGAAGCATGGCGCAAAAGCAACCTGCCCGATGCCGAAGTTCGGCGACTGCATGGAGCGGCGAGGAAAGCCGTGGTGTACACAGGATTGGTTGCGAGCGTGGTTCTTCTGGGTGTGTCATCGACAGCGCTAGGAATGTGGCGGTTGTCGACCGATCGTAAAGGCGCCCTCGAAACGTTGGGCCATCGGACCAAAGAATTGGATCGCGTTTCGAATGAGCGACAGCGTTCGCTGATCGCCCTGCAACAGCGCACGCAAGACTTAAAGCGGGCGTCTGATGAGAAACAGCGTTCGCTCAATGCTCTCGAAACTCGCACTGCGGAGTTGAACCGCGTTTCTAATGAGCGCAAGCGCTCGCTGATCGATTTGAAAAAGCGATCCGCCGAACTGGCAATTGTATCCGGCGAGAGGCAGGATGCAATTCTTGGGTTAGAACGCCGAACGCGCGATCTGACATATTCAAACTACTTGGGTCAGGTCGGACGGGCGCTTCAGTATTTATCCCAGCAACGTTGGACGAAACTGCCCGCATTAGTACATGAGACGGAAGCGAATCCGCATCGCAATTGGGAGTGGGGAAATCTTGCGCTTGCCGTCAATTATGGAACGCGAGAACAGAGGTTCCCAAAATGGACGATACTCGAGAATCGTCCCGGGTCCAACCCTGGTGTTTTTGCACCAGACGGCATTTATTCGATTAATGAGGCGCCCGCACGGCGAACGCTCGCGTTCAAATCGAGAATGACTGTAATTCCCCGCTTTCTGAAGGGAAATTATCGCGTCAAGGTGGTTGAAGGCACCCGTGGTGACGCGATCTTCGATGCAACGACCGACAAGCTTCTTGTTCCGAATCGAATCTACAGCCAGATTATGGATATCGACGCTCAGCGCGGGCTCTTTCTACTTGCCCGAGACGCCACCCTCGAAATACTCGAACTTCGAAGCATCGCTGATGACCGTTTAATAGTCGCGTACACCGGTCCCGATCACGTTCATGCAGCGCAGTTCTTGCCGGACGGGACTGTGATCAGTGCACATCAATCGTCGAAACCAAACGTAGGCGAAATTCGGCATTGGGACAAGACTGGCCGAACGATCAGCTCTTCGCCAACTGACCAACAGTTTGCACATGGCGTGACAATAAGTCGAGACGGATTGTTGTACTCGGCGTGGGGGTCGAACGGCAAGATTGAGATTAGAGCAGTCGAGGGCCATCGGCAAATCTCGGCATTGGCCGAGTTTCCAAATGTGATGTCGGATGTGAAGTTCTCGGACGACGGAACGCGAGTTCTCGTCGGTTGCGACGACGGGTATGTGTACCTTCACGATCTGAGGAAGGGGAATCGCTTGGCCAAGTTATCGGGGCATCGGTCAAGGGTTGGCTCCGTAGCTTTTCTCAAGTCGGCCAAGGGGTTTGCAAGCGTGGACTCGCAAGGATATCTGAGGATTTGGAATGAATTTCCCCAGCCCGGATGGCAAGCTTTTGTTGAGCCGAATCGACGCGTGACCCACGGCGCAATTGCGTCAGACGGCAAGACGCTATTGACGGTCCTTGACGATGCGGAATTGTTGTCGCGAGATCTAGGTACGGAGAAAGTTAGAAGACAACCCATCCCCGACGCAAAAAGCGTTGCCTTGCTGGCGTTATCCGGAGGGGGTGACGATCTCTTCATAGTGCGGGCAAACGGGCAAGTGCAGAAAATGTCCGGGATGGATAACAAAACTGTTTCCTCCGAAGCAGCATTTTCTACCAAGCCTTCGACTTTGGAAGTGTTGCCGGGTGGCAAGCGTTTGCTCGTCGGTTACGAGGGCCACAAGTTCTCACTCCTTGACACCAAGACACTCCAAATCATCAAGCGCATCGCACCGGAGCGGCTCAGAGTTGCAGAGGAAGCAACCGGCGTGGATATTACCGATGCGTTTGCGTTTGATCAGAAGTCCGCTCAGATTGCAATGTTTCTCGGCACGGTGGGCAAGATTCAAATCTATTCAGCGATCGATGGAAAGTTGATTACCCAATGGAGCCCCGGACGTTCGGTGAGGTGCATGACGTTTGTCAACGATGGGAAACAGCTTGTATCATCGCTCGGTTCGGCGTGGTGGGTCCGCGATGGACAAGCGATTCTCTTCGACGCCGGAACCGGCAAGCGAATTCATGAGTTCAAACACCACGGACAGACGATCAGCGATTTGAAATATGCGTCACGCACAGGCGTCCTGGCCGGCAAGACCGGTGACCGTGATTATTTCGACCGAGTCGTTTATCTCTGGGATTTGAGAACAAGGAAGCGCATCGGAGAACTCGGGACAACCGCGGTTGAGTTCTTTTTCTTTTCGCCGGATGGTGAGCGAATTGTCACCCGAGCCGGCGGCAACTTCGCTGCGAGGTTATGGGATAGCCGGACCGGCGAAGAAATGTTTCGACTGACAGAAGCGGGTGAAGCGCGCTTTTCTGCAGACGGTCGCCGGATTATCCAATTTCCACCGGACGGCAGCGTTCGGGTTTGGAACAGCGCTCCCTGGAAGTAGCCGCATCCATTTCCGAAACCCTATCCCGGGAAATTCCACCAAGCCCTGTCAAGGCGGATGAACTGGTCGCCCAAGCCGGATTGAGATTTATATAAGAGCCGGTTGAGCCTGTCCACAGTGCGGCTCCACCGCCCTGGGTCAGGGCCACGGCGCCAACCTGCTGCCCACCCTCGACACGGCTCGTCGAGGACGTTACCGCACCCGCAGGGCGCAGAATGACGAACGTCAACTGCGCGTTCGCCTCGATGAAGAGGAAAAAAGTGACTGCGAGTGTGATTAGTTTCATCTGATGGTTGCCCTTGGGTAACGACACAGTGTGAGATCAAGTTGTGCGAGGCGACTGTGACATCGACCTGGGCCCAGGTGTCTATGTGGGGCCCAGAATCGATGCTGACCTGCGAGATCCCCCTATTGAGCAGGGCGGACGAAGACGTCCATTTTTCCGTTCGTGTCATTCGCGATCAGATTGGTCGCGTAGGAGCAGAACATGATGAGGCCGGAGGCGCTCATCGAGGGCCCGCTGCTGTTGAAGTTTCCAGGCTTGCCCGCGGTGCTGATCGAGACCAATGTTGTTTTGCCCAACTGCCGGTCTCTTAGGAACACGTCTTGCAAGTTGTTCTTGTCCTTGCCGGCTCCGATCAGGTTCGTTGCGCTGGATTGGAATGCTACAAAGCGCCCATCGTCGCTAACCCCACACGCGCCCCAACCGTCGTTCGAACCGCCGCTTCTGCCGTTGCCTTGCCGGTTGCTGGAATCGACGGAAACGCGAGACGTGCTGTTGGTCTGCGTGTCTCGAATAAAGACATCGATCTGACCGTTCGTATCGCCGGTAACGAGGGTTGTGCTGAACGATGAGAAGGTCACGTATCGGCCCGTTCCGCTAATCGTTGGCGAGAAGCTCTGGCCATTGCCTTGCGTGCCGGTACTTGATACCGAGACGCGCGCTGTTGTGCCGAGCAACATGTCGCGAACGAAAATGTCACCCTGATTGTTGGTGTCGCTTGCAACCAGGTTGGTTGCGTTGGATGCAAAACATGCGTATCGACCGTCAGCGCTCAAACTGATTTGAGTCTCTCCGCTGACGCCATCTCCTGGCACACCGCCCGGGCCGGCTGATACCAGCGTGGTTGTTCCTGCCGCCAAATTGCGGACGAAAACTTGACCGCCGGATGCGCCGGGAACCAAATTCGATGCGTACGAAAGAAATATGACTAGGTTGCCGTCCTCGCTGATCCCCGAGTGGAAAGCTCGTTCGTTGCCGAACGATTCGTCATCGGCAAGCGAAGCGATGGTGGTGGTCCCCAGAAAAGTGTCTCGCACAAAAACGTCCGGGAAACCGTTCGTATCACCAGGAACGACATTGTCGGCGGTGGTGCCGAATGTTACGAAACGTCCGTCCGCGCTGACGCTCGGGTTGTTGCAGTCGAAGCCGAAAATCTCGCCACCGTCGTGGTCAACTGAGATTCGTTCCGTAGCGCCCGACACTAGATCCCGACGGAAGATGTCGGAGTACCCGTTGGTGTCGTTACCCACGCCGATCAAGTTGCTTGCCTCGGATCGAAAGACTACGTACCTTCCGTCCGCCGATATCTTCGCGCCGACAAGCGGACTATCGCCATTACCTTGGGCGCCGTCATAGGCCAGCGAGACCAGCTGCGTTAGCTGAGCTTGCGAGGCGCTAACGAGGCCAATTAGCGCAACCGCGCCGAGCGCGAATCGAATCGATGTGTGTGAGCTTAACCGCCCACGAGTTTGTGATTTTTTCATTGTTCTCCCCACTGGCTTGTAGCCATTGATTACATAGTACGAAAGAGACCGTGACCAAACTGTGACGAATCTCGTCACAGATCGCTAACCAGGGAAATTCCACCAGACCTTGTCGATGCGGCCCGACCAGGGATAGGCGAATGCAGGGCCGACTGCCCGGAAACTGACCAACGCGCGAATCGCCAGCGCTCCGGGCTGGATGAAGCGGGCTGGGTTCGTTCGGACGGTGACGGTTACAACGTCGTCGGAGGTGGTTGCGAGACGGGTATCGAGAAGCTCGTAGTCGCCCAGCACGTAGTTCCACAGCCATACTTTCTGTTCTGCGCTTCCGAAGCTGGCGCTGGATTCGACCGAGAAGCTGAACCCGTTGGGCGAGGCGGTGGGCGCGGTGCCGTTCAGGCGAACTTGCACCGGCGGCTCACCGACGGAAAACACAAATCCGGGCCGCATGACGAGGCGGTTGTTCTCGCTGTTCTGAAGCGATGCAAGGTTGCCTGAGAAGACGCTGCCCCGAACCATGCTGAAGGACGCCGGCGCGACCGCACGCGAAACCCACATCAGCGCGGTTTGATGGGGATTGAATCCGGTTGTCATGCCCGATCCCACGACGTGCGTAAGCGGGCCGTTATGCCAAATGCCTCGCGCGGTGGAGGCGCTGTAGCTTCCTCCGGGTAGCGCCGCATGAAGATCGATATGTGACCCTGGCGTACCCATCCAAAGGGCGGCTCGAGACAACGTGCCTGTCGGCGCGTCGCCTGCCTGCTCGCCGCTGTGGACGGCAAAAGCCCATGAACTGGCGGCTCCCGTGGGATTGAGGTCAACTGCGGAGGCAGCCGACCCGGTCCACAGGACGGCGTGGTAAGAGCGGACCTGGCCAACCCCAACCTGCTGGTTACCGCTTACGCCGTAGCCCCATGATCGACTAGCCCAAGCGGGGTGAAGGTCGATCCAAGAGCCTGCGCTTCCGGCCCACATGAATGCGTGAGGCGTCCAAGTTGGATTTGGGAACTGCTGGTCGTTTATCTCGCATCCGCCTACCTGTATGCCTGCATCTACCCCTCGGGCATGCGAGGTCGTATGTTCGAATTGGCCGGTATAACCGGGGTGGAGATTCTGCATCGAGCCGGCGGTGCCGTTCCACATGATGGCCGGCCACAGGTCATACGTTTGGAACACCCCGACCTGCTGCTGGCCGTCGGTCGCGTAGGCAACGGTAGCCTCTGCCGCGTAGCCTTCGGGATGCAGTGATACGAAGGATCCGCTCGTTCCTGTCCAAATCCCCGCCCTTTTCTCTCCGTTCCAAGTGAACTGCCCTGTGTAGTGTTCCATGTAGCCGACCTGCTGGCCATTGGCAACACCGTAGGCTTCGGATGCGATCGCCGTGAGTGAGCTGAGGTTGACCCACGATGCTGCGGTGCCGGTCCAGAGGCTGGCTCGTCGGATTCCCCCGACTACAGCCGAGCCGACCTGCTGACCGTCTCTTACGGCGCTTGCTCGGGACTCGGTAGCCCCGGCTGGGTTGAGGTTTATTACCGTCCATTGTGCGTTGGCGCAAACGGACAGCATGGCTGCGAGTGTGGTAATTGAAAGCTTCATTTTTCTTCTCCCTTCGAGGTTCGACCCATATGGCTCTATGGATAGTTGTTATGGTAGGGGGCTGACCGTGACGGAACTGTGACGAATCTCGTCACAGACTGTAAAGCGGGACCAATTAGACCGTTGCCGAATGCTGAAGGTGCCTCGCCTTGCGTAATCGAAACGAGACGCGTTTGTCAGAGAATTCCGCGGAAAGGATTCTTCTCTGTGTTCCGTTGCAAGAATCGACGCGTTAAATATGAGCAACGCACACGCCGATGCAAGGTTGCTGCCGACAAGTTGATGTCACCCCAAGCAATCGCCGGGAAGGCAGAGCCTCCCCGGCGTTACTTTCATTGACCATGTAGCGTTTGACCAGCTCTAATTACAGCTGAACGCTAGCTGTCTACTTGTGAATGAACTCAAATGTGACCAAGTCCACATAGCCCGGATGTGCTCCAAGCGATGGTCCAGTGAACGCGACCTCTGCAATTATCCACCGTGTTCCAGGCGGAATGTCACCCTGACGCTTGATGTTCTGCCACGTTGAAGGATTATTGTCTAGCGTCAGCTGCGCGGAAGTTGCCGGCGACTGAGTCTGCGGAGCGGTCAATAAGCGGGCGGTTACTACGGCGACTGCGGCCGGAGCCGTGCTGTTGTAGAGCGCCCGCAATTGGAAGGAACCCTTGTTCGTGTCGATCATGACCCAGTAGATGAACGGCACTTCGATGATTTGGATGGTCTGCGTATGCGTACCACCATCGTCCCATACCTGGAGCATCCGTCTGCCGTGGTTGGGAACCACGGACCCTGGCTGGGTTCCAGTAACGATCAGACCGTTCTCGGCACCCCATGTGCCGTAGAACCAGGCGTCAAAGACATTCCGGTATCCATTGAATGGTCCTGGAATTCCCAGCTGATTTACTTCGAAACTCGGATTTAGCAGTTCTTCTGCTCCTGCAACTGTCAAGCTCAATGCTGCCGCTGCCATCACGGCAAGTGTGTGTCTGAATCTCTCCATTTTTTTTCCTTCCCGAGGATGCGTGTCGTGTGAGCCTCGGGTTGTGTTTTTTTGATTTGGACCTTTGTGATCCATGTCAACACTATATGTTTTGTGTTGTGACCGATCCGTGACGAATCTCGTCACAGTTGAATGCGTATGATATGCGCATGGACAGCAGACCGCCGTTTTTCCGCCCAGGCGGAACCATGGATCCGAATGCGCCCAGCTATATCGAGCGGGACGCAGACGCCCAGCTGCTCGCCGCGCTGATTGCGGGCGAGTACGTGTTCCTTCTCGACTCGCGACAAAAGGGCAAGTCCTCGATGGTCGCCCGCACGATCGTCAAGCTGCGAGAACAAGGAATCGCAACCGTCAAGCTGGACCTGCAGCGCATCGGAGCGAACGTCACCCCGGAACAGTGGTATGCCGGGATGCTTAACGGCATTGGCCAAGAACTGAACCTGACAGATGCGCTTTTCGAATATTGGGAAGCACATACCGCCATCGGCCCGCTTGCACGATGGATCGGAGCACTGCAGGAAGTTGTATTAGCAAAAGTAAGCGACAAATTAATTATCTTCGTCGATGAAATCGACTTCGTGCGCGCGCTTCCATTTTCGACCGATGAGTTTTTCGCGGCGATTCGTGACTGTTACAACCGCCGATCAGACGTGAAAGGATTCGAGCGACTAACGTTTTGCTTGGTCGGCGTCGCCACTCCTGGACAGCTAATTCGAAATCCGGAGATTACACCGTTCAATATCGGGGCGCGCATCGACTTGACCGATTTCACGCTTCGCGAAACGGAAGCGTATGCGACTGCCTTAGATGCCGAAGGAAGATCTGGAAAAACGCTTATGGAGAGGGTGCACTATTGGGTAAGTGGCCACCCGTACTTGACGCAATTGCTCTGCGGCCACATCGCGGCAGACAAGTCGATATCCTCCGTGCCTGCTGTGGATCGCATGGTGAAGCAGTTGTTTTTCAGCCCTGAGGCACGCCAACGAGAGCCTAATTTTTCTGACGTGGAGCGCAGAATGCTCGATCCCGATGTGCCGGGAATGTCGGCAGAGGAGCGAAGGTCACAGGTTCTCGATTTGTACGGCCGGCTCCTAAGGAGTAAAGGCGTCGCAGTTTCGGAGGAGAATCCCGTGGTCGCGTCGCTAAGGCTTGCTGGAGTCGGGCACGAGGAGCGTGGGAGATTGCGGCTGCGCAATAGGACTTATGCGCGCGTGTTCGATGAAGGCTGGCGGCGACAGAGCTTGCCCGGGGGAGAGCTGCGAAGACAACGCGGCGCTGCGCGTTTGGCGACGTTGCGAACGGCCGCTGTGGCGGGGCTCATTCTGGTCGTTCTCAGTACTGCGGCGGTCGGACTATGGAATCTATCCAGGGAACGCAAGGAATTGATCGCCCAGCTGCAACGAAAGGCGGTTGAGTTGGAACGACAGAACTACGCCGAAAAAATCAGCGCGATCCGATATTCGGTCGAAGCTCGGCGTTGGCCACAGGCACAAGAGATGATCAAGAAGACAAAGAGCGATCGTTTCAGGGGGTGGGAGTGGGGACACGTCGCCAAATACTTCGAATGCGAGATGGAAGCGGAGATGTTACAGGGCACTCTCGTAGAGACCGACCCGGATGGAATCCCGCAGATTGTCAATTACGAGGGGATCTATGACTTAGCCACAAATGAGCCGAAGCTCCGGTCGCGCTTCCCATCTTTAGCAAGCGGTACGCTTGCTCGTCTCGCCAAGAGTGGTGTTGGATTTGAACGAACCTATGGGCGACGAATCGGAGAAATGCGAATCTGGCTGGACAATGCCGGCTCGGCCTCGATCTACGACGCGAATACGGACGAATTGCTAGTACCTGGCGCACCTGGTAAAAGAATTTACGCTCTAAGCCCGCATTGGAAGAGCTATTTACTTTGGAAGGAAAAGGCAAATAACAACATTGAACTTAGATCAGCGCGCGATAACCGACTGCTCTCGATAATAAGATCACCGTTGGAATGCATAGCCGCCGATATAGCGAAAGACAAATCAATTATCGGCATTTGCCGTGCGGAGGTATCGGGTTCAAGAAATGAATTGCGGAGGTGGAATTCGCTCGGCAAAACTTTGGCCATTGCACAAACGCAAATCACTGGGAAGCGTGTAATTAATCTTAAAATGGCACCAGACAATTTGCACTTTGTCGTTTACAGTTTTCAGAGTTGGGAGGTTCGCAGGTTGGCCGACTTGTCCGTTGTCGCAAGTGCCTCAGGGCTTACCGACCCGCAACAAGAGGTTGCCTTTTCCAGGGATTCCAAGCTCTTCGCGGTAGGTAGCGGTGAAGAAGGATCAATTCGAGTCTACGAAACCAAGTCCGGAAAGCTAGTTCGAACGTTGGTAGGATTGGGGCCGACAGCGAGTTTGGCTTTCTATCCTGACAACAAGCAGCTAGCGGCGGCTGATTGGGCGGGCAACATTAGGGTTTGGAGTCTTGAAAAGCCAGGTGCGGTTGATACTTTTCGTGATGAGCAGGTTTACGTCGCGCTTTTGAGTAGCGATGGTGTAAACCTTGTCACGAAGACACTGGCCGGGACAATTTCGAGTCGCAATTTACGCACAAACAGAGTGGTCCACCGCAAGGTCGTGGAGTCGGAAGGTATTCCATCTCTACTCAGTGTCGGACAAGATTCAGTGTTCCTGGGATTTAGTGACGGGACAATAGCGCGCCTAGAGGCGAACGGACTCACGGAGGAGACCCGAACTGCTGTGTTCAAAGGTAACCAACCTCACGCGAGGAAACTAGGCGACGGAAACCTGCTTTTTATCTATTTTATTGAGCCGGCGGTTGACCCACGTGACGACAATTGTGCGGTTATCGACACTCACACCATGCAAGTGCTCTGTCGGTTTCGATATGAGGAGATGCCGCCGGTGGAAAGTCGAGCATTCGTGGTTGATTCGACCAAAGACGGAGCCCTAATTGCGATGCTTCACATGGGGGGAAAGTACGTCTCGCTGTACTCAAGCGTCAATGGGAAACTGATTCGACGGTGGACTACAAATGATCGCTTCCAAGGGCTTGCCATTTCCCCAAATGGCACTGAAATCGCAGTCTCGGTGATAAGGGGCGCCTCGAAGACCGATGGGTGCATCAACGTCTACGATACTCGAAAGGGCTCTAGAATAGTACAGATTGATACACCTGGTGACTACCCCGGCAATTTGACATATTCGCCGACCCTAAGACAGTTGGCGGGTGCTATGGGCGAGGGTGCGTGCTTATGGGACATCGCTACCGGGAAGAGAATCGCCGAATTGAAGTCTGGAAGTTTAATTAACCGAACACACTTTTCTCCCGATGGCGATCGAGTAATAACGTCCGGATTTGAGAACTCCACCACGCTGTGGGATGCGACAAACGGTTCAGAAGTGGGCTCTCTGCGCTACTCTCCGCTTGAGTTTACTGCCCAGTCGAACGTTTACGAAACAAGTACATTCAGTCGTGACGGCCGCGACCTCGTTATGGTGTGCCCGGATGGCGCTGTTCGCATCTGGCACAGCCTGCCCTGGAAATAGTTAACCAATTTCCGCCCGTAAGTATGTCTCGTAAATCGGAACGCGGAACTCGGGCTCGCCCATAGACGAAATCGAAATGACACCGGCCGACTGCAGCCGGTAACGCGTTGTTGCATTTTCGAATGGCTGGCCGTCGAGCATACGCTTCACCTCGCTCAACATCTCTTCGCTCTGCGCGATCGACACCAGCATACGATTCAGATGCGTGCCGAACGGGCCATCTTGTCGTGCCGCTTTGGCAGCCAATTCATCGGTCTTACCGCCCTTTGCCAAGAAAGCGAACGCACACTGAGACAAAAATGGGTGCCCGTGCGTAATTTCAAAGACCGTGCGCCAGGCTTCGCGATCCCCCATCTCGCCGTGGCGCGATTGAAGTTCGTTCACCTCCTCCATCGAAAAGTCTTTTAGCGTCATGCGCACTCCCACATTAAATGGAGACTGATTTAGATCCGAAATAAATAGGTGCGCCTCCGTCGCGTAGGTTAGTACGAGAGTAAGTTTTCGCCACGGGCCATCCGGGTCGAGCGCACGCCGATTATGCCAACTCCGAAGCAGGCCGAAGAAATCGTTCGTGTAAGGCCGTTCGAAAAGCAGGTCGGCTTCATCGATAGCCCAGCAAACCGCACCCTTGCATTCGGCAAGAAGTTTTCCGATGATCGTATCCAGGTTGACATTCGGCCCCAGCCAGTCGCTCCATTCGCCTCCAACGTCGAACGCGATGCCCAGCTGTTGAGCGAACCCGTGAGCAAGAGTCTTGTATAGGTGGTCTGTTTCCAGAAGTTGGGATTCGCCAAGCGCTTGAGCGTCGGTTAACACCACCGAGACTTTTGCAGACCTGGCGAAGCCAAGCGACCTGGCGAGCAGCGAACTTTTGCCCACTTGGCGCGCGCCTTGCACTAAGATGACGCCCTCCCCGCGTTTGATCAACTCCTCAGCTTGGGCATCGACCTCCCGCCGAACATAAAATTTCGAATCCATGGGCATGGCCCCGCCGGATGGGTCCCACTCGCCCCCACGTCCCTGGTCCGTTGTCGGCAGTTCTCCCATTAGCGCCAAACGCGCTTGCTCGGAGGGAGATTCTCCCCACGCCTCGTGGAGCAGCCTCTCGAGTTCCTCGTACTGCCGCAGCGCTTCGGTTTCCATGTCGGCATGGCGATAGGCCGTTATGAGCGCGATATGGATGTCTTCCCGGTATGGGGCAGCGGCCACTGCCGAGCGCCCAATTCTAACGGCTTCGTTAACCGAGCCGGCTTTCACTCGACGCCGGCAGGAAACGGCCACGAGTTGCGCAAATCGCTCCTCCAACTCCATTCTCTCCACCAGCATCCATGGATCCGAAAGCTGCGCAAGCAGAGGGCCGGCGTACAGGCCGATTGCTTCCAATAGCGAGTCGCTTTCAAGATCGGACCCCGGTTTCGTCAGGTCCAGAAACCGCTCCACATCAGACACGATGCGATCGGGATTCAACGACACATAGTTGCGACGCGTTACGACGACCGAACCGAGCGGTAAGTCTTTCTCGAGCACGCTTCGAATGTCCGCGACTGCCCTCCGCAGGTTCTGAGACTGACGATCGCTGTCGCTATCCGGCCAAAACAGTTCCTGAAGTTCTTCGTTCGAGCACTCCTTCGTTTTGTGAAGCGCGAGAAACGCTAAGAGGGCAAGCGCCGTACGCGACCGAAAGCGAACGATTTCATTCGACGAGGACGACACTTCGAGGCGACCGAGGAGTTTGATGTACCAAAGGGTTCCGGGCGGGGGCCAGGCTACGTGCCTCGTTGAGTCCATGGCGGTATCAAAGTCCTGCGCCCGATTATGGCGTAGTAGCAACGCACAAACTAAACCTGCAAGCCCGAAGCTGGTTTCGCTCGTAAACATGTCAGTAGGTCGAGCTATGCCTCTAGACCCTTCTTAGATCAGCCTCGCAATCGCATTTACGTGGGCGACGAATTTGCCGAGGTTTTCTGCGTCGAGTGCGTTCCTGGTTAGGCAGCATTCCCATCCGCCCCCTATGCACCACCACTCGCCTCGCGGTGAGTTCGCAAGTGCGGCAAGCAACTCCGGAGTGAACATCGCGTCCGCATGGGACCGCTCGCCCCAGATAACCCATTCCTTGTCGAACTCAGCGTCGCCGAGTTCAAACGCCGCCTCAGTTTTGCGATAGTGCCTGCCTTCACCCAATCGCGGCCGGATAAATGTGACACCCCACTTATCGCTCGGAAATCCCACGCAAGTCGATGTATGCACCTGCGTGGTCTTCCCGCTTCCCGTAACGTACTCGTGTTCGAAGACAACCATATACTGTGCACCGATGGGGCCACGCGCAAACCACCGCAAATTCGTAGCGCCGTCACGCAGTAAAGCAGACGCCTCCAAGTGCGCGAGCTGCGCGAAAAAAGCGGCGCCTACTTCCTTGTTATCGGCCATCGAAGCCTCGAGGCCCATCGACTGCAATAGGTCCAGCATTCGCTGCCTACGGTTCTTATCGATTCTCGCTTGAATAATGGCGCAAGCAATGATTGCGATTAAAATCGGCCCACCAAAAACTGGAACCGCGACCCACCACTCCACATTCTTGGGAAACTGGAATCCAAGGAACATGGAGAAACCGATCGCGCCGAAAACCAGAAGCAGCCACATCCACGCGTGGCCCTTGGCTCTTCGATATGGCGCAGGCATGACGGAAACCATACCACGGTGCGCCGATTGTCGTGGACATATTGAAGGGGAAGCGAACACCCGCCGCCAGTTGTTCGCTTTCGGTCGATAACCCACTGGCTATGGTGCATGGTAAGATGCGGAAACTGCTCCACACGAACTTTTGGGGAGCGTGGAGGGGATCATGGAACAAGCATTTTTCGTACCGATTTTGCCGGACAAGCTCGACGCCGCATTTGCATTCGCCGATGCGCTCAACACTTCGCGGAGAGGCGAGCTAGACGACGCGCAAGCCACAGTGACAAAGGAAAGTTGGTTTATTCAGGAAACTCCGTTCGGCAGTTTTATGATCGTTTATTTCCAAGCTCCGGATATTGCCAAGGTCTTTGAAAACTTGTCCGAATCCGAGCGTCCTTTCGATGTCTGGTTCAAACAGCAGGTTCTCGAAATCACGGGCGTTAATTGCGACGAGCCTATGCCGCCAGCGCCGAAGCAAGTCCTTTCCTGGTCGCGCGATTAAAGCTACTTCTTAGCGACTACGCCGAACGCTTTCGGCCGGCGCTCTACCTTCGAGAAGCCCGCTTCGTGGAGGCGTTTCATGACTCCTTTCGTCATGCGGTCGCCGAGCCTGCTGTCTGGATCGGCGATGTAGTGGAACAGCGTGCCCTTTCCCGATAGGACTCGGTAAAGTTTCTTGTAGAATTCTAAGGAGTACAGTTCGCCCGCGAATTGAAACGTGGGCGGGTCGTGGACGATTGCAGAGAATTCACCCGGTTGGAATTCGTCGATTTTTTCGTCAATATCCGCAATCATGATTTCTGTTTTCGGAATGTCGAATAATCTGCGCGACCATGGGTTTCTCTTTGCTATTGCAATGGCGACCGGATCGATCTCCACAGTAATGACTTTTGCGGCTTTCTCGGCAGCGAGGATTGCGGTGTACCCGAGACCGGTTGCGGTATCCAACACTTTGCCGTGAATGGTGCCGAGCGTTTCGATTTTCTCGCGCGCGTCTTGCATGGGGTCGGTGTTCTTGATTCGGTGCATCGGGATGCCGGATACAAGCATGGTTGGCGCGCCTTTTGTGGCCGCGAGACTTCGCATGTATCCGGTAGCTTCGCTGAATTGTTGGATGGCAACGGGCTCTCCGCCGATGATTTCGAAGCAGCCGCGATCGGACTTCGCGATTTTTTCGAGAGCCGCGCGGCCGACCGCGGTTCCATCCGGAAATTTGGCAGCGCCGTCGATTACTTCCACACTGCATCCGGTTGTGCCGAGGTCCATGGACGACTGCGCGCAGCCGGACGTTGTCCTGAGGATTTGCTCGATGGTGAATCTGCTGAGGACGATCATCTAAGCAGAATGTCCACAAGGCAAAACGCGAAGAAGCCGATCGAGACGTAGCCGTTCAGCGTGAAGAACGCGAAGTTGAGCTTCGAAATATCTTCCTCACTAACAAGCGATTGCTCGTAGGTCAACAACGCAGCCGCAAACGCGCAGCCCACAAAGTACGCGATGCCTGCGCCGACGCGCAATACTGCCAAAACAAGAAACACGATGACAAGCAGATGAAACGCGCGACTAATCCAAATTGCGCGCTTCCGCCCGAATTTTGCGGGGATGCTGTGCAGCCCATTCGCACGGTCGAACTCTTCGTCTTGCAGGGCGTAAAGGATATCGAATCCCCCTGTCCAAAACATGACCGCCAAGATCCAAAAAAGCGGCGCCCATGAAAACTCACCGGTCACCGCAACCCACGCGGCGGCAGGCGCCAAGCCCAATGACAAACCGACGAATAAATGACATAGCCAAGTAAACCGCTTGGTGTAGGAATAAAACATCAAGACCAACAGTGCGAGCGGCGCAAGTGCCAATGTAAGTGGATTCAATAACGCCGCTGCAGCAAAAAACAGGGCGACAGAAACCACCAAGAACGCTACGACCTGCGGCACTTTAAGGTCGCCTCTCGGAATAGCGCGGCTTGCCGTTCTCGGGTTGAGCGCGTCGATCTTAGCGTCCGCCAATCGATTGAGCGCCATCGCGGCGCTTCGCGCCGAAACCATCGCCAGAACGACAAGCCCAAACACACGCCACCCGGGCCACCCGCCCGCCGCGTACATCATGCCCACGAACGCGAACGGCAAGGCGAACACCGAGTGCTCGACCTTGATCATCTCCAGGTAAGTCCGCGTTGCCGACACGCTCATCTGCCCTACATTATCCTTTGCGGTACAACACCTTTGTGAGCGACGCCCACAAGCCGATGGCGTTCGGTGAGCACTTGCTTCGCGTGCTCACGATGGACGAGGGCGTTTACTCTAAGGACGACATCCAAGAATTACTGGGGTCGGAGCCTTCGAATATCGCCGATGCTTCGAAGCTAGACCTCGCCTGCGCCGAAGGTGTTGTCTGGCTCATTGCGTCGGGCAACTGGGATGCCGACTACCTTCTCGATTGCCTGAACGAGCGATATGGCCGGCCAATGATCATCAACGCCGTTGAAACGGTTGCTGTCCGACTAGTTGAGGCGATGGATGATCCCGTGCGCTTCGCTCTCAGGCTCCCGTTCCCGATCCGCCTTACATTGTTCGTGACCGCCATGGTCAAAAACTTTGGCCCAAGCATCGCCAGGGAACGCGCTTCCTATGCATTTGAGGCACCAGCACTGCGCATCCCCGAGCGTTTGCCGACGATCACGTTTCCCGATCAACTGCAGCGCGTTCTCGATATGGATGAGATACATGGAGTCGACAGGGAAAACATACCGGTGTACATGGATCCGCATGGCTGGGATTTGGAAGACCTGGATAACTTTGAAACTCCGAGAGTCTCCGAATTCGACAAAGCCTGTGGTGAGTCGGTCGCTTGGGTAACAGCGAACCAGAATCGCGGCGATTACGACCTCATCAAAGCGATGGATCAGTTTCCTTTTGAATTGCGAATTTCAGCTCCTGCCGTGGTTCGGGATGAATACGCTGCAAACGAGAACCCATTGCTTTTCGCGATGCGGCAGCCGTTCCCAATTCGGCTCACTTTATTGGTGTTGGCATTTATCGGCCTTCACGGCTCGGGTGGGGAACCTGTGCAGATAACTTCTGGTCTCCCTCCCAAGCCGCCGGCTCCCGGGCACTGGGGTGGGCGCACACCGGGTTTCGAACAACGGATCCCTCGGTCACCCGAGGACCTCGACATCGGTCCCAAAAGGTAAAGTTTCTCCAGATGGACGCCCGTGAAATTATTGTCCGACGAGCCGCGCAGGAACTCAAGGACGGCATGTACGTCAACCTCGGCATCGGCATGCCCACCATGATCGCGAACCTCATTCCCGAGGGCATGGACATCGTGCTGCAATCCGAGAACGGCCTCCTCGGCATCGGGCCGTTCCCGACCGACGACAAGGTCGACGCCGACCTCATCAACGCAGGCAAGCAAACCATCACCACCGTCCCCGGCGCGAGCTTCTTCAGCAGCGCCGACAGCTTCGCAATGATCCGCGGCGGGCATATCGACCTCTCGATCCTCGGCGGAATGGAAGTCTCCGTTGAGGGCGACCTCGCCAACTACATGATCCCGGGCAAGATGGTGAAGGGCATGGGCGGCGCGATGGACCTCGTCGGCGGCGCTAAGTACGTCGTTGTGATCCAAACGCACACAAGCAAGGACGGCGCGGCGAAAATTCTGCCTACGTGCGAGTTGCCCCTCACCGGCAAACGTGTAGTCAACCGAATCATCACCGAGCAGGCAGTCTTCGACGTCAAGCCGGATGGAGGGGGATTAACTCTAATCGAGCATCATCCGGATGTTACGGTAGACCAGCTAAGGGAAAACACCGCGCCGTTCGATGTCTCCGCAAACTTCAGGCCGATGAAACTCGGCTAAAAAGTGGAACGCGTCCAAGCATTCTGTTGCCGATGACACGGGCCCGGTACTTCTTCGCGCCGAACGAACCAGAGAGATTGGAACGCCTGCGCCCCGCCTGCTATGCGCGCTCGTCTCCAAACGCGACAACGCCGATGAGGTCGCCGTCCGTTTGCACATCACCGCACAGAATCGAGTGCCGGATATCCCCGGAGCAACGGACGCGAGAGCCGCTGAAAACTACCGAGTCTTCTATGGAGCGGCACTCAACCACAGCAGACGCCCCAACGCTAACAGCGTTACCCAACTCTCCTTTGACCGAGGCCCCTGCGCCCACTTGCGCACCGTTCTTCATCAAGTAAGCCGACGTTTCCAGGAACGAATCGAGCGTTCCCGTGTCGAACCAAGCGCCCTCATAGACCCCCGCTCGCACGTCACCGCCCCGGTCGATCAGCATTTGAATCGCGTCGGTAATTTCAAACTCTCCCCGGGCCGATGGCTGCAAATCGGGCAACACGTCCCAGATCACACCATCGAAGAAGTACACCCCTTGCATGGCAAGGTTCGATTCCGGCTGCTTAGGTTTTTCCACCAGTTTGACGATGCGTTCGCCGTCGGTATTCGCTACTCCGAAGCGCGATGGGTCTTCCACGGCTTTCACCAAGTTGAGGTTGTTGCAGCCGGTTTCGTGAAACCGGTCAGCGAAGGGCTTCAGAGACGATCCATAAATGCCGTCCCCCAAGTACATCACGAAATCCTGACGACCGACAAATTCCTCGGCGCACCGCAGCGCATGGGCAAGGCCCTTGGGCTCGTGCTGAACCACGTACGAAAGAGAAACGCCAACGTCATCGCCGTCTCCCAGAGCAAAGTGCATTTCGTTTTCATTTTCTCCTACGACGAGGCATACATCGGTCGCGTCTATCTCCTTGAGGCGATCGAAAACATAGTGAAGCGTTGGGCGTCCGGCAAGCGGGAGGAGCGGTTTAGCGATGTGGCGGGTGATCGGGTAGAGCCGCGATCCCTTTCCCGCGGCCAAAACAACGGCTTTCATAAACAGAGGTATCTTGAACGTTGCGCCACGGATGGCGCAATGCTAATGCGAATTACAGCCTATGGATGGGGCTTCGTGGCGATACTTGCAGTTTGCGGCTGCGGAAAGGATGTGCACGCCGAGTTGCCCGACCCGGCCGCGGGAATCGATACGCCAGCGGGTAATGATGGCTATAAAACCTACGTGTCCGCAGCGAAGTTGATGGAGGAGCGTGGTGCTAAGTACATCGGCCGCACCTCGTGGAGCCCCGATCAGCGCGATGCAATCGTGGCGGCCGCCCGCGAACCGCTGGCAATGATCGACGGTCTCTCGGAAGTGCAATTCGCACGCACCTGGGAAGGCGTGCTCGGCGTCCGCCCGAACACGCGCGGCTGGCGAACGATGGGAAGGGCACTCGCCTGGAAAATCGATCTGGCCCTCAAGAACGACAACCATGCTGTGGCCATTCAGAGTTTCCTGATCGCAGTGCGGATGTCAAACGCCCTTGCGACTTCGGACTCGCAAGACGCAGACATCGGCAACCAGATCGTGCTTGATTGTCTCGGAGCACTTTGGCCAGCTCTTCCGAAATTCGGCGCAGGAGAGCTCAGCGGCTTTTCAAACCACCTGACAGGACTCCTGAACTCCGCACCCAAACCCGATCCTATCGTCGCCCAGGAAAGGGCCGCCATGTTCGCAGGAATCTCGTGGGTGCAGGATCGCTACCAAAAGCGGGCCTTCGAGGAAATTTCTACGCGCTTAGGATCGTCCGTCGGCCCTGCCGTGAAGTACCTTCGGGAACTTGCGCAAGAAGAGCCCGCGGCTCAGATCGCGTACTTCGATGGATTCAAGCAAGAAATGCAGGCCGAGTCCGATAAGTTTCGCAGGCGCCTTGAAACCGCTCCGACCTTATGGCAGGAAGGCGAAAAGCAGGGTATCCGCGCATGGCAAAGGTTCGTCAAGGCATTCGCAACAAGCTGGAGAGTCTATGCTGAACGTAGAGCGCAGGTGCGAACCAGACTTCGGTTGCTGGCGCTGGACGCCTCCCTGCTCGCAAGCTTCAAATCGTCGTCCACCGTTCCCCGAACCCTCGCAAAATTCCCCAGTTGGCTCCGCACCGACCCCTTTTCGGGGCGCGACTTCGCCTACGTTCCTCGAGGTGTCGACTACAAACTCTATAGTTTTGGGTCGGACCATTCGGATGACGGCGGGAACGATGACGACATCGGGCTAGGTAGGTAGAATTTCGAACGATGAACGCGCGCGTAGAAAGCGTGACTGCAATCTATGGAGAACACACGAACTACAGAAGCGGCTGAGCCGGCCGTAGCGACCGAAAGCAAACCCTCCGGTTCACAGGATTGGATGGGCGTAGCGATCGGCATGGTCACGTTCCTCTTTGGGCTGGCGCTCCTAATCATGACGTTTCGCCACGCTGCCACGATGTTCGCGATTCCTGCACGAGAAACCCTCGGCAACGAGAAAGACGTCACCGAGTTGGGGAAGACTTTCGGCCACGTTATCCTCAGAATCGGCCTCCTGCTGGTCATGAGCATAGTCGGTTCGATCATCACTGGGCAAGGCATTCGCCTTTATTTGGCCGCCCGTTCGACAAACCTGTAGGCGTGACGGCGTCTAACGCTTGACGCAGAAGTCATAGGTGTGTACAATCTTGATTGCGACCCGATGTCCATACCTGCGGTTCGGCCCCATCGGTCACTGTCGAACTACGCCGAGTCCCGTCCACCACGCATATTCCGTGGTATTCTCGGCAAGGCCTTGGAACCGCTCGGAGCCTTCGGGCGTTCTGGACGTAGAACAAGGTGTAAGGATCAGGCAAGTGCACAGGCGAGACAAAACGGCTGGCTTCACGCTCATAGAATTGCTGATAGTAACGGCAATCCTAGCGGTGATTGCCGCCATCACCTTTCCGGTGTATCGCGGGGCAATGGCAGCCGCAAAGCGCACGGTCTGCGTCAATAACTTCAACGCTGTCGGTAAGGCGATGATGATGTACACGACCGACTACGACGATTTCGTCCCTCCGGTTAACTACACCTACGTAAGCTTTAGCCAATCAAATGCCGACCGCACATGGGTGCAGACACTCGCTCCATACGCCGGAGACTTTAGGCTTTTCACGTGCCCATCGGATACCGGGCGCGACGCATCCGGAACTCCAAGCGGATGGCAGGGGTACTACAAAGCTTCCCTTAGATCCAACCTGGGCTACAACTACATGTATCTGAGTCCCTTGGCAGAGGTGGCCGGAGAGTGGAAGTCCCATCCCGTATCGCTTTCCGCCATCGCAAATCTGTCAAAGACTCTCACCTTTATCGATTCTGTTTGGGATCGGAGCGAAACAGGCAAGCCCGTCGGCGGCGGAAGCTGGGTGATCGCGCCACCATGTCGCTACATTGAGATTGATGGCGTCGTCGAAGACTCTTTCAACCTCCCGTACGGTGCCCGAAGTTATTTTGGGTTTTCACCGGTTGGTTGGCAGCCGTCCAGCGGCACGTCTTGGCAAATTTATGGTGGTGCGTGGCCGTGGCACAATGGCCAGTTCACCATGGCCTACGCTGATGGACGCGCGGACGTAATCTCGATCAACGAGTTGGTCGCCGGTTGCGATCTAAAACCGTCTTGGCGAGGCAACATCAAGAGTTCGTCGGCATACATATGGGACTTAAGCGACTAGCCAGACCCGGCCTCCTTCCACTCTGGGTTGCTCTCCTCGCATTGGCGGTGGCGGCTCTCGTCTACCAAATGGTTTCGGTAGAAGAAGAACCCCAACTGTTGCCTGTGCCTGACTCTGGTCAAGAACCCCAGGCGCCCGGCCCGGTGCCGCTTCGCGATGACCTCTCGCCGTTCAAAGATGGCACCGGCCTGTAATTCTCTAGGGCTTCCGACGTCTTGACAGTGCCAGTGCCGCAAGTCCTGCGCCCAAAGCGAACGCCGTCCCTGGTTCCGGCACCAGGATTCCGGTATAGGCGTGGTCCATCGTCGAGAACGCGAGCTGCCCGAATGGCTGCTCGACCTCGATTGAGAGCCCCAGAATCGGGGCGTTTCCCGTCCAACCGACAAAATCCGTGCCGTTCGCCACAATTTGCATGGATTCGCCATTGCTGAGGGACAGCGTAACGAGGGCGTCGGGCAGCACCATTCCTGCAAAATCGGTTCCATAGAGAATTGCCCCGAAGGCGGTGACGGGACTCCCCGTGAACGTGAGAACGAGTGGGTCTCCGGGCGACGCCGTCGACAGTGCTCCGTCCAGTGACCAAAGGCCCAACTCCGCAAATGCATCCCACCCGTAGCCGTTCGCGCCCGGTGCCTGCCAGGTCGTTTGGCTGCCGTTCAGGGTGACGCCGTTTTGGAAGTTAGGAAAGTCCTCAAGGTAGAAATCAGGGGCGATAGCTGCGACAAACGCGCCTTCGTCGGAATACCACGTGGCATGCGCTGGCACTGATAAAACACAGGCAGCTCCAACGAGCGCAAATTTGCTTATCCAAGTCATATTCTTTCCTATTTAACGCTAACGTCCGGACGATTTTAGCACTCTAAAAGCGCTGGCGGACATGAAAAGCGGCCTCGAACTCCACGTTCGAAGCCGCTATCCGTTGGTCGCGACGAGGAACCTTAGAAGTTCACCGTCGCGCTCATGCGTGTTTGGCCCGATTCGTCGACCCGACCAAAGCTCAGCATCGTGGAGTCGCCCGCTTCGAAGCTCGAAAGCGCCCGATGCAACGTCTCGAGCGAGGTTATCTTGTGGCTACCCAGCTGAGTGATCACGTGGCCCGCCCGAACTCCTGCGCGTGCTGCAGGAGAGTTAGGCTCGACCGCTTCGACAATGATCCCTGCTCCACCGGGAGCGAGGCTCTTCTCCTGA
This sequence comes from Armatimonadota bacterium, assembly GCA_030854945.1. Lineage (GTDB taxonomy): Bacteria > Armatimonadota > Fimbriimonadia > Fimbriimonadales > ATM1 > JACDEQ01. The sequence continues at coordinate 25,118 of JALYSG010000002.1, forward strand.
GGCTTGAGCTCACGAACCCGCACACCCAACTTCACTTCGCCTGAGTCGAGAGGAGGGGTCGCGTCGCCCCATAGATTTTCTTCCGGCCCAGGCGCAGGAGGCATAGCCTCATCCATTCTGCCGGCGGAATCCTGGTTTCGTCCGTCTACCTCGGCCGTTCTTTCGGTCGGTTTTGCGGTTAGCGTTTTGCGCTTGCCATCCCGAACGATCTCTACCTTGATGGGCTTATCCGGCTCGATCGAAAGCATCGCATTCCAAACATCTTGGTGGCTGCGAACATCTTGCTCGCCGAGCTTGATAATGACGTCGTCGACCTTGATGCCCGCCTTATCGGCAGGAGAGCCGGGCGTTATCGTTCGTACGATGGCGCCGGATGCAACTTCCATGCTCTCCTTTTCAAAGGGCTTAAGGTCTTCCGGCTGCAAGCCGAGGAACGACCTCGTAATCCGGCCGTCTTCGATCAATTCTTCGGCGATGAGCTTGGCCGTGTTCGAGGGGATCGCAAAGCCGACACCGGAGTTGTAGCCCGTGGCCGAGTTGATCGCGCTGTTGATACCGATGACCTCGCCCTTGTAATTGAGCAGCGGCCCACCCGAGTTGCCGGGGTTGATGGCAGCATCGGTTTGGATCATATTCGTATACACACGGGCGCCCAGGTTAGCCGACCGGTCCGGGATGGCGTTCGTTCGCCCAATTGCGCTCACGTGGCCGAACGACACAGATTCCTGCAGGCCGAACGGCGCGCCGAACGCAATCGCAATCTGCCCCGGCTTGACAATCGTGCTGTCGGCGAACTTGGCGGTCGGTAAACCTGATCGCTCGACCTTGATCACGGCGATATCGTTAAAGCTGTCAGCCTCGTCAACGATGACGCGGCCATTCTCTTCACGCCCATCGTGGAAGAAAACTCGCACGGTCTTCGTGCCTTGGACGACGTGTGCATTCGTTAGAATGTAGCCGTCTTGGCGATAGACAACGCCCGAGCCTTCGCTCATCGAGGTGCGAATCAGGACGACCGTGGGCGAAACCTGTTCAACCAACTGGACTCCCGCTTGATCGAGCGCCTGCAGCGTCTCCAGTGCAGAGCCAGTCAACGGTGCGGAGCCGTTCGGGTACGCGATCGCTGGGGATCGCGAGTACAGAAAACCAACCGTCGCAGCAGTACCGACGACGGCTCCCGCGATCAGTGCCCAGCCCACTTGTGAGCGTAAGATTCTCTTCAGAGCATTCATATTGTTTCAATCACCTTTTTTAGTTACTCTTGGCGCAAGTCCCAAAATCGTTCAATGCCCTCGCGAATCTTTTTCGAGTCGACTTTCGCAGCTCGGGCAATCTGAGCAAAACTCTCTCCATCCAATACCGACCGGCCGGCCCTCATCGTTTTCGCAGCGCTTCCGCCGCCGGCTACCAAACAGGCGACCACATCTTCAAAATCTAATCCTGTGGCTCGCAACTTTTCGATTGTGTCTTCCGTGCCGTTGAACATCCTCGCGGCGCGCGTCTGAAGCTGGGAAGACCTTGTCGCCCCGCTCTTCTTCAGCGCTCCCAGAATCGCTTGCTTGCCCACTTTAGGGATGTCACCGTCAACGGTCAACCAAACATCATCGACCTTCGCGGACTCCATGCCCGAATTCGAACGCCACGGAGGGTGGCCGGCAGAAGTTTTCGCTTGGTAAATCGTAATGTTTGCCGCTCCATCTGTGTAACGCAAAGCGGCCATGCTCCGGTTCCTATCCCGAATTGCATCCGCTCCGATGAAGAGGAAACCGTAGGGCATGTCATGCGGGTTGATCGGGCCGAAGCCTACGGAGCCGGCAAGCTTCACGAAGTCGTTTTGCCGGGCAGGGGCCCTGATGTGAATCTCGCGCGGCTGGCCGACAAAGGTTTTATCGAACGTGCTCTCCGGCAAACTCTTAGGATAAGAAATGCTAATCGTATTGCTCATCGTCTGCTTCTTCCCGGAAGGGTCTACCCATTCCACACGAAGCAGCACGGCAGTCTCAGTGTCGATCCAATAACGCCGCGAATAGCCCTTTTCTTTAGCATGAGGCGTTAGCAGGACTTTCAGCGATTTACGAGACGCTACCGTCTCATTCCCCTCTGATTTAACCTTGTAATTTCGAGACAGGAGGCGGAAACGACGCTCGGCGTCATTTGTTTGAACCGAACGGAGCGGTGAGTCTTGTATCGTCAGTTTTTTCTCATCCGGCTCGTAATGGACGCGCTGCTTGCCATCATCGATGATGGTCGTGCCCTGATTTGAAATAGGGGCTAGAACCACAACCTTGTTTGCCCCCGAAGACGATTGGTCGCGTCGAACGCGAACCGGTTGCTTCGACCCCCACTCTGTCCATTCTCGAATGCAAGTGTAGGTGGTTCGTGCGTCTCGCTCGATGGCCTTCTTCAGAAGGTCAAGCGCCTGCGCCGGAGGCTGAAACGAGATTGCGGCAGCCGGAGCAAGGAGAAGCAGTATTCCAGGACGAATCTGATGGGTCGGTCTTATGGCCCTTCGAGTCCCGCAGGAAGATTGCTTGCCGGAAACACGCTGCGGGCGTTGTTCCAATCTTGATCCAAGGCGATCTCATTGCCACCAACGGGTTGAACAACTTGATTGTTTCCCTTAAGCGCAAACACGCAAAAAATCGCCACCGCAGCTGCAGCCAGGGCTAATGCCATGCGCCCGGATGGCCAGACAGATGCCGAGGATTCCGACTGGCCAGCTCCAGCTTGGCGCACAGCCGCCATGAGTCTGCCCTCAAAATCGGGCGAAGCCTCTCGTTCTGGCAGGGTACCAAGCACGCGCTTTAATCGCTTCTCGGTTTCGAACTGCTTTCTACACGACGCGCAAGATTCCACGTGCCGGCGCAGAGACAGCATCTCGTCGCCAGGGAGTTCCCCATCGATGTAGCACGACATCCGGCTACTTACAAAGCTGCAATTCATGATATTAACAGGTCGGCATATTTCTCAGGACAAGACTTAACCAAGTAATTCCGGAGTTGCTTGCGCCCGCGATGGATTCGAGACCTCACCGTACCGATCGACGTCGCCATAACTTGGGCGATTTCTTCGTAAGAAAGGCCCTCAAGGTCGGCAAGCAGCACGGCCATTCGAAAGTCGGCAGTCATGTTCATGAGCCCGTCTTGGACCTCGGCTTCCATTTCGTCGCTAAGCATCAAGCGTTCCGGAGAACTCGAGTCGTCCGGCACGTCCCACGTAGTTCCCGTTTCAGGATGCGGTTCGTCAAGGCTCGAAGCTCTAAGCTTCCCCCGACGGCGCACCTCGTCGATGTGGGCGTTCATCATAATTCGATATAGCCAGCTCGAAAAGGGGAGGGTTTCGTCGTAGCGGTGGAAAAACCTAAAGGCGCGGACGAATGTTTCCTGCACGAGATCTTCGGCGTCCGAACGGTTGCCCGACAAGCGCAAAGCGATATGGAATGCTTGGCGATGCGTCTGCGAAAGCAGTCTTTCAAAGAGCTGCTCGCGACTACCAGACCGTTCAGTCGTTAAATTGGCTGCTGTCGAACTCAAGTTGCCATTCTCCTTACGTTCCATTTACTTCTCTGATACCCATTATAGTTCCTAAAGAGCGAGTCTGAGGGCGTACAATGAAGCCTGTCCGCTGATCTCCATGAAGTTAGACTCATCCGAAGCGCGCGTGGTTCGACAGGTGCTCGAGCGTCCGGGAATGACGCGGAACGAGCTCGCGGATGCCATCCGCACCGGTACTGCCACAACGGCAGCGATCGCGCGTGGACTGGTGGAGCGAGGGGCCCTCGTTGAATCCGGGGCGACGCCAAGCACAGGTGGAAGGCCGGCAGCCCGGCTCTTTGTCTCGAGCGATTTCGGCCACTGCTTTTCACATCAGGTAATCGAAGGCAGGCTCCATTCGTGCGCGCTCGATGCCCGAGGCAAGATTCTAAACCGGGTAGACCGGCCCATCGACGACGTTCCGTCGTTGATCCGAGGCGTCGACGCTGCGGAAATGGAACTGTCCGTCAAGGTTCCCGATGGCCCGCCGTTGGCATCGGGCATCGTCGTTCCCGGCATCGTAGACCGCTGCACCAACACTGGCGAGGCACATTGGCTGTTCGGGCGGGACGTTATCAACCCCGCTGGAACCGCCAACAACAGCTTGGTCATTTCGTCGGCGGGCTGCCTCACGGCGATGCTCGAAATGGGCTTCAACGAGCGGTTCGCCGGACCCTGGGTCTCCATCGATATGGCGGAAGGTCTCTCCGGCCTACTATTGACCCGCCGATGTGAGGCTGTTCCACTTCACGTCACCGGACTGGAACCAATGCCGGAGTTGGTTTCGAAGAGATCACTATTCGAAGCAGTTGATCTCGCGGCCGTGAAAAAGTCCAGCATCTTGGGTCGCAAACTCGCAACGTCAAAAGTGCCATTGTCCGCGGTGAGCGCAGCGGTGAACGAAGGCGACGAAGTGGCGGCGACCCTCGTGGATGAATTGGTCATTGCAACGGTCGAGTTCATCGGCTCCGTCGTGCGGACGCTGCGGCCACTGAGGTTGATCCTATCAAGCAATTTGCTCGACGAGGCCCTCGGTTGCGAGGAAAGTTTTCGCACCGCGCTTCAACGTCGCGGAGGTCTCAGTGGCGCGGCGATTACTCTGATCAGCCCGAAGGCCGCGATCGACCAGCGCTTCTCCGGCGCGGCCCTCGCGGCGTTCGATATACGCCTCTCCGAAATTGAAGGACGGCTGCCTAAAAGGTAGAATCACGTATACCGATGCCGCCGCTTGATATGAGCACCTTGAACGACCGTCAAGCGCAGGCGGTTATGCATCCGGGCGGCCCGCTTCTCATTTTTGCTGGGGCAGGAAGCGGAAAAACAAGGGTCATCACCTACCGTATTGCACGCCTCATCGAGACGGGAGTCCAACCATCTTCCATCCTCGCCGTTACATTCACGAACAAGGCGGCAAGGGAGATGAGGGATCGCATTGACAGCCTAATCGGTGAGATGTCGCGCGGGCTATGGATGGGGACGTTTCATTCAATCAGCGGTCGAATGCTGCGCGAAAACGGAAGGCACATCGGCATCGATCGCAACTTTGTGATCTACGACGACGACGACCAGATTTCGATTATCAAAAACATTCTCAAGCAACTGAAAATCGACGACAAATCGCTCGTTCCTCGACGTGTTCTCAATGAAATTAGCCGCGCAAAAGAGAAACTCGTCGAGCCGGAAAAATTCGAAGACGAAGTGGGTGGCACGATCTCGCGCATCTACACCCATTATCAGGCACGGCTTCGGCAGGCGAACGCCCTCGACTTCGACGATATGCTGCTCTATGCAGTGCGGATGCTGCGGGAGAGGCCGGATGTGTTAGAGAATTACGCGGGACGCTTCCAGCACGTATTGGTCGATGAATTTCAAGATGTTAACCACGCGCAATACGAGCTTGTTCGACTGCTTTCGTCCAAGCATGGAAACATTACCGTGGTCGGTGACGATGACCAGTCGATTTACGCTTGGCGTGGCGCAGATGTCCAACTCATTCACAAATTCGCAAGGTCGTTTGCAAATGCAACGACAATCAAGCTGGAGCAAAACTACCGATCGACAAAGCGCATTTTGGCAGCCGCAAACGCGGTCATCAAACACAACTTCGACAGGGCGGAAAAGGAGCTTTACACCGATAACGCCATCGGCGTCGCAGTCCGCGTGGTGGAAAAGGGAACCGAACAAGACGAGGCGATGTTTGTGGCAGACGCGATAGCGTCCACGGTTCGATCGGGGGGCCGAAAATACGTAGACTACGCGGTGCTCTACAGAACAAATGCACAGAGCCGAGTCTTCGAAGAAGCGTTTATGATGATGCGAATCCCACACGCGCTCATCGGCGGGCAAAGGTTCTACGAGCGCAAGGAAGTCAAGGACCTCGTCGCCTACATGCGCCTTGCTGCAAATCCGGAAGACGACGTTTCACTGCGCCGCGTAATCAACGAACCATCGCGAGGTATCGGCGCAACCACCTTGCAGAAAGCCCAAGATTTCTCGGAAGGCAAGCCTCTCTGGTCGGCTTTCTCGGATACGCGATTTGTCTTCGGATTGCCCAAGCGGACGACGGCCGCGGTTACTGAATTCGTAGACACGATTCGAAACGCAGCTGAAATTGTCCAAAAGGAGCCGCGGACCGAACCTGTATTGATTCGATTGTTGAACGATTCTGGCTACCTCGATATGCTCCGCGCGGAGCGCAGTGAAGAAGCTAACAGCCGCCTCGACAACTTGCAGGAATTGGTGAACGTGGCTATCCAGCACGACTCAACTGCCGAAGAGCCAGGATTGCTGCCGTTTCTTCAAGAAATAGCGCTCTTCAGCGATCAAGACCAAATAGAAGACGCCCCGAAGGCTGAAGGCAAAGTAACGCTTATGACGGCGCATACGGCAAAGGGCTTAGAATTTCAGGCAGTATTTATCGTCGGCTTGGAAGAGGGCGTTTTTCCACATTCTCGTTCCATGACATCCGACACCGAAATCGCCGAAGAGCGCAGGTTGTGTTACGTCGCGATGACGCGGGCCCGCGAAGAATTAACGCTAAGCTACGCGGCTCGACGAACCACGTTCGGACAATCGAATTTCAATCCGGTTAGCCGCTTTCTGCAGGCGCTGCCGCAAGACGTGATCGTTCGTGAGGAATCGATGGTGCGCAGTCAAAGAGATCTGCCCACTGTCACGTCGACAAGAAACGGACCGTATCGCGTCATTACTCCTTCACGGCCGCTTCGCTCCCCAGATTGGAAGGCCCCGTTCGAAGCCGGACAACAGGTGCGCCACGGAAAATTTGGCATCGGCGTCGTTGTCAGTTGTGTGCCGACATCCGGCGATTGCGAAGTCACCGTCGCATTCCCTGGCGTCATCGGCGTCAAACGCCTTATGGCGAACATAGCAAAACTCGAAACGGTTTGAGCGCTGAAGTACGTGTTGTGCTGCGCACCGTCCCCAGATCGGTTATCGGTTATCGCGCGAAGGCGTCCACGTGCACATACTTTGCGAGATTGCACACCGTGACGCCGCCTCCGGCTGCGGGCTTAGTGACGAATAGCATGTACCATCCGAGCGGTGTCTGAGCCACCGTGGTCAAGCCGTACAGCCACTTGGTCGAGCCGGTGCCGCTGACCGTCAGCGGGATGTACCGCTGGTTCGTATCCCAGCTGTGCGTCATGGAGCCCAGCGCAATAAGGGCCGCGCCGTTCACGGCCGGGTCGTCTACCGTGATTGCGAACGCTCGGGTGACGCCGACTAGGATCACATCCGGCGCAGTTAGAATGTTCGGGCGCGTTCCGTTCGTGCAATACACAGGTGTATAAATCTCCCCTGAAGGGTTTGGGTTCTGGTTCGAGCCCGCGAGCGCGATTCTGCCATCGGGTAACAGCCATGAAGTGCTGTGGCTTGCGCGAAAGTTCGCGCTGTGGTCGGGCACGGTGGTCCAGGTGTTGGTGGCGTAATTGTAGATTTCAGGCGTTCGCACGGCTGTGTTTGGAGCGCCGTGCGTTTCGGATCCGCCGACGGCAAAAGCGTTTCCATCGGCCATCAGCACTAGGTTGAAATCCAGGCGGGCATGGTTCATGTCCGCCTTTTGCTCCCACGCGCGATCTTGAACCTGCGTAAGTTCGATCATTTCTGTTCGCTTCTCCGCCGGGGGATCAGGGGTACCGCGATCCGGTGCGTTGAAGCCGCCGCATTTTAGGATGACCCCCGGCCTGATCATCGCCGAGGTGGAGCGAAACCAGATCTCGGTCTCGCCGCCGAGCGGCGTGGTGGTTTGGCCCGGCATCTTAAAGGCGAACGTCTGGTAGGGGAATGGAGGCGGATCCGGTGGGTCGGCGTAGACCGATAACCCCGCCCCAGCGAAGAAGACTTCATTAGCTCCCAGCGGATACAGCTGTGGGAAGTTCACGAACTTGAAGTCGTTCGTCGTCGGGTTGATCCAGTTCGCGTTCGCGTTGGTTATGTCTGGGTTGTACTCGTAAGGGTTGTTACGTATCCAGATCGTCCCTGGGAGCGTACCGTTATGCCTCTGACCGCCCGCCACGAGCGGCTCACCGTACGGCATTCGCGTAATCGCTGGATAGAAGCGATTTTGTGTAAGCCAGCGGCCGTCCTGCGTGCTCCAAGTATCGGTGTCCGGGTTGAAAATCGATACCCGGTTGTTGGGCTGACCCTGAGCGCCGAAGTCGCTGCCAACGACTATCACCTTGCCGTCCTTCATAAGTGTCTGGCCACAGGCCATCATCCTGTAGTCGAGTTCGCCCGCGAGCGCGGTCTGGACGAACGTGCCCGCTCCCCCGTTCGCGTACGGGTCCCATATCCATGGCTCGTTGCCCTCGCCCTCAGTGAGCCCCCAAAAGAGGAAGCGGCCTTTGTTTCCCATCGCCGGATTCGTGGGCCGCAAGTGGCACGTGTGGATAGCATACGCTTCAATTGTGTGCGTCGGCCAATTGGCGACATTCGTCCAAGTGCCCTGCGCTGTGGTCAAAGCTGCGAGGACGAGTGCCATCGCCAGGGTAGATACGAACTTCATCGCGAACTCTCCTTACTTCTGTATCTGGATATCTCCGAACTGGCAGCTCGGGATCCTCTCATGCTCTTACTATAACCCGGTTTCGGGACAATTGTCCGCTTAACGAAATACGCGCACTTCGCGCAAATGCACGCTCGGGTTCGCCGAATTGTGCGTCATCACAACCCTCACGTAGCGCGCGGCCAACGGAGTAAATCGAATGCTGTCTCCCATTCCCGTTGCCGGAGTCCCTTTAGGGCGATCCGCAACAACCGTCCAATGGTCGCCGTCTACCGAGATCTCAACTGTGTATGCATACGATCGATTGTCGTCAGCATACGGAAAAACTTGTATGCGCGAAATCGTCTCGACGCCGGCAAGGTCGATCCGAACCCACTGCGGCGCTGGCCCGGCGGCCCAAAAATTGCCGCGCAAGTCACCATCCGTTACGAGACCCGGCAAGTGGCTGCCTTCTGTGCCTCCGCTATCCGTTGCGGGTTTTCCGTATGCAATGCCGCGATCGACGGCAGAAACTGGAATCGCGTTGATGGCATCGGTAAGCGCTTTAACCCTCGTCAAAAACGAGACACCAGCAGCTGCACCCTTAAGATTCAATCTCGACGTCCACTCCTTCTCCCATTCGATAATCTCATCCGCAAATTTCTGCTCGTTGAAATCGTGCTTCAAAAAGGAATCGAAATAGCGCAGCCACCGCTGCAAGTAAAAGTCAGAAACCAAACCCGACCATTCCTTAGCTGCATATTCATTGAGCACCGGTCCGCCCCAGATAGTCACTTGCGTGCGCGCATTCCGTTCCAATAGTGTTTTGTCCGGCGTAATGCTGCGAGCCTGCTTAATCCAGTTCGTCAGTCGATACTGTGGAACTTCGTCCAACACAGAATCCAATGCCATTAGTAGGTCCTGAAACTGCAATATCTCCGTTGCCGCCTCACCGCGACGCTGCATTGCCGCGGCGATATTGAAGAGCGCCGCCTGAGTCGCGACCCCAGCGCATTCTTTTGCAACGTCCACTACGTCGCGCCTAAACAACGGCGTGTCAAATGGTGAGCTCAGCATGTAACTCAGTAAAGCGCGCGGCGCAGGGTCATCTGGCGCAGGCTCCAAAATCTGGCCCGATCCGGGCCGCAGTTGGTATGGATGCAACTGCCAAACCCGATCACCCTTATAGAACACGTCGCGCATCTGCCTATAAATTCGTCGAGCCGCAAAGTTCTTCGTTCCATACCGACGCTCGGCATAGTCGACGATCCACTCGTCCACGTCGATCGGCTTATTGCGCCACATGTTGTCAAGCGCCATTTCGTAAACAAGAGCATTCTGGTCGATGCCTTCCATCGTAATTCCCATGCCGACCATGCTGCCTCTCTGCGCATCCCCCAGCGCAACGATGGGCTTTGATGCAATCACGTCGATGTTCCCAAAAAGCCGCGTTCTGCCACCGAATCCATGCAGCGTCGCCCAGATATACGGCTTCCTCCGGAAAGCGCTGTGCCTGCGCCATACTTCGGAATTCTCTGCAATAAGGTCAATGAGCAGCATGCCTTCGTCGGGAACGTCGCGCAGAAATGCTTCGACTTCTGGTTGTCCCCAAAATGTGGGCTCATTAAAAAACAGCCACCCCTGCATCACCCACTTGGCTTCAGGGTCGGCCTTTTTCATCGACCGATAAATCGCGGCCCCTGTCTCACGCAAATCGTCGAGTTTGCTGGTCTCCGATACTTGAGGGTGCATCTCATTGTAGAGGTCCGCTAAATAGTAGTGCGACTCACCGAACTCTTTCGTGTATTCGTTCAAAAACCGCTGCTGAATCTCTGCGAAGAGCGGATCGCGCGCGTCCAGCATAGTGGTCGGCTCGAATCCGCACCACCCTGAACTGTTCGTAAAGCGAGCATTCGGCTTCTTGCTCTTCAGTTCCGGCGGCACAAAACCGGCGAAACCAGGCGTCACAGGCATCATTCCAAGCGCGCGCTCGGCGGCAAGAATCTTTTTTTGCAAAGCCAGGTCGTGGTCTAAATATGATTGCGGAATGGGCCCGGCATGCGAGTTTACGTTGCCCATTCGATGCCATGGCAGAAAAGCAGGACCCGTAAAATACCCGCGAATCACATCGTCGCTAAGCCCGTACGACCTCCATACGGATTGCCAAATGCGCTCTTGGCCGTTCATCGCCAGCGGATTATTTATTCCGTGCAATGCCATCCAATCGACCTCTCGACGCCACCGCTTCCAATCCCAAAATGGTGACGTATATCCAAACGTGCAGACGTTGTAATAGTGCCGAAACCGGTTCGGTGAAACAACTTGCCTTTTTTCTGCGTTCGGAAATCGCCTCGGCAACGAAAGCTGATCACCGTCCCACGTAACCAGCACGCCGCAATGCGCTTTGAGATATTCATAAGCGCCGCGGCAAACACTTACTCCCGTCGAGCCGCTTACATAGACTATGCCGCCTGTCGCCTCATATTCAAAATAGTCGTTATCCTCTCCCGGCGAAACCTTGAGCACAAAGTCGCGCGCCCGTGCCCCAATCAAGCGCTTCAACACACCCTGCGCCTCTTCGGCTTGCCCTGCCCAACAAGCCGACCAAGCCAAAACGAACAAAAGGAATACGGAGCGAAGCATTGCAGCCCATCTTAGCCCGTCTGCCACAATATCGACGTGGAATACCTGACGAGCGTGGGCATGGAGGTCCACGCCGAACTCCTTACGCAAACGAAAATGTTCTGTCGCTGCCGCAACGAATTCGGCGGCGAAGTTAACACTCGCGTCTGCCCCACGTGCCTTGGCCTCCCAGGCGCGATGCCGGTAATCAATCGCCAAGCTGTCGAGCACGTCATCCGCACCGCCCTGGCCATGAACTGCACGATCGCCATGACGAGCGTGTTCCACCGCAAAAACTACTTCTATCCCGACCTCCCGAAGGGCTTCCAAATCAGCCAATACGAGGAGACCAACCCCCTCGGCTACAAAGGATGGCTCGATATTCCGTCGGAGGAAGGAACCAAGCGCGTCAGCGTGCGCCGAGTCCACCTCGAGGAAGACACCGGCAAGCTCATGCATTTGCCCAGCGGCCGAAGCGGTGTCGATTGCAATCGTGCGGGTGTCCCGCTGATGGAAATCGTAAGCGACTATCCGCCCGACATCCACACGCCCGCGGAAGCGCGCGAATACCTACAGCAGCTCCGACTTCTACTCATCTACCTGGGCGTGTGCGACGGCAAAATGGAGCAAGGCAGCATGCGATGCGAGCCCAATATCTCCATCGCCCCGCCGAATGCAGAGAAACTCGGCACCAAGACCGAGCTGAAAAACCTCGGCTCGTTCCGCGCGGTTGCCCTGGGAATCGATCACGAATCCGCCCGCATGGCTATGGCCCTCGCGGCGGGAGAGGAACTGAAACAAGAAACCCGAGGCTGGAACGAGCAGACCGAATCGAGCTTCCTCATGAGAGTCAAGGAGCACGAGCACGACTATCGCTATTTCACCGAGCCGGATCTGCCGCCGATGGTCTTCGACGAAGCGTATCTCGAAACCTTGCGCAAGAGTCTCCCCGAACTGCCCATGGCGAAGCGAACTCGCTACATGGACGACCTCGGCTTAAGCGCGTACGATGCAGGGGTCCTCATCCAAGACCCCGTGTGGGCGGCATTTTTCGACGAAGGCGTCGGCCACAAAGCCGATCCCAAGGTGCTGTGCAACTGGATGAACGGCGACTTCGCCCGTCTGCTGAATGAAACAAAAACGCCGCTCGCCGAGTCGAAGGTCAAACCCGTCCACTTGGTAGACCTTGTCGGCCTCGTCGCCTCCGACGCCATCAGCGGCAAAACCGCGAAGGAAGTTTTCGAAGAATCGTTCAACCTGGGCGACATGCCAAGCGTAATCGTTGAGATGAAGGGGCTTTCGCAGATCTCGGATTCCTCAGCCATTGTCGAGGCGGTCCGCGCCGCGATCGCCGAAAATCCCGACGCCGTTGCTCGCTTTAAGGAAGGAAGAGGGAACGTCAAGGGCTTCTTTGTCGGTCAAGTAATGAAGAAGACACAAGGGCGTGCCAACGCAGACCTAGTGAATTCGATCCTCGATCAGGAACTGGGAGAATGAAGAGACTACTATTGATCGTCGTCGCTGCGATTCCATTCATCGCACTCGCTCAGGGTCGCGTCGACGAAATGAAGGCGGGCTACGACCGCGAAATGGACGTGCTCATCGACCGCTACTTTCACGAAGGCAATTACGAAAAGGTTGCCGAGCTGCTTACGGTCTATGCGAAGCAGCACCCAGATGACGCCGTGATTTCTAACAACCTCGCCTGGATGCTCTTCAACACCGGCAAGGAGTCCGCGTCCATCGTCGAGAGCCTGCGCTTCGTGCGCGACAACCCCAAGGACGAGACCGGTCGCATCCAACTCGCTCAGCAGTTCTTCACGCGCAAGCTTTTCAACCGTGTGCCCGCCATCCTCGAGCCGCTCATCGGCACAACCAAAGTAAACAACGCGTTCGTAATGCTGGGCCGCTCGTACGAGGAGCTTGGGATGCTCAAGAGCGCTCTGCGCGTGCATGAGGCGCGCGCCAAATTATTTCCCAACGATGGCAGCGCCAAAAAGAACATCGAGAAGGTCAAACAAATGATCGCAGCCGGTGGCAAGGCTTAAGTTAAGCCTTCGAGCGCGCGACTCAGAGTCGCGGTTTTCATAAACGAGTTTGCTCTCGGCTCGGACACCGGGAATGATACAATTTAACCAGTGAAAGGCAACGCACTCACGGCACGGCAGAAATGGTCTCAGTTCGGCCTCGGCTTGGCCGTGCCTCTCCCCGTTGTTTTGGCTCTGCACTTCATAGGAGCAAGGGCGCCGTGGGCGGCCATACCCGCTGTAGGTCTCTGGATGACGCCTTGGATTGAATTCAAAACAACTGGTCGGCAGCCGAAAGACCTCGCGTTTAAACAAACTGCCGCCCTAGGCTGTTCGATCGGTTACATTATCTTTGAGCTGACTCGTTGGTAGGAACTGCTTCAACTCCGGCACACACGGTCAGATTACTGACGCCAATGGATTCTAAACCGACATGAAAGTCCCACGTTCGGCCCTTGGCTAGGCTTAAGATTCGCGTATCTCCCCGCTCGAACCAATCTCGGCTGGCTCTCGAAGACGGAATTCTTAAGGCATACCTTCGCGCCTCACCGACCGAGGGCCAAGCGAATTACGAACTCATTGGACTTTTGACAAAGAGTCTCGGTCTCCGCAAGTCTTGCTTGTCCCTTGTCCGCGGCGCAAAGTCGCGCGACAAAGGAGATTGAAGTGGATGGTATCGATCAATCGGACCTTGATGTCCTGATCATCGAACGCCTTGTATAAAATGCGTAGAACTGGCCCGCGCCCGGGAGCAATTTGCTTCTCCCGGGCGCAATCGGCGAAGCCTTACGAACCGCCGTCCTTACGCATCGGTGCGCTCGGCAAGTAGTAGAAGTTGCCATTGACCCAGACTTTGTCCGCCATGATGTTCGCTGAACCAGGCATCGTATGGCCGAATACCGAAATCAGGTCTTTGTTGTCGAGCCAGAGCATCCGGCCCTGCCAGTTCTCAGATGGCCCAAGCGACACTCTCTTCAGGCCGTGGCCCGAATCGATGACAAGTACGATCTCGGGATGCATGTCGATGTACTTGAGCCTTCCCTTGAAGGCGACGTCATCGGCGATCGCGCTGACCGCGAATAACGGCAAGGCTAACATCAATAAACGTTTCATTTCTAATTCTCCTCGCGGGACGGAATAAGTGTTCACCGCTTGCCTTTCCTTACTCCCCCGCTCGCCCCCCGTTTCGCTGCCTACTAAATCTCGTGACTAAAATTAACGCGTTCCTATCTCGATCTCGCCACCCCTTGGGGTGGCGGCGCCATCTTCGGTCAGCGCTTGCGCGCTTATTCAACATGCCACGCCGCGATCGTATCGACAAGGGCACGCGTTGCTTCGTGCTCCGGAATTCTGCGCTTGCCCAAGTTCGCGATCCTTCGCAAGTTGTCAACCTTAGAAAGCATTCCTGCGTCCGCGAGGACCTTTGTATCTTGTAGCAATTGAACGAGGTCATCGTCGGACAGATCGGAGCCGTTCGTTATATGTCCGTATCGATGAAAAGTTCTCTTAAGAAATTGCTCGGCTTTGCGACAATCGACACACTGAACGCACCAACTGTCGATGCCGAACCCGAGCTCCTCATACCAGTGTTTCTGTTCCTCGGCAAAAAACAAGAATGGACGTTCACAGTTGCGACAAGTCTCGATTACGTCTGCGTAGAACGCAACCGGCCACATTGACGCGACCTGTCTAGTAGTGTCCGCAGGGATTGCCGTTGTCCAAAAGCAGTTGCTGCGTGTATATCTCCAACAGGCATGTGCAGTTGGAGAGACGCCCTCCGCATTCCGGCGCGGCTGATTGCCGTAGCGCGGGTGATCGACTACGTTATTGGGGACAGGGGGTTCCGCTCTCATCAAATCCTCGTACGTCACCACCTAATGTTATCCCAGGTCGACGATTCGTCAGAGCGACAGGCTCGAAAGGGGATAGAATCGGCACATGGTGGTCGCTGTCCTTACCGCCTCCATACTGCCAACACACTCCGCCTGCGCACTCTGTGACTAAGCGACGGAGTTTCCGTACACAAAATGGAAAACTTGGAGCAGGAGCTGCAGCTAGCGTTCGTCGACGGTTCTCCACCCGAGACGGTCCTTGTGCCGGCTATCGAGGACTGGCACCCCTGCGAGGAGGAGTTCGCCAGCCAACTGCGCGGTGTACGTTGGCAGGACGTCAAGACTAATGTTCTCGAGCAAAACGCAAGTTGCTTCTTTTTAATGACTGCGGCGGCGCAGTTCTATTATCTGCCTGCTTACCTCAAGTTGATCTTGAGAGGCGATAATCCTTTACTGGAGGAGTGCGTGTTCGAGTGGCTGACGGAACCGCATGACCCGCCCAAGTGGGGCCAGTACGAGTTCTGGTTGAAAATACTCGACGACTTAACGGATGATCAGCGAACCATCATAGCAAAAATTGTGCAGGCCGTCGACGCAATCAGCACAGAACCGGGTTGGGCAGAGGGCTATGAAATTGAACGACGGCGACAATTCTGGAATATCTAGGATCGTTCCGCGGATTGATAAAGGAACCCCAGAGCTAACACTTCGCAATGAACAATGACCGATTCGCAAGCCTAAACCCGACTTGCGGGAATTGCTGCCTGCAGATGATAATCAGTGTCGGCGTGGTTATTGCTACGTTGCTTTTGGCCGAGCCGCTTTTCAACGAAGCTAGTGACGAACTAGCGTCAAATGAAACGCTGCCCTTCGACTCGGCGGTATGGCAACGCACCGAGCCAGTCGGCTTGCGAAATTCACGGTTCCGGATGGAAGCGTCTGCGCTCTCCAAGATAACGAAGGGGACTAGTTACGCTACACTCGTCGCGATTTTTGGAATACCCTCCACGGTCTACACTAGAGAAACGGACGGGACTGGATACTTTGAACAACTTTTCGCAAGTTTTGTAAGACGAGAAGGCGCAAATGGTTTTATTTCAAGCCCTAAACAAGCTGTCAAGGTCGTCGACTACATAACGGGTACCGGTTGGGACCCCTCTCATACTTGGCAGTATTCTCTGCGTTTCGCGATTGACAAGAACGACAGCGTGATCGCGGGTTTTAGGACCCTGGAATAGCCTGCCCCTACGACCTTTTGCTCTGCGAGCGTCCAGCATCCGTTCGCGACATCCGCATTGCCCAATAGCCGCTCCAAATCTTGCGCTCGAAGTCGTCCATGGCGGTTCGGCCATGCACGCGAACGCGCGGCAGCCGCAAGGGGTCGTCGCCCGGCCGGACAGGTCCGCCGCCCTTCTTCCACGCGGACAGATACCCGGCGGCTCTAACTCTGCCCGTGACTCGGTCGTCGAACTTGCCGGCTGGATACGCTAGGCTGGTGACCGGTTCGTTCAGTCCCATCTCCAAAAACCGCTTCGATTCGACGAGTTCGAAATCCAGCCGATCGTCATCGAGGCTCGGTAGGTCAGCGTGGCTTACGGTGTGAGAGCCGAAGCGAACTTCGTGCGGACGCATGGCGCGAATCATCGGCCACGTAAGGTGGCGGGCGTCGTCGACGGTGTTCTTCACTAGAAAAATCGTCGCGCTCGCCCCGTACTTTCGAAGGATCGGAAACGCATGCTCGAAGTTATCTCGGTAGCCGTCATCGAAAGTCAGCGCAACCGCTTTCTCCGGCAAACTCCCACCCTCGAGCAGCGCCCTCTGCACGTCGTACACGCTTAGCAGGGCAAAGCCGTTTTCTGCCAGGTATCTCACCTGCTGCTCGAAGTCTTCCGGTAGGACCGTGAGGTCGCGAGTCAACTCGTTTCGCGCCTCCGTCGCCGAAAGCGGGCATACGCGATGATACATAAGCACAGGTACAGCGAAGTTCTTAGTGCCGGGTTGCCTTTCGATGGCTGCAGGACCGGAGCCGATTGACAGTTGCGGACCGGCGGAACACCCTGCGAGAAGTGAACCCGTCGCGACTAAAAATCCTCCTGTAAACCTCACGATCGCCCTCATGCTCTGAGTAACGATCTGGTTCCTCCTATTGGTTCCTGCTTGCCCGACCTCCTCCAAGCTAGAACGCTACTAGATGAGGGGTTCGGTTTCGGCGGTTGACACGCGCCGCCGCAAAGGTCTTAACAGGTAGGGAAGCCATGCTCCAACCATGGCTCCGAGGCTAGGCCCGCGCAAAGGCGACCCCGGTAGTTCTACGTATAATTGAACGGCGGCCAACCCGAAACCGTTCACAATCCCAGATTGTGAACGGTTCTGTGAACGCTTGCTGGAACCCAGAAACAGTCGGGTATCGGGTATCGCATTCATACTCATAACATTAACTCAACAAAAAGTGAGCATGTTTAATCAACCGATGAAAGCGTGAGCAGAACAAATCCTGAGCCTTGAGGCTCACCGAGCCATAATGTGAGGCATAGAGCCGATGCCCAACGACACTTTCGCCACGATCGAGAAGGCGATTCAAGACATCCGCGATGGCCGCATGGTCATCGTTGTGGACGATCCGGACCGCGAGAACGAGGGCGACTTCGTCATGGCAGCCGAAAGGGTGACCCCCGAGGCCATGAATTTCATGATCCGGCACGGTAGGGGCATTCCATGTGTACCGACTACTCCAGAAAGGCTGGAGGAGCTTGGCATTCCCATGATGACCAAGGCGAACACCAGCCGCCTGGGGACGGCAATGGGTGAAACGGTCGACGCCACGCATGGCACCACGACCGGAGTGAGCGCATTCGACCGGGCGAAAACCGTCACGGTGTTTTGCGACCCGAACGCGGTACCCAACGACCTGGCTCGCCCCGGCCACCTGATCCCCCTTCGCGCCGAGCGCGGCGGCGTCCTGAAGCGAGCGGGCCATACCGAGGCCACGGTGGACCTCTGCGTCCTCGCCGGGCTGAAGCCTGTCGGCGTCCTCTGCGAGATCGTCGACGAAGACGGCAGCATGGCGCGCTTGCCACGCCTCGCGCAGATAGCCGAAGAGCATGGCTTGGCGCTGATCACCATCAGCGACCTGATCGCCTTCCGGCGACGGAACGAGAAACTCGTGCAAAAGGCGGCTGGTCCCATCGACCTCCCGACGCGATACGGAAGGTTCACGCTCCACGTGTACGAGAGCGAAGTCGACCCGGCGCCGTATCTCGCCCTCACGATGGGCGACGTCTCAGATGGCGAACCGGTACTCACGCGGATGCACTCCAGCTGTGTCACCGGCGACATACTAGGGTCGCTCAGATGCGACTGCGGCGACCAACTCGACCTGGCGCTCCAGAAAATTGGCGAAGAGGGCAGGGGATGCCTCGTTTACATCGCCCACGAAGGCCGAGGCATCGGCCTCGTAAATAAGCTGAAAGCCTATGCGCTGCAAGACGGCGGCCTCGACACGGTCGAGGCGAACGAAGCCCTGGGCTTCAAGGCGGACTTGCGCGACTACGGCCTCGGCGCCCAAGTGCTGCAAGACTTGGGCATTCGCCGCCTACGGCTCATGACCAACAACCCGAAGAAGCTCGCCGGTGCGCAGGGCTACGGCCTCGAAATCGTCGAAAACGTGCCGCTCATAGCAACGTCGAACGAATTCAACGAGCGCTACCTCGCCACCAAAGCCGACAAGCTCGGCCACTTGCTAGGCTAAACTGAGACGTGGCCACTATCGCCCCTCTGCAGTTCGACACAATCGCCGAGAAGGTGTTCGATAACCAGCGGATCACGCCCGAAGACGCGCTGTTCCTTTTCGGCTATCACGATCTGAACGCCCTCTCTGCGCTCGCAAACTTTCGCCGCGAACAGAGAACCGACCCCAACGTCGTCACGTACATCATCGGCCGAATTCTAAATTACACTAATGTGTGTTGGGTGCGCTGCAAATTCTGCGCCTTTTATCGAGTACCTGGACACGACGAAGGATATCTGCTCAGCGATGACGACATACTTGATAAGGTCAAAGATACCGTCGAACGGGGCGGCGTCGAAATTCTCTTTCAAGGCGGATTAAATCCCAAGTTGAAAATCGAATATTACGAAGGAATATTCGCGAAAATCATGCGCGAATACCCGAGCGTGATCCTGCACGCACTGAGCCCTGCAGAAATCATTTATATTGCGCACATCAGCAAGCTTACGCTGGAGGATTGCTTGAAGCGGTTGAAAGCTGCCGGACTGCACAGCATTCCGGGTGCAGGCGGCGAGATACTTGTCGACCGAGTTCGCAAGATCATCGCGCCCTATAAGGACACTACAGACGAGTGGCTGCACTGCATGCGAACCGCGGCCGCGCTCGGGATCAAGAGCACTGCGAGCATGATGTTCGGCCATGTGGAAACGCACGAAGATCGTGTGGAGCACTTGGGCCGCATTCGCGATTTGCAAGACGAGTGCTCTCCATTTCGCGCATTTATCACATGGAGTTTCCAGCCCGAGGACACAAACCTGCCTATAGAGCGCAAAGCGAGCGGATACGAATACTTGCGCACGCTCGCGGTGAGCCGAATCTTTCTCGATAATATCGACAACATGCAGCTGTCGATTCTCACCCAAGGCCCAAAGATCGCGCAAATCGGACTGGGTTACGGAGCGAACGACTTCGGATCGGTAATGATCGAAGAGAACGTGGTATCCGCAGCCGGAAACAAATTCATTGTGGATGCCAACGAGTTTGAACGCTTAATAATCGACTCCGGATACACGCCGAAGCGTCGAAACACGCGTTACGAATTGATCTAACATGAAGGCGCTGATTCTAGCGGGTGGGAAGGGTTCACGCTTGCGGCCGATCACGTACAGCACGGCGAAGCAGTTGGTGCCCGTGGCGAACAAGCCAGTGATCGAATATGGGGTCGAAGCAATTCGCGAAGCGGGCATTTCCGACTTTGGGTTTATCGTCGGCGATTCACATTCGGAAATCGAGGACGCAATGGGTGACGGTTCTCGATGGGATGCAAAGTTCACCTACATTCCGCAGGACGCTCCGCTGGGCCTCGCACACGCTGTAAAGACGGCAAAGGCTTACTTGGGCGAAGATCGATTCATCATGTACCTCGGCGACAATCTCATTAAGACAGGCGTCGCCGATTTAGTTCGAGAATTCGAGAACGACGCCTTCGATGCGTCCATTCTCCTCACGCGTGTGCCTAATCCTGAAGAATTCGGCGTTGCCGAACTAGACGGCGATCGGGTTGTTCGACTTGAGGAGAAGCCGAAGCATCCAAAGAGTGATTACGCATTGGTAGGGGTTTATTTGTTTGGGCCGTCGATTTTCGACGCAATCGATACTTTGCAGCCATCTTTTCGAGGGGAATACGAGATTACGGACGCCATCCAAAAACTGATCGACTGGGGCAAAGACGTGCGCAGCCATATCGTTACAGGCTGGTGGAAGGACACCGGTACCGTTCAGGCAATGCTGGAGGCGAACCGGTTGATTTTAGAAACGATGTCACATCGCATCGACGGAACGGTGGAGGATTCGGAGGTCGACGATTCAGTGAGCGTCGGCTCCGGCGCGCGCGTCGTCTCAAGTTGCATAAGGGGTCCGGCGGTTATTGGCGCGAACTGCGTGATCGAACGCGCGTACGTCGGGCCATTCACATCCATTGCCGCGGGAACGACGCTCAGGAATTCAGAGATCGAGTATTCGATCGTCATGGATGATTGCACTATCGAAGACGCGGGGCGAATCACCGGCAGCCTCATTGGCCGGGGCGTAGGAGTCACGCGTGCGGCGCGCAAACCGGCCTCGCTCGGTCTGGTCCTTGGCGATAACTCATCGGTTGTTCTACCTTAGGTACTCCTCAAGTTGACCCTTTGCGCACGGAGTGGGTTGCGGGATCCAACATCTCACGCCTCGCCGGTACTCATCGAAGTCGGCGGCACCAAATCTCGCTTGCCGATTTCTTTGGCCGGCGTCATAGGATGATTTCCGATGCGACAAAAGGCGCGATGCTTTCTCCCTTTGCAGCCCTAATCTTGGTCCGCAGGTACCCCACTCTTGGCAGTTGGCTGATACAATATGGCTAACCATTGCCCTGGGTAAAATCAACGTTGCAGGGCTTTATGGAAAACAATAATCAGGGAGGACACCATGGACGGTAGTTCCCAGAAAAGTGTGTTAAGAATCCAGGGCGGTCGCCGACTCGAAGGCGCCGTCGCAGTTAAAGGCAGCAAAAACGCATCCCTCGCTGTGCTGTCCGGAGTCCTCGCTTGCAGTGAGCCTGTGTTTTTGCGCGGCCTGCCGAACGTCTCCGATATCCGAATCAAGCTTGGCCTAATGGAGCAGTTGGGTGCGAAGGTCGACATCACAGACGAAGGTGTGTGGCTCGATTGCTCCGAGTTGCACAACGCCGACATTGACCCCGAGCTCGCTCGGAAGATTCGAACTTCGTTCTATATGCTTGGCCCATTGATGGCGCGGCTCGGTAGCGCAAAACTGCCCCAACCGGGGGGGTGCCCGATTGGTACTCGACCGGTTGACTTCCACATCAAGGGGCTGACGGCCCTTGGGGCGAGGATCGATTTGCGTCATGGCGTTTATCACGCCAAAGCCCAAAAACTGCAAGGTTGCGAGATTTACTTAGACTTTCCGAGCGCCGGGGCGACCCAGCATATCATGGCGACAGCCGTGCTGGCAGAAGGCTACACAGTCATCCAAAACTCGGCAATAGAGCCTGAAGTGATCTCGCTCGCAGATTTTCTTAATCGAATGGGCGGTCGAGTAGAAGGCGCCGGGTCGAGCACGATCACCATCCAGGGAGTTGACCATCTGGGCGGCGGTGAGCATCAGATTCCTGCAGATCGTCTCCAGGCAGGCACCTACCTCATCGCGGCCGCAGCTACAGGCGGTTCGATCCGCGTTGACGGTGTGCTTCCTGAGTTTCAATC